>DATGUA010000053.1:0-31297 GCA_035301545.1 Tissierellaceae bacterium | reverse complement strand
ATGAATTTTAATCAACAATGGGAAATATTAGATTTAACTCAAGAAATGTATGAGGGAATGCCACTTTTTGGTATCCATCAGCCTACATTTATAATGACCAATCAGACTCATGAGGTGAGTATGAAGAAGACAGGAAGTAAGACTCTAGGATTTTATGCTAGAAATCTGTTAATTAGTGAACATGCAGGAACCCATACAGATGCAGTAGTAGAATATAAACCAGGTGGAGCAAGTATAGAAGATATGCCTATAGATTATTATTTTGGAGATGCTATATGTGTAGATGTCTCTCATATTAGATATCCAGAATATATAGAAGTAGAGGATCTAGAAGAAGCGTTAGGAAAAACTGACTTACAAATTAAAAAAGGCGACATTTTTATGATGTATACAGGTCATTTTGAGAGGACCCATCCAATATTCCATTCTGATGATGACACTGTAGATGTGTTAAATTATGGTGGGCTAGATTCTAAACATACAGGATTATCTTATAATGCTGCTAAATGGTTAGCAGACCAAGGAGTAGTAAATATAGGAGTGGATTCTCCAGCTATTGATTTAACTCCAGATGATTTAGATTATTCAGGTCATTTAGTATGTGGTGAATATGATATAACAAATACAGAAAACTTATGTAATCTAGATAAGTTAGTGGGAAAAAGATTTGTTTATTTCGGACTTCCACTAAAGATTAGAGGAGGTACAGGATCACCTATTAGATCTTTAGCATTATTACCTAAAAATAAATAGTTGTAATAATCTTTTATATAGCTGGAGATTGGAATCTCCAGCTATATCTATAATATAAATTAAAAGAGGGGATTGTATGGGTCGAGATGAAGGTAAAGAAATTGTTAATGATAGAAATAAAATGAAGACTAAGAATACAGCATCATTTATAGGATTATTAGTATTATTTGGGACTGGTTTACTAATCTTTTTACTATGCTCTAAGGTGAAAATTGTTACTAACTGGTTACCATACAGTGAGATAGTTAGAGGGGTAATGGATAATAAATTATTCTATAAAGTGATTTGGATAATTAAAGATTTCTCTGAGGGACAATTTTATGGTGGATTATTTGCTGGGATAGGTGTTATACTAGGAGCTGTTATAGCATGGAGATTAGATGTTAAAAACTCTAAATATGCAGGTATAAGAATATCTTACGGTTTAAATATATGGCCATGGGTATTTGCTTCACAGGTTTTAACTATAACAATATCTGTATTTGTTCTTCAACATTTATCTTTCCTAGATAATGATATATTTACATGGCTACCTACTTTTTTATTTCTTGTAGGAGCACCACAAGCGATAATGTGTACTTATGGACCAAATATAAAGGCTTTATTTACAGGATCTATTTTAGGAGCCTTATTAACACTTCCTATTGCTAATTGGATAGCCTTATATATAATGGAACCTTTAAATATGCCTAATACAATATCAAATTATTTCGCCTTAGCTAGTGCTGGTACTATTGTGATGCAAACATGTAAACTTCTTCCTTGGATAAAAAAGAAAGAATTTCAATTAATAAATGAACCATCTAATTTAAGGAAAGATGAAATACAAGAAATGTTAAATAGACCTGATTGGATAATTAGAAGAACATTAGCTGATTTTACAGATCCATTATTTTATGGAAATGAAATAGCTACTATTTTTTTAATATTAGGGGCTATGATAGATTGGTTTATAAATTCTAAACATGGATTTTTAGGTTCTCAAATATTTCCAGCCATATTATTTTCTCAATTATTAAGTGGTGGGGTAGCAGTATACTTATATGGAAAGAAACATTTAGAAAATGGATGGTATCCTACTTATATTCCTGTAGTGAGCATAGCTCCATTTTGTGTTATAAGTTTTGGTCCTAAATTATCTGTAATATTATTTTCCTCAATTCTTGGAGGGATAATTGGACCACCTTTTGCAGGTTTATTAAATAGAAATTTACCAGAACATCTTCATGGATATATTCCAAACGTTTTAGCCATGGGTATAACTACAATGTTTGTAATAAGTACTATGAATTATTTACCTTGGTTTTAGAAAGATTGCATAATATAATTAATTTAAGAAGCTAATTATTAGAATTCAATCTAATAGAAACTATTAGATTGAATTCTAATAGTTTGTAAGAGTACAATTATAGAAAGAAGGTGAATCTATTGGAATATGATTTAACTCAAGATAATATTTATAAATCCCTTTTAAACTTTTCTATTCCCTTTATTATAGCTAATCTTTTACAAGCGATTTATGGAGCTGTAGATTTAGCAGTTGTTAGTTATTATACAGGAGCATCTGGATTATCTGCAGTATCAATAGGAACTCAGATTATGCAAATAGTAAATGGTCTAATAATAGGTTTATCTATGGGTGGAACTATTTTGGTAGGTCAATACTATGGGGCTAGAAAGAGAGAAGATGTAATTGAAACAATAGGAACAATATTTACTTCGGGAATTATTCTATCTCTTATTATAACTGTAATAATGTTTTTATTAATAAAACCTTTATTAGGAATATTACAAACACCGTCAGAAGCTTATAATGATGCGAGAGATTATGTATTATTTGCTTCAGTAGGAGTAGTATTTATATTTGGATATAATGCAGTGAGTGCTATTTTAAGAGGATTAGGTGATTCTAAAAGTCCATTATATTTTATTGGGATTGCTTGTATATTTAATGTATTATTAGATTTTTTATTTGTTGGAAGATTTAATATGAGAGCTTATGGTGCTGCATTAGCAACTGTATTATCTCAGGGTACCAGTATGGTACTAGCATTAATTTATATTGGAAGGAAAGAGTTTATTTTTCAGTTTAAACTTAAAAACTTATCTTTACATAAAGAAAAGGTAAAAAAATTATTATATTTAGGTTTTCCATTATCATTACAAGAAGTATTATTATGGGGTTCTTTTTTAGTTATAGTTGCTATTGCTAATCAGATGGGTGTAGCTCAGTCGGCAGCCGTAGGAGTTGTAGCTAAGGTGGAAACCTTTGCTATGTTGCCACCAATGGCCCTTTCTAATGCTTTAGCAGCAATATCTGCACAGAATATTGGGGCAGGTAAACCAGAGCGAGCTAAAAAATCTCTTAATATTAGTATATTTATATCTTTTATAATTTCTATATTCTTTTTTATTTGGGGACAGAGGTTTCCAGAATCTATCATGAGAATATTTAAGGCAGATCAATCAGTAATCAATGTAGGAGTTAAATATCTTAAATCTTTTAGCTATGATTTTATGTTAGTTGCTTTTAAATTTAATTTAAATGGATTTTTAAATGGGTGTGGATGTACAAAGTTTGCAATGATAAATGGAATTGCTTCCTCTGTATTAGTAAGGATTCCACTAGCATACCTTTTAGCAATATATATTTCAAAAGGAATGGTAGGGTTAGGAATGGCTGCTCCTCTAGCCTCTATAATATCCATTATTGGATCTTTAATATATATAAGAAAGGAGAGATGGAGGGTAGGCCTTGATATAGATTAATTATGGATCATATGATTTTATTTTAAATATTTGATATAAACAGGTACTGTTTATAATAGAGAATTGTTCTTATATAAGATTTTATTATTTATATTAAATTAAGAAACAATTCTCTATTATTTTGATATATGATTAATTAAAGTAGATGAATAAAGATTATTGTGATAGGATAATATAAGATAGACTGGTGGTGATTTTGTGGAGTTATCGGATGTAGTATTATCCTTTTTCCTTACATTGGTAGTTGGATTATCTATGGGTATAGGAAGTCTATTATCTTTTGTAGTAAAAGGAAGAAATAAAAGGTTTTTAGCCTTATCTTTAAGTTTTTCAGCAGGAATAATGATATATGTATCTTTTATGGAAATATTACCAGAAGGAATAGAAACGATAGAAAGACATCTTCAAAATGGAAAAGGAGAAACTATAGGTTTAATATCTTTTTTTGGTGGTATTATATTAATAGCTATTATAGAGAAGTTAATCCATTCAATAGGTGGAGATGTTCACGTGCATGAAAATGAAATACTTGATGACCATAAACATAATGGACATATGGCTAATTTAGGTATTATGTCTGGGGTAGCTATAGCTATACACAATCTACCAGAAGGATTAGCTATATTTACGGCAGGACTAAAAGATATAACTGTTGCAATCCCTATTGCAGCTGCAGTTATAATGCACAATATTCCATTAAGTATCGCAATTTCAGTCCCTATATTTTATGCTACTAATAGTAGAAGAAAAGCTTTCTTGTTTACATTAGTTGTAGGATTATGTCAACCTCTTGGGGCCGTAATTGGATATTTATTATTTTCTCAATTTTTTAATGATCTATTGTTTGGAATATTATTTGCAATTATATCTGGTATTATGATATTTGTAGCTTTAGATGAATTATTACCTACATCTCAGAAATACGAAGATCATCATATATCTGTATATGGAGCCATTGTTGGAATGATAGTAATGGCAATAAGCTTAGCTATATTTGGCCATCATCATTAATTTATAAAAAGTAGTATAAGCTTCAGTATTTGTGTCAATGATTTATATAAATACTGGAGGTGTTCTTTATGAACAATATTAAAGAAAAAATTATGAATTTAATCCAAAAATTAAAGAGTAGTTTATTAAGAGATGGAGTAGAATTAAATGAAAAAGAAAGGTTAATAAGATCGGCTAAAGAGGCCCATAAAGAATGGCTAGCAAAGGAAGAATATTTTAATGATGTAACAGACCCAGATTTAGTAGATTTTGCTATATATGATATAGAAGCATCAAAAAGAAAATATACTTATTTATTAAAAAAGGTAAAGAAAGAAAAAAATATGTAATATTTCTCTGTAAACTAACCTATATTTATAGTATAATAACATAAGGAGGTTAGTTTTATGCCGCTAGGAAATATTTTTGCTTATTTATTAGGACTTGTATTATTATATATAGTTGGAATAATATTAGTAATACCTATTAAAATATTAATAAAGCTAATGATCAATGGAATAATAGGAGGAGTAGTTTTATTTTTATTTAATCTAGTAGGAGGTATATTTGGAGTATCATTAGTAATAAATCCACTAAATTCTATAATAGTTGGGATATTAGGTGTACCTGGTGTAGTATTATTGTTGATACTACAAGTTTTGTTGTAGACTATTGAGTTTGCATAAAGAGGGAAAATATGATATAAATATTATATATGAAAATGGATGGGGGGTAAGAAACATGGCATCACCAAAGATTAGTATAGAAAGTCGATCAGATATAGGTAGTAATCGTGTAAATAAATTAAGAGCTGAAAAGATGATCCCAGGTGTAATCTATAAAAGTGGAGATGAAACTAAACATATTCAAGTTGATAGTATTGAATTTGCAAAACTATATAGAGAAGCAGGGACAAGTTCTATTGTAGAATTAGATTTAGATGGAGAAACTTATTCAGTAATTATTAAGGATTTACAGAGTCATCCTGTAAAAAATGAATATCTTCATGTTGATTTTCAGGAGTTAGATATGGATGAAACTATTAGAATGTCAGTTCCGGTAAATCTTATTAACAGAGATAATATTAAATTACAGCCATCAGTACTTGTACAATCTATTGATGAGATTGAAATTGAATGTTTACCAAAAGATATACCAAATGATGCTAGCATAGACGTTATAGATATGGATTTTGATACAGCTATATTAGTTGAAGATTTAGACATTGCAAAAAATGAGGACATTACTATTTGGACAGAACTAGATGAAGTAGTATGTACTCTAGTTGAACCATCATATGATGAAGAAGCAGAAGAGGCATTATTATCTGAAGATGCGGAGGAAGTAGATATGGATGTTCCATTAGTATCTGATGAAGAAGATGAAGAAGATGAAGAAGAATCAGAGGAGTAAAAGTCTAAAGATAAATAGATTAAAACAGATAGGACAATGAGGTATTCTCAAATCTTATCTGTTTTTTATTTAGAATTATGGGAGGGATAAAAAAATGAAATATATAGATTTACATTGTGATACATTAATGAAGATGGCAGAAGTAAATGGTGAGGAAAGTCTTTTAGATAACAGAATTACAAGTGTAGACTTTAAAAGAATGAAAGAGTCAAAAGCAATGGCACAATTTTTTGCTATCTTTCTGCTTAGTAATGATATGTTTAAAGATACAGGTAGAGAGCCGATCCCAGATGACCAATATATTTTAAAATTAAGAAAGATATTATTAGATGAGGTAGATAGAAATTCTGATATAATTTCAATGGCATATAATTATGATGATTTGATTGAAAATTATAATAATGGTAAAATGTCTGCATTTTTAACTATTGAAGATGGTAGAAGTGTAGATGGAAAGCTGGAAAAAATAGAGAAATATTATAATTTAGGTATAAGATTAATCGGATTAACCTGGAATTATGAAAACTGTTTTGGATTCCCAAACTCTACTGACCCTAATATTATGAATAAAGGTTTAAAAGACTTTGGTAAAGAAAGTATTGAATATATGAATGATTTAGGGATAATAATAGATGTATCTCATTTATCAGATGGAGGTTTCTATGATGTAGCTAAAATAAGTAAGAAACCATTCATAGCTTCTCATTCTAATGCACGAATATTATCTAATCATCCAAGAAATTTAACTGATGATATGATTAAATTGCTGGCTGAACAAGGAGGAGTAGCAGGTCTGAATTTTGCACCAGGATTTTTAAATAAAGACATTACATCTAAAGAGAGTAGGATAGAGTTTATGGTAGAACATTTAAATCATATGAAAAACATAGGTGGAGAAGATATATTAGCTCTTGGCTCAGATTTTGATGGAATAAGCGGCAATCTTGAAATAGATGGATCTGATAAAATGCCTGATTTATTTAAGTTTCTAAGAAAAGATGGATGGACAGAAAGATTACTAGAAAAGCTTGCATATAAGAATGCATTACGTGTTATAAAAGAAGTAAATAGTTAATTATTAGCTTTTAATATTAATGTTAAAAAAAGCACAACCCTGCCAAGCACAAAATCTCATCCTATTGAATAAAATATATTATAATGGAAATAATCTCAGTAAATAATATAGGGAGATGATTTTGTGTATTGTAATATTTGTGGTAATAGAGAAATAAGTTTAAATATATTTAAGGTAAATATGTGTAAGATGTGTTTTAAAGAAATTACAAATATAGATGTTGTAGATGAGGAATATGATAAATATAAAAATTTAGTTAGAATATTTTTAAGCTATTACATAGAACCAAGAAAAAATATAGATAATTTAGTATTTTAAAATATGGAATATTAACTTTCACCTTTTTCTATTTAAATATGAAAAGGTGAAGGTTTTTTTATTAGATACTGTAGAATTAAACTAGAAATAGAGAGCTGAATAGGATATAATAATACAAATAGTAATTTGTAAAGGGAGTGTTATCTATGGGAGGATTATTTGTCACCTTAGAAGGTCCAGATGGATCAGGTAAGTCTACTATAATCCGTCTGTTAGGTGAGTATTTACAAGACAAAAATTTAGATTTTATCACAACAAGGGAACCAGGTGGAACTCCTATAGGTGAAAAAATTAGAGAGCTTATATTAGATGTAGATAATATAGATATGGGTAATGAAACAGAAGCTTTATTATATGCGGCATCTCGTGGGCAACATATACATGAAAAGATAATACCAGCCTTAGAGGGAAACAAGATTGTATTATGTGATAGATTTGTACTATCTAGTTTGGCTTATCAAGGGGTAGGACGAGAACTAGGTATAAAAAATGTTAAAGAAATAAATGACTTTGCTTTAAAAGGAGTATACCCAGACTTGATATTATTTTTCCACGTAGATCCTGAAGTTACTTTAAATAGAAAGATTAAAGAATTTGAAGGAGATCGATTAGAAAAAGAAGGGAATATATTTCATAATAGGGTATATGATGGATATATGGAAATATTAAAAGAATATCCTAAAAATGTGAAAATAATAGATGCAACCCAGACTATAGAAAAAGTTTTTCAACAAAGTATAAAAGAAATTGAAAAAAAATTAGATTCTAAGGAGGCTTAATGGTTATGAAATTAATAGTTGCAATAGTTCAAGACCAAGATGCACCTAGCTTAATTGAAGAGTTGACTGAAAATAGGTTTGGAGTCACTAAATTATCTTCTACAGGTGGATTTTTAAAGGCAGGAAATACTACACTGTTAATAGGAATAGAAGAAGAAAATATAGAAAAAGTAATTAATATAGTAGAAAGAAATTGTAAGACAAGAGAAATTAGCACTTCTCTGTTAACAGTAAGTATGCCAGGAGACACATATATGCCTTATCCATTAGAAGTAAAGGTAGGAGGAGCCACATTATTTATATTAGATGTAGAACAACATATAAAAATATAGGAGGGTTATTATGAAGTTACTTATAGCTATTATTCAAGATGAATATGTGAACAAAGTTGGTAAGGCTTTAATAAAAGAAAAAATCAGATCTACTAAATTATCTTCTTCAGGTGGATTTTTAAGATCAGGAAATACTACATTATTAATAGGAACTGAAGAGGAAAATATTCCTAATATAATAGAAACAATTGAAGAACAAACTAAAAGTACTAAGGTACAAGAAGGAGATCAAGAGGTTACAGTAGGAGCAGCAAATATATTTGTAGTGGATATGGCTGACCATGTAAAATTATAGATCGGAGTTAATAAATGGATTACAAAGATATAATAGGACATGAAAAAGGAATTGAAACTTTAAAAAAGTCTATAAAAAATGAAACTGTAAGTCACAGTTATTTATTTGAAGGTGAAGAAGGCATAGGAAAGAAGATGGTAGCCTATGTCTTTTCTAAAACTCTTTTATGTAAAGAAAAAGGTATAGAACCTTGTAATAATTGTACATCTTGTATGAAGTTTGATAGTGGGAATCATCCAGATTTCCATATTATAGAACCAGAAAGAGGTTTAATAAGAAAAATAGAAGTAGAGGATTTAATAAAGAAAATGTCGACAGCACCTTTTGAATCTAAAAAAAAGCTGTTTGTTATAGACGACAGTGATTTAATGAATATTGAAGGAAAGAATGCTATTTTAAAGATTTTAGAAGAGCCACCTTACTATGTAAATATAATATTAATAAGCTCTCGGCCTAATAACCTACTCCCAACAATATTATCTAGAGTACAAAGTGTTAAGTTGTATCCTATAAGTCCTAAAAAAATAATAAAATTTTTATTAGATAGGTATAATATAGGAGAAGATAGGGCTAGATTTATAGCGGAATTTACCAAAGGTGGAATAGGAAAATCAATAAATCTTATTCAAGAAGAAAGCTTTTTTGAAATGAGGGATAAGATAATTAAAATACTAATAAGTTTAGGGAATGGAGATAAAACTAAAGCTTTTAGTTCGATAGATGTCTTTGACAAGAATAAGGAAAATATAGATGATATATTAGATATCATGATATATTGGTTTAGAGATCTATTAATATATAAAGAAGTCGGAGAGAGTATGTTAATAATAAATAAAGATAAGATAATTGAATTATCAAAATTTTCATATATGAGCTTTGACAAAATAAATAGTATAATTAAAAAGATTGAAGAAACAAAATTAAATCTTACAAGAAATATAAATTATCAATTAGCTATAGAAACTATGCTACTTAGTGTATAGGAGGATTTTATGGTCAATATAGTAGGAGTTAGATTTAAAAAGGCAGGGAAAGTATACTACTTTGATCCTGATGGTTTAGATATAGATCTTTATGATTTTGTAATAGTAGAAACGGCACGGGGAGTCGAATTTGGGCATGTAGTAATAGGACCAAAAGAAATTAAAGAGGAAGAGATAGTGTCACCATTGAAAAGCGTGTTAAGAATTGCAGAAGATGAAGACTTTAAAATACATAGAGAAAACAAGATAAAAGCTAAAGAAGCTATGGAAATCTGTGAAGAAAGAGTAAAAAAGCATAAATTACATATGAATATTATAGATGCGGAATATACCTTTAACAACTGTAAAGTAATATTTTATTTTACAGCTGATGGGAGAGTAGATTTTAGGGAATTAGTAAGAGATTTAGCATCTATATTTAGAACTAGAATAGAACTAAGACAGATAGGTGTTAGAGACGAGGCTAAAATGTTAGGTGGTATAGGTCCTTGTGGTCAGATATGTTGTTGCCATAAATTTTTAGGTGAATTCGAACCTGTATCTATAAAAATGGCAAAAGAACAAGATCTATCTTTAAATCCTACTAAAATATCAGGATTATGTGGGAGATTAATGTGTTGTTTAAAATATGAACAAGATACATATGAAGAAACATTAGATAAGATGCCTGAAATAGGTGATATAGCTAAAACACCTAAAGGAGTAGGAAGAATAGTACAAACTAACACATTATTAGAAGAAGTAAAAGTGAGAGTAAGATTAGAAGATGATATGGAAGATATTTTTAAATTTCATATAGATCAAATTGAATTGATTAATAAAAAGTCACCAAATTGTAGGAATGCAAGGGTTTAATAGATGTTTTATTAAGAACTTGAAAATATAAATAAATCTGTTACAATGGAAGAGAAAGTTTCAACTATACAGGGGGTGAAAAAATGGCATATTATATAGATGACAATTGTATTGCATGTGGAGTTTGTGAACCAGAGTGTCCAACAGAAGCAATATCAGAAGGTGATATATATGAAATAGATTCTGATGAATGCATAGATTGTGGCGCTTGTGCTGAAGTTTGTCCAACTGATTCACCAAGACTTGAATAGTACATATTAGATTTAAAACAAAAAGACCCTTTTGGGTCTTTTTTAATATATAAAATATAATGAATAAGGTGAAATAAATGAAAAAAGGAAAATTATATATATGTCCAACTCCTATAGGAAATTTAGAAGATATAACTTTAAGAACTATAAGAATATTAAAAGAAGTAGATTTAGTAGCTGCAGAAGATACTAGGCATACAGTAAAATTATTAAATCATTATGATATAAAAACTTCTTTAATTAGTTATCATGAACATAATTTGAAAGAGAGAGGTATTGAGTTAATAGAAAAAATAAATAATGGATTTAATATAGCACAAGTATCAGATGCAGGAATGCCTGGGATATCAGATCCTGGTCAAGATTTAATAAATTTAGCAATAAAAGAAGATATAGAGGTAATAGTACTACCAGGAGCAACTGCTTCAATAACAGCTTTAATTGCTTCAGGACTTTCTACAGATCAATTTATATTTAAAGGGTTTTTATCTTCTAAAAGAAGCCAACGGATTAGAGAGTTAGAAGATATAAGAGATAAGAAAGAAACGATTATTTTATATGAATCGCCTTATAGATTACTAGATACATTAAATGATATGATAGATATATTGGGAAATAGGGGTATAGCTATTATAAGAGAATTAACCAAACTACATGAGGAAGTATTTAGAGGGAATATTGAGGAATCAATAGATAAATTTTCTACAGACATAATAAGAGGGGAATTTGTTTTAGTTGTAGAAGGTAGTAAAGAAGATAATAAAGAGATAGAAATAGATATAAAGAGAGAATTACAAATATATATAGAGGAAGGTTATTCTAAAAAATCTAGTGTAAAGATTGTGTCGGAAAAGTATAATTTACCAAAAAATGAAGTTTATAAGGAAAGTCTTGATATAAATCTGTAGATTAAATTTTAGTTATTGAAGCCTATAGATACTAGACTTGCAATGGAAAGAAGAATACTGTTTTAATGAAAGGAAAGACTTTTATCCATCTAATTATTGTCTAAGGATAAATTATAAGAAAAAGAGATGACTTATGAAAGATAGTTCTCTTTTTATGGAAGAAGGTTTCCTATAATTTATCCTGGAACTTGGGTATATGTTAATTAGAGTAATTGGTAATCAGGAGAGGTGATATAGAATGTATAGTTTAAATAATCAATTAAAGGACAAGGTTACAGGATTAAATGATCTTTTAAAAGGTAAATATGAATCAGTTTTAGGATTAGGAAAGGATGAATTACGGAAATTTATAAATGAAAATATCGGAGAGATTAAAACCTTAGAAAAATTAGACAGAGCTCATTTAGCTATACATGAAGCTAAAGGTGGTATAGTAGGGGTGGATGGTTCTAATAATAAGCTAGGTGGGTCATATCCTCATTTTGTAGAGGTATATCAAGCCCTAGCAAAGTCCACAGTAAATCAGGAAGATCCTTTAATTTTAGCTGATATATATAGTCCTTTATATATTGAAAAAGAGAATAATCTTTTAGAAGAAGACCATGAAATAATGGATAAAACTAATATTAAACTATCTACCATAGAAGTTGAGGTGGCATTAGAGAGTATAGATAAATTTAAGCCTTATGCTATATTAATGGATGGAGGACTTATTAGATATAATATATATGCTAATGAAAAGTGGCTAGAACTAAAAGAAAAATGTGAAGATAAAGGTATACTTTTGGTAGGAGTAATTGAAGACATAAAAACTTCTATGATAGGGGATAAATTAAAAAACATAGATCCTAATATAAAAGAAGTATTTTATGATAGAGAATTATTGTTTGGACAACTTGATTATGGAGAAGTAATAATGATAAAAGATGAAGTAAATAAAAAAGAACCAGAAGGATATTCTTCAATATTTTTAAGATCCTCTTTAGATCCATCAGTTATTGGTATGGATATAATAGATAGCCAAAAAGAGTATATGGAAGAAATGGCAAGATTAGTATTTACTTTAACTCCTGAGAATAGTAGAGGAGTACCTTTATGGTTAGATATAATAGATGAAGAAGTAAATATTTCAGATGATATAATGAAAGCACTAATGGAGCGATATATGGATAGAGGGGTATATGAAAGGTTTTTTATACCTGAGAGGGATAAGAGGAATTAATAAACATCTCTTTTAGATGTTATATTTAAAGATCAGTTTTATATTTGCCTAATAATACCAAGTATTATTGCCTTGTAAATACAGTTAAAAGTAAATTATAAGAAAAGAGATGACTTATGAAAGGTAATTCTCCTTTTATGGAAGAACCTTCTCTATAATTTATCTTAGAATTTAGGCTATGAGAAGGTAAATAAAATATAATTAAAAGAATCCTATAATGTGTAGAAATATAAATATAAAAGAAGTGGTGATTAAATGAAGATTGTTGGTATTACTACCCAACAGGAAGTATTTGTTGGATCAAAAGAGAGAAATTTCAGAATAAATGAATTTTTAATTATAGAAGATCCTTATCAGGATAATTTATTAGGGGAAGTTGTAGAGGCTAAAACTTTTAATAGATACATACCTTTAAATATATATGGAGATTTTGTTGATAATTCAGTATTAGAATCTTTAAAAGCTCTAGGTTATGATGTAGATGAAGATACAATATATATAGCTAAGGTAAGATTATTAAATGAAGCTTTGTATCCTATTCAGACTGGATCTAGTGTAAGATTACCTAAATTTATAGAAGTAAAGGATATGATGATTCAATCTTCTAAAGAAGATGGATTGACTCTCGGTGTAATTAAAAATACAGATGATATGGCTGAGAATATGGATAAAGAGTTTAAAGATCTATTATATACATTTGAAGAGGGAGAATTAAAGCCACAAAAAGAAATCCCTTATATAATGGATTTAAGGTCTATGCATCATTATCCTCATATTGGGGTATTTGGTGGATCAGGTTCAGGGAAATCCTTTGGCTTAAGGGTTATATTAGAAGAAATTATGACACAAAATGTACCTACTATAGTATTAGATCCTCATTTTGAAATGGATTTTAGTGAAGTAGCCGAATATTTAGATGAGGAAGATGCTAAGGAATTTAATGATAAATTTAAATGTTTACAAGTAGGAAATCATGTCGGAGTGAGATTTGAAGATTTGTCTGCTCAGGATTTAAAGAATCTATTAGATGCATCTAGTCATCTAACAGATGCGATGAATAATGTAGTGGATATATTATTTAAACCTAGAGATTCCTATTACAGCTTCCATAATAGGTTACAGATGCTTACAGAAGCACAAGAAGAAGGAACTATAGATAGAGTAGAAGCGAGAGTCAGAGAAAGTAGACAGAAAGAAGAAAGAGAAGCTTGGATAAAAAGGAAGGAATTATATACTTCTTATGATAAAACATGTCCATATAATTCAGTA
This sequence comes from Tissierellaceae bacterium, assembly GCA_035301545.1. Classification (GTDB taxonomy): domain Bacteria; phylum Bacillota; class Clostridia; order Tissierellales; family Tissierellaceae; genus DATGUA01. The sequence continues at coordinate 17,085 of DATGUA010000053.1, read as the reverse complement.
AGAGGTATATTATGGAGACTAAAGCGATTAGAGAATGAAGGAATATTTTCTAAAGATATAAATCCAATAGAAGATGGATTACGAAATGGAAAACTTATGGTAATTCAAGGAAGTACTAGAATGCTACAAGTATTTAGTACTTATTTATTAAATAATTTATATCATAAGAGAAGAGATTATAAAGATGCCTTATATAAACAAACAACTGCAGAATACTTTCCTCCATTTATTATAGTAACAGATGAAGCACATAATTTTGCACCTAAAGGCTATGATTCACCTTCTAAATCTATATTGAAAGAAGTATCTCAAGAAGGTAGAAAATATGGTGTATTTTTAATATTGGCAACTCAAAGACCTACATTATTAGACGAAACTATTACTGCACAGTTAAATAATAAATTAATATTTAGAACAGTTAGAGCATCAGATATACAAACGATACAAGAGGAAACAGATTTAACTGGTGAAGAATGTGGAAGATTACCATATTTACGAACAGGAGATGTATTTATATCTTCTGCTAATATGGGACGAACTATATTGGTAAGAATTAGAGCAGCTATGACTACCAGTCCACATACAATAAATCCTTTTGACGAATTATGGTCTAAGTCTGAAGAAGATGATGAAAAGTTTGTAAATATGATTCTAGACAAATTACCTGTGAATGATATAGAATTAGCTCAGTTGGCTTTAGAAATAGAACAAGAATCAAATATAACATACACAGTATCTAATTTAGAAGAAAAATTATTAAAAATGGTAGAAAAGGAATATATTGGGAAAGAAGAAACAATTTTTGGGTATAGGTATAAGACAAGGTAGTAGGTTTGGACTACCTTTTTTAGCAATAAACTTTACTGTGACAGTTAGAGAAAACATAATGTGAAAAAATAAACAAAGGGGGGAGATTTTATTGATAGAATATTTTTATACAGAAGAAGGGGAATTAGATACATATTTATTCCACGAAGGAACCTTTTATAAATCTTATGAATTTTTAGGAGCTCATCTCTTAGAAGATAAAGAAACTGTAAGGTTTGTTACTTGGGCCCCTAGGGCTAAAGAGGTATATTTAATAGGTGATTTTAATAATTGGGATAATCATAGTTTGCCACTAAAAAGAATAAAAGATAGTGGGCTATGGAGTATATCTGTTAAGGGAGTAAAAGAATTACAATGTTATAAATATAGAATTATATCTAAATCAAATGAAGAAAGAATAAAAGCAGATCCATATGCCTTTTATAGTGAAGTAAAGCCTAAAACAGCTTCTAAATATTATGATATAAGATCATATAATTGGAATGATGAAAAATGGATGGAGTCAAGAGATACAAATTATAACAAACCAATGTCGATCTATGAGGTGAATCTTTCTTCCTGGAGGAGAAAAGGAAATGGTGAATTATATAGCTATAGAGAATTGGCTAACCATTTAATAAGATATGTTAAGTCTATGAGATTTACTCATATAGAATTGATGCCTATAATGGAACATCCTTATGATGGATCCTGGGGATATCAAATAACAGGATATTTTTCACCTACATCTAGATTTGGTACTCCAAAAGACTTTATGTATTTAATAGATAAGTGTCACCAGAATGAAATAGGTGTAATCTTAGATTGGGTTCCAGTACATTTTTGTAAAGATGATCATGGGTTAGCTAGATTCGATGGTACAACTTGTTATGAGTATGATGATCCAATGAAAGCAGAAAATGACCCATGGGGAACTTTAAATTTTGATTATTCTAAACCAGAAGTAGTAAGTTTTTTAATATCTAGTGCCTTATACTGGCTAGATTATTATCATATAGATGGGCTTAGAGTAGATGCAGTAGCCTATATGCTATATCATGATTTTGCTGGAAAGGATATAAAAAACATTCACGGAGGAAGGGAAAACTTAGAAGCAATAGAATTTATAAAGAATTTTAATAGAGTAGTTAGAGAGAAATATCCAGATACTATAATTATAGCCGAAGAATCTACATCATGGGAAAAGGTTTCTCATCCTGTAAAAAATGGAGGATTAGGGTTTCATTATAAATGGAATATGGGCTGGATGAATGATATTTTAGAATATATGGAAACAGATTCTTATTTTAGAAAAGGGAACCAAAAGGCCTTAACTTTTAGTATTATGTATGCTTTCTCTGAAAATTTCATATTGCCTCTTAGTCATGATGAAGTAGTACATGGGAAAAAATCTCTATTAGATAAAATGCCTGGTGAATATGATCATAAATTTGCTAATCTAAGGTTATTATATTTATATATGTATGCTCATCCAGGGAAAAAACTTTTATTTATGGGTGGAGAATTTGGACAATTTATAGAATGGAATGAATGGCAGATGTTAGACTGGTTCCTTCTAGAATATGAAAGACATAGTCAAATGAAACAGTTCGTAAAGGAATTAAATGAGGTTTATAGAGAAGAAACAAGTCTATTTGAGTTAGATAATTCATATCATGGTTTTGAGTGGATAGAACATACTAATCATGATGAAAGTATTATTTCCTTTGAAAGGATAGACAAAAATGGGAACAAGATTATAATTGTTTTAAATTTTACACCAATAGAAAGAAAAAATTATCCTATAGGAGTAGATAAAGAAGGAAGATATAAAACTATATTAAATAGTGATTGTAGACGATTTGGGGGCTCTCTAAAAAGGATCCAATCTTATAAGACTTATAAAGAATCATTTCATGATAGAGATTATAATATAAAGGTTACTATACCAGCTCTAGGAGGAATATATCTTAAATTTGATAAATAAATAGGGAGGGGTTAAATATGCATGATAAAAAGGTAGTAGCTATGTTACTAGCAGGAGGGCAAGGATCTAGACTTAAGACTCTGACAGATCAAGTTGCTAAACCAGCAGTACCCTTTGGAGGGAAGTATCGTATTATTGATTTTGTTCTAAGTAATGCAGCAAATTCTGGAATTTCTGATATAGGTATATTAACTCAATATAAACCACTTTTATTAAATACACATATAGGAATAGGAACTGCCTGGGATTATGATCGAAATGAAGGAGGACTAAGGGTATTACCACCTTTTACATCAGAAGATGGAGGAAGATGGTATACAGGGACTGCAAATGCGATATTTGAAAATATGGATTATCTAGAAGAATTAAATCCAGAATATGTACTAGTTTTATCAGGAGATCATATTTACAAAATGGATTATAATCATTTATTAAAAGCACATCAAGAGAAAGGTGCTAGTGCAACAATAGCAGTAATGGAGGTTCCTTGGGTAGAGGCCTCACGATTTGGGATCTTAAATGTAGATGAAGATAATAAAATAATTGAATTTGATGAAAAACCAGCCTACCCAAAAAATAATATGGCTTCTATGGGAATATATATGTTTAATTGGGGAGATTTAAAGAAGCATTTAATAAAAGATCATGTAGATCCAAAATCAGATCATGATTTTGGTAAAAATGTATTACCTCAAATGCTAGAAGAAGGAAATCCTATGTATGCCTGGAGTTTTAGGGGATATTGGAAAGACGTAGGAACAGTGAGAAGTTATTGGGAAGCTAATATGGATTTATTAGATGAAAATAATACCTTAAATATATATGATAGGAGCTGGAGAATATATACTAAAAATAAAAACCTGCCACCACAGTATATAGCTAGAGGTGCAATAATAAGAAATTCCCTAATTAATGAAGGATGTTATATACAAGGTGAATTAAATAATAGTATATTGTTTAGTGAAATAGAAGTAGAAGAAGGAGCTATAATAAATAATTCAGTAATATTATCAAATTGTACAATTAGAGAAGGTGCTGAAGTAAATAATGCAGTGGTACTTGAGGGTCTTACAGTAGAAAGAGATGAGAAGATAGGGGAAAAAGATGATGGTAATGTATATTTAGTATCAAATGAACGAGTTTTAATAGAATAGGGGGGATATTATGGATAACTGTATAGGGATAATAAGTACAGATGTAAATGATGGTAATTTTGGTAATTTATGTAAGCCGAGACCAGCATATATGTTACCTATTGGAGGGAGATATAGACTAATTGATTTTACCATATCTAATATGATAAATCATGGTATTAAAACAGTTGCTGTATATACTGGTCCAAAAATTAGATCTACTATGGACCATTTAGGAAATGGGAAAGCATGGGATTTAAATAGAAGATTTAGTGGTTTATTTATATTTCCACCCTCTTATGAAGAAAAAAATATTAATTTAATAGGAAATATTTCTGATTATTATAGTACGGAACATTTTTTTAATAGAATGAGAGAAGAATATATAATATTAGCTGAACCAAGTATTATAGCAAAAGTAGATTTAAATAAAGTATTTAAGCATTTTATAGATACAGATGTTGATATGACTTTAGTATATAAAAAGAAGGAAGATCCGAAGGGAAATCTTATAAACAGCGATAAGCTTTATCTAGATGATAAAGATAATCTGAAAAGAATAGGTATAAATTTAGGGACGGAGAAAGAGTTTAATCATTTTATAGGAATAATCTTTTTAAAAAAGAAAGTATTTTTAGAACTAGTTAGGGACTCTATAGAAAAGGGAAATACAAATACCTTTAAACAGATTATTGCAAAAAACTTAGACAAATATAAGATTAATACTTATGAGTTTAAAGGACATGTAGAATCAATAAATAATTTGAAAGGTTATTATGACACTAATATGACACTACTTAAAAGAGATGTATCGAGAAATATATTTTTTGATGGTGGATCTATAGAAACTAAGTCAAAGGATGAACCTTCTACACTATATGGTGAAAACTCTAAAGTAGAAAATTCCTTAGTAGCAAATGGATGTATTATAGAGGGGGAAGTAGAGAGTTCCATAATATTTAGAGGTGTTAAGATTGAGAAAGGAGCAATAATAAAAAATTCTATAGTAATGCAAAAAAGTGTAATAGAAGAAGGGGCTATAGTAGTAAATTCTATTCTAGATAAATATACAAGAGTTAAAAAGAATGCTAGAATTACAGGAAGCCAAAGCTTACCTTATGTAGTAGAGAAATATTCCACTATTGATAATGGGTAGAAAGGATTGATTTAATTGAAGATATTATATGCAGCCGCCGAGGCTGCTCCTTTTTTAAAAACTGGAGGATTAGCAGATATTAGTGGTTCATTACCAATTACGTTGAAAGAAATGGGAAATGATATTAGAGTAGTTATGCCACTATATTCTAATATTCCTAAAGAATACAAAGACAGTATGGAAAAGATAATAGAATTTAATGTGAAATTAGGTTGGAGAAATCAATTAGCTGAAGTTTATTCTTTAAAATATAGAGATCTTCTATATTATTTTATAGGAAATGATTATTATTTTAATAGAGCTAAGCCATATGGAGAGTATGATGATGGTGAGAGGTTTACATTTTTTTCCAAAAGTATAGCTTTATTTCCTAGAATCTTATCATTTAAACCAGACATTTTACATTCTAATGATTGGCATACAGGATTAGTATCATTATATATAAAGGACTTTGCCAGAGGTGATCCTTTTTATAAAGAGATCAAAACTGTATATACTATTCATAATTTAAAATATCAAGGAATATTTCCTTACTCCTTATTTGAGGAAGTGACAGGATTGTCTTCAGAATATTTTCATGATGATGGTTTAAAATTTAATGATGATATGAACTTTATGAAAGCAGGTATAGTATATTCTGATCATTTTACTACTGTATCTAATTCTTATGCAGAGGAAATTAAATATTCCTTTTTTGGAGAAGGGCTAGAAGGTATAGTAAGGAAGAAAGAAAATAAATTAACAGGAATAGTAAATGGGATAGATTATAATATTTATAATCCTAATACAGATAAAAATATATTTAAAAATTATGATGTAAATACTATTGAGGATAAATCTTTGAATAAAATAAATTTACAAGAAAAATATGATCTTCCAATTAATACAGATATACCACTGGTATCTATGGTGACAAGGTTAGTAGCTATGAAGGGAATAGACTTAGTAACCCATATAATGGAGGAATTGCTCCAAGAAGATATCCAATTTATATTATTAGGTATTGGAGACAGAAAATATGAAGATGCATTTAATTATTTTCAATCTAAATATCCAGACAAGTTAGCAGCAAGAATATATTTTAATGAGAAGGAAGCTCATATGATATATGCAGCATCAGATATATTTTTAATGCCATCTATGGCAGAGCCTTGTGGTATATCCCAACTTATATCCTTAAAATATGGAACTATACCTATAGTCAGGGAAGTAGGTGGCTTAAAAGATACTATCATATCTTGGAATCAATATACTAAGAAAGGAAATGGATTTAGCTTTGCTAATTTTAATGCCCACGAGCTTTTATTTTCAATAAAGAAAGCATTAGATTTATATCAAGATAAGGATAAGTGGAAAACAATTATGATAGAAGCGATGAAATCTAAAAATGATTGGGAGGAATCATCTAAGAAGTATATAAAGTTATATGAAGATTTACTAGAAAATTAGGAGGACTAAATGGACAAAATCAAATCTACAAATAAAAAATTAGGAATGATATATAGTGAAGAAAAGACTATATTTAGGGTTTGGTCTCCTTTAAAAGAAAAGATAGACTTATTATTATATTTAGATAATAGATTTATAAAAAGAAAATCCTACACTATGGTAAAAGATGGAGAAGGAGTTCATGAATTAATTCTTAAAGGTGACTATAAAGGATGTTTTTATAATTATTTAGTAGATGGACATGAAGTTACAGACCCCTATTCTATAGCCTCATCTATAAATTCTGATCATTCAGCTATAATAGATTTAAAAGATACTAATCCTAAAGGATGGGATAGCCATTTTCTACCTAGAAAAATAAAACCTTGTGATTCTATAATTTATGAAGTCCATATAAAGGATTTTACAATAAGTGAAACTTCAGGTGTAAAGAATAAAGGGAAGTTTTTAGGATTTATAGAGGATAATACTGAGTATAATGGATTAAAGACAGGTATATCCCATTTGAAAGAATTAGGTATTACCCATGTTCATCTATTGCCAGTATATGATTTTTATACTGTAAATGAAGAAAAAGAAAACTTTTATAAAGAAGATAATTACAATTGGGGTTATGATCCAGAACTGTATAATGTAGTAGAAGGATCTTATGCTAGAAAACCAGAAGATCCTATAAATAGGATTAAAGAGTTTAAGAAGCTTATAATGGGTCTACATGAGGCAGAGATAAGGGTAGTGTTAGATGTAGTATATAATCATACTTATAAAAGCTATGATTCAAATCTAAATCGTCTCATGCCTAATTATTATTATAGGGTTAATGAAACAGGAGAATTTTCTGATGGGTCTGGTACTGGAAACGAATTAGATACTGAAAAACCTATGGTCCAAAAATTCATTATAGAATCTTTATTATATTGGGTAGAGGAATTTAAAATAGATGGATTTCGTTTTGATTTAATGGGATTAATAGATATAAATACTACAGAAAAGATAATAGAAAAATTAAGAAATGTAAACCCAAATATATTAATATATGGAGAACCTTGGGTCGGAGGAGATTCTGTTTTACCTATGGATAAAAGAACTCTTAAAGGGAAACAAATAAACACCTCATTTGCCTTTTTTAATGATGGTTTTAGAGACAGTATTAAAGGAGATAACGATGGGATTGGAAAAGGATTTATCCAAGGTAATACTGGTTCAAAGCTAGGGGTAGAAAGAGGAATAGCAGGTTCTATATATTTTGGTAATATTGATTTAGGGTTTACAAAAAAACCATCTGAGAGTATAAATTATGTAAACAGTCATGACAATTTAATATTATACGATAAAATAAAAAAGGTATTTCCACATATGGCAGAAGATGATAGAGAAAGATTGAATAAATTAGCATTTGGGATATTATTTACTTCCCAAGGGATACCATTTTTCCATGGAGGTAATGAATTTCTTAGAACTAAGTGTATGGTAAGGAATAGTTATAAATCTCCTATAAGTATAAATGCTATAGATTGGGCCTTAAAAGAAAAAAACTTAAAATATTTCAATTACTTTAAGGACTTAATAAATCTTAGGAAAGAATTTAAAGAATTTAGATTAAATAATAAAAAAGATATCCAAGAAAGATTAAGATTTTTTAATTATGGAAGATGGGATAATATAATTATTTATACTTTATCATTAGATAAAGGATATTTATTAATAATCCATAATGGGGAATTTTATACAAAGGATATATCTAGAAAGGATATATTAAGTCAAATAAATAAATTTTATGGAGAAACTAAAAAGGAAATAGATATAGTACCTATATTTGATATAAATGGATTGATAAAAAAGAGGAAAAAAGTAGAATTAGATTATATTAAAGTACCTTATTTTTCAACTATGATATATAAAATAGACCCTTAAGGGTCTATTTTAGTTTAGTATATGAACTCTGACTTTTCTTCTTCCAAATTGTTTTACTTCTCCAGCCGATTCAAAGAATAGGTCAATTTTATTTCCTTTAATTGCACCACCTGTATCTGCTGCTATAGCATGACCATAGTCTGGAGTTCCATCTAGAGATTCTATATATAGTTTTGTTCCTAAAGGAATAACACTAGGGTCAACAGCTACTGAACCATGTTTTGCTTTTGTTCCAGAAGTAGTAATCCCATATCCTGAGTCTCCTGGTTTTTTGCCAGTACTTTGGAATGAAAGATCATATGCTGTGGCTGTCATGTCTATTACCTTTTTAGATCTAGAACCTCCTCTAGACGGGATTGAAGTCTCCCTATCTTTTATAGACTCCTTCTTAGATGGGGGAGTTTGGTCCTTCTTCTTAGATGGAGAAGTTTGGTCCTTCTGCTTAGATGAGCTTGTAGTTTCTTCATTCTTTTCAGATTTAACTACTTTAGGTTCAATCTCTTTAGTACCTTTTTCTACAATCTCTGTGACAGGTTTCTTAGCTACTTTTTCTTTTTTAATTTCTTTAGATATTAATACTCCATTAAGATACTTCTTTTTAATATGAGTTTCTTTAATACCTTTCTTACCTTTTTGTGCTACTCTGGTTTTACCTTTCTCTAAATCTTTATTATTTTCTACTTTCTCGTCAAACTTAATATCTGATTCTTCTACATCTACTTCTGTTTTTACTCTATATACCCTAATAGAAGATCCTGGTGAAATCTTATCATCAATTTGAGGATATGTGTAATCTTCCTCATTTAATTTAATATCTTCTTCTTTTAAAATTTCTTTTACTTTATCAGATGTAGATACTACTTCTAAGGTTTCTCCATTATCCTCAATAGTATAATTCTTAGGGTTATCTATGATTATGTCTAAATTATCTTCTATTTTTTGATCTAAAGGAGTGTTGATATCTGCTCCTTCTTTAAAGTTAATTTCTTCAGCCTCAATTAATTCCTCTACCGTACTTGAATATGAAACTAATTCTGTAACTTCTCCATCTACTTTAAGGGTTACCTTATGGCCTTGATACATATAGATCCCTAAAGATAGTGCTGCAGCTATAGTAAGGATTATAACTACCTTAAACTTCCTAACTATATTAGCTGTAATTGATTTCATTTTTATACCTCCTAAAATTTAGCTACAAATTGTAACACTTTTGTAACTTTTGAAGTCATTTCAGTATTGTATGATAAAAATATAGTTTTGTCAAATTTTAAAATGAAATATATTTAAAATATTATAAATCTATTATTTTCCAATATAAGTTATATTATTCCTATATGTAAGAAATATTACCTAAATAATAGTTTATTTAATTATATATTAATTAATAGTTTTATATTTTATAAAAGGGTATAATATATAAATAGGAGTAAAATATATGAGGGGGTATAGTATGGATAATGAAAAGATGGATATAATTAAAAATAACAATGGGTTTATAGCTGCTTTAGATCAAAGTGGAGGATCTACACCAAAAGCATTAAAAATGTATGGAGTTCCTGAAGATTCATATAATGGGGAGGAAGAAATGTTCGATATGATCCATGATATGAGGACAAGAATTATTACAAATCAATATTTTAACAATGAGAAAATAATTGGTGCTATACTTTTTGAACAAACAATAGATAGAAAAATAGATGGTCTATATATAGGAGATTATCTGTGGAATGAAAAAGGAATAGTACCATTTTTAAAGGTAGACCAAGGTCTTGCTAGGGAAGAAAATGGTGTTCAATTAATGAATCCTCTTACAAACCTAGATCAATTACTAAAGCGAGCTAAAGAAAGAAATATATTTGGTACCAAGATGCGTTCCCTTATTAAAACTGTAGATCCAAAAGGAATAAAAGATATAGTAGATCAGCAATTTGAAATTGGACAAAAAATTTATGATGCAGGTCTAATACCTATACTTGAGCCAGAAGTAGATATAAATAGTCCAACTAAATCTGAATCAGAAACTATTATGAAAGAAGAAATTTTAAAACATCTAAACAAATTAGATAGGGATATTAAATTTATGTTTAAATTATCTATTCCATCTAAAGATAATTTTTTTAAAGAAATAATTGATCATGAAAGGGTTCTAAGAGTTGTAGCACTTTCTGGCGGGTATACAAGAGAGAATGCAAATAAAAAATTAGGAAAAAATCCAAAGCTAATAGCAAGTTTCTCAAGGGCATTAACTGAAGGTTTATCTATAGACCAAAATGATGAAGAATTTAATAATACAATGAAAGACTCTGTAGATAAAATCTATAAAGCATCTATAAAATAATTTCTAGAGTATTTGACAAAATGTTTTTATTTTCATATAATACTTAGTAAACTGATAAAGATATGCTTATAGGAAAGATAAGGATGGGAAGAGTAGAGGTAGTTTTATTCTATAGAGAGCTGGATTAGGTGAAAGTCAGTGTGTAAAACTAACTTGAATATGGCCCCTGAATCTTATAGCTGAAACTATTTAAGCTATAACGGTGCATCCGTTATCTGCAAGGTAATAAACCTACTAAGATTTAAATAAATTAGAGTGGTACCACGAAGATACACCTTCGTCTCTATATAGAGATGAAGGTTTTTAATTTATACTAAAGAGGAGTGAGATATATGGAAAAATATTATTTGACTACACCAATCTATTATCCAAGTGATAATTTACACATAGGTCATACTTATACTACAATAGCTGCAGATTCTTTAAAAAGATTTAAAAAAGCACAAGGATATGATGCTTTCTTTGTAACAGGAACTGATGAACATGGACAAAAAATACAGGAAATGGCAAAGAAACATAACAAGACACCAAAGGAATATGTAGATGGTATAGTAAAAGATATAAAGAAATTATGGGAAATCTTAGAGATTGATTATGACAAATTTGTAAGAACTACAGATGATTATCATGTAAAGGCAGTACAAGATATATTTACTAAATTATATGAAAAGGGAGAAATTTATAAATCAAAATATAAAGGTTATTATTGTACACCATGTGAATCTTTTTGGTCAGAATCTCAACTAGTAGATGGAAATTGTCCAGACTGTAATAGACCCACCCATTGGGCAGAAGAGGATGCATACTTTTTTAAATTATCTGAGTATAAAGATAAACTATTACAGCTATATGAAGATAACCCAAATTTTATACAACCAGAGTCCAGAAAAAATGAAATGATTAATTTTATAAAAGAGGGTTTAGAAGACCTCTGTGTATCGAGAACAACCTTTGATTGGGGGATTAAGGTTCCATTTGATCCTGAACATGTAGTATATGTATGGATTGATGCATTATCTTGTTATATTACAGCTCTAGGATATGGTTCAGAGAGGGATGAAAACTTTAAGAAATATTGGCCAGCAGGTGTACATTTAATGGCTAAAGAAATAGTAAGATTCCATACAATAATTTGGCCTGCCTTGTTAATGGGCCTAGACATGGAATTACCTAAACAGGTTTTTGGACATGGATGGATATTATTTGATGATGATAAAATGTCAAAATCTAAAGGGAATATAATATACCCTGAACCTATTATCGAATTATATGGTATAGATGCTTTTAAATATTTCCTATTAAGAGAATTTTCTTTTGGAAGTGATGGATCATTTACTAGAAAGAAATTCTTACAAAGAGTAAATTCGGATTTGGCAAATGACTTAGGAAATTTATTAAGTAGAACAGTAACTATGATAGAAAAATATAATAATGGTATAATACCAGAAATTAATTTAGAAGAAGATATAGATGAGTCTTTGAAAAATGTAGGAGTAAATATTGCTAATAAGGTTGAAGAATATGTAGATGAACTAAATTTTTCTAAGGCATTAGATGAAATTTGGAAATTAGTTAGAAGAGCTAATAAATATGTAGATGAAACAACTCCATGGATATTAGCTAAAGATGAAAATAAGGATAGATTAGATACAATATTATTTAATTTATCTGAGAGTTTAAGAATTATATCTGTCTTAATAAATCCATTTATGGAAAGCACATCTCAAAGTATAAGAAGTCAATTAGGTATAGAAGGAGAAGTAATCTGGGACAGTGCTAAGACTTGGGGTTTAATAGAGAAAGACACAAAAGTGAAAAAAGGAGATATAATATTTCCAAGATTAAATATAGAGAAAGAATTAGTAAGATTAGATGAAGCAAATCAACAATTAATAGATAAAAGAACAAAAAGAAATAATGAGGAGAAGGATAAAATGGAGGAAAATTTAGTAACTATTGATGATTTTGATAAGATAAAATTAAAGACAGCAGAAATAATAGATTGTAAAGATCACCCAAATGCAGATAAACTTTTAATTCTGAAGGTGAAAATAGGTGAAGAGACAAGACAAGTTGTATCTGGAATTAAAGAATTTTATGAAGTAGATGATTTAATAGGTAAAAAAGTAGTAGTTATGACAAACTTAAAACCAGTAAAATTAAGAGGAGAAGAATCAAATGGGATGGTATTAGCAGCAGAAGATAGTGAAGGAAAATTATCACTATTAACTACCTTAGAAGACCTAAAAGGTGGAGCTAGAGTATCATAGGAGGATTGAAATATAATTATGCTAATAGATAGTCATGTTCATTTAGATGATAAAAGATTTGATGAGGATAGAGATAAGATTATTGAAGATTTAAAAGCTAATGGAGTAGAATTTGTTATAAATATAGGAGCAGATTTACAGACTAGTATTAATTCAGTAGAACTAGCGGATAAGTATGACAATATATATGCTGCAGTAGGTGTTCATCCTCATTCAGCTAAAGATGTAAATGAAGATACACTAGATCAGTTAAGGGAAATGTCTAAAAAAGATAAAGTATTAGCTATAGGAGAGATTGGTTTAGATTTTCATTATGACAATTCACCAAGAGATATACAGAGAAAAAGATTTAAGGATCAATTAAAGCTTGCTAAAGAAGTTGAGCTTCCTGTAATTATACATTCAAGGGAGGCAACTCAAGAAACTTTTGATATTATGGAAGAGGCACAAGATGGTAATTTAAAGGGAGTGCTACATTGTTTCTCAGCAAGTCCTGAAATGGCTGAAAAATATATAAAATTAGGATATTATATATCTTTAGGAGGAACAGTAACATTTAAAAATGCAAGAATAGTTAGAGAAGTGGCAGAGGCTTTGCCTTTAGATAAACTATTAATAGAGACAGACTGCCCTTATTTAACCCCAGAACCTTATAGAGGAAAGAGAAATGAGCCTATGTATGTAAAATATGTAGCAGAAAAGATAGCAGAAATTAAAGGAGTAAGTTTTGAGGAACTAGTTAATCAGACTAATATTAATGCTAAGAAACTGTTTAATATAAAATAAGTAGCAGAAGAAGTTTTATTTCTATATTAAGTTACAGATAGGAATAGAATCATTTAAAAGGTCCTTTCGGCGGCTACTACACCGCAAGTCAGGAACTTATTTAAATAATTCTATTCCACGTGTACGAATCTATTGTTTAGTATTAAAAAACATGAATTTTATTAGCCTATTTTGATTATTAGTTCCTACGTGTACTGGGTATCATAGAGTTGTAAACAAAGTATTAAGATATATTATAAGGAAAAGAGATGACTTATGAAAGGTAGTTTTTCCTTTCATGGAAGAAGGTTCTCTATAATATATTCGAGTATTTAAGTTATGATATTATGCAAAATTATTTTAAATGAATATATAAGAAAGGAACTATTATGATAAAAGAAGTAATAGTAGTAGAAGGAAAGGATGATATTACAGCAGTTAAAGCTGCTGTAGACGCAGAAGTTATGTCTACCAATGGATTTAAATATAAAAAAGGATTAATAAGAACATTACGACAATTAGCTTGTAAAAGAGGTATTATTATACTTACTGATCCTGATTATGCTGGAGAGCAAATAAGAAGAGATTTAAATAGAAGGATTCCAAATTGTAAACACGCATTTTTACCACAGGGGAAAGCATTAAAAGAAGGAGACATAGGTGTAGAAAATGCTACTAAGGAAGACATAATAGATGCTATATTTAAGGCTAGACCTAATAAAGTAAAAAGAGAAATTATTTTTACACAAGAAGATATGATAGAGCAAGGATTAATAGGGGCTAGTAATTCTAAGGAAAAGAGAGATAAATTAGGACATTTATTAGGTATTGGATATGGGAATTCTAAACAATTTCTAAATAGATTAAATAATTTTGGAATAACTAAAGAAGAATTTTTAAAAGGAATAGAAGGGATAAATCTAAATGAGTAAAGATAGATTATATTCACCAAGATATGTAAAGCGTATTATTGATAAATATGATTTTAGATTTTCGAAAAGCCTAGGACAAAATTTTTTAATAGACGGCAATATAGTAGGTAATATAGTAGAATCTGCTAATATTACAAAAAGTGATTATGTTTTGGAAATAGGACCTGGAATAGGAACATTAACTGAAGAATTAGCTAGAAAAGCTAAAAAAGTGGTGGCAATAGAGATAGACGAAGGATTATTACCTGTCTTAGATGAAACTCTGGAAGAATATGATAATATAGAAATAATACATGGAGATATATTAGATATAGATATAAATAAACTAATCCAAGAAAAGTTTAATAATACTCCAGTAAAGGTAGTAGCTAATCTCCCTTATTATGTGACTACACCTATTATTGGGAAATTGCTAGAAGAAGTAAATTATATTGATTCTATAACAGTTATGGTCCAGAAGGAAGTAGCAGATAGAATGGTTGCTGACCCAGGAAGCAAGGTTTATGGTTCATTATCTGTATTTATAAACTTTTATACAGATCCTGAAATATCTTTTAGGGTACCAAAAACTGTTTTTATGCCTCAACCTAAAATAGATTCTGCAATAATAAAATTAAACATAAAAGAGGATATACCAAATATAGATAAAGATAAATTCTTCAAGGTGGTGAAAGCTGGATTCTCTAAAAGAAGAAAGACAATTCTCAATTCTTTATCATCCTATGGATTTAATACAGATAAAGAAACTATTAGGAAATGCTTAGAACAGGCAAATATCAAGGAAAAGGAAAGAGCAGAAAAATTATCAATAGAAGATTTTATCAATATTAGTACAATTTTACCTTCCTTAGACATATAGATATATAAATGTGTAATAAGGAGGGCTTTTTATGTCTAGAAATTTAGGATTTGTTAGAAAGTTTGTTATATTAAAGAGGGAATTTTCAAATATGAAAGGATTAAATCCGAAAGGTCATGGAAAATTAGAATTAAGAAACAATAAATTAAATATATCCTTAAATATTGAGAATGGAGAAAAAGATAATTTTTATAATGTAATACTTTTAACAGGGAAAGAAGTTTATGATTTAGGAAAAATATTTACAGATAATAATTACTTAGGAAAGGCTGATTTTAATTTAAATTACAAAGACTTAGAATCTGAAGGATTTCCAATAGGTAGGATTAATAGTATTCTGCTAGTGAGAGGTTCTAAGGTTTTTCTAGGAGGATATTTCAATAAGAGTGATAATACTATAGAAGACTATATAGAAAAATTAGAGAGTATGGGAATAGAAAAGAAAACTAAAGGTAAAGAAGAAAAAATAAAGAGAAAGTCAGAGAAAGAAAAGCCAGAAGCAAAAAAGCCATTTTCAAATAAAGGTAAAGAAAAAGAACTAGTTAGAGATAAAACAAAGGGACCAAATCTTAAAAAGGAAGAAGAGCTGACTAAGGAAAAAGATGATAAAAAAGTGGATGAAGAAGAAGGTACTAAAGAAAAAGATGATGGAGAAAAGTCTGAAGAAAAGTCTAAAAGGATAGATAATAAAGAAGTAGATGAGGAAAAGGAAAATGAAGAAAATGAATATAAAGAGATTATTAAAGATAAAGTAGATGATAAAGAGGTGGAAATAACAAAAAGTCCTATCACATCAGAAATTAATACAAAAGAAAAGTATGATAAGATTATGTCTAATATTTTTGATAAAGAGATTGATAAAGGTAAAGAGGAAGAGGAAAATAAACAAAGAATGGAAACTACAGATTATGTATTAGATATACTAAGTTTCTTCCCATATATAGAACCTTTTAGAATCAATTTACAGGGTTATAATTGGTGGAAAATAGATATTACAGATTCAGAAAATGAGAAAGGTTTTCTTCCTTATTTTTCTTATGTAGTTGGCGGAAATCACAAATATTCTATTATAAAAGATAGTGTCTCATCAAGTAGTCTTATAAAAAAATATAGACATTATATATTTGGACTGTATAATATAAATAATGAGGTTAAATTTTATGTATATGGTGTTCCTGGACGTTTTCTTAAAGAAGAACATCCCCAGAGAGGAAATACTGGATTTAATACATGGTTTGAAGGAAGGGAAAACTATGGATATTGGCTACTTTATATAGATCCCATCGGAGGTAGAATTATCCATCCAGTTAATCCGATGATACCTATAGAGTAGTTTAGATAGAAGGGAGGAAATAATGAAAAAAACAGAAGAAAAGCCTATCTGTTTATCACATTCTACAGATATTAATGTATTAGAAGATATCAGAGATAATCTAAATAAAGAAGTAAAAATTGAAGATTTATCACAATTATTT
>DATGUA010000052.1:0-5858 GCA_035301545.1 Tissierellaceae bacterium | reverse complement strand
TTAAAAGGCTTTTTAGGTGGAAAGGAGATGAGGTCAAGTGAATAATATTGCTATTTATCTTAGAATATCCGTACTTGAAAAAGGAAATCTAGGGCATACAGAAGATACAATAAATTCTCAAAGGAATATTATTAAGAACTTTATCTTTAATGACCAAGAGCTTAAAAAGGCAAATATAGAAGAGTATATTGATGAGGGCTATAGTGGTAGCACTACTTCAAGACCTGGCTTGGATAAGCTTCTTTTAAAGGTAAAACAAGGAAAGATAAACTGTATCATTGTAAAGGATATGTCACGATTTATGAGAAATTATATAGAGATGGGAGATTATCTTGAAAATATCTTTCCTTTTATGGGGATCAGATTTATAGCAATTAATGATGGCTATGATAGTAGTAATGAAGTTCAAAATGGAACTGAATTAGATATCCAATTTAAAAATCTTCTTAATGACTATTATAGTAGGGATATTTCAGAAAAAATGACAACAGCTCTACTTGTAGCGAAAAAGCAAGGGAAGTACACATCTGGAGCTCCGCCATATGGTTATTTAAAAGATCCTGAGGATAATTATAAGCTTATAGTTGATGAAAAGGTTGCTGAGAATGTTAGATATATATTCCAACTTCTTCTTGAAGGACATAGCCTAAATGAAACAGCAAAAACTCTTAATAGTGAAGGTGTTATGACTGCAAGAGCAAGAAGGAAAGAGATTAAAGGCTATGATGCCTATGCAAATAGGTGGGAATCTACTGTGGAAGATACAATATGGTCTCACAGTATGGTTAGAAGAATAGCAAATAATGAAGCATATACGGGGACTTTTGTTTTTAATAAATCAAGAAAAAGTAAGCTTGATGGAGGTAAGGTTACTTATCATCCTAAAGAAGAATGGATAAGAGTTTATGATAATCACGAAGCCCTTATAAGCAAAGAAACCTTTGATGAAGCTAATAATATTATAAAGTCAAGAAAAAGGAATAAAATGTTTAAGTGGGGTGAACGCAAATATAAGAATAGTCCCTTAGCAACTTATGTAAGATGTAATAAATGTGGCTATAAAATCAGATTTGGCATTAGTTCTAATGGAAAAGAAATAGTAAGTATAAATCTTTATTGCTATCACTGTAGAATGCTTGAGCAGGAAGAAAAGCTACCTCATAATAAGGAATTAGAAAAAGAGGTATTTAAAATCCTTAAGGATAAGTTTCATACAGATAAGACGGAAAAGAAAAAGCTCCTTGATGAACAAAAAGAGCTTTATGACAGGAATGACCAACTATTAAAAAAGAAAAGGATAGAGTTTGAGAATTATAAGTTTGGTAAAATCTCAAGAGAAGATTTTATGGAAACAAAAAATCAGATACAAGAATCTGAGGAAGAAAATAAGGAACGTATAGGAGCAATAGACGAGGAACTTAAACAAGCAGGTAGCATAGACAGTCTAACTAAAGAAATTGTCGAGAAATATATTGATAAAATTTATATTTCAGGAAAAGGTATAGAAAGAATAGAATATCAATAGTACAATAGAAGGAGATCCATTATAGGGTCTCCTTAGTTATTGGTTTAAATAAAAAATTAGCTTAAGTGAATTTTATTAGATTAGCTAAAAGATGATTATAAAAAAGAACAGAAGTAGTGATTATAAAATCAAAATAAACAGGAGATGTAATAATCATGAGAAAAGGTTTAAAGGAAACATACGACTGGTATGAAAGTCGTGGAAAGCAGCTCATTGATAAATATACTAATGTAGGTGAGTATGTAAAAAAATATAATAAAGTAAATGGTACAAATGAAGTTTCAGGGGTTTATATGATATGTTTTAATAATCTTCCAATTGCTATAGGAGAAAGTAGCCAAATGGGTGTAAGGTTTATGGAGCATGTGAGGGCTTTAGAAGAAGATGGTAAGGAACTTTGGGGAGTAAACATAGAAGAAATTAAAGCTGGAAAAATAACCATCAAAATTGAAGTTTTAAAGACTGGTTTATTAAATGAAATAGATAGAAGAGATGCCGAGATTGGTGAGATAAATGAATATCAGCCAATTTTTCAAGTTGAATATGAAAAATATTATCCCAATGATAAAGCACAAAAGCAAAATGGAAGATGGCTATTAAGACATGAGATAAGGGAGGATCAGTATATTAAAAGAAAATATAGAAGAGAAAGAATTAAGGAGTTTTTAGATTTATAATTTACAAGTATTTTCTATCATACCCTTGACACGAGAGGGTTCAGGAAAAACTTTAACTTCATTTAAAGCCAGTCAGATATTAGCAAATGAAGAAGGAATAGATAAGGTATTCTTTCTAGTGGACAGACAAGATTTGGATAATCAAACAGAAAAAGAATTTAACGATTTTCAACCTGGAGCTATAGATAGAACTGATAGTACTGAAAATCTAGTAAAACAGATTAAAGATATTATGAATCCGATTATAATAACTACTATACAAAAAATGAATAATGCTATAAAAAATCCTAGATATGAAAATATAATGGGGACTTATAAAAATAAAAGAGTAATATTTATAATAGATGAATGTCATAGATCACAATTTGGAAAAATGCATAGGGAAATCAAAGAACATTTTAAAAATAGCCAGTACTTTGGATTTACAGGAACACCAAGGTTAAAGGAAAACAAGTCTCAAGATGACAGGACAACAGCAGATTTATTTGATAAATGTTTACATTATTACTTAATCAAAGATGCAATAGCAGACAATAATGTATTAGGATTTTCAGTAACCTATGTAAATACATTAAGTGCAGATCTAAATGAAATAGCAGCAGAAGAAGTACAGGCTATAAATACTGCTGAAGTCTGGCAGGCAGATGAAAGAATAAATCTAATATCAAATCATATAATAGACTTTCATGATCAAAGAGCTAGAAACAAAGGCTATAATGCTATATTTGCAACAGACAGTATAGAATCATTAGTAAAATATTATGAAAAATTTAAAGAGATAGACCATGATTTAAATATAGCAGCCATATTCACCTATGAAGCTAACCCAGATTTATCAGAAGGAAAAGTACACTATAGAGATAGTATGGAAAAAATGATAGAAGATTATAATGAAATCTTTAATACTAATTTCACCACAGAAAATTATGATAATTATAGGGCAGATGTAGACAAAAAGATAAGAGAATCTAAAATAGATATACTCCTAGTAGTAAATATGTTCTTAACAGGATTTGACTCTAAAAAATTAAATACCTTATATATAGATAAAAATCTAAAACATCATGGTCTATTACAAGCATATTCAAGAACTAATAGAACAGACTCTGATAAGAAACCTTATGGAAATATAATAAACTTTAGAAATTTAAAAGAAGCTACAGATGAATCATTAAGAATATTTTCTAAAACAGATGATATGGATCTAGTATTGGCAAAATCTTTTGATGAATATTTAGGACTATTTAAACAACAATTAGATGTACTTTTATCTATAGCACCTAGACCAGATGCTATAGACAAAATGAAAAGTGAAGAAAAACAAAAAGAGTTTGTAATAGCATTTAGAGATCTGACAAAGACATTAATAAGAATGGAAAATTTTGAAGAATTTGAATTTTCTAAAGAAGTAATAGGAATAGATAATCAAGATTATCAAGATTATAGAAGTAAGTATCTATTAATAAAAGAAGAAAATGATAAAAAAGAAAAAGTATCTATATTAGATGATATAGACTTTGCCCTGGAAATAATGCATAGAGATAAAATAAATGTAGACTATATTATGAATCTAATAAGAGAAATTGATCTAGAAAATGAAGATAAAAGAGAGGAAGATATTAAGTATATAGTAGAAGAATTAGACAGAGCAGATAATATAGAGTTGAGAAACAAAGTAGAACTTATAAAAGAGTTCTTAGACAAAGTAGTTCCAAAATTATCTAGTAAGGACTCAATAGATAATGCATTTATAGAATTTGAAGAGGAAAGAAAAGAAAAAGCTATAGATGACTTTGCTCTAGGAAATAGATTACCTAAAGGACAAGTAAACAATCTAATACAAGAATATGAATTTAGTGGAATAATAGACCGAGAAGGATTAAGTGATACATTAATCGAAGCTGAATATTCATTCTTAGAAAATAGGAAGAAATCTAAAGAATTAGAAATATTTATAAGAGAAGTATCAGAAAAGTATCAATAGGAGTTGAAAGATATTGAGATTAGAGGAAATAGCAAATATAAATCAAGGCATACCCCTAAATAGAATTAGATTAAGGAAAAGTATGGAAAAAGAAGAAAGAATAGTCTACTCCTTTGAATCAGAATCAAATATAGAGGTTCCAAAAGATATAGAAGATATAGATCAAAAAATACCTATCATAAGGAAAGGTATGATACTACTAAATCTAACCTCTTATAAAGCAAAACAAGCTGATAGAGAAGATATAGGAAAGGTAATACCATCTAATTATATAATTATAGAAGTAAAGAATAAAGAAAAAGTAGATCCAGATTATCTAGGATGGTATATAGATCAAAGTGAAGGTTTTAAAAGAGAACTTCACAAAATAAAACAAGGATCAATTATCATGAGTATACCTATAAATGAATTTAGAAAAATAAATATAGAATTACCTAATATAAAATTTCAAGAAAAACTAGGAAAAATTAATAGCTTAAATAAAAAAAGAAAAAAACTTTTCATGGAAAAACAAGAACTATTAAAACAATCAATCATAGCTATAAATGAGGAGGAAACATTAAATGGTAAAAGATAAAGTAAGACAACAAGAACTATACAGAAGCCTATGGAATATGGCTAATGAACTAAGAGGAAATATGAATGCTAACGAATTTATGGACTATATATTAGGGATAATTTTTTATAGATACTTATCTGAAAAGGTAGAAGTTAGGGCCAATCGTATATTAGAAAATGATAAGCTAAACTATAGAGAGGCTTGGCAAATAGAAGATATAAGACAACCTTTAACAGAAACACTAATAGAACAAAGAGGATATATGATAGAGCCTAAATACCTATTTTCAACTATGATAGGAGAAATAGAAAAAGGAGATGGAGGAGAATTTGATGTAGAATACCTATTAGAAGCTATAAATAATGTAAAGGAATCTACATTAGGTCAAGACTCTCAAGAAACTTTTGAAGGATTATTTGATGATATGGACCTATCTTCTACTAGACTAGGAAGGACAGTAGAGGCAAGGTCCAAACTAATGGCTAGAATACTAGTCCTAGTAAATGAAATCTCATTTAGCCAAGATGATACAGAAATAGACATATTAGGAGATACCTATGAATATTTAATAGGTAAATTTGCAGCAAATGCAGGTCGAAAAGCAGGAGAATTCTACACTCCACAAGAAGTAAGTAAAATACTAGCTAAAATAGTAACATCAGGAAAAGAAGAACTAAAAGATGTATATGACCCAACATGTGGTTCAGGTTCATTACTTTTAAGAGTAAATAGAGAAGCTAAAGTAGGCAAGTTTTACGGACAGGAACTAAACTCTACAACCTACAATCTAGCAAGAATGAATATGCTAATCCATGAAGTACATCATTCAAGATTTGATCTTAAAAATGCAGATACTATAGAAGACCCTGGACATATAGATATGGAATTTGACGCAGTAGTAGCAAATCCACCTTATTCATCAAAATGGTCTAGTGATAAAAAATACGAACAAGATGAAAGGTTTTCAGCCTATGGAAGACTAGCACCTAAATCTAGGGCAGACTATGTCTTTGTCCAACATATGATCCACAATCTATCAGACAATGGAACTATGGCAGTAGTATTGCCTCATGGAGTCCTATTTAGAGGGGGAGCAGAAGGAGTTATTAGAGA
>DATGUA010000051.1:0-32401 GCA_035301545.1 Tissierellaceae bacterium | reverse complement strand
TTATAATCCTTTTACTTTTTCTGCTGTTTCATAATCATAACCCATCAACACTCTAATATATCCATTAAACATCTTATTAACTTCTTCATTTCCTGTATCTACTAAAAGAGGTCTACCTTCTAAAGCTTGAAGCTTATTTTTTGTTGCAACTACTCTTATATTCTCTTTTCCTACTTTTTTAATAACTTCTGCACTAAGTTGCTGATTCCCTCTTCCGAATATATAGCCTTGTCCACCTATAACTGTTACTATTATTTTAGCTTTCTTATCTCCAATTATTTCTAATATTTCTTTTTCATTTACATCTGTTGCTATTAATTCTTTGTTTTTTACAATATCTATTCCTAAAAGAGTATTAGGTAAATCAAGTTTTTCCATAATAGGTCTTACAGAAGTTCCAGAACCTATGAGATAATATACATCTTCTTCCATATCTCTATCAATTGTATTAGCAATTCCTTCTAATAATATTTCCTCAGTAGCTGGTGCAGTAGATTTTGTATTCTGTATTAGATCTTCTTCAAAAGGAACTTTAACATATCCGTATAGTTGAGCTGTTACTTGTCCTTCTCTAAATGCTTCTTCATCTATATCCATAACTTCTGCTTCTTTTGTCTTTTTATCATCACTCTTAAAATAATTTAAAGCTATTTCACCTGCAGCTTTAGGATGGTTTGCATATACTCCTGAATGAATTTTTACTCCTGCCGGAATTCCTATAACTGGAACTTTAGTCCCTACAGCATTAAAAATATTGCGGGCAGTTCCGTCTCCTCCTGCAAAAAGTATTAAATCCACACCTATTTCTATCATTTTCTTTGCTGCTTCTTCAGTATTCTCAGGTTTAGAGTCTTCCCCTACATTTTTTATAACTTCTGGAGTAAATCCTAGTTCTCTAGCTCCTCTTTCTCCCATGTCCCCAGAATAAGTATATATTGTTAAATCATCTTTAATTGGTAATAGACATTCTAAAGCTTTCTTTGCCTTATTTGCAGATTCAGGTATAGCTCCTAAGCTACGTGCCTTGTCTAAAATATCTTGACCATCAGTACCTTTAAGTCCTACTCTACCACCCATACCTGCTATGGGATTTACTATAAAACCAAGTTTCATTAAATCTACCTCCTATAATTTATAATTATAATAGTATTCTATTTATTCTTGTTTTATTATATTAGTCGATACCAAAGCTTACCTGATTCCTATTTACTATATTATCTTCTATAGCTTTTTCTTCTAAAAAACACCTTCTACATAATGGTTCATATTCTTTACTAGCACCTATTACTACTCTTTCTCTATCTTTTATTTTTCTATGACTGATCCAAGCATCTACTCCACATTTTATACATACTGCATGATGCTTATATAAATAATCTGCTACCGGCATTAATTCTTTTATTATTTCAAAAGGTTGTCCAGAAAAATCCATATCTAATCCTGCTAGTATAATTGTTATATCTTTTTCTAAAAAACAATTAATACTGTTTACTATATCTTTTACATTTCCTTTTAAAAACTGTACCTCATCTATTCCTATAACTTCTGGATTGATTTCTTTACAGTATTCTACAATATCTTCTATATTATCTATTAATACTGCCTCTAATGAAGTATTATTATGAGTTACTATTTCTCCATCTGTATATCTAGTATCTACAGATGGTTTAAAAGCTATAGTATTATAGCCTGCTATAGCAAATCTTTTCATATCATTTTCTAAATTAGAAGTTTTACCTGAAAACATAGACCCTGTATGAATAATTAATTTTCCTTTATATTGATGCATTATATTCCTCCTTATAACTTATGGCCTATCTATTATACCATTAAATTTAATTTTAGGAAATTATATTTAGGATTCAGCTCACAATATAATATTTTATGAATATCATAATCTATATAGTTTTCGGTACAGGAGTGATAAAATGGACAAGAAAGAGATTGTCACAATAAATAATTTAAGTAAAGATTATTATACCTTAGAGGAAGAAACTAAAGCATTAAAAGACATAAATTTAAATGTTTATAATGACGAGATTATAAGTATTGTAGGACCTAGTGGCTGTGGTAAATCAACTCTACTTTCTATTATATCTGGTTTAGTAAAACCTAGTTCTGGAGATGTCCAGATTAAGGGTGAAAAAATAGATGGGCCTTTAAATAATATTGGATATATGTTTCAAAATGATCAATTGTTTGAATGGAGAAATATATTAGATAATGTAATCCTTGGTTTAGAGATTCAAAAACGATTAGATGAAAATAAGATTGAAGATGCTAAAGAGATGCTAATTAACTATGGATTAGAAGATTTTATGTACTCCTATCCCTATCAATTATCTGGTGGAATGAGACAGAGAGTAGCTCTTATTAGGACTCTATTATTAAAACCTGACTTACTACTCTTAGATGAACCTTTTTCTGCTTTAGACTATCAGACCAGATTAGCTATATCTGATGAAATAGGCTTGATTTTAAAAAAGGAGAAAAAAACTGCTATTATGGTTACCCATGATATTGCCGAAGCTATCAGTATGTCTGATAGAATAGTTATTTTAAGTAATAGACCAGGAACTATAAAGGAGATTATAAATATTAATCTAACATTTGATAAAGAGAAGACACCTATTAAGGCTAGAGAAACTCCTGAGTTCAGGCATTATTTCAACCAGATATGGAAGGAGTTAGATATTCATGTCTAAGAATAACTTTTCTAAAAATCATAAAGCTTTCTTGAAATCTATTGAAAGAGAAAAGTATTATGTTTTAACTACTCAGATTAGTCTTTTTATCTTAGGTTTAATTATATGGGAGGTTGCTGCTGTTTTTGGTTGGATTGATGCTTTTCTTACTAGTAAACCTTCAGCCATCTTCAAATTATTTGTCCAATACTTGTTCCATAATAGATTATTATATCATATAGGAATATCAGTAGCAGAAACTATAGTTGGTTTTATTGCTGGAACAGTTTTAGGAATAATGATTGCTATAGGGCTATGGTGGTCCGATTTTTGGGCTAAAGTATTAGATCCTTATTTAGTTATATTAAATAGTCTTCCTAAGACTGCATTAGCACCTATTATTATAATATGGGTAGGAGCTGGATATTCTGGGATTATTGTTACTGCTATATCTATTTCCATTGTAGTTAGTATAATGAATATGTATGAAAGTTTTAAATCTGTAAATAGAGATCAAATAAAATTAATGAATACTTTCGGAGCATCTAAATTCCAAATATTAAAAACTTTAATACTTCCTGCATCAATTCCTGATTTAATAAATACTTTAAAGATTAGTATAGGATTATCTTGGGTCGGAGTAATAGTTGGGGAATTTTTAGTTTCTAAAGCTGGTATTGGTTATTTAATAGTATATGGTAGTCATGTTTTTAAATTGGATATTGTTATGATGGGTGTTGTGGTGTTAGCTTTAATTTCAGCTTTAATGTATAAAGGAATTTCTATAATAGAAAAAAGATTTATAAATTGGAGAGAATAAGAAAAAGGTCAAACCTTAAGGTTTGACCTTTTATTAATAAATCATATCATTATTATAATTAAAATTATTTCTTAATAATCTTATAAATAATACTGGCAGTATTATACCTTTTAATACACTAGAAATACTTATACTCCACCATATCCCGTCTAAGGCTAAAGCTGTATATCTTGAAAGAAATATGGCTAAAGGAATTCTTAAAGCATTTAAACTTACTCCTACAACAGCTGGAGTTAAGGTTCTTCCTAGCCCATTAAATGATCCTACTGTACCTATTTCTACACTCATAAAGAATTGTGACACTCCTAATATTCTTAAATAATTAACTCCTACTTCTATAGCCTGGGGATCATTTGGTATGAATATTTTAAACAAGGGTCTAGCTCCTAAGATTAATAATAATGTGGCGAATATTCCAATACCACCTACTATTTCCATAGCTTTTCTATAGCCTTCTTTTATTCTATCGTATTTCTTTGCTCCATAATTTTGTCCCATAAATGCAGTTATAGCTGCTGCAAAACCATCTGATGTCATCCATGATATAGATTCTATTTTAGATCCTACAGATTGAACTGCTATGGGAACTGCTCCAAAATCTGCTATTATTCTTGTAAGTATCATACTAATACTTGAATGAGCTGAAATTTGTAAAAATGCTGGAAAACCTAGTTTAACTATTCTCTTTATATAAGTAAATTCTGGTTTTTTCCATAGTTTTATATGGGAATATAATCTATCTGTCCTCTTTCCTAATATAAAAAATATTAAAAATACAATTACTTGAGATAATACAGTTGCTAATGCTGCTCCTTCTACTCCTAAACCTTTTATTGGACCAAATCCAAATATTAGTAATGGGTCTAATACTATATTTATTATTAATCCTATAGTATTTACCTTAAATGGGGTTATACTATTTCCACTACTATTTAATATTACTGAAAGTACAGGATTTAAAAAGTGAAATGCCATTCCTATAGCTATTATTTTTAAATAGTCTACAGACATATTATATACTTCTATACTATTTATATTAAAAAACCCTATGATCTGACTACTAAATATGTATAGGATTAAGGAATATAAAATTGCAATCCCTAAATCTAATTGAATCCCATTAGATACATATTCTTTTGCTTCTATGTATTCTTCTCTTCCATATGATTGTGCTACACAAACCCCTAATCCTATTTGAGAAATCATTACAAGCCCTTCTCCAAACCACATAAAATATCCAGCAGTACCAGCTGCTGCTACAGCATTTGTGCTTAATCTCCCTAACCACATTATATCTATTAGATTATATGCCATTTGTATAAATGCTGTTCCCATAATAGGTAAAGCTAGTTTAGCTAAGGTACTGGATATATTTCCTTCTGTCAGATTTAAATTTTCTCTCATGTCTATCTCTCCACTAATAATACTTTTCTAATAAGTTTTTCTATAAAGTTAGTCTATGCTAAATATAAGGCTATCCCAAAAAAATGAGCTATACTAGCAAGTAACACAAATATATGCCAGATACCATGACCATAAGGTATTTTCTTTATACTATAAAATATAGTTCCTAACGTATATAATAATCCTCCTCCTAATATCCAATAGAAGAAGTTTATGGAAGTAGCATTGATTATTTCTCTAACAGGGATAATAACAAACCATCCCATTCCAATATATATAGCTAGAGATAATGTTTTGTATTTATCAAATTTTCCAAAAGTAAATATTTTAAATACTATGCCTATCAAAGCTATGGTCCATATTCCTACTAATGTAATTATCCTTAAGGTTCCTTCTAAAGTTAAAATTGCTATAGGTGTATAGGTCCCAGCTATGAATAAAAATATAGAGGAGTGATCAAATACTCTTAATATTTTTTTTATTTTCACCTTACTAATACTATGATATAAAGTAGAAGATAAATACATTAGTATAAAACACCCACCATATATACTAAACCCAGCAATAGCTGAAACATTCCCTTCTTGTATAGACAAAATTAAAAGTATAGTCAATGCCACTATTCCAAATACCACACCTACTCCATGGCTTATTCCATTAAATATTTCTTCTGTCTTACTATATTCTTTCTTACTATATTCTTTATTCATAGTAAATTCCTCCTTTAAGACTATTATTTTTGTTCTGTCAATATAATTGGACCATCTTTTGTAATAGCTAATGTATGCTCATATTGGGCAGATAGGCTACCATCTCTAGTTCTTGCTGTCCAGCCATTATCATCCATCTTCATACTATAATCTCCTGTATTTACCATAGGTTCTATTGTTACTACCATGCCTTCTAACAATCTTTGTCCCCGCCCTGGATTACCATAATGTAATACTTGAGGATCCTCATGCATATTTTGACCTATCCCATGACCTACAAAATCTTTTACCACTGAGAATCCTTCAGCCTCTACATAATTTTGTATGGCATAGCCTATATCTCCTAATCTATTTCCTATTACCGCTTCTTCAATACCTAGATATAGAGATTTTTTTGTTACATCTAATAATTTCTGTGCTTCTTCAGACATATTCCCTACTCCATAACTCCAAGCTGAATCTGCTAGCCATCCATCTAGATTTACTACCATATCTACAGTTACTATATCTCCATCTTCTATAGCTTCTTCTCTCGGATAACCATGACATATTTCATCATTTATAGAAGCACAAGTTGCATAAGGATATCCTTGAAATCCTTTTTGTTCTGGAGTAGCTCCTCTTTCTTTAAGATATTCTTCGACAAATCTATCTATTTCCATAGTAGTTATACCTGGCTTTATCATTTTAGCTATTTCCTTATGTATATCAGCTAAGATCTCTCCAGCCTTTCTCATTTTCTCAATTTGTTCTTCTGTCTTAATAACTATCATATATTTCCCCTTCCTTAAATTTATTATAAATTAAAAGTATAGTCCTTTAATATCCTTTTAAACTCTTCATTATTATATAAATTATTAAAGTCTATATCTTTTTTTATCCATGAAACTGAATTTGGATTTAGTATTAAAATCTTTCTAATATCCTTGATTGCTAATTCTTCCATATTTAAAATTGAATAAGAACATGCTCTGTTATAATATAAATCTTCTTCATATGGATTTTCATAAATCCCTTCACTTAATATTTCTATAGCCTTTTTATACTTTTCTTCTTTTATATATATGGCAGAAATGTTTAAATATATATAATAATACTCTTTATTAAATTCTAATGCTTTGAAATAATAATCTAATGCTATTTTATTATTCCCTAATCTCTCCTCTACTACCCCCATATTAAATAAAGATCTATAAAATTTTGGATTTATCTTTATACTTTTCTTTAGCATAATTTTAGCTTTATTATAATCTCCATTTTCTTCATATAGGGATCCTAGATTATTATAAGCATGATAATCTTCTGGTGCTAATTCTATTACCTTTTTATATAATTTAAATGCCTTATCTTGTTCCCCCATTATATCATGAAGATTTGCAGCAAAATAATAAGCTCTATCATAATTTTCATCTTTATCTATAGCTTTATAATAATAATCTAAAGCCTTTTCTAGATTTCCCAATCTTTCTTCCATAATAGCTATACCATAATACGCTCCTGGTTTTGATTTATCTAATTTTAATATTTCTCTATAAACTTTTAGAGATTCATAAGGTTTATCTATTTCATCATAAATAATAGCAATATTAAATAGTATCTCTATATCTGTATTAATATTCTCTGAAAATTTTAAAGCTTTATAAAAGAATTTAATTGCTTTCTCCTTTTTATTATCTAGATAGAAATTTTCTCCTAATACAAGGTAATTTTTTCGTCTTTTCTTATATCCTTTATTCAAATTTAACACCTCAAACCTACTACCTAGTCTACCACAAAATTGAAAAAAAGTAGAGGTTATTCCTCTACTTTTAATACTCTCATAGAATTTAGTACAGCTATTATTGTTACTCCTACATCAGCAAACACTGCCTGCCACATAGTAGCTAGGCCAAATGCTCCAAGTCCTAATACTATTAACTTTAACCCTAAAGCAATTCCAATATTTTGTGTTACTATTCTTTTAGTTCTTTTAGCTATATTCATTCCTGAGGATATTTTAGAAATCTCATCTGTCATAATTACTACATCTGAAGCTTCAATTGCTGCATCTGAGCCGAGGGCTCCCATTCCTATACCTATATCTGACCTTGCTAATACAGGTGCATCATTTACTCCATCACCTACAAAGGCTATTCTTTTATCACTTTTGTTTTCTTCTAGTATCTTTTCAAATAATTCTACTTTGTCCTGAGGTAATAATCCTCCATATGCTTCATCTATACCAGCCACTTCCGCTACCTTTTTAACTATTCTATTATTATCTCCTGATAACATTATAGTTCTTTTAACTCCTATATCTTTAAGTGTATCTAAATCATTACTTATATTTTCTTTTAATTCATCAGATACCATTATAGTTCCTATATGTTTATTTTCTTTAGCTATATATACTATAGTACCTATTGATTCTTCTTGATTTACTTTTATATTGTTATCAGTTAATAATTCTTTATTTCCTATTAATACATTATCACCATGAATTTCTACTGATATACCTTTACCAGAAATATCAGTATAGTTTTCAATATATTTATTATGAATTGTCTTATCATATGCATCTATAATAGATTTTCCTATTGGATGATTAGAATAAACTTCACCATAAGCTGCTAATTCTAATATTTCCTCTTTATTATAATCACCATATGATTTTACATCTGTTACTTTAAATGTTCCTTTTGTTATAGTTCCTGTCTTATCAAATACTATAGTATCTACATCATTTAAAGCTTCTAAATAGTTACCACCTTTTACAAGTATACCTTCTTTAGATGCAGCTCCTATTCCTCCAAAAAATCCTAATGGAACAGATATTACTAAAGCACAGGGACAAGATATAACTAAGAATACAAAAGCTCTATAGGCCCAATCACTTAAAACTCCATTAAAGAAGATTGGTGGTATTAGACCAATTCCTAATGCTATAAATACTACTGTTGGTGTATAGTATCTAGCAAATTTAGTAATAAAGTTTTCTGTCGGTGCTTTTTTACTAGATGCATTTTCAACTAAATTTAATACTTTAGAAATAGTTGATTCACCAAATTCTTTACTAGTTTTAACCTTTAATAATCCTTGATTATTTACTACTCCTGATATTATTTCATCTCCTACTTCAATACTTCTTGGAACACTCTCTCCAGTAATATTTGAAGTATCTAAAGTAGATTCTCCTTCTACTACTACCCCATCTAAAGGAACCTTCTCTCCTGGTTTAACTATTATATAATCTCCTATATTTACTTCTGTTGGATCTACTATTATTTCTTTATTATCTTTTATTAAATTTGCATAATCAGGTCTAATATCCATTAATGCTTCAATCGATCCTCGTGAATGATTAACTGCTAGCCCTTCAAAGTATTCTCCTAATTGATAAAATAGCATTACTGCAACAGCTTCTGGGTACTCTCCAATTATAAATGCTCCAATACTTGCTACAGTCATTAAGAAATTTTCATCAAAAGGACTACCTCCAATTATATTTTTTATAGCTACAATTATTACTTCATATCCTATAAAGAGATAGGCTACCACATATCCTATAAGTCTAGATCTACCTTCTAACCCTAAAATATAAGGTAAAGCAAATAATAATCCAGAAATAATTAGCTTAATTAAATCTTTTTTATTAGTATTATCATGATCATGACTATCTTCCTCTTTTAAGTCACCTTGAGATTTGTTAATAACTTTTACTCCAGGTTCTAATTTATGAACAATGTTTTCTATATTATGGACTATATCTTTTTCTTCTTCTTTATTCTGAATACTTATCTTTAGTTTCTTATTTACAAAATTTAAATTAGCAGAATCTACTCCTTCCAAATCATTACTCTGATTTTCTATCTTATCTGCACAATTAGCACAATTCAAACCTTCTAATTCTAAAACAATTTCTTCCATTGGATTCCTCTCCTCTCATTATAAATATATGTAAGATATTATTAACATATGAACATATGCTCATATGTTAATAATATTATATGTTATTATATAAAATATGTCAATAAAAAACAGGACACTTTTTCAATGTCCTGTTTATATATTAAAGTTTATATTCTGCTATTGATTTATAGTTAAATTTATCTGTTTTATAATCTTCACTAGGAGTTTTAAATAATGTCCATTCCCCACCTAATCTTTGGGTTTCTGCTAATGCTTCAAAATAATACATTATTATACCAGCATCTACCAAGAATGATTGATTCCAGTCTTCATAAGCTAATAATAATTTTAAATTACCATCTTCCATTAAAAATCTCCAAGGTTGTAAATTTTTAGTAGATGGTGCAAATCTTAAATAATAAAATATATCTAATAATCCTTTTGATTCTAAATCATCTGTACTAGCTTTTCTTTCTATTTCTCTATCAAAAACATACTCTGATACTCCTATTCTCTCACTAGATACTTCTGTATTAAATGGATTTTTTAGTTTTTCATATCCAAAAGCTAATATATAGTCTATAGTTCCTTTACAATCTCCAAAAATCTCTTTCTTTAAATCTACATTTACATCTTTAATACTTACCCAACAAGTACTTAATCCTTTATTATTTAAACTAGTGATGACTTTTTCCATATAATACCCACTTCTTACTATAGTATTCTCCTCATCATCTTGTCGAATTAAGACTAAATAATGAGGACTATTAATCATAACGCCATCATATCCACCTTTATCTTTTAGATTAGAAGATACATTTTTCCCATTTTCATATAATTTAAATTTAATTTTCCCTAATTCTACTTCATCTTCCGCTACTCTTAAATCCTTATTAATATCATCTAAGATATCAAAATTTACTTCTTTCTTTTTAAATTCTCTTACAGATTTTCTATTTCGTAAAAAATTACTCATGATCATATTATACCCCTCCATTATATTATACTAATACATATATACCACAAAATACCAAAATAAATCAACAGCTAATATATCAGTTGAATTACCTTTTCTACTATAAATAACAGATATTTATCAACAAATATTGCACTACCCACTCCTAAGATAATACCAGCTGCTACATCTGTCGGATAATGTACTGCAAGGTAAATCCTTGATACCCCAATTATACTGGCAAATAGATATGCTATAGGCCATATATAAGGTATATTTAATGTTAAGACTGTAGCCAATGCAAAACTTGCTGTAGTATGTCCTGATGGAAATGAATAATCTTTTAATATAATTTCAAAAGTATGTACATGCTCCAGCATATCATAAGGTCTTTTTCTTCTTAAACTAAGTTTTAATCCTTGTACTATTGTTTGGCTAATCCCTATCACTAACAAATTTTCTAAGCCTATAAACTTTAAATTATAATTTCCGACAATTAATAATATAATAGCAAATATCGTAGTAGATACAGCCCTACCTAGATCAGTTATTCCATACATAAATTTGTCTAAATATCTGTTTTTAAGTCTATTGTTTATTAACTCTATAAAAAAATTATCAAATCCTTTTAAAAGCTTTTTCATAATAAATTCCTCTATTCTCTATTTCTTTTAATATATATAATTATACCTAATTTATATACATAAAACAAAAGCCTATATCTATTATAATAGTTTATCATAAAAATTCATGTTATTATATAATTAGTTTATAGGAGCAGGTGATAAATTGAATTTAAGTGAAAAACAAAGGTTATCAATAAATCATGTCTATGGCCCTGCATTAGTATTAGCAGTACCTGGAGCAGGTAAGACTACTGTACTAGTCCATAGGATTCATAGTCTAATATCTAAACATAAAGTAGATCCTAGTAGAATATTATCTATTACTTTTAGTCGTGCTTCTGCTAGAGATATGAGAAGTAGATTTGATCAATTATTTCCCAATTTTAGTAAATATCCAGTTGAGTTTTCTACTATCCATGCCTTTTGTTTTAGGCTTATTGGAGAGTATTCTTCTATAAGTAAAGTTAATTATAAATTAATCGAAGGAAATAAAGGTAGGTCTAATAAGTATCATATGTTGAAAGAAATATATTTTTCTGTCAATAATAGTCATATTACAGAAGATAGATTAGAAAACCTTGTTAGTAGTATAAGTTATATTAAGAATATAATGATAGATGTCGATACTTATATTAAAAGAAAGAAACCTGATATAGCTAATTTAAAAGAAATATATTTAAGGTATGAAAATAACAAACGACAAAATAATTTGTTTGATTTTGATGATATGCTGTCTATTTCCCTGGAAATATTACAGAATAACCAGCATTTATTAGGGAAATATAGAAATAAATATGATTTTATACAAGTTGATGAAGGACAAGATACTTCTAAATTACAAATGGAAATAATTAAACTTTTAGCTAAACCTAAAAATAATTTACTAATAGTAGCAGATGATGATCAGTCTATATACGGGTTTAGAGGTGCTTATCCTAAAAGTTTATTAAACTTTAATAAAATATATAAAGATGGAAAAATATTTTTCATGGAAGAAAATTATAGATCCTCTAAAAATATAGTTTCTATATGTAACAAATTTATACAGCATAATACTTTAAGATACGACAAAAATATCTATACTAATAATTCCTATATTGAACCTATAAATATTGTCAAAGTCAAATCTGTCAATGACCAATATAGGTATATTATGGAAGATCTTGAAGGACATAATATGTCTAATTCCTGTATACTTTACAGGAATAATATATCTTCAATAGGGGTTATTGACTATCTTGAAAATAATAATGTACCATTTTCTATCAGAGATCGAAATCTCAAATTTTTCAATCATTGGTTATTAAGAGATATAATTAATATCTTATATTTAGCTGAAGATATTTCTAGAATGGATTTATATGAAGGATTATATTATAAAATTAAAGGCTATATTTCTAAGAAGCAAATTAATTTTGCTAAGACCTTAGATTCTAAAATATCAGTTTTTGATAGAATTATGAAATATCCTGGTTTAAATAGACATTATAAAAGAAGGTTAAGAGAATTAAAATTAGATTTTAAAAAAATATCTAATTTAAGTCCCAAAGATGGTATTTCATATATTAAATATAATTTAGAGTATGATGAGTATTTAAGAGAAAGTTCTATTAGATTTGGATATACTTATAATAATCTAAATACAATATTGTTTTATTTAAAAATGATTGCTGAAAAGTGTTCAAACTTAAATGATTTTATAAACAGATTAAGGCATCTTCAATATTTATCTGCTAATTCTAATGAAAATTCTAATTCTATTACATTATCTACAATTCATGCTGCCAAAGGTTTAGAATTTGAAAGGGTGTATATTATTGATTTAATTAATGGTGACTTTCCAAATTCATCTAGTATAGAATCTTTTAAAAAGGGTGATATTGAATCTTTTGAAGAAGAAAGAAGAGTATTCTATGTAGGATTAAGTAGGGCTAAAAACCATCTCTCTCTACTTAATCCACATCAAGTTAGCAATCAGAGAGTTGATCCTTCAGAATTTCTTATAGAATTACAAAATACCTATCAGTATAATGATTAATTTCCTATAAGTTGGCAATACTACTATTGGATCGATATTTATAGGAGGGTATAAATGAGTAAATCTAAAAACAGGAAGCAAAACCAAGAGAAACAAGAAGAAGAAAAACAAGCACAGCAAAAATCTAAACAATCCAAACAAAAATAATATAAGGTCCTCGGCCGAGGACCTTATATTATTTTTTATTCTATTATATCTACTTGATAGTCTAATTTATAAACTACATTTTTTCTCTCAACTATAATTGTAGTCTTCTTAGCTAAATCTTCTTCTGATTTAATATGATCAAATAATGACTTATTAGGATTAATTGCAACTGGATTTCCCATCATTTTAAGCATTGACAAATCTCCTAAAGTATCTCCATATGCATAACTATTATCTAAATCAATATTATATTTTTCTATTAAATCTTTTAAAACTTTTTGTTTACTATCTGAATCCCACATTTTTACAATCTCACCAGTAAACTTATTATTAGAATCTACTTTATATAATGTCCCTTTATATTCGGTTACATCATATTTTTCTGCCATTTTAGATACTAAAAAATCCGGACTTCCAGATACAAAAAACACTTTATGATTTTGAGATTTATGCCATTCTATTTGATCTCTAGAATATTTATATACCATATCACCATTCACTTCAATAACATGAGCTGCTATAAATTCTATATAATCTTTGCTTACTCCTTTTAATTCATCAAGATATACTCCAGCTATAGTTTCTAGATACTCCTCAAAGTCTCCAAATCTTTTTTCCCATTCTTCATATACCGTTTTTATCTTAGTATGCCAAATAGCCGGATCTATTACTTCAAAGTTTATAAGTTTCTGGAAATGTTCTATCATTAATGAATTTCTAAATATGGTCCCATCTATATCAAAAAAAGCTCCAATATTTTTCAAGGTATCTGTCAACTCCCTTTCTAAACTAATAGCAGATTTAATATATTATAAAAGAGACCTATCAAAAACTAACAGGCCTCTTCTATTACTTTACTATGGTGCACCTTCAGGGATTCGAACCCTGGACCTACTGATTAAGAGTCAGCCGCTCTGCCAACTGAGCTAAAGGTGCCAATATTTCAATACCAATTATTATACCACTTTGAAAGGTATTTGTCCATAGCCTTTTGAAGATTATTATTGATTATAAAAATATACCGCTAGGGTTCCCGGTCCTGAATGAGCCCCTATAGTGGCTCCTATAGTATTTATTATGAATTTTTCCACTCCAAATTTTTCTTTTATTAATTCTTTCATTTTAGATGCAGTTTTAAGATCATCTCCATGAGTTATAATTATAGTTTGATCTTTTAAATTTACTCCTTTAGTTTCTTCTTCTATTAATTGTAACATTCTTTTTAATAATTTACTTTTTCCACGAACCTTTTCTAATGGTACCAACTTCCCTTTCTCATCTACATGAAGTATTGGTTTAATATTCAATATTCCACCTATAAAAGCTTGTGTCCTTGTTACTCTGCCACCTCTAAATAGGTATTCAATATTATCAACTGTAAATATATGTCTTATAGTATTTATATAGAGATTAGCCGCATCTATAAGTTCTTTTTTACTTTTTCCCTCTTTTGCTAACTTTGCCACTCTTAATACTATAGAACCAAATCCACCTGATGCTGCTTTAGTATCTATTATTTCTAAATCTAAATCTGGGTATTGTTCCATTACATTATCTTTGACCAACAATGAAGTTTGATAAGTTCCTGATAATCCAGAAGAAAAAGCTAAATAAATAACCTTTCTACCACTTTTAGCATACTCTTCAAATTTATTTTGAAAAGTGTTTGCTGGTATTTGTGCTGTTTTATAAACTTCCCCATTTCTCATTCCCTTATATACTTCATCTGAAGATATATCTATTTCCTCTAAATATTCCTTTCCATCTTTAGTAACTATTAAAGGCAATATATCTATATCATATTTATCAATAAGTTCTTGTGGTAAATCACAGGCACTATCACTCAATATTTTTATATTCATTATCCTTACCCCTTTTTTATTCTTATATTTATATAATACCCTAATTATACTAAAAATACAAAACCAAAATCCAATTATTGGTCTATATTTATCATTTATTTAATAGTATATAATAGGTATATTAAAAGGGGTGTTTATATATGAAGTTTTTCTTTATAAGTAAAAAATTTATTAATTGGGCTGTAGGTATTATTTTAGCATTAATCTTTTTTGCTATCCTTTTCTCTATATTATAAAATATAATAAATTATATTGAATCGATTGCAAGGGAGGAAAATAATATTATTATTTTCTCCCTGCTTAATTATCAAAACTAATATTTTTCTAAATCATCTATAGCTTTAATTGCTATATCTTTTTTAATTATATATAGTCTTTTACTATCTTCATTTAGACTGTTAGCTAAATTTTTTAATGCATAGGAAACCTTATCTAATTGTTTAGTTTTCTCTTCATTATCTTCTAATTCTGATCTAACCCTTTGTATATTTTCATCTTTGTTTTTTATTGCTTCTAATGCTGCATTTTTATCATTATATATTGCAGCTAAATAATATTGATATACACCGTATTTAATCTCTGCTATTTCTCCTAAATAATCATCTGTATATAAATCTAAAAATGGTTTTAAATTTAATAATGCTTGGCTTCCATATTCATATATATCCCTTATATTTTTATCCTCTATAGCTTTTGTTATTTTATTTATAGATGTATCAAACTGATTAGCTTTTTCTGAACTTCCACCTTTTTTTATTCCTTCTACTTCATAACTATTCCATAATTCATGAGACTTCTCTAACTTTTCATCTATTTGATTCCACATCTTTTCTAATTTGGCAGATTTAATTAATTCTTCATTTTTGTCTAAATCTTCTCCATTATCTTCTTCTTCATTCCCTTCTTCTCCATTCCCTCCTTCTTCATTCTCTTCTTCTCCATTCCCTTCTTCTCCATTCTCTTCTTCTCCATTCCCTCCTTCTCCATTCTCTTCTTCTCCATTCTCTTCTTCCTCATAATCTTCTTCTTGGCCATTATCCTCTCTATCATCATCTTCTTCATTATCTACTTTGTCTATATTCATGTCTATTCTCTCTATTTCACCAATATTACTTAATATTTCATCTATAGATTTATTTAAATCCTGTAAGGATTCTGGTGTTTTATTTTCTTCTTTTAAACTTATATCACTTTTATCCTTAGTACATCCTAATAATAATGTAAAGATAATAATATATAAAACTATATTTGTTTTTCGCATTAAATCACCTCAGGATTATTGTAACCCTGAGGTGATAATAATATTGATTAGATTATAATATTGGTGATAATAGCCTAGAAAAAGACTCTTTAATTTTTACTATATGTGATCTTTTTCTGTATTTCTCTAATGTTATTTCTTTACATATATCTAAATCTTTTATAAATTTTTCTGTTAGTTTTAGATTTGTTACTTCATCATAAATAAATGCATTTACTTCAAAATTTAATTTAAAACTTCTTATATCTAGGTTTGCTGTACCTACTGATGATATAAAATCATCTGCTATTACTACTTTAGAATGAAGAAATCCTCTTTCATAAGTAAAAAATCTTACTCCTACTTCTAATAATTCACCTATATAGCTCATACTTGCCCAATATACAAATGGATGGTCTGGTTTATTAGGTATCATAACTCTTACGTCTATACCTGATAGTCCTGCTAATCTTAGAGCTTCTAATATACTATCATCTGGAATAAAATACGGTGTTTCTATATAAATTTTATGGGCTGCATTAGATATCATTTGCATATATCCATCTTTTACACTTGGCCACTTGGAGTCTGGACCACTAGATACTATCTGAATACCTACATTATTATTCTTAGATTCATCATGTAAATAAGAGTGATTTACAGGAATTTCTTTTTTAGATGCAAATTTCCAATCTAAAGAAAATCTCCATTGTAATGAATTAACTGCTGATCCTTTTATCTTAATATGTGTATCTCTCCAATTGCCAAATTTTTTTGAAAGTCCTACATACTCATCCCCTACATTAAATCCTCCAGTATATGCTTCCTTACCATCTATTATACAAATTTTTCTATGATTTCTATAATTAATTCTAATATTAAGAGAAGGTACAAATGTTGGAAAAAATATAGCAACCTCTCCACCTGATTCTTCTAATCTTTTAATACTTTTTTTCGATAAATTTCTTCCACCCATTCCGTCTACTAAAAGCTTTACGTCTAAACCTTCCTGAGCTCTTTTATTTAAAGAATCTAATATTTTAGTCCCTGTATCATCAGATTTAAATATATAATATTGTATATAGATATATTGTTCAGCTTTTTCAATACTTTTTAATAGTGCATTAAATTTTTCTTCTCCTGTAAAAAACAAATCTACTTTATTATCTTGAGTAAAATATGCTTCACTATTCATTAGATGCATTTTTATTAGATTATCATATTTATAGAAATTAGGATCTTCATAATAAAATTCATTATTTTCTATTTCGTTTTTCTGGATTAAAGCTAGATGACTAAAATATGATTCTTCTTCTTCTTTTTCTTGGAACATTTTTTTCTTTGATAGATCTTGGCCCATAATAAGATATAATACAAACCCAATACCTGGTAAAAATGTTAATACCATAATCCACAACCAAGTAGAAGTTGGATTCCTACGCTCAAAAAACACTAATAATATTGCCAATAGCATATTGATCCAAACTAAGTTTCCAAGTATTAATAAATAATTGTCTAAAATTACACTCATATTAATCACCTACTTGTTTGATTTATATCTTTGGCCAGATTTTAATATCCTCTTTCTCATTCTAATATTTTTTGGGGTTATCTCTACTAGTTCATCTCTTTCTATAAATTCTAATGAATCTTCTAAAGACATATTACTTGGCGATTTTAATCTTAAAGCTTCATCAGATCCTGAAGCTCTTACATTAGATTGTTGTTTCTTTCTACATACATTTATTTCAATATCTAGTCCATTAGGACTAGATCCAACTATCATTCCTTCATAGACTTCTACACCTGGATTAATAAACAACTGCCCTCTTTCCTGAGCAGAATGCAATCCGTATATAGTAGACTCTCCTGTTTTAAATGAGATTATAGACCCTTCTTGTCTTTTAGGTATCTCACCTTTATATTCTGAATATCCTTCAAATATAGTATTTAATATACCATTACCCTTAGTATCAGTCATAAATTCCTGTCTATAACCTATTAAACCTCTAGACGGAATAAGAAATTCAAGTCCAGCATATCCATCTGTAGACTCTACCATACTAGTTAGTTCACCTTTTCGTTTTCCAAGCTTTTCTATTATAGGTCCTATATATTCACTAGATACATCTATAACTACTTTTTCCATAGGTTCTAACCTTTTATTTTTTTCATATTTATATAATACTTCTGGTTTTGATACTTGAAACTCAAAACCTTCTCTTCTCATAGTTTCTATAAGTACAGATAAATGAAGTTCTCCTCTACCTGACACTTTCAATGCATCTGTACTATCTGTGTCTTCTACTCTTAAACTAACATCAGTTTGTAACTCTTTATATAATCTATTCCTTAACTGTCTAGATGTTACGAACTTCCCATCTTGACCTGCAAAAGGACTATCATTTACAGAAAAAGTCATAGAAAGTGTTGGTTCTGATATCTTTACAAAATCCAAGGCCTCAGGATTTTCTGGTGGACAAATGGTATCACCTATCTGTATATCTGGTATTCCAGATATAGCTATTATACTACCTACTTCTGCCTCTTTAACTTCTATTCTATCTAAACCTTCAAACTCATAAACATTTGTAACTTTTATCTTATTAATTTTATCTTTGTCTGATTTATTTACAATTACTGCCTCAGCACCATGATTTATCTTTCCTCTTCTTATTTTCCCTATTCCAATCCTACCTACATAATCATTATAGTCTATAGCTGATATTAACATTTGAAAAGGTCCTTCAGCATCTCCTTCTGGTGCAGGAGTATATTCTAGTATAGACTGAAATAAGTCTTCCATATCTTCATTTTGTTTATTAGGATCTAAACTTGCTGTTCCATTTTTTGCTGATGCATATATAAAAGGTGAATCTAGTTGCTCATCATTAGCTCCTAACTCGATAAATAAATCTAGAATTTCATCTACAACTTCCTCAGGTCTAGCTTCAGGTCGGTCGATCTTATTTATACATACTACTACTGATAATTCTAATTCTAATGCCCTTCTTAAGACAAATTTTGTTTGAGGCATTGATCCTTCAAAAGCATCTACTAAGAGAACTACTCCATTTACCATATCTAGTATACGCTCTACTTCACCTCCAAAATCTGCATGACCTGGTGTATCTATTATATTAATTTTTGTATCTTTATAATGTACAGCTGTGTTTTTTGCTAATATAGTAATTCCTCTTTCTTTTTCTATATCTCCAGAATCCATTACTCTATCGTCTACTATTTCATTTGTTCTAAAAACTCCAGACTGTTTTAACATACTATCTACTAATGTAGTTTTCCCATGATCTACATGGGCAATTATTGCAATATTTCTTATATCGTTTCTAATTGTATTCATAATATAAATCCTTTCATATTAGCTTTCTTATTATAATTTACTAATTTTATTTTATCATACTATTGTAACAAAATAAATTAATATATTTATAAACAAAAGGGACAGATAAAGAATTATCTATCCCTTTTATTCATTCTTATAAATTTTTTATTGCGGTTATAGAATTATCTTCCACTATTAGTTGATCTGATAATCCTCTTACTATTATTAATCCCCTACCACTACATTGTAAATCTAAAGGATTATACTCAGCAAAATTATAATCTATACCTTCTCCCTCATCTTCTACCCTAATCGCTACTTTATCATCTTTTATTCTTAAAGATAATTCTACAGACTTAGTATCTATACATTCATTTCCATGAAAAACTCCATTTATAATAAGCTCGCTTAAAATTAACCTTAAATCAAACATTATATCTTTATTTTTAATAATATCTTTAAGTGGTTTTAAAGTTTTTTCTACAAATTCTTCAACTAAACCTAGGTCACTACATATAGACCCATAATAAGCAAAATCCATTTATATCACGTCCAATAAATATATTTCATTAACTATTTACCCTTAAATTTTCATACTAATCTAATTATTTATCTAAATCTATTGTAAATTCTAATTCTATTTGTTATAATCTGGATATAGTAATTATTCAGATGATGAAAGGAGAATATATTATGGATAAATGGCTATGTGAACCATGTGGTTGGATATATGACCCAGCTGAAGGTGATCCAGATTCCGGTATTGAACCAGGAGTAGCTTTTGAAGACCTTCCAGAAGATTGGGTTTGCCCAGTATGCGGAGCTACAAAAGATTTATTTACAAAAGTAGACTAGTACATAAAAGACCAGCTAAGCTGGTCTTTTCTTTTACTCTAATATAGAGGATAGA
Organism: Tissierellaceae bacterium; assembly: GCA_035301545.1. Classification (GTDB taxonomy): domain Bacteria; phylum Bacillota; class Clostridia; order Tissierellales; family Tissierellaceae; genus DATGUA01. The sequence goes on along the minus strand of DATGUA010000051.1, from coordinate 11,774 downwards.
ACTTGCCAAGCTTCTTTTATATTCATCTTATTTGTTGAAGAATAAGGTATTACTAAATTCTTATCTTCTATTTTTAATTTCTTTTCAATAGACTTTCTATGTTTAGCCCATTTACCTTTAGATATTTTATCTGCTTTCGTAGCTATAACTATACCTTTAAAACCAAAAGATTTAATCCAATCATACATTATTACATCATCATTAGTAGGATTATGTCTCATATCTACTACTAATACTACTTCTCTTAGATTTTTCCTTTCATGAAGGTATTCTTCAATTATATAACCCCATTTTTCTTTTTCAGCTTTTGATACTTTAGCATATCCATAACCAGGTAAATCTACTAGTCTAAATTTCTCATTAACTAAATAAAAATTTATAGTTTTAGTCTTTCCTGGTGTTGAACTAGTCCTAGCTAAGTTTTTTCTATTAATCATAGAATTAATAAAGGAAGATTTACCTACATTAGATCTTCCTGCAAAAGCTATCTCTGGCAAATCACCTTTGGGATATTGATCTGGATTTACTGCTATTTTCTGTAAATCAGATCTAATTATCTTCATTCTCTTCATCCTCTTTTAATAAAACATGATCTAATACTTGAGCTAAATTATCAACTAATACAAATTCTATTTGTCTTTTTACCTTGCTCGGTATATCTTCTAAATCCTTTTTATTTCCATAAGGTAATAATACCTTTTTTATTCCTAATCTATTAGCCGCCAATACTTTTTCTTTTATACCTCCTACAGGTAGTACATAACCTCTAAGAGTTATTTCACCTGTCATAGCTATATTTTTATTAGTAGGTATATTAGACAATGCTGATACTACAGCCGTAGCTAGGGTTATACCTGCTGAGGGTCCATCTTTAGGTATTGCGCCTTCAGGTACATGAATATGAATATCCATATCTTTATAAAAATCATCTTTTATATTTAAAGATTCAGTATTAGCTCTTATATAACTAATACCTGCCATTGCTGACTCCTTCATTACATCACCTAGCTTACCTGTTAATTGTATTTTTCCAGTACCTTTCATAATATTTGCTTCTATAGATAAGGTCTCACCACCTACTGCTGTCCATGCCAGTCCATTAGCCACTCCTACTTGGTTATCTTCATCTAATTTATCATATCTATATCTTGGAATTCCTAAATAATTAGAAACACTTCCTATATTTATTCTTACTACTTCTATATTTTCTTCTACTATTCGTTTTGCTGCTTTTCTACATATACTAGCTATATTTCTTTCTAAATTTCGTACTCCTGCTTCTCTAGTATAATTATTTATAACACTTCTTAAAGCTGGCTCTGAAATATTTAGGTTTTCTTCTTTTAGTCCATGCTCTTCTATTTGCTTTGGTAATAAATAATTTAATGCTATTTGAACCTTTTCTTCTTCTGTATATCCACTTACTTTTATAACTTCCATTCTATCTAATAAAGCTGCTGGAATAGTATTTGTTGTATTTGCAGTAGTTAAAAATAGAACTTTAGACAGATCAAAAGGAACATCTAAGAAACGGTCTGTAAAAGTATTATTTTGTTCAGGATCTAATACTTCCAATAATCCACTAGCAGGGTCTCCTCTATAGTCACTTCCTAATTTATCTATTTCATCAAATAGGAATACTGGATTTTTAGTCCCTGATTTTCTCATAGAACTTATTATTTTACCTGGCATACTTCCTACATATGTTCTTCTATGGCCTCTTATTTCTGCTTCATCTCTTACTCCACCTAAAGACATTCGGACAAATTCTCTCTCTAAAGATCTAGCTACTGATTTAGCAATAGAAGTTTTTCCTACTCCTGGTGGCCCTACTAAACATAATATAGGTCCTTTCATTGAATCTGTAAGTTTCCTTACTGCAATGAATTCTAATATTCTTTCTTTTACATCTTCTAAACCATAATGATCTTCATTTAATATATCCCTAGATTTTTTTATATTAATTTCTCCCTTAGATTCTTTATCCCAGGGTAATTCTATAATCCAATCTAAATAAGTTCTAATCCCATCTGTTTCTGGTGAATTAGGTGACATTCTAGAAAGTCTATCTGCCTCTTTCAAAATCTTTTCTCTTACTTCTTCAGACATTGAAATTTTATTTATTTCTTTTTTATAATTATCTACTTCACTTAAAATATCTTCTCCTTCTCCTAATTCATCTTGTATTGCTTTTATTTGTTCTTTTAAATAATATTCTTTTTGAACCCTATTTATATTTTTTTTAACCTTTTGATCAATTTCATTTTCAATTTTTAATAATTCTATTTCTTCTTGTAGGATAGAATGTAATACTTCTAAACGTTTATAAAAGTCAAATGTTTCTAATATTTTTTGATTATCTTCTGGTTCTAAAAATACATAGGATGCGATTATATCTGCTAATCTACCAGGATCTTCTATATCATATACTGCTAATAATACTTCAGAGGATACTTTGTTATTATAATTAATATACTCTTCTAAATCTGTTATTACTAATCTCATAACAGCTTCCATATCTATATCTTTCACTACTTCATCTTCATTATATACTAATTTCTCTATTTCAGCTTCAAAATATTCTACATTATCTAATATATTTACAATCTTACCTCTATTAACACCTTCAACTAATACTCTTATACTTCCACCTGGTAATTTTAACATTTGTTTTACTTTAGATATAGTTCCAATTTGGTAAAATTCATCTGTATTTGGATCCTCTATCTTTGGGTCCATTTGTGAACATAATAATATATTTGAATCATCTAACATTGCTTTTTCTAAAGCTTTTACAGATTTATCTCTGCCAACATCAAAATGGATAACCATATGTGGAAACATAGACATTCCTCTTAAAGGTATCAATGGTAGAGTTACTTTTTCAACATTGTATTGATTATTTATCATTTTTACCTCCAATCTATATTGCAAAGAAAAGGCTCACATATGTGAGCCTTTAAGATACGGATTCTTCATTCCTTGATTTCTTCTTTTTGTCTGATAAGACTAAAGTAGGTTCTCCATTTTTAAGGATAGTATCTTCTGTAATTAAACATTTTTCTACATCATCTCTTGATGGAACTTCATACATTATATCCATCATTATCTCTTCGATAATACCTCTTAGTCCTCTAGCTCCAGTCTTTCTTTCTATTGCCTTTTTAGCTATTGCTTCAAGTGCTCCATCTTCAAATTCAAGTTCTAGATCTTCCATATCAAATAATTCTTTATACTGTTTAACAAGAGCATTCTTAGGCTTAGTTAAGATTTCTACTAATGCATCTTCATCTAATTCTTCTAAAGTTACCATAATAGGCAATCTACCTACAAATTCTGGAATTAGACCATATCTTAACAAATCTTCTGGTTGTAAGCTTTTAAGAATTTCTCCAATTTTAATATTTTCCTTAGACTCTATCTCTGCACCAAATCCCATAGAAGATTTACCTATACGATTTTGGATAATTTCATCTAAACCGTCAAAAGCACCACCTACTATAAATAATATATTAGTAGTGTCTACTTGAATAAATTCTTGTTGTGGATGTTTTCTTCCACCTTGTGGTGGTACATTAGTAACTGTACCTTCTAATACTTTTAGTAAGGCTTGTTGTACACCTTCCCCACTTACATCTCTAGTTATAGATGGATTTTCTGTCTTTCTTGCTATCTTATCTATTTCATCTATATAGATTATACCTTGTTCAGCTTTTTCTATATCATAATCTGCCGCCTGGATAAGTTTTAGGATTATATTTTCTACATCTTCTCCTACATATCCAGCTTCAGTTAATGATGTAGCATCTGCAATTGTAAAAGGTACATCTAATGTTCTAGCTAGAGTTTGGGCTAATAAAGTTTTACCAGACCCAGTAGGTCCAATCATAACTATATTACTTTTTTCTAATTCTATATCATTATTTTTTATAACTTTTTTATTTATTCTTTTATAATGATTATAAACAGCTACAGCTAAAGCTCTTTTTGCCTTTTCTTGCTGTATTACATAATCATCTAGAGTTTCCTTTATATTTGCAGGAATTGGAGTTTCATCCACATCATATTCTATTGTATCAACGAATTCTTCCTCTATAATATCTTGGCACAATTCTATACATTCATTACATATATATACATTTGGCCCAGCGATTAATCTACGGACTTGATCCTGTGGCTTTCCACAAAAAGAGCATCGAAGCTGTTTCTCTTCATGTTTGCTCATGGTGACACCTCTCTTAAATTATTTTTTTGATTCTATTACTTCATCTATTATACCATATTCCACAGACTCTTCAGCTGTTAAATGATAATCTCTATCAGTGTCTTTTGCAATTTTCTCTAAAGGCTGCCCTGTTTTTTCACTTAAAATTTTGTTTATACGTTCTCTAATCTCAAGGATTTGTTCAGCTTGGATTCTAATATCTTCTGCTTGACCTTGAGTACCACCTAGTGGTTGATGTATCATAATATCTGAATTAGGTAATGAGAATCTTTTACCTTTTGTACCTGATGCTAACAGGAATGCTCCCATACTTGCAGCTCTTCCTATACATATAGTAGATACATCTGGTTTAATATATTGTATTGTATCATATATAGCAAATCCCGCACTTACAGAACCACCAGGACTATTTATATATATTTGAATATCTTTATCTGGATCTTCTGCCTCTAAAAATAATAATTGTGCAATTATCAAATCTGCTATTGTATCATTTACTTCTGATCCTAGGAAAATAATTCTTTCCTTAAGCAATCTTGAATATATATCATAAGATCTTTCGCCTCTACTAGTCTGTTCAACAACTACTGGTACTAATGCCATAATCTATACCTCCTGTTTTTTAAATTATTCATTAAAAGTTGTACTTTCCAATAAAAGCTCAACAGCTTTAGTATTAGCTATTCCAGCTTTTATAAACTCTAAATCTCCATTTTTCATATTTTCAATGAATTCTTCTTTATCTTCAGCTTGGTATTGTTCTGCCATTTTTTCTAATTCTTTATCTATATCTTCATCATTTACTTCTATATTTTCCTCTTCTACTATTGCTTCTAATACTAAATCAACATTTACTCTATTAGATGCAACTGGTCTTAATTGTTCTTTTAAGTCTTCAACATCTGATCCTGTCATCTCTAGATATTGTTCTAATTCTAATCCTTGATTTCTTAATCTGAAATCAAATTGTCTAATTTCATCATCTAATTGAGTTTCTATCATTCCTTCTGGAATATCTACTTCTGATATTTCTACTACTTTTTCTAGTACTGCATTTTCTTTTTCAGCAGCTTCTCTATTTTTGTATTCTTCTTCTAGATTTTCTCTTATATCTTCTTTATATTCATCTAAAGTATCAAACTCACTAACATCTTTAACAAATTCATCATCTAATTCTGGTAATTCCTTTGTTTGTACACTATTAATCTTTACCTCAAATACAGCTTCTTTTCCAGCTAAAGATTCTTCATGATAATCTTCTGGAAATGTAGTCTTTACTTCTACCTCTTCTCCTTTTTTCTTACCAATTAATTGTTCTTCAAACCCTGGAATAAAGGTATTTGTCCCAATTGTTAAATCATGCCCCTCTGCACTACCACCTGGAAACTCTTCACCATCTATAGATCCTATGAAGTCAATATTTGCTATATCACCATCTTTGATGTCTGCATCACCAGCATCTAATAGTCTTGCATTAGAGTCTTGTACTTCTAATACCTTTTCTTCTACCATTTCGTCTGTAACATTATATTCTATCTTTTCTAATTCTATATTTTTATAATCTCCTAATTTCACTTCTGGCTTAACATCTACTTCTATATTTACCACTACTGGTTTACCTTTCTCAATCTCTTCTATATCTACATCTGGTGTAGCTACTGGTTCTAGTTCTAATTCTTCTACTGCTTTATCATATGCTTCTGGTAATAGATTATTAATAGCTTCTTCATAAAATATACCTTCACCATAATTAATTTCTATGATTTTTCTAGGTGTTTTTCCTTTTCTAAATCCTGGAATATTAAATCTGCCTCTATTTCGTAGATAAACTTCTTGTATAGCTTTTTCAAATTTATTTTCATCTAATTCAAAAGTAAAGAAAACTGTGTTGTTTTCTTTCTTATCAAAAACTGGATTCATTACATTATTTCCCCCTCAATATTTGTTATCGATATGTTATTCAATATACAATTATAACATAACCATCTTTATATTACAAAGTATGAATTTCTAATAAGCAAGTATTATTCCACCGTCATTTGCATAGGCTGTACTCAATCCTTTAGTCTCTACTATTATCACTTCTTTAAAGTTGTATTTCTTCTCTATTTGCTCCTTTAAATCTCTAGCCTTGCTAGATGCATTTGCATGTGCTATAGCTAGTACCTTATGTTGGAAATCTTCTTGAGTTTCACCTATTATTTCCACTAATCTATTCATTGATTTTTTACTTCCTCTATGGTTTTCTACTAACTGAATATTTCCTTCACCATCTTCACCCATTATTGGTCTAAAGTTTAATATTGAGGCTACTAATCCTTTCACCTTGGAAATTCTACCATTTTTAATTAAATTATCTAAACTCTCTAATATAAAGAATGTTTTCATTTCATCTATATATTTTTCTACAGTTTTTACTATTTCTAAATTATCTAGTTTTTCTTTAATAAGTTCCTCTATTTTTAAAGATACTAAGGTTTCTCCTACACTTGCTGATTTTGAATTAAATACATGAACAAATTTATTAGGATACTCATCTAATATCATATCTTTTGCTAACATAGCACTATTATATGTTCCAGATAAATTAGCAGATATAGTAACTGCAAATATGTCTTTTGCTTTTTTAAACTTTTTAAGAAAATCTCCAGGTGATGGACACGATGTCTTAACTGGGTTTGGACTTTTTTTCATAGAATCTATTAGATTCTTTATATTTAAATCCTCATCATCAGTAAATTCCTCATCATCTATAGATATATTGAAAGGTATTAAATCTATATTTAAGTTTTTTTCTAATTCTTCATTTAAATCACAACTACTATCTGCTACTATTTTATAATCCATACTTATCCTCCATCTTTATTTAATTACCCAATTCTCTCTTCTATAAAACTTGCTAATTCTTCAGCTATTTTAGTAATTTTATCTTGATCTCTTCCTTCTATCATTACTCTAACTAAAGCTTCAGTTCCTGATGGTCTTATTACTACTCTTCCTTCTCCCTCAAATAAATTTTCTATTCTTTCAATTTCACTTTTTATCTCTTCATTTTCTAAATATCTATATTTCATGTCATTTTTAGCTTTAGCATTTACTAATACTTGAGGATAATCTATCATTATACTATTTAATTCAGACATAGTCTTTCCTGTAGCTTTTACTACTTCAAGTAAATGTAATCCTGTGGCAAGACCATCTCCTGTAGTATTATAATCTAAAAATATTATATGTCCAGATTGCTCTCCACCTAATACATAATCTGATTTTAACATTTCTTCTAGTATATATCTATCTCCTACAGCTGTTTTTACTATATTCATATCATTATCTTCTAAATATATATCTAAACCCATATTTGTCATGACAGTACCTACTACTGTATTATTAGTTAATTTATCCTTGCTTTTTAAATGTCTAGCACAAATTGCTAATATATGGTCTCCATCTATTATATTCCCTTTATCATCTGCTGCTATTATTCTATCTCCATCTCCATCAAAGGATATACCTATATCTGCTTCCTCTTTAATAACTAAGTCTTGGATTATCTTTTCATTTGTAGAACCACAATTATCATTTATATTCATACCATCTGGATTATCATTTACTACTACTACTTCCCCATTTAGACTTCTAATCATTTCTGGGCCTATTTTATATAAAGCTCCATGACCACAATCCATAGCTATTTTCATTCCTGTTAAATCAAGATCTATAGTTTCTTTTAAAAAGTCCATATAGTCTTTAGCACCATTTTCTTCATTATACAATCGACCTATATCTTTACCTATAGGTCTTATATCTAATTTATCAGACTTATATATTGCTCCTTCAATACTTTCTTCTACTTCATCATTTAATTTTAAACCTTTATTGTTAAAGAATTTTATACCATTATGTTCTCCTGGATTATGTGAAGCTGATATAACTATACCTGCCAATGCTTGATATTTTCTAGTTAGATAGGCCACGGCTGGTGTTGGGATTATACCCAATGAAACAACATCTAATCCCGCAGATGTTATACCTGCTATCAAAGCTGATTCTATCATATCTCCAGAACCCCTGGTATCTTTTCCTACTATTATTTTACCTTTATCATTATTAGCTAATATATATGCTCCTGCCCTACCTACCTTAAATGCTAACTCAGGTGTTAAATCTTCATTAGCAATACCTCTAATTCCATCTGTCCCAAATAATTTCACTATCTTTTCCCCCTCAACTTTACCTTACTTCTTATCTCCTATATTCCCTTAATATAATTTTATTTAATTCCTCTTTATTATTTAATTCTGGATTATCTATTACTTTTTCAGTTAGATAATCTAATATATCCCCAATAATCTTTCCTTGAGAATATCCTAATTCTATTATATCATAACCTGTTATTGCAAGTTGTTTCTTCTCATAGACTTCATTATCTTCAAGTATTTTTCTTATTCTATCTTTTCTTTCAATTAGAAAATCAATATTTCTATCTTTACTAGAGCACATTCTATCGGATTTCTGTAATTCTATAAGGTTAAATATATTATCTTTCCCTACCCTTTTAATTAATCTTTTTAAACCTCTATCCTTGTAATTATTATGGTGGGTCATATGTTCTTTGATTAGTGTAGTCACATTATAGATTAATTTATTAGCACATTTTAGTCTTCTTAGTATCTTTTTTGTCATATCTGCCCCTATTTTATCATGACCATAAAAATGTCCTATTCCTTCCTCATCTATAGTTAAAGTATATGGCTTACCTATATCATGAAATAATGCTGCTAGTCTTATTCCTAATATTAAAGGTGTATTATCTACTACACATAATGTGTGATTAAATACATCCTTATCGTGATGTGGATTCTTCTGATCAAATCCTATCATATCTGTAATTTCAGGTATAATTATATCTAGTATATCTAATTCCTCCATTAATCTTATACCATAAGAAGGCTTTTCTGACAATAGTATTTTAAATAATTCTTCTCTAATTCTTTCCATACTTATTTTTTCTAGCAGGTGACTCATTTCTTTACAAGCTATCTTTGTCTTATAATCTATATTGAATTTTAGCTGTGTAGCAAATCTTACTGCTCTTAATATTCTAAGATGGTCTTCCCTAAACCGTTCTCTCGGGTTTCCTACTGTTTTTATCTTCTTTTTTTCTAAATCTTTTCTACCATTAAAAGGATCTATTAATCCTATAGATTCATTATATGCCATAGCATTTATAGTGAGGTCTCTACGACTTAAATCTTCTTCTAGATTACTAGTAAACACTACTTCTGAAGGTCTTCTCCCATCTATATATTCTCCCTCAGTCCTATAAGTAGTAATTTCTATATTATCTTCTTCTTGCACCACTGCTACTGTTCCAAATTCTTTACCTACTAATATAGTGGTATAATCCTTAAAAACTTCCTCTATTTCATCTGGTTTAGCATTAGTAGTTATATCAAAATCAGATGGCTCTTTACCTAATATTAAATCTCTTACACTTCCACCTACTATAAAAGCTTTATAATTATGATCTTCCAATTTTCCTATAATCTTATTTACATATTCAGGTATAGTAAACTCCATAATTTACCCTCCATTATTTAATAGTATTAGTATAACATAATGTAAATAATTTATATAAATGAACCTACTAACATTTAAATATTAGTAGGTTTTAACTATCAATCCTCACGATTCTCCAATCTTCTTTTACGTAAATAGTATAGAATTGAATAAGGGATTAGAAAACTTATAAATACTACTATTCCCATAATAATAGCTTCTTTTGTACTGTTATTTTCTGATGTGAGTTTTATGAGAATTCCAAAAACAACACTTAATATACCTATAATTATCACAATAATATAATAGGGGAGTTGTTTCTTTTTAGATGTATCTTCCTCCATATCAGCTGAGATCTTAAGACTTTTCCAAATTAATACAGCATTAGAAATTATAAATACTAACCATAAGGGATTAGCTATAACTTCTTTAACACCTTTTGTTATACCATCATACACTAAAATAGCTATAATCCCTATAGATTGAATAATAAATGCTATTCGAATATTTTTTAAATTTTCTATAATCAATCTTTGATCTTTAATCTTTTTCATATTTATCCACTCTCCTTTGGGATCCAAAATATCTCATCTAAAGATTTATTCACTGCATAGCGAATCTCTAAATACAGTTTTAATGAGGGATTACACTCTCCTTCTTCTATTAGAAAGAATTAATATATAGTCAAAAAGGCAATTTACTATGTCTATAAAGTAAACTCCCTTAAAGATTTTTAATTCATCTACTATTTCTACTAATTATAATCAAAAAACCTTATATAGGATTCTTAGAGCCTATTTAACTGATTTTAGTTTTCTAATATCTAACCAATTTTCAGCCGTTACTTATTCTATGTTGTTCACCCCTTGCCTTAAACCCTTTACTTCATCATGTACATTTTGAATTTCTAATTTTAATTCATCTCTAGTTAATTGAATCTCTTCATTAATTAATTTTCCATACTATCAAATCTGTCATTAGTATTTTTCTCCATAGAATCGAACTTATTCTCCACAGACTCAAATCTATCTTCCATAGATATAATTTGATCTTGAATCTTCTCCATCTAATTTTCCTCCACCAGTTACTACAGCTTCTTTCTCATTAGTAACTTCCATGATATGGTCCATCTTGTTATCATATTCAGGAAAATCTAATGGATTAAATGTTTTAATTCTAAACCATATTCTAAAGATGTATCCTCGTCTATTAAGCTTTCTATTCTTTCTCTAGGATCAATTCTAGAATCCTTAATCTTATCATAAGAAGTATTTGATTACTTTTCTATCTTTTTAGAGAGTGAATCACTAAATGTTACAATTGTTTAAAATCTTGTAATCCTGCTACTACACCATATTGTATTTCACAAGCCTCAATTAATTCTGCTAATGGTGATGTAGATAATGGATTAGTCTTCATATGCAAAAATGGACATAAGATTGATAAAATTGTAAGTGTTAAATAATTAATGAATGAATTAGTTTCTGATATATAAGTCTTGTTCATCCTTCAATATTAGTATAATATAAAGTGTTATTTAAATTAAAAAGGGTTAAGTGGATATCCACTTAACTCTTTTTATTATGCTAATACTTTTTCTCCTTTAACAGCTTCTGCTCCTTTTTCTAGAGCTTCTTGATTTATTGGTAGTAAATGTGCCCTATGTTCTCCAAATACTTTTGGGTAGGCTTCATATATAGACTCTACATTTACTATATTTGTTGCTTCTATATAGGCTCCTAACATTGCCATATTTGCTACCCTACCATTTCCTAATTCATTAGCTATATCATTTGCTGGTATATAGTATACATCTATATCTTCTCTAGAAGACCTTTCTTCTATTAATGATGAATTTATAAATAATTTTCCTCCTGGTTTTACTATAGATTCAAATTTATCTAAGGATGGTTTATTAAGTACTAGGACTGAAGTAGCTTCTGTTACTACTGGAGATCCTACTGGAACATCTGATATTACTACATCACAA
>DATGUA010000050.1:0-3103 GCA_035301545.1 Tissierellaceae bacterium | reverse complement strand
ACAAGCCTATGTATATATTAAATGAATCTGATAATACATATTATATTTCATGTTCTATCTGTCCTAGAAATAAGTTTAGAGGTATATTTATTATAGGGCCTTGTTCTACAGATCAGTATAATGATTTAAATATTCCATTTAAACCTGTAGATTTACAACCATATTTTCTTACACTTATTAGAAGCATATGTAGTGATTATATTACTTATACTGTTAAAGGAACAGATGAAAAATATAGTTTTCATGTGAGGAAAGCTATGGATTACATAGATTCTAGATATAATGATAATATAGATTTAAACCATGTATCTGAATATCTTGGAATAAATAAGTCTTATTTTTGTTCTATATTTAAAAATGAAACTGGTAAGACTTTTACTCAATTTCTTAATGAAAAAAGAATAGAAAAAAGTAAAAAACTATTAAGAGAAGATAATTTATCTATATTAGATATAGCTCTTTCAGTAGGATTCAATAATCAAAATTATTATAATATAATATTTAAAAGGATTACTAATACTACTCCTTTAGAATATAGAAAAAAGGTTAGTGCATAGTACATAAAAAGGTGTAGTATAAACTTATTTAAGTTTATATTACACCTTTTAATTTTCGTTTTTTTAATTTCTAGTATTTCATATTATTTTTATATTTTACTATCTTATCTTATATTCTAATATTTTCCTATATCTTTTCTATAGTATATATTATCGTAATTTATTTTTTCTATTTCTTTATATATTTTATTTCTTCCATCTTCTATATTTTCATCTAAGGTTGATATTGTTAAGACTCTTCCTCCATTGGTTTTATATGAACCATCTATATATTTTGTTCCATTGTGAAATATAGTTGTAGATTTATCTAAACTATCTAAACCTATTATTTTAAATCCTGTCTGGAATTTTTCAGGGTATCCTTTTGAAGTAGTTACTAAAGATACTGAAGATCTTTTATCCCAGATTAAATCTTCTTTTCCTATAGTTTTGTCTATTGTTTTTAATATTATATCTACTAAATCACTTTTTAATCTAAGAAGTACTGCTTCTGTTTCTGGATCTCCAAATCTTACATTAAATTCTAGTATATTTATATCTTCTTTATCTATCATAAATCCTATAAATAAAATTCCTCTATATTCTAAGTTTTCCTCTCTTAAAGCCTTACTTATTTTTCTTAAAATATCTTTTTCTATCTTTCCTTTTGTATTTTTAGTCATTATAGGATTTGGAGATATAGCTCCTATTCCACCTGTATTTAGACCTTTATTTCCTTCTTCTATTTTTTTATAATCCATAGCATACTCCATTGGAATTATTTTGTCTCCTGCTACAAAACATAATAGTGAAGCTTCTACTCCTTGTAAAAACTCTTCTATAATTACTTTAGCCCCTGCATGTCCAAAGCATTTATCTTTTAGTATATCTTTTAAGATTTCTAAAGCATTTTTATAATTATCACATATAAATACACCTTTTCCAGCACATAGTCCATCTGCTTTTATAACTAAAGGTAGATCAAATTCTTTTAAAACCTTTTTAGCCTCTTTATAATCTGTAAATGTTTTGTACTTAGCTGTTGGGAGCTTATATTTTTTCATTAATCTTTTAGAAAATTCCTTACTTTCCTCTAATCTACCTGGAGATTTTTCAGGGCCAAATATTTTTAGTCCTTTTTCTTTAAACTTATCTACTATTCCAAGGGCTAATGGTTCTTCAGGTCCTACTATAGTAAGATCTATTTCTTCTTTTAATGCAAATTCTAATAATCCATCTATGTTATTAGCTTCTATGTCTACATTTCTTCCAAATTCTAAGGTTCCACCATTTCCTGGTGCACAAAAAATCTTATTTACAAGACTGGATTGTGCTATTTTCCAGCATAGAGCATGTTCTCTCCCACCACTACCTATTACTAGTATTTTCATCTCTCTCTCCTTTTAATGTTTGAAATGTCTTATTCCAGTAAAAATCATAGTCATATCATGTCTATCTGCTTCTTCGATTACTTCTTTATCTTTTATTGATCCACCTGGTTGGATTATTCCTTTTATACCTGACTCACCTAATATTTCTATAGAATCTTTAAATGGGAAAAATCCATCTGATGCTAGAACTCCATTTCCTATTTTGTCTCTACTTCTTTCTATAGCATTTTTACTTGCCCAAAATCTATTTACTTCTCCTAAACCTATACCTATGGTAGCTTTGTCTTTAACTATAACTACTCCATTAGAATTTATATGTTTTACAGATTTAAAAGCAAAGTAAAGATCTTCTAGTTCTTTTTCTGTAGGCTGTCTTTTTGTTACTACTTTATAATCATCTAATAGGATTTCATCTCTTTCTTGAACTAATATACCACCTATAGTCTTTTTCATATCCAATTCATTATAATTTTCTTTTTCTATATTATCTATTTGAATAAGTCTTATATTTTTCTTTTGAGTTAGTACTTCCATAGCTTCTTTAGAATATGAAGGTGCTAGTACTACTTCTATGAAGATTTCAGAAATATATTTAGCTGTTTTTTTGTTTATTTCTCTATTACAAGCTATTATTCCTCCAAATATAGACTCTTTATCACAATTGTACATTTTCTCATAAGCTTCTTCTATGGTTTTTCCACTTCCTATTCCAGAAGGATTAGCATGTTTAATTCCTACTATAGTAGGTTCTGTAAATTCTTTTAGTATTTTTATAGCTCCATTAGAATCATTTATATTATTAAAGGAAAGTTCCTTTCCATGAAGCTGTTTTCCATTAGATATACTTCCCTCTATCTTACCTAGTTCTTTATAGAAGGCGGCCTTTTGATGAGGATTCTCTCCATATCTAAGCTTGTCTACCCTTTTGTATGTAAGGGATAGTCTATCTGGAAATAGATCTCCATCTAATTTATTAAAATAGCTAGAAATTATAGAATCATAATATGCAGTATAAGAAAAAGCTTTTTTTGCTAGTTTAAGTCTGTATTTTATATCTAAGCTGTTTTCTTTTAATCTTTTTATTATACTAGGATAATCTTTATAATCTGTTACTACTATTACATCCTTATAGTTTTTAGCTCCTGCTCTTATCATAGATGGTCCACCTATATCTAT
>DATGUA010000049.1:0-4838 GCA_035301545.1 Tissierellaceae bacterium | reverse complement strand
TTCATACCATTTTGAAAAAGGAATACCAATTGCGATTTCATCAGGTTTCCAGTCTGCAACTAAACGGGTTCCTGGACATAATAAAGTAATATTAATATCTTGAGTGTTATAAGGATATGTAGTTAAATCCTGGCAAACTGCTTGTAGTCCAACAGTTCTTAAATTAGCTGTATATCCATTAGAGTAACCATGACCTTGTATCATTCTCATTACATTATAGGAACTGCTGACAACAATTACAATGTCTGGCTCTTCTTGATAATGTTCAAGTGGCATAACAGCAATACCAGCTGGTTCTTCTTCTAGAAATAGCATATCATCACTAATGCTTTTTGATGTTTCTACACTATCATAAATGTTTTTACTAAATCTACCTTTCCCATTTGCCATTGGTTCAGGTGTTTCTTTCATTCTTAATGCCATAGCACCATTAGGGCATGCTTGATTTTCTTTGGTAAGCTTCATGGCTTGTCCCTTACTTGCAAGCTGAACTGAATTACAATAGGTCACCTTACGATCTCTTTGGGGTACCTCAAAATTCTTAAATTCTTCCATATCAAAGAAAAATTTTATCCCGACAGGTTTTCTGTCTAAATTTAAGTAAGACTCAATTAGGTCTACACTATGTTTAATATTCACGACTTTCCCTCCATATTTTGACTAAACTTTAAGAAATAACTTTATATAATAATTTAAATATTAACCAATTTACCTTAAAATACTATCATCAATAAATGAAAATGTAAAATAGAAATAATTTATACTAAATATTTTTATATTAATTAAATTAATAGAATGAAAAAATCTTCATATTATAACTGAAATTTATGTAATTATATTTAATTCAAGATAAATTATAATAGAGGTCTAGATATGATATTGTAATTAGAAGGATACTGTGGATGGTGATATCCAACTAAATAATTATGAAAGATAACTAAGAAAGATGGTGAAATTGAAGGATTTATATTAACAAAAATATAAGTAAGCTAATTTATGATTATTATATTGACTGGATGAGTCATTTAGTTTATAATATAAATATGACCAAGATGGTCAATTTGGTATTGACGGAAGGAGCAGATCATTATTTATTCTAAGTTTAGAAATGTAGAAAAGGAAAAACAAGAAGAAATTATTAATGCTGGATTAAAAGAATTTGCCAGAAGTGGCTTTGATAAGGCCTCTACAAATAAAATTGTAAAGAATGCTAAGATTTCTAAGGGTTCATTATTTAATTACTTTAATAGTAAAAAAGATCTATATATATATCTCTTTAACTATAGTATAGAGATTATCGAAGAAATTTATGAAAAAATTGATTTAAATGAAAGAGATGTATTTGAGCGAATTAGTAATATTGGACTACAGAAATTGGAAATGCAAAAAAGATTTCCCTATGTGTTTGATTTTTTAGCTTCTTCACAACTAGAAGAAGGAGCAGATGTGAAAGAGTTTATTAAGGAAAAGGTAGATCGTATCTATTATAATGGTTTAAAAAAAATGTATAAAGATATTGATTATTCTAAGTTTCGTGATGATATACAGATAGAAAATGCAATTGAAATATTAAATTGGACTATGTTTGGTTTTGGAGAAAAAATTATCAAAGAAATAGATAGCTTTAAAGATAGTAAGGAATTTGGAAAGCAGGCTTTAAAAGAATGGAAGATCTATTCTGACATGTTGAAAGATAGTTTTTATAAATAAAAGGAAGGTTTAGAAAATTATTAAAGATATAATAAGAGGGAGTGTTAGATTATGGCTGAAATTCTAAAGGTTCAAGGTTTACAAAAAAACTTTGGTAAGGTTCAAGCTTTAAAAGATGTAACATTTAGTATTAAACCTGGAGAAGTTGTTGGGTTTATTGGACCTAATGGGTCTGGGAAATCTACTACCATTCGTATTTTACTAGGTATTATCAAAAGAGATGGTGGTAATGCAGAAATATTTAATAAGGATGTTTGGAAAGATAGTTTTGAAATTCATAAAAAAATATCCTATGTTCCTGGAGATGTTGCTTTATGGGGAAATCTAACAGGAGGAGAAATTATTGATTTATTTATTAAATTACATGGGTCTGGAGATAAAGAAAAACGAGATTATTTAATTAAACGTTTTGAATTAGAGCCTAGAAAAAAGTCTAAAGGATATTCTAAAGGTAATCGCCAAAAAGTTGGTTTAATAGCAGCACTATCTGTTGATTCAGATTTATATATTTTTGATGAACCAACTTCAGGACTTGATCCCCTAATGGAACAGGTTTTCCAAGAAGAAGTTGAAAAAATTAAAGATGATGGAAAATCAGTTTTGCTATCTTCTCATATTTTATCTGAAGTGGAACGATTAGCAGATAAGGTAGTTATTATAAGACAAGGTAAAATTGTAGAAGCTGGTACTCTTGATGAGTTACGCCATTTGACCCGTTCTACAATAGTCTTAGAGACGGAAAAAGATGTTTCAAGAATGCTTAATATAAAGGGAATACATGATTTTGTACAAAAAGATAATCAAGGCATATTTTCTACCGATCATAAATATCTGAATGATGTTTTAGTAGAAGCGACTAAATTAAGAGTTAAAAAACTTGAAATTACTCCACCGACTCTTGAGGATTTATTTATGCGTCATTATGAGGGATAGATATTGTAAGGGAGGGAATTATAATGAAAGAAAAATTTGCACGTTGGAATATCTTGTTTCTACAATATTTAAAACGTGATTGGAGAAAAATTATTATTTGGGTTTTGGGTCTTGGATTATTTGCTTCTGGTTTTATTCCAGCTTTTGAAGAGATTGGAAAGGGAGAAGGTCTAATTGGAATGTATGAGACCTTAAAAAATCCTGCTATGATATCTATAGTTGGACCTACACCAATTACAGAAGCTAGTGAATACACCTTGGGAGCAATGTATGCACATGAAATGCTTTTATTTTCTTGTCTATTTGCAATGATAATATCTATCCTACATGTGATAGGTCACACACGTAAAGAAGAGGATCTTGGACTAACAGAACTTGTACGTTCATTTCAAATTGGCCGTCAAGCAAATTCACTTGCAGTAATAGTTGAGACAGTTTGTATTAATATTTTTTTGGCAATCTTTGTAGCTGGAGTAATGATAAGCTTTGGAGCAGATACTATTTCAGTGGAAGGTTCAATTTTATTTGGAACTTCCATTGGAGTTGCAGGTATTATGGCAACTGGAATTGCTTTGATAATGGCACAAATTATGCCTGTATCATCAGCTGCAACAGGTTCTTCCCTTGGAATACTTGGACTACTTTATATTATTCGTGCTGGAACAGATATTTCAAATGTAGATTTATCTATGTTTAATCCTTTAGGATGGACCTATTTAACTTATCCCTTTACAGAAAATAATTGGGGACCGATTATTTTTATTTTGATTTTTAGTTTAATTATGATAATTATAGCTTTTGGGTTAGAAGGGGCTAGAGATATGGGAGCAGGGTATTTACCTGAAAGAGAAGGTAGGGCAAATGCCAAGAAATCTTTATTATCTATACCAGGATTATTTATGAAATTAAATAAAGGAATTATAATTAGTTGGTTAATTACATTTCTTGTTTTAGGTGTTGCCTATGGAGCAATTTATGGAGATATGGAAACATTTCTAGAAAGTAGTGAATTAATACAACAAATATTTACCCATTCAGGTGTTTCTATTGAAGAGTCATTTACTAGCACAATTATGATGGTAATGATTCTTTTGGTTACTATATTACCAGTTTCTATTGTAAATAAACTGTTTTCAGAAGAAAAAAATCTATACTTAAGTCAGATTCATGGAACAAAAATAAGACGTAGTCAACTTTATTGGACTAGTGTTTTATTAGGAATTACAACATCTATAATTGGGATTGGATTAGTAGCTGGTGGTCTTGGCGGAACTGCTATTAGTGCTATGAAAGATAGTTCTATGGATATCTTTGATTTTTTTATTGCTGGGTATAATCTCCTACCATCCGTATTATTCTTCATTGGTCTAGCAGCTGTAATCTTGGGCTGGGCACCTAGACTTGGAAAAATAATTTATATTTATCTTTCATACTCATTTTTCATAAGTTATTTTGGGGGAATACTAGATTTACCAGAATTCATTGTAAAGACATCACCCTGGAACTGGCTACCTGAAATGCCAATTGAAAATTTTGATATGAAGATTTTTATTATAATTACTATGATTAGCGTCTTTTTAATGATAATAGGTTATATTGGTTATAGTAGGAGAGATATGATAGAAGGTGCTTAAAATAGAAATTAGTTGGTTTCTATAGTGCTATCTTAAGTAGTTTAAACTGTAGGATTTGGTAAATTTAGGGAGAGATAGATATATCAAATTAAAAAAGTTTGAAGGATTTAAGAGAAAACTAATCAAGAATGGAGGACTTTTGGTAAAGAGATTAGAAAAAAATGTGGTAAAGAAAGGGTAGAAACTTCTAATATTAAATATATTTATATTGATTATATTTAATAATTAATATATAATAAAATTATTGAAGGGGAGTAGCTTTAAATTAGTTAATCGTCAATACGGTTTATCCCGGTTAACTAACCTAGATAGGTAGCAAGACCTTTGTTTATGTTTTGATGCATAAACAAAGGTCTTTTTTTATGTTATTTTAGTGGGAAATTGGCATACTAATATTACCGATAGAAAGAGGAGAGGAGTTATGGATTGGTATAAAAAAGAAATAAAAGAGGTTCTTACAGAATTAAAAACAAATTCAGATATTGGTTTAGAGGAAACAGAAGTTGAACTAAGACTGAATAAATATGGAGCAAATGAACTTAGAGAAGAAAAAGGAACTAC
>DATGUA010000048.1:0-7807 GCA_035301545.1 Tissierellaceae bacterium | reverse complement strand
TTAGATAGAAGGGAGGAAATAATGAAAAAAACAGAAGAAAAGCCTATCTGTTTATCACATTCTACAGATATTAATGTATTAGAAGATATCAGAGATAATCTAAATAAAGAAGTAAAAATTGAAGATTTATCACAATTATTTAAAGCTTTAGGAGATCCTACAAGATCAAAAATAATATATGCGTTATCACAATCTCCTTTATGTGTATGTGATATATCAACATTATTAGATATGACTCAATCTGCTATCTCCCATCATTTAAGAATATTAAGAGGCCAAGGTCTAGTTAAGTTTAGGCGAAAAGGTAAATTAGTTATATATTCCT
Source organism: Tissierellaceae bacterium (assembly GCA_035301545.1). Classification (GTDB taxonomy): domain Bacteria; phylum Bacillota; class Clostridia; order Tissierellales; family Tissierellaceae; genus DATGUA01. Next base: position 7,482 of record DATGUA010000048.1, on the reverse strand, counting down.
TAGATGATGATCATGTTTTTACCGTATTTAAAGAAGGGTTAAAACATGTAAAACATGATTAATCAATAAAGTTTAGGGTAAAATATAAATTAGATAATTTTAATAATTTTAAAGTTGTATTTTGAAATATAGTGTTATATAAAAGGAGAGATAAAGATGGAAAAGGTATTAGTTTATTCAAGCAATACATGCCCTTATTGTACTCTAGCAAAGGATTATCTAGAGGAGAAAGGTATAGATTATACTGAAAAGAATGTTCAAACTGATAATGATGCGAGAAAAGAGTTAATGGAGATGGGACATATGGGAGTGCCAGTATTAGTTATAGGTGGAGAAGAAATAGTTGGATTTGATAAAGATAAAATTGATGAATTATTAGATAAAAAAGAATAATATAATAAAAATTCCGAAGGGATTTATCCCCTCGGAATTTATTATATTATTTATTCATTTAAAGCATTTAGCAATGTTTCTAATTCTAAGCCATGAACCATAGCTGCTTCTGCCAAAGTTTCCATTTGACTAGCCGGACAGCCTATACATCCCATTCCATATTGCATTAGGATTTCAATAGCTTCAGGTTTTTTTCTGATTATTTCACCGATAATCATATCTTTTGTGATTTCCATGAATAAACCTCCTTATAATCATAATAATTAATTTATACTAGTATAGTAGCATATAAATTATAATATGACCAGTATTATTATAACTTTTTAAAAAATGTATAAAATATATCCATATGGAAAACCTTATATAAGGAGGTGAAATTATGGATAACAATGATAATAATAGGAATAAAGATCATGAAAAGGATCATGAATTTAATATAGGTGAGATGCTTTTAAGGATTTTGATAACTGCAATAGTAATAGCAATTGCAGCATATTTTACACCAGGTTTTACAATAGACGGATTAGGAAGTGTATTAATAGCAGCAGTAGTAATAGGAGTATTAGATTATTTAGTACAAAGATTTACAGGTATAGATGCTTCACCCTTTGGAAGAGGGATAGCTGGTTTCCTAGTTGCTGCAATTATACTGTATATCACTAAATTCCTGGTAACAGGTTTTAACATTTCCCTATTAGGAGCTATTATTGGTGCTTTAGTAATAGGCATTATAGATGCTATAATACCTGGTCGTGGATATCTATAATTATAAAAGTTAGTCTAATATGTCATAGGAAATTAAATTTCCTGTGACATATTTTATTTTTTGGTGTATATTGATATATAAAGATAAATTAATATGTTTCTCTATACCTATAGAGGGTATAAATAGAATTGAATATAATAAAGGAGTGGAAATAATGCAAATTAATGTAAGTAATGAAGCTAAAGAGAAATTAAAAGAAGATCTATCAAAGAAAGATAGTGATAAATCCTTAAGATTGTATATAGCAGGTTATGGTTGAGGTGGTCCATCTTTTGGATTAGCTCTGGATGAGAAAAAGGAAAATGATTTAAAAGTAGAATCAAAAGGATTTGAATTTTTAGTAGAGAAAGACCTTGAAAATATGTACGATAAGTTTAATATAGACTATAATGATAACTTCTTACGAAAGGGATTTATAATTTCTCCAGATAGAGGATAAATTTAAAAGATAGGACTATGATACGATACCTCTAAAGTAGACAGTCTAATTAATTAAAACTAGATAATCTACTTGGAGGTATTTTTTATGGGAAGAAAGCCAGGGTATAGTAAAGAAGTAAAGTTATAGGTTTAAAAGAAGCAATAATCAAATATATTAGATTTTACAATGAAGAAAGATTTCAAAAAAATTAAGGTATATGGTTCCTTTACAATATAGAAACTATACACCTAAAAGTGTATAAATTTTAATTAAATTAGTTGTCTACTTGACGAGGGTCAGTTCATCATTAAGCCTATCTTTTTTGCTTATTATATTTATATTATGTTATACTAAAATATAGTATCAAAATAGTGTAAAACTATCATATATGATTATACTAAGGAATAGGAGGTCGCTGATGAAAGAAGAAAGATTTTACCGATTATTAAAAGAGAAAAAATATGTAGATATAAAGAAAGAATTATCTGAAATGAATAGTGTAGATGTTGCAGAAAGATTAGGAGAGTTAGATCCAGAAACAAGATTATTAATATTTAGAACCTTGCCAAAAGATTTAGCAGTTGAAGTATTTGCTAGTTTTTCTAGAGAAGATCAAGAAGAAATATTAAATATTATTACAGAACAAGAGTTGAATCATATTTTAGATGAGATATTTTTTGATGATATGATTGATATGATTGAAGAAATGCCTGCAAATATTGTTAATAAAATCTTAGAAAATTCCAGTGTAGAAGAACGAAGACTTATAAATCAATTTCTAAAATATCCAGTTGATTCTGCTGGAACTATTATGACTATAGAGTATGTAGAATTAAGGCAAGAGATGACAGTAGCAGAAGCATTAGATCATATTAAAGAGATAGGATTAACTAAAGAAACTATATATACATGTTATGTAACGAATAATAATCGAATATTAGAGGGGATTATATCTCTTAGAACTTTAGTAATTGAAAATGAGGATATGAAGATATCTGAATTAATGGAGAAAGATGTTATATATGTAAATACACATGATGATCAAGAAAAAGTAGCTAATGTATTTAATAGATATAGATTTCTAGCATTACCTGTTGTGGATAATGAACATAGATTAACAGGAATAATAACTGTTGATGATGTTATGGATGTAATGGAACAAGAGGCAACTGAAGATTTTCAAAGAATGGCAGCTATAGAACCAGTAGAGGATGCATATTTAGATACAGGGGTATTTCATTTAGCTAGGAAAAGATTTGTCTGGTTACTTATACTTATGATAAGTGCAATATTAACTGAAGGAATTATAAATAGATTTGAAGAAACAATAAGTAAGGTAGTAGCATTAATTGCATTTATGCCTATGTTAATGGACACTGGTGGTAATGGAGGAAGTCAGTCTTCAACATTAATAATACGTGGATTAGCATTAGGAGAAATTACATTAAAAGATACATGGAAAGTATTATGGAAGGAATTTAGGGTAAGTATTGTAGTAGGTGTTTCATTAGCTGCCTTAAATTTTTTAAAGAATATGTATTTTGATAAGGTGGGTTTTGCTGTATCTATAACTGTTTCTGTTACACTAATATTTACTATTATGATATCTAAGGTAGTAGGAGGAATGCTTCCTCTAGTAGCAGAAAGATTGAATATGGATCCGGCTATGATGGCAGGACCTCTTATTACTACTATAGTAGATGCTTTAGCTTTAATAGTTTATTTCTCTATGGCAACTGTTATGTTAGGTATTTAAATAATGGTGATTATTTAATTTGACAAGAATGGTTTTTAGTAGTATAATATTTAGTTTTGACAAAAACATGATTTTATGTTATACTTATTTCTATAAGTATATAAACACTATTTCTACTCTTATTAGGATATAGTAGGGAGAAAACAATGAAAGGTGGTTTATCATATTATATGGATAGTGTAGCAGAAATTCGTAAAGATTTAGAAGAAAATATTGGGAAATCAGTAATTTTAAAAGCAGACAAAGGAAGAAAGAGGATAGTTACTAGAGAAGGAGTTTTAGAATCTGCATATCCGAATTTGTTTGTGGTTAAAATTTCTAACGAATTCAATAGTATAAGAAGAGTATCTTACACATACTCAGATGTACTAACATCTACAGTTAAAGTAACAGTATGCGATGAACCAGAAAAACAAACTAAGATTTCATAAAATGAACTGTACTATTTTTAAATAGTACAGTTTTTTCTTTTATAATACATATTTAAGAAGATAAACTCATATATATTAATAATAAAAATAAAGGAATTAATAGGGGTGAGACTGTGTCCATTGAAATCATAAAAGAAAATTTTCAGGTGGAAGAAATGAAAGGTAGTGGAGAAGTACAAGCATTGGTAGAAACAGAGGTTTACCTAAATACTAATAAACCAGATATTGAAAATATTATTTGGGTAGATGGAAGAATTGATATAGTAAATACTAAAGTTATTCAGGATAAGTTACTAATAGACGGTATTATAAAATTTAGTTTAGCCTATAAAAGTATAGATGAGGAAGAATATATTAATACATTAGAGACTAGTAAAGATTTTAAAGAAGAAATTTATATTGAAGGTATCAATGAAAACATGATACCTAATGTAGATGGAAGTATTGATTATATAGAACAAGATATAGACAATACTAAAATCGAATTAAGGGCTCTAATAGACTTATTTGGAGAGGTAAGAGAAGAAAGAACTATAGAAATTATACAGGATATAGAAGATGAAGAAAATCTACAAACTCTAGAAGAAAATATTAAATATAATGAGATATATGGAAGAGAAACAACATATGCTAATATAGAAGATACAATAAAAGTAGATAATTTAAAACCAGCTATAGACAAGATAATTAGATTTTCAGTAGAAGTTAAAGAAACAGAGTCTACAGTAGTAGATGGTCGGATTATAATATCAGGTGAAGCTATGGTATCTATTATTTATTTAGGTGATGAGAAGATAAACTCACTTAAAGAAGCTATACCTTTTAATCATTTTATAGAAATCCCAGCTGCCTATAAAGATTCTCAAAAAGAAGTTAAATTAGAAGTAGCAGAAGCAATATACGAGGTTCAAGAAGATGATATGGAAGATCTAAAAATAATAGATTTAGATATTAGAATTAAGGTAAGTGGAAAAGTATTTGATGAAGTATCAAGAAACTTAATAATAGATGCATATTCTACTAAGGAGGGCCTAGATTTAAAGACTGAAGAAATAAATATTAAAGAGCATATTAAGAGTTTGGATCATGAAGAATCTTTAGCTTTCGATTTAGATTTAGATGCAATAGAAGTATTAGATATTCAAGAAAGAAATAATATTATAGATAAAAAGTATTTAGATCAAGGAATAAGTATAGATGGAGTTGTAACTATTGATGTATACTATATAGATAGGACTAGTGGAGAGCTAAAGCATTATAATAATCACTTTTCATATAAGTCTAGTGTACCTTATGATGAGGAGAGTAGGAATCTTAACATAAATATTAATCATAAATTAGGAGATATGAAATATATTTTAAAGAAGGATACTATGTCTATAGAAAATACTATAAATTATAATATACTATTAAGCAAGGATAAGAAAATACCTGGAATAATAGACATAGAAGAAACAGGAGAAGAAATTGATACAAAGGATGCAGCAAGTATTACTATATATATAGTTCAGGAAGAAGATATCCTTTGGGATATAGCTAAGAGATATAATACAACTATAGAAGAAATCTTACAATCGAATAATTTAGATGAAGATTATGAGATTGAAGTTGGAGATAAAATTATAATAGAGAAAAAAGTAGATTTAGAGTTTTAAATATAGAATAAGAATCCCACCTTTTGGTAAGTATATAACTTATGGAGGTGGGATTTTTTATGGAAAAAACTCTTTCAAATGATATAGAAAAAAATATGGATTATATAAATGAGACCTTAAAAGACTCAGATGATTTAGTTATTAGATATTTAGAGTTAGGAGATATAGTAAGTGTAAAAGTAAATTTAATTTATATGGATGGGTTAATAGATAAAGGGTTTCTATCTGAATATGCAGTCGGATTTTTAACTGAAGAAGAAGATTTAAAATTATTTACCTCAGAAGAAGATAAATACGATGCCTATAACATAATAAAAGATGAAGTATTAGCGACATCAGAAATCCAGGAAGAAGATAACTGGCATGAAATTATAAAATTTATATTATCAGGTGATACTGCAGTACTAGTAGAAAATTCAGCTCAAGCTATAATAATAGGAACTAGAGGAGCAGAATATAGAGGTATAGACGAGCCCCAGACAGAAGCTGTAATAAGAGGACCTAGGGAAGGGTTTACAGAAGTAGGAAAATTTAATATAAGTTTAATACGAAGAAGACTTAGAGATCCTAGTCTTAAGGTAAAGATGCATTCTGTTGGGAGAAGAACCCAAAATGATGTAGCAGTAATGTATATTGATGGTATAGTAGATAAAAAATTGTTAGCAGAAGTAAATAAAAGATTAGATAATATAGATATAGATGGAGTTTTCGATAGCTCAACATTAGAACATCTAATGGCTGATAATTATTTATCCCCATTTCCCCAAGCTGAAAATACAGAAAGACCTGATACTGTAGCAGCTGCCATATTAGAAGGAAGAGTGGCTATAATAATGGATAATACCCCCTTTGCTTTGATTGTACCAGCTACTATAGGAACCCTATATCAATCTGCTGAAGATTACTATACTGAATGGACAGAAGCATCTCTAGTAAGATTATTAAGGATATTGTGTGGATTTTTAGTTTTACTATCTACACCTTTATATATAGCTATAACTGCATATCATCCCGGGATTATGCCTACTAAGATGATATATTATTTATCAGCTGGTAGGATTAATGTTCCCTTTCCATCAGTAGTAGAAGCACTACTTATGGAAACTACTATGGAAATATTAAGAGAGTCAGGAACTAGAATTTCAGGTCCTATAGGCAATACTATTGGAATAGTAGGAGGTCTAATTATAGGAGAAGCAGCTGTGGAAGCAGGAATAGTAAGTCCTCTTATGATAATAGTAATAGCTATATCTACTATAGCTAGTTTTGCTCTTCCATCTTATGATTTTAGTGCAACATTACGTATAATGAGGATTCTATTTATTGGATTGGCTGCAGTACTTGGTCTATATGGAATTATGATAGGTGTTATCCTATTAGGAACCCATCTAGTAAGCTTAAATAGTTTTGGAATACCCTACACTTCACCTTATACAGGTTTAGGTATAGAAGAAGGTGACTTAAAGGACACCTTGGTAAAAGCACCTGTACAGAGACTATGGTTAAGACCAGGATTTACATTTCCTAAAAATAAAAAACGAATGGGAAGGGGGGATAAGGATGACAAAGGATCCTAAAATATCTAATATTCAAATAAGAGGATTAATGATAAGTTCTATAATAGGTGTAGGAACATTATCATTGCCTAACCAATTGGTCAGTATAATAGGTAAAGATGGGTGGATTAGCATAATTCTATCTGGAGTCCTCACCATTCCAATAATTTGGATAATAAATCAAATATTTTTAAACAATCCGGGAAAGGATTATTTTCAAATAGTAAAATCTACTTTAGGTAGTACATTATTTTATCTATTTATGATTATACTTTCAGTCTATTTTATAATATTTTTAGGGTCGATCACTAGGAATTTAGGACAATTGGTAAATGCATTTTTATTACCTAATACTCCTATAGAAATAATTATACTAACATTTATTTTAGCTTGTTCCTATATAGCTATTTATGAAATAGATATAATAGCTAGGGCAGGATATTCTATATATCCAATAATTATAATTACTATATTTATATTAATTGTAACATGTATACCTACTGC
>DATGUA010000047.1:0-2323 GCA_035301545.1 Tissierellaceae bacterium | reverse complement strand
ATCTTAATTCTTCTAATGTGCTATCGATAGTATCTGAAACCTCAGATACTGGACATTTTATAATATTCGCTTCAAATAAATTTGTTATTTTCCTATTATAAGTAATATTATCCTCTGCACTAGGTGATATAATATAGCAGGGTAACCCTTTAGACGCTGCAATATTAGCTATAATTCTACAATGATTTGAGCTACTACTACCATATGTAACTACACAATCCGATTTTATTTCTTTTATATCTTCAAAGAATAGTTTTGCTTTTCTAGCTTTATTCCCTCCAAATGAGAAAGGAATTAAATCATCTCGTTTCATATATATATTATTACTATATAGTTTATCTTTTAATTCTACTATCTCTGTTGGTTTAATCTCATTTTTATCTCTTTCTTTCTTATTATAATAATCCTCTTTACAAATACCATAAACATATCTATCGGCAAATTCATTCCCATTTTTAATATCTTCTTTTAATAATCCTTCTTTTTTAAATCCCACTCTTTCAAATAACTTTTGTGCACTTTTATTTTCTACTTCAGTAAATAAATAAATCTTATTTATTCCAATCTCCTTAAAAGCATATTCAAGAAGTTTAATGGATGCCAATTTAGCTATTCCTTTACCTTTAAATTTTGTTTCTCCTAATGCTATGTAATATTCAGCCTTACTATTTTTCATATCAATAGATAGTAAACCTATTAAACCTACTGGTATACTATTTACTTCAATAATCCCATCATATCTATCTCTTCTATCTTTATTCTTCTTAAACCAATTTAAAGTCTTTTCATATTCTAATGGTAAATCATAATGGAGATACTGGTTATTTTCACTATTATTAATCCATTTTATTTTATTTGGAATATCTTTTTCTTTAAATTTACGAATACGAACTTCCATATCTTTACCTCCATATTATTAATCACAAATATTTGGTACTATTCCTTACACTTTACCCTCTTCTTTTCCAGTTAAATAAATACTTTCACTCTTGAAAATCCTTAAGATTGTCATAAATAAAAGTTTTATATCAAACCATATATCAAAATTATCTATATATTCATTATCTACTACAATTCTTTCATCCCATTCTACTGAGTTTCTTACTGTTACTTGAGTTAGTCCTGTAACTCCAGGCTTCATTTCAAACCTCTTTTTAGCCCATTTTGGATAATTATCATAGCCATCATATGGATGATAGGTTACTGGAGGTCTTGGACCTACCAGACTCATTTCTCCTTTTATTACATTAAAAAGCTGGGGTAATTCATCTAGACTAGTCTTTCTAAGTATCTTACCTATATTAGTTATACGTTGATCTGATTCATTCTTTACAGTAAGACCATCACCTATATTTTCAGCATTTTCTATCATAGTTCTAAACTTTAATATTTTAAAAGTCTTACCATGTAATCCTAGTCTTTCTTGTTTAAATAATACTGGTCCCTTTGAAGTAAACCTTATAGCTAAAGCTATTATCAATAAAATAGGTGAAATTATGACTACTCCTATCAAGCTACCTAGAAAATCTATTATTCTTTTAATTATCAAATTAAATTCCTTCACTTTATCACCTACTTTATTTCCATAGTTTTCTTATTACTTTAACTACCCTATCTAAATCTTCATCTGTCATCTTAGTATCAGATGGTAGACATAGACCATTTTCGAATAGCTTCTCTCCCACATCTGATCCTATATAGTCATATTCTTCAAATACAGGTTGTAGATGCATTGGTTTCCATATTGGTCTAGATTCTATATTATCTTTTTCTAAAGCTTCTATTATATCTAATGGCCTCATTTTTCCACTTAGTGTTATACATGATAACCATCGATTACAATTATCCCATTCATTTTCAGGCATAAAGCCTATACCTTGAAGATCTTTTAATTCTCTTTTGTAATATTCATATATATATTTCTTTTTTTCTACTCTCTCATCTAGTACTTTTAATTGTCCTCTACCTATACCTGCTACTACATTACTCATTCTATAATTATATCCTATTTCACTATGTTGATAATGTCTTGCCTTGTCTCTAGCTTGTGTTGACCAGAATCTTACCTTTTCTACTCTCTCTTTATTATCTGATACTAACATGCCGCCACCTGATGTAGTGATTATCTTATTTCCGTTAAAAGAGAAGATACCATAATCTCCAAAGGTTCCTGTATGTTGTCCTTTGTAATAGGTGCCTAAGGATTCTGCTGCATCTTCTATTAGTACTACATTATGTTGCTTACATAATTCTACTATCTTATCCAAGTCTGCTGATAGCCCATATAGATGTACTACCAATACTGCTTTTACTTGAGGATACT
>DATGUA010000046.1:0-4369 GCA_035301545.1 Tissierellaceae bacterium | reverse complement strand
AACCCAGTCTGTATCAAAAGTCTTAAAACCAATCCATCCTCCAAAGACGCTAGCCGCTATATCTCCACATGAACCATCTTTATTTAAACTTATTTGTGATAAGGCTGATAACTTAAACAAATCTTTTTTTGGAATATCTATATTATAATGCTTACATAATACATCTACAGTAGCTACTGTAACTGCAGCACTAGAACCTAATCCAATTTTTTTTCCTTCTGGAGATTCTAGATCACTTTCTACTTTCAAATGATAAAAATCTAAATCTTTTCCTAATTCTTTAGCATAAGATTCTACAGTTTCTATAGCTTTCCTAATATAGAATAATCTATTATCTCTCTGATCTAAAACTAGTTTGTCATCTTCTCTTCTCCATAATATAGGCATATCTCCATAAGAAGTAATACTACCATTATCTAATGCCTTTTCTAAAGATACTGTAATAAATCTATTTAGTGCTACTAAGATTGCTGGATATCCTGGTTCTACTACAGCATATTCTCCAGCAATATATAATTTTCCTGGTGCAGAACTTACTATCATTAATTAACTCTCCTTTAATCAACAACAATACCTGGTCCAGGACCAGTTACTATTATTTGTTCATCATTAAATCTTTCTTCTAACCGTTTTTTTATTATATCTGTTTGAGATAATTTACATAATATTTTTACATTTGGACCTGCATCCATAGTAAAATAACAGGGAATACCCTCATCTCTCAAACTTCTCACTATATCCATTACTACTATACTATCAGGCTCCCAATAGGAAATAGGAGGATTAGCTCCTAGCATAGTACCATGCATTTTTAGACCATTTCTTTCTGTAATACTTCCCATCTGTTCAAAGTTTTTATTTTTTATTGCTACCTTAATTTCTTTTATATCTTTTTCTGTACTTTCAACCCATCCTTTATAAAATGGAGATGTTTCTACAGTTCTCTTCATTCCTTTTCTACTGGATAATTTTTTCTTTTGTTCATTTACTATTACAATAATCATACCTACATCCCAATCAGCATCATCTATAGGTACTACAAAAGAGTCATCTTTTGAATTCCCTTTTTGCCATTCTACAAATCCACCATATATACTTCTAGCAGCACTACCAGACCCTCTTCTAGCATACATGGATAGTTCCTTAGAATCTAAATTCAACCCACTTGCCACATTAGTAGCAGCAGCTAAAGCAGCAAATCCTGAAGAAGATGATGCTAAACCAGCTGCTGTAGGTACATGATTAACACTTTTTACTATTGAGCCTTTTTCTATATTCATTTCACTACGAAACAAGTCTAAAAAATTAGTGATTTTTTTAGTTTCTATTTCGTCTTGAATACTTCCATCTAAATAAAAATAATCCTTATCTATATCCTTATCAAATACTACTTCTGTCTCCGTATAAAAACAGTCTAAAGTTAAAGAAAGACTACTGTTCATAGGTAAAGAAACCTCTTCATCTCTCTTACCCCAATATTTAATTAAAGCTATATTTGCATGTGCCTTTGCTTTACCTCTATTTTCCATTAATATCCTCCATATTATAAATCCATGTATCTTTAGCCCCACTATCTAATAATTTATCAGAAATAGTTCTAGATTCTTCTTTATTTGAAGCTAAAACTATAATACATCCACCTTTACCTCCACCTGTTAGTTTAGCTCCTAGGGCCCCATTATTTATGGCCACATCTACTAAAGAATTAAGATTATTATTGCTTACTCCTAATCTTTTTAATTTACTATGAGCTTTAGTCATATTTTCACCAAATCTTATAGGATTATTATTTTCTATAAATTTTTTTGATTCATTTGCTAGATTTCCTAGCTCTTCTATTAAAGCTTCTCCTTCTTCAGGATTTGATTTTACCATATCATTTACACCTTGGACTGCTTCTCTAGTATCTCCTTTTTCACCTGTATCAGCTACTATTAGATATGCTTTCAAATTAGATATGAAGGGATTAAAAGGTTCTCCTTTTATATAATATAAACTTTGTTCCCTAGCTATAGTTGCAGTATCTAATCCACTTGGATTTCCATGTATAATCTTTTCTGATACATTTGACCACTTAATTAATTCATCATATTCTAATGTAATATTAAAATAATTATATACAGCACGAACTATAGACACAGCAACTGCTGCACTAGAACCCATACCTCTTTCTGGTGGTATTGAAGTTTTAATACTAATATGAAAATTTTTTAACTCTTTATTAAGATGCCCTAATAATTTTTCAATAGCTGTTTTTATCCCTAATAATCTTTGCGGTGTTTTTTCCAACAATCCTTTATAGAAATAACAATCTATAGAAACATCTCCTAGATCTTCATAAATTGTAGTTTTAATCTGGGTAATGGGAAAAGGTATAGATAGTGCTGGTTGTCCATATACAACAGCATGTTCTCCCATTAATATTATCTTCCCGACTGCAGTTCCTATTCCTATTCTTTTCTCCATATTCTACTCCTTCTAAATTAATATTATAATAAAATAATCTTCTCTATAATCCAAGGGGCAGCATATAATGCCATAAACTGTATTCCATAATTTACTCCTAATTTATTTAATGTACCACAGCTTATTCCAATTAGTAATACTCCAAAAACATTTATTAAACCTGCATCCATATATGCTAATAATAAGATAAATGAAATAAATAAACCTAATATTGCTTCATGAGGTATCTTTTTTAAGACAAAAGTTGATATTCTGCTAGCAAATCTATTAGCTATAATATAAGTTAACGCAGAAGCCATTATTCCACCTACTAGTATAGCTAGTATAAATTCCTTTTTACTTAATATATGATGTAAATTATTGTCTACCGTAAATATCGGTGGAGCATTAAACAATGCACCTCCTGGTCCAACAGCTGTAGGTGATAATGGGATACCTATAGCTATTAAAGGTATTATTATCCCAGAAATATATGTAGACTGAATTAGAGCGCTCATACTTGTTATAGCAGTAGTTGCCCTATTTATAGGATCCTCAATCCTATTTGATACTGCTTCTCCTATTAATATAGTTAATCCTACTGGACTTAATACAAATAAGAAATTTGATATTAAAGCAGAAATAGAAGCTCTTTTGATTTCATCTTTATTTAATATTTTTAATGGATTTAGAGTTCTATCCATACTATCATCAGGTATTTCGATTTGTTTTTTATCTTTAGTCAATAAAGATGTTCTTATATCTTTATTTAGTAAATTGAGCAAGGATACTATTAAAGGACCTATGGTTATTCCTAAAAAGAAAGATGTAGTTATATTAGTATCTTTTGGAACAATACCAATTCCCCAATATAAATGTCTCAATGCCATAAATAAGATTGCCATTGGTATAATACTAATTAAAGATAGTATTTTATTTTTACCGACTAGAGACAAAAATATAGCCCCTAGAACAAATAATAAAGGTCCTATTTCTTGTAACTTTGCTCCATAAGGTGCTAAAACATTTGATAATAATAAAGCAATAGGTATAGAAATTACAGTACCTATTACAGCTCCTACTGCCATCTTTTTTATAACTATGGCTGACATTCCTTCATCTTTCAATAATAATGAATGTTCTAACATAGGGCTAGACATTACCCCTCCAGGTAATCCTACTAATGCAGTAGGTATGGAATTTGTTAAATTTAATGTTACAATAGCTGCAATAAAAAATGTTAAAATAACTATAGGAGGAACTCCTGATAATACTACTGTCAAAGTTATAGGCATGAGAACTGAGGTTTCATCTGTACCTGGAATAAATCCAATTAATGTATAGATGAAAATAGCTCCTAATGCTGCTAAAATCATTTGTATAATAATCATGATATCCATATATTCTATTCTCCTTATTCTTTAATATCTTTTTCCAAGATAATAATCCTCTTAGGTTTAATTATTATACTTGAAATAATAAACCCTAATACTGCTCCTCCTAAACCTAAAAAAAGCTCTATCATTTGATCACCAGCTGGTGCTAAAAAATATAAACCCATTGTTAAAATACTAGAAATAACTATGGCTAAAATTAAAGATTTTATATCTACTATATCTCCCCAAATTTCCACCATTTCTTTCTCTTTATCCATATTCAACCTCCAATAATAAATAAGATAAACTCCATTATAACATAAATATAGATAAAAAACATGGTATAGAGACTGTCTAACATGTTTTAATCTTTGTCTTTTAAATCCTGGATTACAGGTACCAATATAGCAGCTACTATGCCGCCTGCAAATCCATTATTATATAGATTCATTCCCCCATGGAGATAGCTTGTATTTGATACTATAGATACATGTAAAATTCCTGACAAAATCCCGGCTCCCCACCCGAAAGTTCCTGATATAGGTGCT
>DATGUA010000045.1:0-85007 GCA_035301545.1 Tissierellaceae bacterium | reverse complement strand
CTACTTATAATGTTCGATCTGTAAACTTAAATAAAAATTGAAGACCTCAACCCCTGTATGTTACAATGTTTTTGCTAGAAAACAAATGCCTCTCAGAAAGGGTCAAGTCCTTATGCAAAAAATTGTATCAATTAAGTGTCAAAAGTGCAACAATAATCATTCATTTTATCGCTAGGTCAGAGATAAAGATGGTTATCAAAAATATCTATGCCGTAAATGTAATCATCAATTTACTCCTGATAAACCCTAGTTTAAATCTAATAAAACTATCTTCGTTGTCCTGTCTGTGGGAAAGCCACTTTACTTCACCATAACTATGATCTTTACTCTAATTTTAGGCGTTGTAATAAAAAATGTAATCATTCTATGCTTGTGCTTAAGCGAATTCTATTTTACCTGCTTCCATGTCTAAACTAGTTGGTAAAGAAGATTTTAAAAGTATGAGATATCCTGTTCATATCATTATTACGGATCCTTCTATGTTCTATTTAAGAAAGAATTCTTTTAGAAATATTACACTGATGCTTAGGGTCCCAATAATGTTAAGGTCTCTCATACTACTATTAGTAATTGGTGTAAGAAGTTTGCACCACTTTTTAACAATTTATCTCTAGAACTTATACCCATGCTTAATTTTGATTCTGAAACTTACTTTATTTTAGTGTTTCACCTATCACCTTACAGAGACTTAAATCAGGCCTATACTCTCCTTAATTCAGTTAAAAACTTAGGGTCTGGTCTGTTAATTTCTATAGTTAGTGATCGTTACAATGTCTATAAAGTGCCTATTAAGACTATTCTAGGTGATAATACTAACTATATTCGTGTTTAAAGTTTTGAATTGGAGCAATTCTATGAAAATATTGTGCTATTTTTTCATATTTAGTTTACAGAACCATAATGTTTAACTATGTGCTTGATTTTGTCATTATCTATATTACTTAAACAGAAGGGACACACTTCTATATCCTTTAGTAATTCTTCGTATCTTTGTAACATACTTTTAATATTTTTTTCCATATCATTTTCTTGTTTTTTTTCTTTTCTTAAATCTTTCTGACAGCACTCTAATTGATTTGATATTAATCTATAGTTTTGAAAAGTTTTAAGTTTAAATTCTATTTGTTGATACACTTCTAATATCCGATCTATATTTTTAAATTTATCTATATACTTAGATCCAATGTTTAATCTATCTCTGTTTTTCATAAGCCTTTTTTGTATCTGCTTATATTCTTTTAACTTATCAATATATCTATCTATTAATATTGAATTTTCTTCAGATTGATTTACCTTAACCAAATCTATATTAAGTTTATTTATATTAGATATTTCTGTCTGATTAGACTTATAATCCCTTCTAATCTTTGTTAGTCTATGTTGTTTGTAAATAAAATTATTTAATTCATTATAGTTTTTATCTATAGCGTTAATTTCCGACAGTTGTTTTAATATATTTATATTTATATTTATTTCATTATAATATGAAACCAAGCTTTTATCTTTATTCTTTATATATTTATAATTGTTAAGTAAATAATTTATATTTTTTAAGTTATCTTCAACAATCTCTAAATTAGATAACTTCTTTAAATATATTTTTAACTCTTTGATCTCCATTTGTGTTTCATTAAAATTCTTCTTAGTTACCCTTAATCTTCTTAACTTCTGATCTTTTTCTTTTATATCATCCTTTATTTTATTTAACCTATTATTTGTTCTAGATAGCTTATCTAAGTATTCATAACTCTTCAATTCATTATTTAATTCATTTATCTTTTCATCTATAACCTTTTTTTGATTATTAAAATCTCGTAAATCCTTTAATGCTTCCCTAAGAGCTTCATCTATAATATTAACACCTATAAGCCTCCCTATTGCACTAGCCTTAGTACTATCCTTTTCTGATAATAAAAAAGGGCCTTCCAATTGTTCACCTATGTTAACAGTATTTGATTCATCACTATCTAAATATATTTTCTTAATTCCTATAACCTCCATTATTTCTTCAGGAACAGAGGTACCAAAACCCTCGTACTTTATCTTATTACCTTTATCATCATGTAATATATACATATTTTTAGATTTATTTCTTAACCGTTCAACAATAATACCATCATTAAATTCAATAATCACAGAGCATTCACTTTCTCCTTCACGAATGAAAAAGTCACCAGAAGGTTCGTTGTATAAAGCCCATTTAATTCCTCTAATAACCGAAGATTTTCCAGTATCAGAAGGGCCAACTATAACATTAAGACCTTGTTTAAATTCAATTACAGTATTTTTATGCGATTGAAAATTTTTTAATGTTACTTTACTTAAATATTTCACTTTATTCACCTTATTTATCTTTCATTTGTATATGTGCTATTCTTTTTAATGCTTCTTTTTTTATATCCCTTCCTATACCCTCAGAATTTGAAACCTTTATCAAAACATCATTAATATCAATTTTATCAAAATTTAATGCTTCATCTATATTTTGCTTAAACTCAAACATTCTTTCTTTTTTATAAATACTAAGTTCTAATTCTGTTCTATCTAATACACTTTCCCCTTTTAAGGCAGTATCTAATCTTATATATGAGATATTTATTCTATTAGTTAATTCTATTATAACAACCTTAGGGATCCTATCAATTTCATTAATACTATTAGATATTCTAACGATACTTCCTGGATTGATAAAATATTTCCCATCTATTTTTATCTCCTCAAATCCTGAATGATAATGACCTGCCAATGTTATATCTGCTAAAGTATCTTTAATATCATCAACCAATGTATAAGGAACCCCCTTAATAAAAGGTTTATCTAATAACATACCATGAACCAGATGAATAGAATAGTCTATACCTTCTTGTTTTGATTCCACTTTATAGTATTTTCTATTTATAGGATCATCTATGTCATAAATATATGGTTGACCGGTCAATTGTACACTAACACCATCTTTTTTTAGTATAACTTTTTTATTATCTATAACATTTATTATTTTAAGATCATTTAATAATCCAAGCATAGTTCTGTTAATGGTATCAGGATTATGTCCGTATATATCATGATTACCACTCACAATATATAGTGGTTGATGAATTTTAGCTAATATTTTTGCAAATTTACTAACAATAGAAACCGAAACATCTGGCCTATCAAATAAGTCTCCCCCATGTAAAATATAATCAATACTATTTTCTTCAATAATAGTCGAAATTTCTTGAAATTTATTTGTTAAGGTCAAGATATAATCATCTCTTCTATTTCTAGGAGATGTCCCTCTGATATGGCTATCAGTAAAATATAATAATTTCATAATTACACTCCTAACAAAAGACCTCCTTAAATAGGAGGTCTTAATATTATTTATTGTTCGGGTTTATCCTTCTCTTCTTTTGATACTTTATTGTCCTCGCTTGTCTCATTATTTTGTAAACCATATTTCTCTCTAATTTTATTTTTAATTTCTAAGAATATTTCTGGATTTTCTTGAAGAAAATCTTTTGAATTCTCCCTACCTTGGCCTAATCTATGTTCTCCATAACTGTACCAAGATCCAGCCTTTTTTATAATTCCTGAATTTACACCAACATCCAAAACATTTCCTTCCTTTGAAATACCTAATCCATACATAATATCAAAGATAGCTTGTTTAAATGGAGGTGCAACCTTATTTTTAACAACTCTTACTCTAGTTCTATTTCCTAGCATTTCATCTCCTTGTTTTATAGTTTCTATTCTTCGTACATCTAATCTAACGCTAGAATAGAATTTTAACGCTCTACCACCAGATGTAGTTTCGGGATTTCCAAACATAACACCTATCTTTTCTCTTAATTGATTAACAAAAATACAGGCTGTATTTGATTTATTAATAGCACCAGCTAATTTTCTTAAAGCTTGGGACATCATCCTAGCTTGTAAACCCACATGACTATCTCCCATTTCACCTTCAATCTCTGCTTTTGGAACTAAGGCAGCTACAGAATCTACAACTATGATATCTATTGCCCCACTTCTTACCAATGCCTCAGCTATTTCTAAAGCCTGTTCACCAGTATCTGGTTGTGAAATTATTAAGTTTTCTATATCTACTCCTAGTTTTCTTGCATAATTAGGATCTAATGCATGCTCAGCATCTATAAAGGCTGCTATACCTCCTTGCTTTTGCGCTTCAGCTATAGCATGTAATGCTACAGTCGTCTTACCTGAGGACTCAGGACCATATATTTCAATAATTCGTCCTTTTGGTAATCCTCCAATACCTAATGCTAGATCTAAATCCAAAGAACCAGTAGGTATCACATCAATATTCATTTTAAAATTTTCTCCCAAACGCATAATAGAGCCCTTACCAAATTGTTTTTCAATTTGATTTACAGCTAAGTCCAATGATTTTCTCTTTTCTTTCATCTCAGTCATATTTTCCCAGTTAAACTGGTTCACCCCTTCCATGTATTCGAACATAGGTTCATAAGTACATATTATAGTATTTAGCTGTATTAGTCAATAGTAATTCAGTAAAAACTTTCTAATTTCATCTAAAGCTCTTATAGTAGCACGACGTTGAATACTTAATCTATCACCACTAAATTTGTGTTCTGTTATAATGTATCTATTTTTATCCATAATACATATATAAACTAACCCTACAGGTTTATTTGAAGAATCACTGGAAGGACCAGCAATCCCTGTTATCGATAACACAATATCTAAGTTCTTAGTCCGATTTAATAATCCTTTTGCCATTTCGTAAGCTGTCTCACTACTTACAGCTCCATATTCCTTCAAGGTATTTTTATTTACTGCCAACTCTTCAATCTTAGACTCATTACTATATGATACTATACTTCTATCTAATATAGTTGAAGCACCAGGAATATTAGTAATTCTACTTGAAATTAATCCTCCAGTACACGATTCACATAATCCTAATTTATATTTACATTTTTTTAATAAATTAATTACAGATTCTTCCAAAGATATATTATTAGTACCATATATGTACTCTTTAAATTCATTTATAATTTTCTTTGTTATTAAATCAACTTGTTTTTTTATCTTTTCTTTATTTCGTCCCTTACCTACGATCTTTATTTCAACAATTTCTTCATTAGAAAAAGTTGTAACTTGAATATTATTGTAATTCAATTTCATAGAGATTAATTTTGCTTCTAAAGAAGATTCTTCTATTCCTATAGTATTTATCGATTTTTTTATAATACACATATTTGATTTTAATATTTTATTTAATAAAGGTACAACTTCATTATCGAGCATTGGAATCATTTCTTTAGGTGGTCCTGGCAATAAAATAATAATTTTATTATTATGTTCAATAAGGATCCCTGGAGCTGTTCCTATACTGTTATTAATAAACTTTGATCCTGTAGGTTTCATAGCTTGCTTTCTATTATTATTAGTCATAAGCTTGTTCATATTTTTAAATATATTTATTATCCTATCTTCCATATTTAGGTTTAACTCAAGAGGTAAATCTATAATTTCCGATATAATTTCTTTGGTTAAATCATCTTGAGTAGGTCCTAACCCTCCAGCAGTAATTATAATTTCAGATCTATCTAAAGCAATATTCATTACTTTTTTTAATCGTTCTGGACAATCATCTACTGTAGTATGGTAATAGGTTTCTATCCCAAGTTCAAATAACTTATTAGATATATATTGAGTATTTATATCTAATATATCACCTGTAGTAATTTCTGTTCCAACAGTTATAATTTCAGCTACCATTGATAACCCTCCAATTATTTATCGTCTAGACTGAGACTGTCTATATTTTTACTTATATAATCAAATCCTGAAATCACTGTAAATATCAAAGATAGATATAATATAATTTTATCCATAGGTATATTAATATTATTGAATGGAAAATTATTTAATAATATCAAGATAATAGCTATCAATTGTGTGATAGTTTTAATTTTCCCCCAAGAACTTGCAGCAATAGTAATTCCTTCTGAAGCAGCTAAAATTCTCAATCCAGTTATTACAAACTCTCTTGCAATAATAATTGCAACAATCCATCCTGGTATCTCACCTAATTCAACTAGAAGTATTAATGCAGTAGAAACTAACATTTTATCTGCTAATGGATCAATAAACTTACCAAAATTAGTTATTAAATTTCTACTTCTTGCAATATATCCATCCAACGTATCTGTTATTGCTGCAATGCTAAATATTATTGCAGCATATATATGATTGTTATTAATATCTAAATATAGAGTTAAAACAAAGACTGGTATTAATAACACTCTAAATATTGTTATTTTATTAGCTAAATTCATATTTTCATCTCCAATCTATAATAATATTTTTATAAATCATTTAAATCTTCTATATTTTGTTTTGATACTAAAACCTTTCGAGGTTTACTTCCCTCATGTCCACCAATAATACCCCTTTCTTCCATTTCATCTACCATTCTAGCAGCTCTAGCATATCCAATTCGAAGACGTCGTTGCAACATAGATATAGACGCTTGCTCTTCAGCTATGACTAACTTAATAGCATCTTCTAAAAGTTCATCAGCATCATTTAAATTAACATTTTTAGCATTATCTACGATATCAATTATATCTTCATCATATTCTTTTTTATAATTATTTTTTAAAAACTCTACTATATCTTCCACCTCATTATCACTAATAAAGGTTCCTTGAATTCTTAATGGCTTTGAATAAAATGAAGGATAAAACAGCATATCACCTTGTCCTAATAACCTTTCTGCTCCTCCAATATCTAATATTGTTCTAGAATCTACCTGTGATGATACAGCAAATGAAATTCTTGATGGTATATTAGCTTTAATAGTACCAGTTATAACATCTACTGAAGGTCTTTGAGTAGCTACTATTAAATACATTCCTGCCGCTCTGGCCATTTGTGCTAATCTAGATATATAGTCTTCAATTTCTTGTGCAGCCACCATCATTAAATCAGCTAATTCATCAATAATTATAACTATAGTCGAAAGCTTATCTTGTTTTTCAACCTTTTTATTATACCCATCTATATCCCTTACACTAGACTTAGCAAACTTCTGATATCTCTTTTCCATTTCTTTGACAGCCCATTTTAAGGCAAATGCTGATTTCTTTGCATCTGTTACTACAGGAATAAGTAAATGTGGTATATCATTATATACGCTTAATTCTACCACTTTTGGATCAATCAAGAGTAATTTTACATCTTCCGGAGAGGATTTATAAATTATACTAGTTATTATACTATTTATACACACACTTTTACCCGAACCAGTAGCTCCTGCTATTAATAAATGTGGCATTTTGTCTATTGATGATACTATAGGTTTACCAGATACATCTTTACCAAGTATAAGCGGGATGTTTGATTCAATATCTTTAAATTCATTAGATACTAGTATTTCTTTTAAAACAACATTATCTTTATATTCATTTGGAACTTCAACTCCTACCACAGCTTTTCCAGGAATAGGAGCCTCTATCCTAATATCTGGAGCTGCTAAACTTAAAGCAATATTATCTGACAATGACACGATTTTACTTACTCTAACTCCAGGAGATGGGAGCAATTCATAACAAGTTATCGTAGGACCTCTATTAATCTGTTCTACAGTCACTTCTATTCCAAAATTCTTCATAGTTTCTTCAATTATTCTAGCATTATTTAATATATCTTTTTTATCATTTGAACCTTTTTTAGAAACAGAATTGCTTAATAAGGAAATAGGTGGATTAACATATTCTATTTGTTTAGATTTAGACTGTTTAGATTTGTCTTTATCATTTTGATTCTCTGTTTTAATATTTTTTTTATCATTATATTCTAAGATTTTGATATCTTTTTTACTCAATCTTGATTTTTTCACATTATTATATTCTTTTGAAGATTCATTGTTAATTTTTATATTCTGTTTTTTCTTGTTATCTGCATTTTTATTCCCAATAAATTTCTTGATGTTATTCACAATATCTATAATCTTTATTTCCCTAAGCATCATTATATTAATCATAGTACCAAAAATTAAGACCAAATATCCTCCTATTTTGCCAAATAACTTATAAAAGAAAAAACCTATAAAAGAACCTATAATTCCTCCACCCTTATTCGATAAAGCTAACGAATTAGCTAATTTCATTCTTTGCAGAAAAACTTTGGTTCCAATATTTCTACTATCTAAAAATATTATAAAAGATAGTAATATTATAGATAAGATTATAGATACTTTAAATTCTTTTTGATCGTATCTTTCTAATAAGAATATTACACCAATACTTATAAATAAAATAGGTAAAAAATACCCACCAAATCCCATCAATATAAAGGTTGTCCTTCTAATCAAAGAGCCTACTAATCCCATTTGAGAACTAAACAAACTTATCATCATTAAAATACCTATAGATAACATAATCATACTAATAATTTCTTTATTATTTTTTTCGAATAGACTTCGATTCCTGTTTTTCTGCTTTTTCTGTCTTTTTGTTTTACTCATAAAATCCCCTTTATTTTTACAGTCATATATATTTATATATTGTAAACTAACATCTAAAACTATTTTAAATTTTATTTTACAATGTTGAAATATCCCCCTTTACTTTCTATAAATAATTATAGCATATTTAAGAATCTTATTCTATTTTATTTGTTCTAATTATTTCGTTTAATTTCTTAATTGAGTTTGACATTCCTCCTACTTGGTTTATTAATCCAAAATCTACAGCATCCTTACCAACTAATATAGTACCTATATCGTTAGCTAATTCATCTGTATCATACATTAAATCTAAAAAGTCTTTTTTATTAATATCTGATGTTCTTAGTACAAATTCTATTATTCTGTCTTGTATCTTCTGAAAATATTTATAAGTTTGACTAACTCCTATTACTAAGCCAGTAGTACGAATAGGATGTATTGTCATAGTCGCAGTAGGGACAATAAATGAATAATCTGCAGATGTAGCTAAAGGTACACCTATGCTATGCCCGCCACCTAATACTAAAGACACTGTCGGCTTGGATAAACTATTTATCATTTCAGCTAATGCTAATCCAGCTTCAATATCTCCTCCAACTGTATTTAGGATTATTAAAACTCCTTCAATATTAGGATCTAGTTCTCCAGCTATTAACAAAGGAATTATATGTTCATATTTTGTTGATTTCCTGTCTTCACTAGACATACTATGTCCCTCTATTTCTCCTATTATTGATATAAATTGTATATTAGTCTTTAATTTTAAATCATTAGGAGTACCAAATTCCTTAATATCTTTATTACTATTTGCTTTTGTTTTTTCTCTTTCTTTATTCATATATACCCTCCATAATATTAGTCTTAATTTATATCTTCTCTTAATTTATTAATATTATGTGTATATAAAAATAAAAAACATAACTTAAGTTATGTTTTTTATTTTACATTTTAATGGTTTAATTCTACAATTATCATATCATATCCTATCTTTCTTATTGAAGACCACGGTACCTCCATACCACTGTCTTCTATACCTAGTAATCTAAAGGATATTCTTCTTTCTGGTACAACTATACTCATTATTTCTCCTGAATGTTCATCAAAAATAATATCGGCATCTGCAAGTAGTCCTAATCTTTCTCCATTATTTAGGTTTATTATTTCTTTGTCTCCTAATTCACTAAGTCTCATAAAATCACCTCATAACTATCTAATAGTATTATATGAAATTTATTTTAGAATAGAACTTATCATTTATGATAAGATTAGATATGACTTTAAACTCCTGTATGACCAAATCCACCTTCATCTCTTTTTGTGCTTTTTAATTCATCAACTTCTTCAAATTCAAGTTTTTCATATTTTGATAATATAAATTGGGCTACTCTATCTCCATTTTCTATTATAAAGTCTTCCTGACCTAAATTTATAAGAATGACTTTTATTTCACCTCTATAGTCGCTATCAATAGTACCAACCCCGTTAGCTAAAGTTATTCCATGTTTTAAAGCTAACCCACTTCTTCCTCTTATTTGCCCCTCAAACCCTTTTGGAATTTCCATAAATAGCCCTGTAGGAATTAAAGCTCTACCTAAAGGTTCTAAAGTTACAGACTCAGGAATATATGCCTGTAGGTCAATTCCTGAAGATCCATCTGTTTTATATTCTGGCAATGTAAATATACTTTTATTTAATACCTTTATTTTCATAAATACACCTCATCTTTTGATTTTTTATTAGTTAGTTTCTATATTTATAATATATCACTAATTCGTCCTATATTATAACCTTGTTTTAATAAAGATTCAATGATCTTAGGCAATGCTTTGTTAGTTTCTTCTGTAGGATGCATCAAAACAATAGCAGAGTTATGAATATTGCTTAATACTCTTTCTACTATTACATCTTCGGTGCTATCTTCCCTCCAATCAATAGTATCTACACTCCACATTATTGTCTTATAATCTAAATCATCAGCAGCCTTTATAGTAGAATCACTAAATGCTCCAGACGGAGGTGCAAAATATATGGGCTTTTCTCCTATAATATTTTTAATTATAGAATCCGCTTTTTTAATTTGTTCAATATTTTCTGATAAACTTAATTTATCATAATCTACATGAGAATAACCGTGATTACCTATTTCATGGCCATCATCATATATATTCTTCAACAACTTTGGATTTTTTTCTGCCCATTTTCCTGTAGGAAAAAATGTTATATTTATATTCCTATCCTTAAATATATTCAACATATCTTCTATAGACTCGTTTCCCCAATCTATATTACAAGCAAAAGATACTACTTTTTCATCTTTTATTCCTTGATAAAATATATCCTCTTTAAATACGTCTTCTGTTTTCGTCCAATTTAATACTATTAATGGTATCACAATAAGTAGTATTATAAGAATAATCATTAAAAATAATAAAGTCTTTTTATTCAATATTAACAATTTCATATAATCCCTCCTAAAATATACTTATATAATCTATATTCTAAGAAAAATATATTATACAAAAATTAAACATGAATCTAAAGACTCATGTTTAATAACTTATTCCCTCTCTTTATTTTTTTTAGGTAAAAGTGCCTTTCTTGATAGATTAATCCTATCTTGATTATCTATTTCTATAACTTTAACCATTACTTCTTCTCCTACTTTAAGAACATCTTCTACCTTTTTTATTCTTTCTTTTGATATATTAGATATATGAAGTAAACCTTCTTTTCCATTTTGTATTTCGATGAATGCACCAAAATTTGTAATCTTTTTAACTGTACCTAGATATATTTCACCTACTTCTATTTCTTTTACTATATCTTCTATAATCTTCATAGCATTATTTCCACTTTCGGCATTATCTGCTGAAATAGAAATATGCCCATCATCATCTATATCTATTTTAACATCTGTTTCATCAATAATCTTATTGATGACTTTGCCACCTGGTCCAATCACATCTCTTATTTTTTCTGGATCAATAGACATAGTAAATATTTTAGGTGCATAAGGAGAAAGTTCTGCACGTGGACTAGATATAGTCTCAGCCATTTTATCTAATATATATAATCGACCTACCTTAGCTTTTTCTAAAGCATTTTCTAAAATTTCCCTATTTATACCATCTATCTTAATATCCATTTGAATAGCAGTGATTCCTTCTTTAGTACCAGCTATTTTAAAATCCATATCCCCCATATGGTCTTCCATACCTAAAATATCTGTTAATACAACTATCTCATCACCAGACTTTATCATTCCCATTGCTATTCCAGCTACCGAATCTTTTAGTGGGACACCTGCATCTAACAAGGATAGTGTACTACCACAAACACTTGCTTGTGAAGAGGATCCATTTGAACTAAGAACTTCTGAAACTAATCGAATAGTATAAGGAAATTCTTCTTCTGATGGTAATACAGGTAATAATGCTTTTTCAGCTAAGACACCATGACCTATTTCTCTTCTTCCTGGTCCCCTCATAGGCCTAGTATCACCTACAGAATAAGGAGGGAAATTATAGTGATGCATATATCTTTTGGATTCCTCTTCACCTAAACCATCAATTATTTGAACATCTGATGTTGCTCCTAATGTAGCAATAGTTAACACTTGAGTCTGCCCTCTTGTAAACAATCCTGATCCATGAGCTCTGGGTAATAAACCAGCCTCACTAGTAATTGTTCTAATCTCATCAGGTTTTCTATTGTCTGGTCTAATCTTATCTTTTATAATTAGATTTCGAACTTCATTTTTAATTATACTATCTACAACGTCTTTTATTTCTTTTTCAGACTCTGGATATTCTTCTAAGAACCTTTCTAATACTTCCTCAGTAACTTCATCAATCCCATCCTGTCTCTCTTGCTTATCGATAATATTAATTACTTTAAGAAACTTATTAGTTGAATATTTTTTTATTTTTTCTTCTAACTTTTCATCTGGTTTGAAAATATTAAATTCTTGCTTTTCTTTCCCTACTTCTGCAACAATATCCTCAATAAATATACAAATATCTTTAATTTCTTCATGAGCAAATAATATAGCATCTAAAATCGTCTCCTCTGAAACAATTTCTGCAGAAGCTTCTACCATCATTATAGCATCTTTAGTTCCAGACACAATAAGGTCTATTTCTGATTCGTCTCTTTCTTGACTGTTCGGATTAATAATAAATTTATCATCTATTAGTCCAACCTGCACTGATCCTGTTGGTCCATTAAATGGAATATCAGAAACAGATAAGGCTATAGATGATCCAATCATACCCATAATCTCAGGAGAATAATTTTGATCTACTGACAATACAGTAGCTATAACTTGCACATCATTCCTATACCCTTGTGGAAATAGTGGTCTTATCGGTCTATCTATAAGTCTTGAAGTTAATATAGCATCTTCACTAGGTCTACCTTCTCTTTTTATAAATCCACCTGGAATTTTTCCTACTGAATATAATCTCTCTTCATAATCTACACTTAAGGGAAAAAAATTTATACCTTCTCTTGGTTCTTTAGATGATGTAGCGGTTACTAATATAGCACTATCACCATATTTTATTATACATTCTCCCCCTGCCTGTTCGGCAACTTTTCCTATTGTTACTGTAAGTTCTTCTCCAGCAATCTTATATTGGAAACTCTTTTCCATGTAATACCTCCTTATTTTTTATTGCTTATTATCTTTTATTGAATAAACAATAGAGCGGGACTAACCCGCTCTCTAATTAATGTCTTATATTTAGTTTTGCAATTAAAGAACGATATCTTTCAATATCTTTATTTTTTAAATATCTCAATAAACCTCTTCTTTGACCTACCATCTTTAATAATCCTCTTCTTGAGTGATGATCTTTTTTATGAGTCTTTAAATGCTCATTTAAAGAATTAATCCTATAAGTCAATAATGCAACCTGTACTTCTGTAGACCCAGTATCACCCTCATGTAATTTGTAGTTATTAATAATCTGCTCTTTAGTTTCTTTTGATAACATTTATAATACACCTCCATATTTTATATCCACCTATGGCTATGTAAAGCGCTGAGGTAACGTCTATACTTAGCTATAGGTAAAACCTTTCAACAATTATCATATTATCACATTATATAATAAATGTAAACATCAGTATCTAAATTTAATATCATTTACATCTTTCCTAATTTGCTTTTTTAAATCTTCTATATTAGTAAATCTTATTTCATCTCTAATAAATCTAACAAATTCTACTTCTATCTTTTCCGCATATATATTTTTATTAAAATCTAAAATATGATTCTCAATTTTTAAAACATTATTTTGAAACGTAGGATTAGTCCCTATACTAGTGGCTCCAATATATTTTGTTCCACTTATTATTATTCTAGATTCATATATACCATTCTTAGGAATAACAAAATTGTCCTTAGTTTCTAAATTAGCAGTAGGAAATCCCAATTCATGACCCATTTTATTTCCATCCACAACTTTACCTAAGATAGAATAATTCCTTCCTAACATATTATTTGCACTTTTTATTTTTCCTTCCTTTATAAAATTTCGAATTTTAGTACTACTAATTATATTTTTTTTGTAAATTGGGGGAATTACTGTTACATTAAATTCATACATCTTACCTAATTTTTTTAATGTGGTAATATCTCCAGATGCTTTATGTCCAAACTTATAATCAAACCCAACACATATAGATTTAGCATTTAATTTTCTTAATAATATTTCTTTAATAAAATCTTCTGGACTTAAACTCATAATGTTTTTATCAAATTCAATAATATATACTATATCCACTCCTAATTCTTCCAAGATTTTTAATTTTTGTTTCTTAGAAGTTATTATAGGCGGACTTTTACCTTCTATCGTTAATCTAGTATGAGTATCAAATAATAACACACCTGATCTTAAACCCATTTTTTTAGATGTTTCAATATTATTTGAGATTATTTCTTTATGAGCTATATGAATACCATCAAAATTTCCTAGGGCTATGCTAGTATTAAATCTTGTTTCTATATAATCACTTTTCTTTAAGTTTACTATTTCCATTTAACCACCTTATATCAATACTTTATTCATTTTTATATAATATTTTTCATCTTTTATAAGGATCCTTCCAATTCCAATAAACTTGCCTCGACAATAAACTTTCAAGTTATTATTTAAATCATAATCATTTTTATCCTGAATCTCTACCATTACTCCATTTGTTATAGGTTTATAATACTTTTCCTCCAAAATAATCTTATCAAGATTATTTAGAGCCTTATCCATAGGTAAAATTAAGTTTTCTATGTTTTCCCTATCAATTAGTTTTAAATAATCTACACTAAGTGAATCTTCTATTCTAAATTCACCGACACCAGTACGTATTAAATAAGACATATACCCATATGTGCCCAATGTTCTACCAATATCATTACACAAGGTCCTTATATAAGTACCTTTAGAACATTCTGTTTTGAAAATAATTTTTTTATTATTTTGATTTTTTATTATATCTAATGTTTCTATCCTTACACTTCTAGGTTCACGCTTAACTATAACATTTTTTCTAGCTAATTCGTATAATTTTTTACCTTTATATCTAACAGCAGAATACATTGGCGGTGTTTGATTGATATCTCCATGAAATTTATTAAATGTTTCAACTATTTCCTTATTACTTACCCTTTTTTTTGAGCTTCTTAGGATTTCTCCATCTATATCTTGTGTATCTGTTTCAAACCCTAAGGTAACTTCAGATATATATTCTTTGTCAGCCTCAATTAAGTATTCTGAAACTCTTGTTGCTTTACCTATACATATTGGTAACACACCAGTCACATTTGGATCTAATGTACCCGTATGACCAATTCTTTTCATATCTAATAACTTTCTAAATAAATTCACCGCATCATGAGAAGTAATCCCCTTAGGTTTAAAAAAATTTATTATTCCATTCATATTTCATCACCTAATAAACTCAATAATCTTTTCTACTATCATGTCTCTTGCTTCATCTATTTTGGAATTAACGCTACAACCTGCAGCCCTAGTATGGCCTCCACCATTAAAAAATTCACAAATAGACGATACATCTACATAATTCTTACTCCTTAAACTAATCTTTATATCTTCTTCATCCATCTCTTTCAATAAACAAGCTACTTCTACAGTATCTAATTTTCTGATGAAAGATATAATACCTTCAGAATCCTCTATAGTGGTATTAGTCCTATTTAACATGTCCTGAGTTATACATACAGTAGCTATTTTATTATCTTCATATGTTTTCAGAGTTTTTAGAGTTTCTAAAAATAAGTTGATTTTTTGCATACTTATATTCTCATGAATTTTCACGTTAATATTATAAGTATCTGTCCCTGAATCAATCAATTCTGCAATGATCTTATGAGTCCTACTAGTTACACTTTCATAAGAAAACTTCCCCGTATCCGTACTTATTGCAGTATAAATACTTTCTCCAATTTCCGGATCCATCTCAATGCCTAGCCTTTTAATAAGATCATAAATTAATTCACCAGTTGCAGCTGCCTTAGGATCAACTATATTGACATCACCAAACATGGTATTACTAATATGGTGATCTATATTAATAATACTTTCAGACATATCTACCAATACCTTGTTTTTCCCTAATCTATCCTCATCACTTGAATCTACTGCTATTAATAAGTCTATAGCTCCTAAATCTTCCGTATATTCTATTATATCATCATATCCAGTTAAAAATTTAAAATCATTTGGAGTAAAATCAGCTTTTAATACTGTTGCTTTCTTATCTACTTTTTTCAATGCAGAAGCAAGAGCCAACATAGATCCAATGTTGTCACCATCAGGATTAACATGAGAAACTATAAAAATATTTTCTTTACATTCGATAAGCTTTATTGCTTTCTCCATATTTTTTCCAATCAGATTATTCATTTTTACTATCTCTACTTTCCCTATCTTCTTTGTTAACTTTATCAATTAATTCTGTAATATGCAAAGCTCTTTCAAGTGATTCATCTAAATGAAAAACTGGTTCTGGAATATGTCGTAAATCTACCTTCTTAGCTATTTCATTTCTAATAAATCCTTTAGCATTCCTTAAGCCTTCGATAGAATCTTTTTTATCTTTTTCATCTCCTAATACTGATACATATATATTAGCATAGCTTAGATCATTTGTTACTTCAACATCAGTTATCGTAGTCATCGAATTAATTCTAGGATCTTTTAATCCATTTACTAACAAAAGAGAAACTACTTTTTTGACTTCTTCAGATATTCTATTAATTCTTTTCTTCTTCATTATAAAACCTCACTATCTTTCTACTTCCTTTAATATATAAGCTTCAAATATATCATTTTCTTTAACATCATTATAGTCTTCTAATCCTAATCCAGCTTCATATCCTGTAGTAACTTCTTTAACATCATCTTTAAATCTTCGCAAAGACCCAACTTTACCTTCAAATATTACAATATCATCTCTTAGTAGCCTAACATATGACTGTCGAGTAATTTTCCCGTCTAATACATATATTCCTGCTACAGTGGTGTTATTTGGTAATCTAAATGTATCCCTAACTTCCGCTCTTCCCTGTACTTCTTCTACAATTGTCGGAGCAAGCATTCCTTTTACTGCCGCCTGTATGTCTTCAATAGCTTCATATATTACACTATAAGTTCTAATATCAACATTTTCTCTTTCAGCGGCCTCTATTGTATTTAGATTTGGTCTCACATTAAACCCTATTATTATAGCATTAGAAGCTGAAGCTAACATGACATCACTTTTAGCTATTCCGCCTACACCACCATGTATTATATTTATTCTAACTTCTTCATGATCCAATTTTTGTAATGATTGACTTAAAGCTTCGATAGATCCTCGCCCATCTGCCTTAATAATTATATTCAAATCTTGTATTTCTCCTTCTTGAATTTTTTCAAACAAATCATCTAGAGAAACTTTTGTGGTTGATTTAAGTTGTGCTTCACGTATTTCCTGTTTTTTACTTTCAGCAAACTTACGTGCTACTCTTTCGTCTTTTACAGAATAAAATAACTCACCAGCGTTAGGAACCTCAGATAATCCTAATATAACTACTGGTGTAGATGGGCCCGCACTATTTACACGGTTACCATTATCATCTATCATAGCTCTAATTCTACCACTAGCTGTGCCTGAAACTACCATATCGCCTACTTTCATTGTCCCTTTCTGTACCAATACAGTAGCTATAGGTCCTTTACCTTTATCTAATTCAGCTTCTATAATAGTACCTACAACAGTCCTATTAGGGTTAGCCTTTAGTTCCTGCATTTCTGCAACTAATAACAGCATCTCTAGTAAATCATCAATTCCTGTTCTTTGCTTAGCAGATACTGGAACAGTTATTATATCTCCACCCCATGTTTCTGGTAATAAATTATTCTCTGTCAATTCTTGATATATTCTATCTAAATTAGCTTCTGGTTTATCAATCTTATTTATAGCTACTATTATCGGTACTTGAGCTGCTTTAGCATGATTTATAGCTTCAATAGTTTGTGGCATAACTCCATCATCTGCAGCTACAACTAATATAGCAATATCTGTAACTTGTGCCCCTCTAGCTCTCATTGATGTAAAGGCTTCATGCCCTGGAGTATCTAAAAATACTAACTTCTCATCATTAACATTTACTTCATAAGCTCCAATATGTTGAGTAATCCCAC
The DNA here is from genome assembly GCA_035301545.1 of Tissierellaceae bacterium. Classification (GTDB taxonomy): domain Bacteria; phylum Bacillota; class Clostridia; order Tissierellales; family Tissierellaceae; genus DATGUA01. The sequence goes on along the minus strand of DATGUA010000045.1, from coordinate 66,812 downwards.
CTGCTTCGCCTATGGTTACCTGAGTTTCCCTAATGGCATCTAATAAGGAAGTTTTACCATGATCTACATGACCCATTACAGTAACAACAGCTGATCTTGGTTTTAAATCTTCTGGTTTATCTTTAAAATCTAAATTGTATTTAACTATTTTTTCTTCTTCCTTATCTGCTTTTTTATTTACTTTTATATTAAGATCAAATTCTTCTCCTAAAATTATAGCTGTATCACTATCAATACTCTGATTTTGATTAACCATTATACCTAAGCTCATAAGTTTAGTTATTAACTCAGATGGACTTTTATCCATCTTTTTAGCTAAATCTCTAACAATTATTGTCTCATCTTTTTCTATGTTTATGATTTCTTCATCTTTTACTTCTCTTGAACTATCTTGTTCCAATTCTGTATTTTTATCTGACATTTTATCATCTCCATTTGTTCCTAGAAGTAATTCTTTAATCAACTGAGCTTCTTCATCTTCAACGGAACTCATATGACTTTTTATACCCATATCTAAATCTAAATTTTCAATTTCTTTTATTAGATTTTTACTACTCATATCTAACTTCTTTGCTAATTCATAAATTCTAATTTTTGTCATATAATACACCCCCTATTAAGATATAAAATCTTAATACCTACATAATATTAATACATCTTTACTTACCACATAAAATGTTATTTCAAATTTATTTTTCTTCTCATTCTTCTGAATTAGTGCTATTTAAAGATATACTACTATCTAAGACATTCTTCTCTTCATCAATTATTGCTGTCCCTTCTTTACTTTCTTTGTATTGAGACTCTGATTTAATATCAATTTTCCAATTAGTTAATTTAGCCGCTAATCTAGCATTTTGCCCACCTCTTCCAATAGCTAGAGATAGCTGATAATCAGGTACAATTACTAAAGCAGACTTCTCTTCCTCATTTACCTCCACTCTAACAACTTTTGATGGACTTAAACTATTAGATATAAATTCACTAATATTATTACTCCAAACAACAATATCTATTTTTTCTCCATCTAATTCATCTACTATAGCCTTAACTCTGCTACCCTTAGATCCTACACAGGCACCTAAAGGATCCACATCCGGATCTTTAGAATAAACAGCAATTTTTGTTCTAGAACCAGCTTCTCTGGATATAGAATATATTTCAACAGTCCCATCACTAATCTCAGGAACTTCTAATTCAAATAATCTTTTCACTAATCCTGAATGTGCCCTAGAAAGAATTACTTGCGGACCTTTTGTAGTCTGTTTCACTTCAACTATTAATAATTTTAATCTATCTCCTTGTTCATATACTTCATCTTGAATTTGTTCAATAGGTGGAAGTATTCCTTCTGTTTTTCCCAAATCAATGAAAATATTATTTTTGGATATTCTCTGAATCATTCCTGTTATTATTTCATTTTCTCTATCAGCAAACTCTTCAAATATTACATCCCGTTCTGCATCTTTAATTCTTTGAATCACAACTTGTTTTGCTGTTTGTGCAGCTATTCTTCCAAAATCCTTAGGAGTTATTTCCACTCTTATCATATCCCCTAATTCATACCCATCATCAATTTCTTTAGCTTTATCAATATTAATTTCTAAATGTTCATCATTTACAACCTTTACAGCTTCTTTAATTGCATATACTATAACTTTACCCGTCTCCTTATTCATATCAACTTCTACATTCTGTGATGAACCAAAATTTTTTCTATAACTAGAAACAAGTGCAGATTCAAGTGCTTCAAATATGATCTCCGTAGAAATTCCCTTTTCCTTTTCAATTTCCATTAAAGCATCAATAAAATCCTTATTCATTCAATTTGAACCTCCTAAAATTTAATTACCAATTTTATTAAAGATATTAATTCCCTCGGTATATCAGTCGTCCCATTTTTATTATTTGAAATTACTATACAATCATTATTAAAGTCTTCTAAAATTCCTTCATATACTTTTTGATTATTAATAGGTCTGTATAGTCTTATTTCTATTTCTTTTTTTAAATTTCGTTTTAAATCACTGTCTGTTTTAAGAGGTCTATCTAAACCAGGAGAAGAAATTTCCAAGTAGTATGCTCCCGGTATAGGATCAATTTCATCTAATTTATCACTTAATATTCTACTTATCTTTTGACAATCCTCTAAATCAATACCTTCATCTCTATATATATATATTCTTAAGTAAAAATCTCCAGATTCTTTAGTATATTCTACATCTACCAACTCATATCCTAGTTCTTCCACCATAGGTTTACCTATATCTGAAACTATATATATAATTTCTTCTCTACTTAAATTTCTGCTCATTTTTACACCTCCAATTAATATTTCTCAAATATAATAAATCAAGAGTGGGATAGGCCCACTCTTATCATTATCGCTGTCCTGCTATTTCCTTCATTATATCATGGTATAATAAGAAAATCAAACATTGAAGAGGCTTATTTGATCACTGTCTGGAAGGTCATTTAGGCAACCATGATTAGTTAAAGCTTCAATCACAGTCTTAGATAGCTTAGCCCTTCTAATTAAATCTTCTTTGGAAATAAATTTACCAATTTCTCTCTCTTTTACTATCTGCCTAGCCGCATTCTCCCCAACTCCATCTAATCCTTTTAGTGGGGGAAGTATACCTTCTTCTCCTATAATAAACATATCATTGTGAGATGTATATAAGTTCACATTTTGAAATTTCAAACCACGAGCATACATCTCTCTAACTACTTCTAATACAGTCAATAAGTTCTTTTCTTTAGCTGTTGCATCACGTCCTAATGATTCTAATTCCTTAATCTTAGAACTTACTTTTTCAGGACCTTGTAAAATTAATTGTGCATCAAAATCAGCAGCCTTAGTAGTGAAATATGTTGCGTAAAAAGCTTCTGGATAATGAACTTTAAAGTAAGCGATTCTAAAGGACATCATAACATATGCAACAGCATGAGCTTTCGGAAACATATACTTTATCTTATTACAAGATTCAATATACCAATTAGGCAAATTTAAGGCTCTCATATTAGCCTCATCTTCCTCAGTAAGTCCTTTACCCTTTCTCACCTTCTCCATTATTAGAAATGCCTTTTGTTTATCTAATCCCGCATTTATAAGATATAGCATAATATCTTCTCTAGTTGATATTACATCTGATAAGGTCGCTATATTATTCCTAATTAAATCCTGAGCATTGTTTAACCATACATCAGTACCATGAGATAAACCACTAATACGTACTAATTCTGAGAATGTGTTAGGTTTTGTATCTACAAGCATTTGACGTACAAATCTAGTTCCAAATTCAGGTATACCTAAGCTTCCTACTTTACAATCAATATCTTTTTCTGATATTCCTAATGTACTTGTACTCCTAAATATCTCCATAGTATCTGGTTCATCTAAAGGAATCGTAGTAGGATCTATACCCGTTATATCTTCTAAAGTTTTAATTATCGTTGGTACATCATGCCCTAATATATCTAATTTTAATATTCGACCTTCAATTGCATTATAATCAAAATGAGTTGTTTTTACTCCAGATGTTTTATCATTAGCAGGATATTGAATTGGTGTAAAATCATAAATATCTTTATAATTGGGAACTATCATGACTCCTCCTGGATGTTGCCCCGAAGATCGCCTAATTCCAGTACATCCCTTTACCAATCTATTAATTTCTGCTGGGTTTACATTTACTTCTTTACTATCAAAATATTTCTTTACAAATCCATATGCAGTCTTATTTGCTATTGTACCAATAGTTCCTGCTCTATATACATATCCTTCACCAAATAACTCTTCAGTATACCTATGAGCCTTTGATTGATATTCACTAGCAAAATTCAAATCTATATCTGGCTCTTTATCTCCTTCAAAGCCTAAGAAAACCTCAAAAGGTATATCTTGTCCATCTTTAATCAAATTACTAGAACACTCTGGACAATCTTTGTCAGATAAATCTGATCCAGAGGCTATACTTCCATCTTCAAAAAATTCACTATATTTACAATTCGGACATACATAATGAGGAACTAAAGGATTAACTTCTGTTATACCACTCATAGTAGCCACAAATGATGATCCTACTGAACCTCTTGACCCAACTAAATATCCATCTTCTAAAGACTGCCATACTAATTTTTGTGATATTATATACATTACAGAATATCCATTATCAATTATTGAATCTAACTCCCTTTTTAATCTTTTCTCAACTATATCTGGTAATGGATCTCCATAAATTTCATAAGCCTTATTATAACTTATTTGTCTTAATTCTTCTTCAGACCCTTCTATAATAGGAGAAAATGTACCTTTAGGAATAGGTCTTATATCTTCAATCATATTATTAATTAAATTAGTATTTTTTACAACTACCTCATAAGCTCTCTTAGGCCCTAGATAGCTAAACTCATTTAACATCTCATTTGTGGTCTTAAAATATAATGGAGGTTGATCATCAGCATCTGAAAATCCTCTTCCAGCCATTAATATTCTTCTATAAACTTCATCCTCTGGATCTAAAAAATGTACATCCCCTGTAGCAACTACTAATTTATTATATTTATGCCCCAGATTATAAATTCGTTTATTTATATCTTTTAATTGCTTCTCATCTTTTAAAATTTGATTCTTTATTAAATGTTTATTATTATCCAAAGGTTGAATTTCTAAATAATCATAAAAATTAACAATATTTCTAATCTGACTATAGCTTTTTCCGTTTAATATTGCTTTATATAATTCTCCACTTGAACAAGCACTTCCAATAATCAAACCCTCTCTATATCTTTCCAATAAAGATTTCGGGATTCTAGGATTTCTATAGAAATATTCTAAATGAGATTCTGATATTAATTTATATAAATTCTTTAATCCTATCAAGTTTTTAGCTAAAATAACAATATGAAAAGATTCTCCCTTAAACATATCTCCCTCATTATTTAAACTGTTAATCTCAGCAAATCGTTTTATTCCTCGTTCTTCTAACATCTCAAGAATTTTCAATAGAATATCTTTAGTCGCTGTAGCATCATCAACAGCTCGGTGATGATTTTCTAAACTTATCCCTAGATATTTTGCTAAATTATCCAATTTATGATTCTTCAGATTAGGAAATACTGCTCTAGCCAGTCCTAGAGTATCGAGCACCGGGTTTGTTAAATTCATATTAACCTTTTTCATTTTTTCCCTAATAAATCCTATGTCAAAACTAGCATTGTGTGCAACCAATACGCTGTTTCCAATAAATTTGTCAAAAGATTTTATTACTTCTTGAATTTTTGGTTTGTCAGACACCATCTCATTAGTAATACCTGTAAGATTCGTAATAAATTCAGGTATATGTTTTTCAGGATTTATTAATTGACTAAATGTATCTATTACATTTCCATCCTTCACCTTTATAGCACCTATCTCAGTAATTCCGTCATTAATAGCAGACAATCCAGTAGTTTCTATATCAAATATAGTGAACTCATCGTATTCTTTATCAGGATTAAAATTACTCACTATTTGTGCATCATCATTTACTAAATAGCCTTCCACACCATATATTATTTTCACTCCTAAATCTTCACTTACATTCATAGCCTCAGGGAAAGATTGTACTACTCCATGATCAGTAATTGCTATTGCTTCATGACCCCAATCATGTGCACGCTTAATAACCTTTTCTAAATCAGTCATACCATCCATAGCGCTCATTTTACTATGTAGATGTAATTCAATTCTCTTTTCCTGCGCTTCATCCATTCTTACTTCTTTTTTTATCTTCTTTAAGGATTTTAACATTATAGATTGACACCGAGCATAATTATCATAAACTACGTCACCACTTAAAATAACATAATCTTCTTCTTGTAAATTATCAAGAAATTCCTCACCCTTGTCATTATTTAAAAATATTTTTACAGATATAGAATCAGTAGTATCAGAAACATTAAATATAATAAGTAGTCTGTTACCTCTAATCTCCTTATATTCTAAATCAAATATTTCCCCTTTAATAGTAGCAATTCCAGTTTGAAGACTAACTTCATTTATAGGCATAGTCTCCTCGGAAATTGACCTACCAATTGAATAATTTTTTATCGGCTCAATCTTAGAAATTTTATCCTTGGACTTTACAGGTGTACTTAACAATATATCTTTAGATATTTGTCTTTCTTCATCTATTTTATACTCAATAAACTTATTATTAGTTTTGGTATCCTCACTAAACTCAGTTAATATAAAGTTAAATTGCAATTCTTCTGAGATTTTATCTCGTAATTTAGTTATTAATCCATTTCTATCTAAAGAGAAAAACACCATTGAATTTGGAGGAGTAAGGAATAGTGTCTTATCTTTAATTCTATATTTTAAATCTTTAATCCAAGACCTACTCGAAGGAATTTGATCTAAAATTATACTATTTATAATCTCTTTATACTTCCTGAAATTATTATCATCCTGAATATTTAAATCGTACCTTAGATGTAATTTTATATTAAAGTCTTCAAATTTCTCTCTAAAAAAATTATAAAGACTTTTGTATAAATCATCATTTATAATTTCTTTAGATTGAAGATTTAATAATAGTTCCATCCTACTTTTGACTATTTTAACTTCAACAATTTGGACATTTATATTTTTTAAGTCCTTATATTTATCATCTATAACTAATTCCTTAAATTTTATACTCTTCATAAAATCTTCCCCCTACACCATAGATTATACTATGGACTAACTGATCCTAAAATATATTTAATCTAAATAAATCTTTATAAGTCACAACTAACATTAATATTATTAATAACATAAATCCTATCATATGAATAAAGTTTTCCTTATCTGCATTTATAGGTTTACCCCGAATTAATTCAATAGCAATAAACACTAATCTACTCCCATCCAAAGCTGGAATAGGTAATAAATTAAAAAAGCCTAAATTCACACTAATAAATCCTAATAGTAATAACAGATTTGTATAGCCCATTTTGGCTGCTTTCCCTACTTCATTTATAACTCCCACTGGTCCTGCTAAATCGTTAGTAGATACCTGCCCTTTAAAAGTCATAGCCACGAACTCAAACATTAATTTTACAAACATACCTGTTTGTTGAATGCCACCTTTAATCCCATATATTAATGACTTTTGATGTTTAGGCACTATCCCTATCATATTTTCCCCGTTTTTCATAATAGGACGTAAAACAGATAATTTTTCTTCTCCATTTCTAATTAAGTATACATTTATATCTTCATCTGTATTTGCATTTTTAATAGAATTTGATAAATCATCCCAATCATCAACTTTATTATCATCTATTTTCACAATCTTATCTCCTGGCATAATTCCTACCATTTCAGCTGGAGAATCAACAATAGTTTCGCTTATTATTGTAGTTGGCTCTCCAATACTAAATGCAACTATAGATAATACTACTATTGCCAATATGAAATTCATAAATGAACCTGCCGCTATCACAGCCATTCGTGATAAAGGTGATGCTTCTCCAAAACTTCTTGGATCTTGGGACTCCTCATCTTCCCCTTCCATACTAACATATCCACCTATTGGTAAAATTCTTAAGGTATATTTAGTCTCTCCTTTTTCTTTTTGAATTATCTTAGGACCCATTCCTACAGAAAATTCATTTACTTTAATACCTACTAATTTAGCTACAGTAAAATGTCCTAATTCATGCAATAAGATTACTAATAAAAAAACAAATATTGCTGCTGCAGTTGTCTGCATAAAAACACCCCTGTTCCTATTGATTTTATATTAAAAAATACTGCACATAATAATATATTAAAGGAGCACTAAAAATAATACTATCAAATCTATCTAGTACACCTCCATGTCCTGGAAAAATAAAGCCATAATCCTTGATATTCGCCATCCGTTTGATTCTCGAGGCGACTAAATCACCTAATTGAGCAATTATCGAAATAAATATAGACAATATTACAATCTTCCACTTTGGTCCTATACCTATTATTGAAGCATAGATAATACTACATACTAAACTTCCAAATATTCCTCCTAATGAACCTTCAATAGTTTTATTTGGGCTAATATTAGGTGATAATTTTGTTTTGCCAAATATATTTCCAAACATATAGGCAAATGTGTCAGTTCCAAAAGCAATAATAAAAATCAACCATATATATTTAGTTCCATCTAAGTAAAATATATGTCCTAATAAAAAAGGTATATATAATAATCCTAATGCAGTTACACTTATATCTGATATAGTTAATTTACTATCTCTCATAAGAATTATAAACAAAGATATCGTAACTAATACTATAAACAATTCTATAGAAATTGATTCTACCATATTTATTAAAAACAATCCTAAAGTTCCTAAATATCCAATAGATCTAATAGGATTTAAATGAAGCTTTTCCAAAACTGAATAAAATTCATTTATACCTACTAATGATAAGAGTAATAATGATAATGATAAATAAATTCCACCTTGCTTGATTACTAAAAACAATAATATAATACCGATAAGTCCTGTCATGAGTCTTTTACTTAATTCTTTCACTTAAACTCCCCCAAATCTTCTATTTCTCTTTTGATAGTCTATTATAGCCTCATGTAATTTATACTTATCAAAATCTGGCCACAAAATATCTGAAAACCAAAACTCTGTATATGCTATTTGAAATAATAAAAAATTACTTAGTCGCATCTCACCACTTGGTCTAATCAACAAATCTGGATCAGGTTGATCTTTAGTATATAAATATTTCGAAAAGATATTAGAGTCTATCTCATCTATATCTATTTTACCCTTATTTATATCTTTTAGTAATCCTTTTATCCCAAAAATCACCTCATCCCTTCCACCATAGTTTAATGCAATGTTTAAAATCATTCCATTATTATTTTTAGTTTTAATTACAGCCTTTTCAACTTCATTTCTAGCTGTATTTGGAAGCTTAGATATATCTCCTAGAATATTTAATTTCACATTATTTTTGTGTAATTTATTTAGCTCTTTCCTAATAAAAACTACTAAAATTCTCATCAACCCTTGTACTTCATCTTTGGGCCTTTTCCAATTTTCTGTAGAAAAAGCATATAAAGTAAGATATCCTATACCAATAGCTTTAGATTCTTCAACTATCTCTATTACCCTTTTCATTCCTTCTTGATGCCCCAAATTCCTATGGAGCGATCTTTGTGTTGCCCATCTCCCATTTCCATCCATAATGATAGCAATATGGTTAGGTAATCTATTAGAGTCAATTTGTTCGTTTAAACTCTTCTTTTCTTGTCTTTTTTGACTCACCCCATTCACCTCCAATAATAAAACCCCTTCTTAAGAAGGGGTTTTATTTATATTTCCATTAACTCTTCTTCTTTACTTTTTATTGCAACATCAACTTCATTTACATATTTATCTGTTATTTCTTGCATGTGATCTTCTGCCTGTTGTTTTTCATCTTCTGTTAACTCTTTATTCTTTTCCATTTTTTGAATAGAACTAATACCTTCTCTTCTGATATTTCTAATAGACACTTTAGCATCTTCTCCACTTTTTTTTACTAATCTAGTTAGATCTGCTCTTCTCTCCTCTGTCAATTCTGGTATTTGCAGTCTAACTATCTTACCATCATTAGAAGGATTGATACCTAAATCCGATTTAAGAATTTGCTTTTCTATTTCTGGAACCAGTTTGGCTTCCCAGGGTTGAATAGCCAACAATCTAGGTTCTGGAGCTGATACACTTGCCACTTGACTTAATGGGGTCATTTGTCCATAATATTCTACCATTATTTTATCTAATAGTGCAGGGTTTGCTCTACCTGCCCTAATACTTTGTAAATCATTCCTATAAACTTCAACTGTTTTCTTCATTCTTTTTTCAGAATCTTTATGAACATCTAAATACATAATTAATCCTCCTTTATATGTGTTCCTATCTTCTTCCCTAAAACTATATCAACAATATTACTTGGTTGATCGATCCCAAAAACAATTAATGGTATTTTATTATCCATACACAGTGATGTAGCTGTAGAATCCATAATTCCTAATCCTAAATTAAGTATATCAATATATTTTAATGTATCAAATTTTTTAGCTGATAAATTTGTTAAAGGATCTGAATCATAAACACCATCAACTCCTTTTTTCCCTAACAAAATGACATCAGCTTCTATTTCAGCTGATCTTAATGCTGCTGCTGTATCTGTAGAAAAATAAGGATTCCCTGAGCCAGCAGCAAAAATAACTACTCTTCCTTTTTCCAGATGTCTAACAGCTCTTCTTCTAATATAAGGTTCAGCTATCTCTTTCATATCAACAGCTGATTGAACCCTAGTCACTATATTCATTTCTTCTAATGCATCTTGTAAAGCCAGTGCATTCATAACAGTTCCAAGCATTCCTATATGGTCCGAAGTAGTTCTATCCATTCCTGTTACGTCTGCCCCTCTCCAGAAATTCCCTCCACCTACTACTATCCCAATCTCTACACCAAGATCTTTAACAGATTTAATCTCCTTAGATATTTTATACATAGTATCACTATCAATACCTTTACCTTTTTCACCTGCTAAAGCTTCTCCACTTAATTTTAACACAACTCTTTTAAATATAGGTTCCATTAAACAATACACTCCTTAAAAAGAATCTCTTCTAATTGCTAAAAGGAGAACATATTATGTTCTCCATTAATTAATCACCTATTTGTTTAGCTACTTCATCAGCCAAGTTTTCTTCTCTCTTTTCAAGGCCTTCTCCTACTTCAAATCTAACAAATCTTCTTATCTGTAGATTCTCTCCAATTTGTGCTATTTTTTCATTTAATACATCTTTAATTTTAATACTAGGATCCTTTATAAATGGTTGATCTAATAAACATATTCCTTCGTAAAACTTGCCCATTCTACCTTCGACTATTTGTTCTGCAACATGTTCAGGTTTACCTTCACGTACTACTTGGTTAACTAAAACTTCTCTTTCTTCTTCTACCTCTTCTTTTGGAACATCATCTCTACCTACATATTTTGGATTAGAAGCTGCTACTTGCATTGCCATATCTCTAACAAATTCCTGAAATTCTTTTGTCTTTGATACAAAATCAGTTTCAGAATTTACTTCTATTAAAACTCCAATTCTTCCTCCATGTATATAAGAATCAACTAATCCTTCCGCTGCAACCCTTCCTGATTTTTTGGAAGCTGAGGCTAATCCTTTTTCTCTTAGTAAGTTTACAGCTTTATCCATATCACCATTTGTTTCCTCTAATGCCTTTTTGCAATCAAGCATACCAGCACCACTTTTTTCCCTTAATTCTTTTACTTGGGAAGCCGTTATACCCATTATCCTATACCTCCTCATATATTAAAAATGGTAAAGGTCTAAAAGGTAAATCACCTTAAAACCCTTACCTTTATATTAGTCTTCTTGCTTTTCCTCTACTTTTTCTTCTGTAGACTCTGTTTGTTCTCCCTGTCTTCCTTCTAATACTGCATTTGCCATTGTCTCAGTTAACAACTTAACTGCCCTAATTGCATCATCATTACCAGGAATTATAACATCAATCTCATCTGGATCACAATTAGTATCAACAATAGCTATTACAGGAATTCCAAGAATTCTAGCTTCTTGAATTGCTATAGCTTCTTTTCTAGGATCAACAACAAATATAGCATCTGGAAGACCATTCATATTCTTAATTCCACCTAAAGATTTCTCTAACTTTTCTTCCTCACGTTTTAAATCAATTACTTCTTTTTTAGGTAGGACCTCAAATGTTCCATCTTCCTCCATTTGTGTTAATTCATTTAACCTGTTTATACTTTTTCTAATGGTTTTGTAATTAGTTAACATACCACCAAGCCATCTTTGATTTACATAAAACATCCCACATCTTTTAGCTTCGTTTTCTATAGCTTCTTGAGCTTGTTTCTTTGTTCCTACGAACAATATTTCTCCACCATTTTCAGCGATTTCCCTAACAAAATTGTAAGCATCATCTATCATCTTCACTGTTTGCTGTAAATCTATAATATAAATTCCATTTCTTTCAGTAAAGATATATTCAGCCATTTTAGGATTCCATCTTCTGGTTTGATGACCAAAATGAACTCCTGCTTCTAACAATTGCTTCATTGAAACTACTGACATATATTTTTCACCTCCAAGTTTTTCCACCACAACCATCACTTACCTAAGGACCCATATAGGGACTCCCTTAAATATCAGGATGTGTGCGTAATCACTTTAACATTATAACATAGAAATATCCCTAAGGCAATTATCTATTGTAATATTTTTGAAAATTAATCAGTTACCTTTTTTAATTCTTCTATTAGTTTATCGTTTAAAATCTTTATATGTGTACCTTTCATTCCAAGAGATCTAGATTCAATTACACCTGCACTCTCAAGCTTTCTTAAAGCATTTACTATTACAGATCTAGTTATTCCTACCCTATCTGCTACTTTACTTGCTACTAATAAGCCTTCATCTGCATTCAGTTCCTCAAATATATGATCCATTGCTTCTAACTCTGAATACGATAATGTCTCTATAGCCATCTGAACAATAGATTGTTTTCTAATTTCTTCCCTGATTTCTTCACTTTTCGATCTTAAAATTTCCATTCCTACTATAGTGGCACTATATTCTGCTAATATTAAATCTTCTATATTAAACTCTCTATCAATTCTAGATAAAACTAATGTACCTAATCTTTCTCCTCCACTAATAATTGGAATAATCGTAGATATATTACCAGTATGATGGAAATTGACCTGCTCATTAGATTCTTTTTTAATAGTTCCTTCTACATTTCCTTTAGTTTCCTGAACAGACAGTAAATTATCATTATACTCTTTTGTAAACCTACAGTCTTTGTCTTGCTTAGATTTCATAGTGTCATTCTCAATGTTTTCCATTAAATTAGAACCTAATATTCTACCTCGGCGACTTGCTATATATACATTCGTATCTAAAATATCACTAAGGATTCTACTTAACTCTAAAAAGGATACAGGTTGGGAGCCATATCCTTGTAAAGTTTTATTTAATCTTCTTGTTTTTTGTAATAAATTCTCCATAACTTCCTCCTTATAACCTTATTTATTTACTTTCCATAATTATATTAAATGCATTCTAGCATATCCATTTCTACTTAATCCCATCAGATATAAATAATTATAAGATACAATTATTACTCTTTTACATAACCACAATCCTTATTACTACATTTAATCAGGTCTCCCTTTTTTCTTCTTCTAACAGTCATATAAGATTTACATTCAGGACACTTCTCTTTTATTGGTTCATCCCAAGATACAAACTTACAATCAGGATAATTGCTACATCCATAAAACACTCTACCTTTTCTTGACCTTTTTCTTACAACATCTCCATCACATAATGGACAATCTATCCCAATTTTATCTAAAATAGTTTTTGTATTTTTACAATCTGGATACCCTGGACAAGCTAAGAATTTCCCAAACCTTCCAGTTTTAATAACCATATTCCTTCCACATTTTTCACAAATTTCATCAGTTACTTCATCTTCTATTTCTATTTCATCTATTTCATCTTCAGCTATTGACAAATATTTATGAAAATCTGTATAAAAGTCATCTACTACACTTTTCCAAGAAAACTTCCCCTCAGCTATATCATCAAGTTTCTCTTCTAATTCAGCAGTAAATTCTTCATTTATTACATTTCCAAAATACTCAGTTAGTAAATCATTTACTAATATTCCTAACTCTGTAGGATAAAATGAGTTATTTTCCAATGCTACATAATTCCTAGCTAGAATAGTTCCTATAGTAGGAGAATAAGTACTTGGTCTACCTATTCCCATCTCTTCCAATGTTTTGATTAAAGATGCCTCTGTATATCTGCTTGGTGGCTTAGTAAAATGTTGATTTGGATCTATACTTTCTACTTTTAACATTTCACCTTTATATAACATTGGCATATCCATATCCTTATCATCTTTATTAATCACAGTATACACTTTTAAAAACCCTGGGAATACTAATTTACTACCATTTGCCCTAAATAAATAGTTATTACTCAATATATTTGCTCTTAAAGTATCGTATCTAGCAGAAGACATCTGAGAACTAATAAACCTTTCCCATATTAATTTATATAATCTATATTGATCTCTATTTAGAGAAGATTTTATATCTTTAGGAGCTTTTACAAATGTAGTAGGTCTTATTGCTTCATGAGCATCTTGGGAATCTTTCTGCGCCTTTTTACCATAAGACCTCCCACCATTAGAATATTCCCTTCCATAATTGTCCAATATAAAAGATTTAGCTCCAGATATTGCTTCATTTGAAATTCTAGTTGAGTCAGTTCTCATATAGGTTATTAAACCTGTAGTTCCTTCTCCTTTTATATCAATACCCTCATATAATTGTTGAGCTATTCTCATAGTCTTTTTAGTATTAAATCCTAATCTTCTAGAAGCATCTTGTTGTAATGTACTAGTTGTATAAGGAGCGTAGGGATTTCTTTTTTTAGTCCCTTTTTTAACATCTAAAGTTTCAAATTCCTCCTGATTCATTCCATTAAGAATTTCTTTAACTTCTTTTTCATTTTTTAATTCGATTTTTTTCCTTTTACCATCTATATATTTCCCCATAAATTTAGCTTCAAATCTTTCTCCATTTTTTGATAGTAAAGCTTTAATACTCCAATATTCTTGTGGAACAAATTTTTCAATTTCATCTTCTCGATCACATATAATCTTAGTAGCAACAGATTGTACTCTTCCAGCACTTAACCCCTTCCTTATTTTTTTCCATAATAGTGGACTTATTTTATATCCTACTAATCTATCTAGTATTCTACGAGCCTGCTGGGCATCAATTAAGTCTTGATCTAAGGTTCTAGGGCTTTTAATAGCCTTTTTAACTGCATCTTTAGTTATTTCATTAAATTCCACCCTAGTTTTCTTGTCTGAGTCCATCTTTAAAATATGAGCAAGATGCCAAGAAATCGCTTCTCCTTCTCTATCTGGGTCAGTCGCTAAAAATATATTCTTAGCTTTTTTACCCTCTTTTCTTAATTCAGCCACTACAGGACCTTTACCTCTAATAGTTATATATTTTGGATCATAATTTTCTTCTATATTAATACCTAAAGTACTTTTAGGTAAATCTCTTACATGTCCAACAGATGCCATCACCTTATAATTTTTACCTAAAATCTTACCGATTGTTTTAGCTTTAGCTGGTGACTCAACTATTACTAAATTACTTGCCAATACATACACCTCCATAGATAAGTCTAATTCAAAGTAAATATTCTTCCACTTATCTCTTTAACAACACCTTTTAATTCTAATACTGTAAGAGTACTGATTACATTTGTAATATCTAATCCAGATTTATATGAAATTAAATCACAATGTAATGGTCCTTCTTCTAAAGTATCAATTATGCTCATTTCAATTTTACTAAATTGAGAACAATCTATACTTTTTTTCTTTTTTTCAGATAAGCTCAATTGTAACTCTCTTATTTCCTCCATCATATCTTCCATACTTAATAAAGGTCTGGCACCATCTTTAATAAGTAAATTTGTACCTTTACTATAAATGCTATTTATATTTCCTGGTACAGCAAACACATCTTTACCTTGCTCAAGTGCATGATGAGCTGTTATTAGAGAACCTGATTTTTCCTTTGCTTCTATCACTATAATGCCTAAAGATAATCCAGATATTATTCGATTTCTTTGTGGAAAATTATATGGCAAAGGTACAGTACCATGCGAAAACTCTGTCAATATCATCCCATTTTTAGGTATCTCTTCGTATAATTTTTTATTACGTTTAGGATAGACCCTATCTATACCATTTCCTAATACTGCTATAGTTCTCCCATTGTTCTCAATTGCTGTTCTATGGGCAATTGTATCTATACCTAATGCTAAACCACTTACTATAGTCACTCCTAAATCTACTAGTTCTTTAGTAAATTTCTCACAAGCCCATTTACCATAAGAAGTTGATTTTCTAGCACCGACTATTCCAATAGCCAATCTATCTTTCTGTGTCATATTTCCCTTTCCATGTAGCACATAAGGTCTTTCATATATATTGTTTAAACTTTCTGGATACTCTTTATCTAGAATAGTGATAATCTTAGATTGATGTATTTCTAGCTTATTAAATAATCCCTCTATATACCTTTTATTTCTATTATTTATAATTTTATTCAATGTCTTACTTTGTATACCTTTAATATACTGTAATCTACTATCTTTAACCTCTAAGACCTCTCTTATATCTGGGAAGACATGCATAAGTCTCTCTACGACCCTCCCTCTAATTCCCAAGCTATTTAACCATATCAACACATCCCTTTCAGAATAGCTTTTCATCTGAATTACCCCCAATATTTGTTGTTTAAGCTTCTATATCTTATGGCTTCTAGTAGATGAGCATCTTCTATATTCTTAACACCTTCTAAGTCAGCAATAGTTCTTGCTACCCTTAATATCTTATTATAGGTTCTAGCACTAAATTTATACTTTTTAAAGGCTAACTTCATAATTTTTTCAGTACTATCTGCCAATCTACAATAATCTTTTATTTGTGTATTAGAAATCTGTGCATTATTAAATTTTTTCTTCTCTCTATACCTACTTAACTGAATATTTCTTGCATCCTCCACTCTTTTTCTAACATCTTGTGATGTTTCTAAGACTTTATCATCTTTTAAATCTATATAATCTACAGGAGATACTTCTAAATGTATATCTATTCTATCTAAAAGCGGATAGCTAATTTTCCCTAAATATCTATCTATCTCTCTCTGTGTGCAATTACATTCATGTAATGGATCCCCATAATATCCACATGGACAAGGATTCATACTAGCTATAAACATAAACTCAGAAGGATATGATGCACTAGAGCTAGCTCTCGATATATTAACAAATCCATCTTCAATAGGTTGTCTAAGTACTTCTAGTACCTTTTTATTAAATTCAGGTAATTCATCTAAAAACAGTACACCATTATGAGCTAATGATACTTCACCAGGTTTTGGTATTCTTCCTCCTCCAATTAAAGATACATTTGAAGATGTATGATGTGGTGATCTGAAAGGTTTTTCCTTTATTAAACCTTTTGACCTTAGCTGACCTGAAATACTATAGATCTTTGTAACTTCTATCGACTCCTCAAATGATAGAGGAGGGAGTATCGTCGGCAAACGTCGTGCAGCCATTGTCTTTCCTGAACCTGGTGGTCCAATAATCAAAACATTATGGCCACCAGCTGCAGCTATCTCTAAAGCTCTTTTTAATCCTTCTTGACCTTTAATATCACTAAAATCTAAGTGAGATTTTTCTAGCTCTATATCCTTAATCTCAGTTTCATAAGATTCAATGTTTATATTACCATTTAAAAAATCTACAACTTCTTTTAAATTTTTTACCGGAATTATATCTAAATCAGATATAACACCACATTCATCTTTATTTTCATAAGGAACAAAACATTGCTTAATATTTAACTCTCTTAAAGATATAACCATAGGTAATGCTCCTTCAATACTATTGACCTTACCATCTAAAGATAATTCGCCTAGAAAAGCCATATCTTCAATATTAGAATTATGTATAATATTGTTAGACATTAGTATTCCTAAAGCAATACTTAAATCCATTTGTGAGCCATCTTTATTTAAATTAGCAGGAGCTAGATTTATAGTAATTCTATTCAAGGGAAATTCATAACCACTATTTTTAATAGCAGTTCTTACTCTCTCCTTTGATTCTTTAATAGCTGTATTAGCTAGGCCTACTATATTAAACATAGGTAACCCTCTTGCTAAATCTGTTTCTACTTCTACTAAATCTCCATTCAACCCCTGTAATACACAGGTGTTTATCTTAGAATACATAAATCTCCCTCTTTCTCAGATTTTTAAATCTTTTACGGTAGTTTTAGAAACCTATGAATTCAATCTACTATAAACTAAATGCATTTTCAATATGATTAATTTTAGGTATACTTGCTAAAAAAACCTCTATAATATCATACCTTAATTGCTTATGTTTAAGATTTTTATATTGAATATATAATAAAGAAGTTCGAATAATCTTATTCTGTTTCTTATAATTTACTGCTTCATAAGGATAACCATAATTTAAACTTGTTCTCGATTTCACTTCAACAAAAATTAAATTATTTTCTTTACTAGCTATTATATCTATTTCCCCAATTTTATTTCTAAAATTTGTTTCCACTATTTTATACCCGTTATTCTCTAAATAATTCTCCGCAATTCTTTCACCTATCTGACCCTTTTCTATATTTGTCTTCATATTTTATCTCTTCCCTTTAATGTTTTTTAAAAAAGAATTTCTATGAATAGGTGTAGAGCCTAATTTCAATATATTTTCTCTGTGCTCTTTAGTTCCATACCCCTTATGTTGTTTAATATTATACCCTGGATATTCTTCTTCCCATTTTAAACATAAATTGTCTCTATATACTTTAGCAACTATAGAGGCACAAGCTATTCCGTGGGATTTATCATCTCCTTTAATAACACTATTTTGTGGTATATTCAAATCTACATCCTCAGCATCTATTAATAAAAAATCTGGAATAATTTTATTTCCTTGTCTATCTTTTATATTTATAACAGCTCGTTTCATAGCTAATCTCGCACTAGCTTTAATATTTATTTTATCTATTCTATTTGGAGATACTCTACCTATTCCTATTGCAATTGCCTTATCTAAAATAACATCATAGAACTTATTTCTCTTCTTTTCAGACAGCTTCTTTGAATCTTTTATACCATCAATTCTTAAACCCCTAGGCAAAATTATTGCACAAGCTACTACATCTCCTAACAGACAACCTCTTCCTACTTCATCTATACAAGCTATCTTATTATACCCTTGACTAAATATTTGCTCTTCTAATTCTAGCAATTCGATCACCTACCTTATGGAAGTTCTAAAGTAATATTACCTATTATACCCTTCCTAAACTCATCTAAAATTAAATTACTAACTTTAGTATAGTCAATTTCTCCACCTCGAATTATACATCCTCTTTTGAATCCTATCTTTTCCATCACCTCTAAAGGTGATTTGTCATTAATTTCAAAATTATATCTCTTTTCTAATAATTCTGGATAATCCTTAATCATTATTTCTATAAAATTTAGGGCTAAGGTTCCAACATCTAGAATTTCATCTTTTATAGCTCCTGTCAAGGCTAAATATAAACCTATTTTTTCATCTTCAAATTTGGGCCACAGCATTCCAGGTGTATCTAACATCTCTAAATTTCCTTTTATTTTTATCCATTGATTAGCCTTTGTAATCCCTGGCTTATCACCTACACTAGCACCTCTTCGTCCTGATAAAGAGTTTATTAGGGTAGATTTTCCTACATTAGGTATTCCAATAATCATAGCCCTAGTTGGTCTATTGATTATTCCTTTTCTTTCATAAGCTTTAATCTTATTTTTTGTCAATTTATTAGCAGTGCTAATTAGTTTATTAAGTCCTTTTCCTGTTACAGAATCTATTAAGACAGATTCTATATTATTCTGTTTAAAATAATCTTGCCATTTTTTATTTCCATTTTCATTTGCCAAGTCTGACTTATTTAAGATAATGATTCTATCTTTATCTTGTAAAATAGAATCAATAATTGGATTTTTACTACTATATGGAACTCTTGCATCTCTTAATTCAAAGACTATATCTACTAAAGTTAAATCTCTTTTTATAGCTTTTTTGGTTTTTTTCATATGTCCTGGATACCAATTTATATTCATAACATCACCTTTAAATATCAAAAATGGGACCTTAACAGTCCCAAATTCTAATTATTTATTCTTTCTTTAACTCTTGATGCTCTACCTTGTCTCTCTCTTAAATAGTAAAGTTTTGATCTTCTTACTTTACCTTTTCTTCTAACAACAAGTTCAGCTATCCTAGGGGAATGTACGGGAAATGTTCTTTCTACTCCTACTCCATATGACAATCTTCTTACAGTAAATGTCTCTCTGGAACTTCCGCCTTGTTTTTTAATAACTATACCTTCAAACACTTGAATTCTTTCTCGTGTTCCTTCTGTAACTCTGTAATGAACTTGAACAGTATCTCCTACATCAAACTCTGGTACATTATCTTTTAGTTGCTCTTCTTCAATCATTTTTATTATATCCACTGTTCAAACCTCCTCTCTTCATAGATGTTCTTGCCATCGGCAGAGGACCATCTGTAATTCATACCATGGTATTATAGCATAGGTTTTACTAGAATACAACTATATCAATCAATATCGTCATTTAAATTATTTAATAACAGTTGTTTTTTCTTTCCTAAATTTATATTTTCTAATAAATCTGGACGTTTTAGTAAAGTAGCTTCCAGTGATTTGTTATATCTCCATTCTTGAATCTTTTTATGATCACCGGACAAAAGTATCTTTGGTACAGAAAAACCATTAAATTCTCTCGGTCTAGTATATTGTGGGTATTCTAATAATCCATTATAATGTGATTCATCTAAATAGGATTCTTCGCTTTTTAAAACACCTGGAAGTAATCTGACTATCGAATCTATCAGAACCATTGCCGGAATTTCTCCACCTGTTAAAACATAATCTCCTATAGATATTTCCTCGTCTATATAATTATCAATTATTCTATTGTCTATTCCCTCATAATGCCCACATAGTAAAACTATATGTTTTTCTTTAGATAAATCATTTACAGTTTTCTGGTTCATTTGTTTACCTTGAGGTGACAGATATACTACTTTAGATTTTTTGTTTTTTACAGAGTTAATAGCCCTATAAATAGGTTCAGGGGTCATAACCATCCCTGGACCTCCTCCAAAAGGATAATCATCTACCTTCTTATGTTTATTTCTTGAAAAATCTCGAATGTTTGTAGACTCTATTTTTATCTTTTTCTCATTTATAGCTCTACCAATTATACTCCAATTACGGAGAACGGAAAAGAACTCAGGGAATAATGTCAAGATATCTATCTTCATTCAATCATTCCTTCTATAGGGTCAATAATAATTTTCTTTTCCTTAGTATCTATCTTTTTTACAAAGTTTTTAACAGCTGGTATAAGATACTCTTCATTTTTTTTATCATTTTTTATAAAATATACATCATTACTAGCTCCTTGGATTACATCTTCTAAAGTACCAATCCAATTATTTAAAGTATCATATACTTTACAATCTATTAGATCATCTATAAAAAATTTGCCTTTTGGTAAAATAATTCTATCCTCAATATCAACATATATATAATTACCTTTAAATACTAATATTTCATTTATATTATTAAATTCACTAAACTTAATAATCACAATACCTTTGTGATATTTCACAAATTCTACATTTACTTCTAATTTTTCTTCACTAATATAAGCTTTCTCTAGTAAAGAAAATCTATTTATATCATCAGTCAAAGGATAAACTTTCACCTCTCCCCTGACTCCATGCGAACTTATTATTTTCCCTATTGTTATATAATCCATATTCTCACCTATTGAATAATTTCTACTGCAACTCTTTTATTCTCTTTAATAGCCGCAGCTTTTATCACAGTTCTAATAGCTTTAGCAATTCTACCTTGTTTCCCAATAATTTGACCCATATCTTCTTCTGCTACTTTTAGTTCTATGATGATTGACTGTGAACCTTCTACTTCTTTTACACTTACTTCATCCGGATTATCCACTAGTGATTTTGCAATATATTCTACTAATTCACTCAAACCTCCACCTCCATGAACTACTCAGAATCTTCTTCATTTAATACATCATATACACCATTCTCTTTGAATAGTCGATTAACAGTATCCGTTGGTTTAGCTCCATTACTTATCCATTTTACAGCCTTTTCACTATCAACTCTAAATGTTGTTGGTTCAGTTGACGGAGTATAATATCCAATTTCCTCAATAAATCTTCCATTTCTTGAAGCACGAGAATCAGCTACAACTATTCTATAAAAAGGATCTTTATTAGCTCCCATTCTTCTTAATCTTATCTTAACTGCCATGTATTTCACCTCCTTCAAATATTACCTTAAACTTAGAAAAAAGGCATTTTACCAAATCCACCTTTCTTCATTGTTTTTTCCATATCAGTAAATCTTTTCATCATCTTTTTCGTCTCTTTGAATTGTTTAAGTAGCTTATTAACTTCTTGTACAGAAGTACCACTTCCTCTAGCAACTCTTTTTCTCCTGCTGCTATTAATTATCTCAGGTGTTTGTCTCTCTTGTTTGGTCATAGATTTAATAATAGCTTCTATTCTATCAATATCCTTATCATCTACATCTAATCCCTTTAATGCTTTCGAGTTTACACCTGGAATCATACCTAGTATTTGATCTAATGGTCCTAAATTCCTCATTTGATCTAGCTGATCTAAGAAATCGTCAAAACTAAATTGTGCAGAACGAATTTTTTTTTCTAATTCTGCAGCTTTTTCCTCATCTATTGACGACTGCGCTCTTTCAATTAAACTTAGTACATCACCCATTCCTAAGATTCTAGAGGCCATTCTATCAGGATGAAATGGTTCAAATTCATCTAATTTTTCTCCCATTCCTACATATTTAATAGGTTTATCTGTTACAGATCTAATAGATAAAGCAGCACCACCTCTAGCATCACCATCTAGTTTAGTAAGTACAACTCCAGAAATACCTAGCTTTTCTTCAAAACTTTCTGCAACATTTACTGCGTCTTGACCTGTCATTGCATCTAATACTAATAATGTCTCGTCTGGTTCTACAGCCTCATATATATTTTCTATTTCCTCCATTAGACCTTCATCTATATGAAGTCTACCAGCAGTATCTATAATTACTACATCATTTCCATTTTTTTCTGCGTGTTCTAAGGAAGCTTTTGCTATATCAACTGGGTTATGTTTATCTCCCATAGTAAACACAGGTACTTCTGCTTGTTCTCCAACCACCTCTAACTGACGAATAGCAGCTGGTCTATATACGTCACCTGCAACTAATAGGGGTCGTTTGTTTTCTTTTTTTAAATTATAGGATAACTTTCCCGCAGTTGTGGTTTTACCTGCACCTTGTAATCCACACATCAAGATAACCGTAGGTGGTGATGAAGCAAATTCTATTTTAGTTTGACTATCACCCATTAATTTAGTTAGTTCATCATTTACAATCTTAATAACCTGTTGTCCAGGAGTTAAGCTCTCCATAACTTCATTACCAATAGCTCTTTCTTTAACACTTTTAATAAAATGCTTTACTACTCTAAAGTTAACATCAGCTTCTAAGAGTGCAAGTCTTACTTCTCTCATAGCTAAATCAACATCTTTTTCTGAAAGTTTTCCTTTGCCTTTAAGTTTTCCTAAAGCATTTTGAAGTTTTTCAGATAAACTTTCAAATACCATTAATCTATAACCTCCCAGCTATTCTCTAATATCTTAAAGCTTATATCCTTAATTACTTTTGTTTTATTTAGGATTTCTATATCATTTTTGGTTATTGCTATCTTATTAATATCTTTAGCAATATTTAATATCTTTTCAATATCTTTATGATTTTCTTTAAATTTTTCTACTAATCCTAAAATATCCTCATATCTATTAAGATTATCCTCGGCTCTTTTGAGATTATCATATACACCTTGTCTAGTAATATTTAATTCAATACCTATTTCACTTAAGGATAAATCTTGTAAATAAAACATTTCCATTACATTATATTGCCTTACACTTAGTAAATTGCCATAGAAATCGAATAATGTTCCAAATTTAATCATTTTCTCAATCATTATATCACCACTTTAATAATGCTGTCAAGCTTTTCCCTTGACAGCATTATTTTATATCTTATTAAAAATTTTGTCAATACATTAATTAAATATTGTCTCTACAAAATCTTCAGCTATAAAAGGTTGTAAATCATCTATTCCTTCTCCTACTCCAACTAATTTTATCGGAATCCCTAATTCTGCCTGTAATGCAATCACCACTCCACCTTTAGCAGTTCCATCTAACTTTGTTAAAGCTATTCCTGTTATGTTAGCTACATCTTTAAACACTTTGGCTTGATTTATAGCATTTTGTCCTGTTGTAGCATCTAACACTAATAAAACCTCTTTCCTAGCTTCATTATACTCTCTCTCAACAACCCTAAAAATTTTATTTAATTCATTCATTAAATTAGATTTGTTATGGAGCCTACCTGCAGTATCACAGATTAAAACATCTGTCTTTCTAGCTTTTGCAGCATGGACTCCATCATATACAACTGCTGCTGGATCTGCACCTTCACTATGAGATATAATTCCAACTCCTGCTCTATTACCCCATTCTTCTAACTGTTCTATAGCAGCGGCTCTAAAAGTGTCTCCAGCTGCAACTAAAACCTTTTTATCTTCTTGTCTAAATCTATGTGCTAGCTTTCCTATAGTAGTAGTCTTTCCTACACCATTAACACCTACTACTAATATTACAGCAGGACTAGGTTCAACAGTCAAAGAATTATCTTTAATAGATTCTCTCATTAATATATTAATTTCGTCTTTAAGTAATTCCTTTACTAGATTAGGGTCTGTAATCCTTTCCTCTTTAACTCTATCTCTTAACCTATCAATTAATTCCATAGTTGTATTTACACCTACATCAGCAGTTACTAACATTTCTTCTAAATCTTCAAATAACTCTTCATCGACTTTTTTATATTTAGATAAAATTTCATCCATTTTATCTGTCATTTCTTTACGTGTTTTAGTCATACCGCTCATTAATTTTTCAAAAAAGCCTTGTTTTTTCTGTTCTTGTGTCTCTTTTTCATCTAAGTATTCGTCTTTAATTTTTCCTTCTTGAGAATCCTCAATGTTATCTTTATTTGTCTCAGCAGCTGAATCTATTTCCGCTTCATCCTCCTTACCATTATCAAATTTATCTTTAAACCATTTAAACATTATTTCCCTCCTAGCTCACTAAATTATCTATATAATCTTCTAATTTTACCGATATTAATCTACTAATTCCCTTTTCTGCCATAGTTACCCCATATAATACATTAGCAATTTCCATAGTTGTTTTTTGATGAGTTATTAAAATAAACTGGGTGTTTTTATTTATTTCTTTAAGATAACTTGTATATTTATTAATATTAGCTTCATCTAAAGATGCATCTATTTCATCTAAAATACAAAATGGTGAGGGCTTAAATTCTAGTATTGCAAATAATAAAGCTACGGCTGTTAAAGACTTTTCACCTCCTGATAGCAGACTAATATTTTGCAACTTCTTTCCTGGAGGTTGAACTTTTATATTAATTCCAGCTTCTAGAATATCTGAATCATTATCTAATTCTAATGTAGCTACACCTCCATCAAATAATATAGAAAAAATTTTTGAAAAATTTTGATTTATTTTCTTAAAAGATTCTTTAAATTCTTTTCTCATTACTCTTTCCATATCTTTTATTAAAATATTAAGATTTTCTTTACTATTAGTTAAATCCATAAGTTGCTCTTCTAAGAAGTCTAATCTTTCTTTTACAGTTTTATAATCTTCTAAGGAAGATAAATTAACATTACCTAACCTTTTAATAGATTTCTTTAATTTAGATATTTGTTGTTTAGCATTTTTAAGATTTATAGATTCACTTTCAAGCTCTAAAGCTGAATCATAATTTAATTCATAATCTTCAAATATTCTTCTATTTTTATTTTCATACTGTAATTCATATTTAGACAACATTAAATCATATTGATTTTTGTTTTTTTCTGTTAACAATAAGGTCTTATTTATTTCTTTTATTTTGTCTTCTATCTTTTTAGATTGATCAATATTATGCTCTTTCTCTATATTAATTTTCTCTATATCTTTAGCTAGTGATATTTCTAATACTTTCTTGTTTTTAATTTCTTTAGAAAGATTATTTTTCCTTTGTAGAATTGTCTGTATATCATTATATATAGACTTTAATGCCTCTTTCTGGTTATTTAAATTACAGTTACTGTTCCTCTTTTCTTGCTCATTATTTTTAATATTATTATTTATATTTCCCATCATATTTTTCAAATTATTTAATTCTATTTTATAATTTGTTACTTCGTCATAGATCTCATCTTTATTTTTTTTATCTTCAGCTAATTCTTCATTTAAATTCTTAACAGTTTGATCAAATTTTTCAGATTTAATTTTTAATTCCTTTAATTTTTGGATATATGAAGATTTCTTTCCTTTAAACTCTTTTGTTTCTTCTTCTAATGATTTCATTTCACTCATTGTATTTTCAATCTCTTTATCCAGTCTATCTAACTCTTTTATCGAATTATTTTCTTGATTATTTAACTCTATAAACTTTAATTCTTTATTATTAATTTTTTTATTAATCCACATTCTTTTCTTATTATTATCATTATACCGATTCAAACTTAACCTTTTCTCTTCCTCTAATCTGCTAATCTCCTTTTTATAAAAACTTATTTTATTTTTTAATTGTTTTATTTTGTTTTTCCTCCGGATTAAACTAAAATTATTATTATAACTTCCACCAGTAAGGGCTCCTCCCGGATTAAGTATATCCCCATTTAATGTTACTATTCGATATCTATGATTAAATTTATTAGCTAATTTAATGCCATTATCAATATTATCTACAATAATTGTTCTCCCTAATAAATATTCAAATAAATTTTTGTATTTATTGTCATATTCAATTAAATCATGTCCTAATCCTAAAACACCATTTCCTTTTAGTGACTTAATATCTATATTTACTGGATTTCCTTTAACAACATTTAAAGGTAAAAAGGTTACTCTACCTTTGTTATTACTTTTAAGAAAATGAATCATATCCTTAGCATCATGTTCTTTCTCTAATACTACATTTTGTAAACGGGATCCTAGACTCACTTCTATGGCCTTTTCATACTTCCTTTCTACCTTTAAAAGATTTACTACTAATCCTATATAACCTTTATCACTAATATGAGAATTTTGAATAGCATTTAAAAAGTTTTTAACACCTTTATAATAACCTTCATAATACTCTTCCATATTCTGATATAATTTATAATTAGAAGTTATCCCTTCTAATTCAATTTCTTTAGATTTTACATCCCTAGAAATATCATCTAATGTTTTTTTATTTTCTTCTTCTTTTAAATTATATTTTTTTCTGTCCATTTTAAGAACTTCTAAAGATTTTTGTATTTCTTTCTTTTTAGATAATAGACTCTCAATATTTTCATTTATACTTTCTTTATCTCTTTTTAATAAATCTATATTTTTCTTCAATTTTTCTAATCTTATATAAATATTTTTATCAAATGACTTAATGTTTTCTAATTGATTTTTTAAATGAGATATATTATTATGAATTTCTATAGTCTTACCTTTTTCTACTTCTAATTGCTCTTCTTTATCATCAATATTATTATTTATATCTAATAGTTTCTTATTTTCAAATTTAAAATCCTTATAAATATTATTATAATCTTTCTCAATCAAATTATATTCTAAATTCAAATCACCATTTTTTTTATCTATCCTACTTATAAGTTCTTTTAAATTCTTTATTTCTTCATTTATCCTATTTTGATCTTCTTTTCGATGCCTATTTTGTTCTTCTAATATCTTTATCTGATTTCTATTTTTTTCTATATTCTTTATTATTTTAGATTGTTTTGCTTTTGCTATTTCTATTTTCTCATTTTTCTTATCTATTTCTTCGTTAAAAACCTTAAATTTACTTTTCATTTTAATTTCTAAGTCTTTCATATCTTCTATCTCTTGTAAACTTTTTTTCATTTTCATCTTTATATCATGAATTTTGATATTTAATTCATTAATATCTTTTATATATAAATTCACTTCTAAGCTTTTTAATTCATCATATAAAGCTGTAAATTTCCTAGCTTTATTAGCTTCTATAGCTAATCCCTTTTCTTGATGAGAAATTTCACTTAATACATCTTTTATTCTAATAATATTATCTTCTACATTTAGTAGTTTTCGTTCTCCATCTTGTTTTTTATTCTTATATTTTACTATACCAGCTGCCTCTTCAAATATACTTCTTCTATCCTCTGGCCTATTACTTAATATTTCATCTATTCTACCTTGCCCAATAATAGAATATCCATCTTTACCAATTCCAGTATCCATAAATAATTCACGTATATCTTTTAATCTACATGGACTTTTATTAATATAAAATTCACTTTCTCCTGATCTAAACATCCTCCTAGTAACAGCAACTTCATTATAATCTATAGGAATATGTCTATCTTTATTATCAAAATGCATACTAACCTCAGCAAATCCTAATGCTCGTCTTTGATTTGTACCTGAAAAGATAACATCTTCCATCTTATTTCCTCTCAAATTCTTAATACTCTGCTCTCCTAAAACCCATCTTATAGCATCAGATATATTACTCTTTCCACTTCCATTTGGCCCTACTATAGCAGTAATGTCTTTTTCGAATTCAATTTCTGTTTTATTAGCAAAAGATTTAAATCCTTGCATCTCAACTCTTTTCAAGTACAAATTTAACACCCCTATCTATATTGAATTCTCCTCCCATATTTAACATCCTGTCTATTTTTTAAATAATATTCTATAAATAATTCTCTTAAAAAGTTTAAATCCACCTTATTTTCTTCCTCACCTATAGAAACAATAAAATTGTCACTATCTATTTGGTGAAATTTTATATTCTTTAGATTATACCTTTTTATCCAATGTTTTTTATTTGTAGAATTTTGTCCAGCAATATTAGAGATATACTCAGATTTAGTTTTAATTTTCAGTATTTTACCTTCAATATTACTATCATAATGATCTAAATAATAATCTATAACATTTTTATATATATAAGACTCAACTAACTGTCTAAAAGCAGGATGAAATGGCCCAGATTTTACATCTTTTCCTAATTGCATACTATTTGTTGGCTGTAAACCGATACGTATAACATTTATATTATTTAAATGAAACAACATTAACAATATACTACATACTTCGATAGCTTCTTTTAAATCTAGAGGATTATATTCTCCCCTCATGTATAGATCCTCTAGATAAGTATCCTTAATGACTAATGTAGGATATATTCTAACACAATCAGGCTCTAAATTAATAAAATGTTCTGCAGTTTTTAACTCTATATCTAAACTTGATTTAGGTAATCCTACCATCATTTGTAATCCTAATCTAAAATTATATTTTTTAATTAGTTTAGAAGCTTTTATTATATCTGTAGTACTATGGCCTCTGGCACTAGTATTTAAAACTCCTTGATCCATAGATTGAGCCCCTAATTCGATAGTATCTACATCATATTGTCTAAGATTCTTTAAAATATCATCACTAATAGCATCGGGTCTAGTAGATAGTCGAATCCCATCAATTAAACCTTCCTTCTTATATTTTAATGGGACTTCTAAGAGTTTATTTTGGACATCCATATCTATAGCTGTAAAACTACCACCATAAAATGCAACTTCGATAAAAGCTTTTTTAGTAAAGTAACCTAGATACTCATCTATAATACTTTTAACATCATTTTCATCTATATTTGTAGATACACTAGCTATTCTTTTTTGATTACAAAATATACAGTCATGAGGACATCCTAAATGAGGTACAAAAATTGGTATTATAAAATGTTTATACAAAAAAATCACCTGATAAGAGCAAGGCTTCTTTTGCCGCCATTTGTTCTGCTTCCTTTTTATTCCTACCTCTCCCAGTTCCTACTACTTGTTCATTTATCAATATATCCATATAAAAGATTTTACTATGATCTGGTCCTTCTTCTCTGTTTACTACATATTCTACCCTAACTTTTCCACTTCTTTGAAGCCTCTCTTGTAATTCTGTTTTGTAATCTATAAATAAATCACCTTTAGCTACTGCATGTACTATATCTACTTCAAACTGCTCTAATAAAAATTTGTTAGTAGTTTTAAAATCACTATCTATATAAATAGCTCCCACTATAGCCTCACAAGCATCAGCTAATATTGACTCCCTATTTCTACCTCCAGTAGCCTCCTCACCTTTTCCTAACAAAAGATATTTTCCTAGATCTATTTTTCGTGCAGCATATGCTAGTGAAGATTCACATACAACCTTAGCTCTTATTTTAGTTAGTTCCCCTTCTGGATAATTAGGATATTTATTATACAAATATTGACTAACTATCAAATTTAGTATGGTATCACCTAAAAATTCTAGCCTTTCATTACTTTTAGTTATTCCTAATTGATGTTCATTAGCATAGGAACTATGAGTCAATGCTCTTTTAACAAGATTATCATCTTTAAAACTATAATTTAAATTATCTTCTAAAGGTGATAATTTTTTATTTTTCTTTATCTGGCTTTTCATTACCATTCCCCTAATTCTCTTTAATTAGATCTTTTTTCTATATAATTCAAAGCATCTTCTACAGTTTCTATAGAATTTACTTCCTCATCTTCAATTTCTAGATCAAACTCATCTTCTAATTCCATAATTAATTCTACTAAATCTAATGAATCTGCGTCTAGATCATCCCTAAAAGAAGTATCCTCGTTAATACTATCCTCATCAACATTAAATTGATTCCCTAATATATTTTTTATTTTCTCTAAAACCATATTATCTCTCCTATTCTTTATTATTATTATTTTTATTAATATTATTATTTTTATTAATATTTTTTTCTATTACACTAATAATATCTTTATTTATAAAATCAATAGATGAACTTATTGCATTTTTAATAGCATAAGCATCAGAACTACCATGGGCTTTTATAACAGGTTTTCTAGTACCTAATAAAGGTGCCCCACCATATTCTCTATAATCTAGCTGTTTTTTTATAGATTGTAAACCAGGCTTTATTAAAAATCCTCCTAGTTTAGATCTAGCATCAGACATTAAAGTATTCTTTATTTGATCAAATAATGTCATTGCTACTCCTTCAGTAAGTTTTAACATGACATTACCTACAAATCCATCTGTAACCATTACATCTGCAGCACCTTCTAAAAAATATCTACTTTCTACATTTCCTATAAAATTAATATTTGAATCTTCTAATAGTGGATAAGTATCTTTAACTAATTGATTACCCTTTCCCTTTTCAGATCCTATATTTATCAATCCTACTTTTGGATTTTCAATTCCCATAACCTTTTCCATATAAATAGAACCCATTATTCCAAATTGTTTTAAATATTGTGGTTTTGAATCTACATTAGCCCCTGCATCTACTAATAATGAGATCCCTTTGCTAGTCGGACAGATAGTTGTTATTGCTGCCCTTTCTATCCCTTGAATTCTCTTAATAATAAATAATCCACCTGATAATAAAGCCCCTGTATTACCAGCTGAAATGAATCCATCACCTTTTCCTTCAGCTAAAGCCTTTAATCCTACTACCATTGATGCATCTTTTTTTCTTCGTATTGCCATCACAGGGTCATCTTCATTAGTTATAGTATCATTAGCATTTAATACTTCTATATTATCTCTAGGATAATCATATTTTTTCAGTTCATTTTCTATTATATTTTCTTTCCCTACTATTATAACATTAATATCATATTCTCTTACAGCCTCCGTAACACCTTTTACTATGTCCATAGGAGCATTATCTCCACCCATACCATCTACAATTACTTTCATAAGCCATTCCACCTCATATAATTATATTGTTGATACTTAATATATATCTTATAGTAGAAAATTTCAATATCTAATTAAAAAAGATAGTAGACTTGTCTACTATCTTCTTAGATTACTCAACATTAACAACTTCTCTGTTTTTATAATAACCACATGATCTACATACTCTATGAGGTAATTTAGGTTCATGACATTGTGGACATTCTGAAACAGTAGCTTTATTTAATTTATAAGCTGAAGCTCTTCTGCTGTTTTTTTTAGCTTTGGAAGTTCGGCGCTTTGGTACTGCCATTTACAACACCTCCTTAATCTTCTATTTTAAAATCTTTTAACTTTTCTAGTCTTGGGTCTATTATATTACCCGTACAATCACAAGATCCTTCATTCAAATCTAAACCGCATTGTTGACAAATCCCTTTACAATCTTCACTACATAAAGATTTCATAGGCAAAGATGAAGCAACTTCCATCACTATATATTTATCTAAATTTAAAAAACCTTTATTATGATAGATTACATCTTCTTCATTCTCTTCTTCTTTTTCACTTGCATCTCCATAATCTTTCAATTTTCCTGATAAAGATGTTTGTACTTTATTAATTGCATCCTTTAAACAACGATCACATCTAGTTTTATATTTATAATTAATATTGACATTTATTATATTCGATCCCTCTAATTTTACAATTTCTCCTCTATACATAATAGGAGATACAATCTCAAAATCATCTAAAACTTCATTTAAATCATGATTTACAACTTCACCATCAAAATAATAAACCTTATCAACATTATTCATTAAACTTGATAAATCCATATATTTATTCACCTCTTAAACCACAAACATTATTATACAAAGGAGAAACAAGATTGTCAAGAATTATCTATTATTGACTAATTCTAATGTATCTCTTGCAATCATAAGCTCTTCATTAGTTGGAATAACTAAAATAGTTGGAGCACCTAAAGTCTTGTTAACAATAGCTTCTTTTCCTCTAACATCGTTTAATCTTTTATCTATAATAATATTTAAACATTCTAATCCTTCACATACTCTTTCTCTAATCTCTGCTGAATTTTCTCCTATTCCTGCAGTAAATACTAAAGCATCTATACGACACATTTGTGCAGTATATGCAGCTATATATTTGGTTACTCTATTTGCAAATACTCTTAAAGCTAATTCTGCTTTTTCATCACCTTCACTTGCTGCTATTTCAAGATCTCTAAAATCACTACTAACTCCAGAAATACCTAGTACACCAGATTTCTTATTTAATAAATCATTAGCTTCTTCAAAACTAATATTCTCCTTACCCATAATAAATGGAATAATAGCTGGATCAATATCTCCTGACCTTGTTCCCATTGCAAGTCCTTCTAATGGTGTGAACCCCATACTAGTATCTATAGATTTTCCACCTTCTACTGCAGCAACACTAGCACCATTTCCTAAATGACAAGTTACTATATTTAAATCTTCAATATTTTTATCCATTATTTCTGCAGCTCTTTGAGATACATATTTATGAGAAGTTCCGTGGAAACCATATCTTCTTATCTTATATTTTTCATAAAGTTCATATGGTAAAGGATAAATATAATTTTCCTCCGGAATTGTTTGATGGAAAGCTGTATCAAACACTGCAACCATTGGTGTATCAGGCATTAAATCTCTAGATGCTTCAATCCCCATAATATTAGGTGGATTATGTAGTGGTGCTAATTCTACACATTCATCTATAGCTTTCATAACTTCATCATCAATTATAACAGAATTAGCAAATTCTTCTCCCCCATGAACAACTCTATGTCCTATAGCAGATATTTCATCCATAGATTTTATAGCACCATGTTCATCATGAACAATCGCTTCAAAAACTAATTCTAAAGCCCTTTTATGATCTTCCATTTTTTCTTCTATTACCACTTCATCCATTCCAATTTTTTCATGTGTTATTACAGAACCTTCAATCCCTATCCTTTCTACTAATCCTTTAGCTAATAAATCTTCTCCATCCATATCTATTAACTGATATTTTAATGAAGAACTTCCACAATTAATTACTAAAATATTCATTTAGTCTCCTCCTATTTCTTCTTTTTCTATTATAATAGTATTACATTATTTAAAAAAAATCAATATAACAAATATATTCTTAAGAATAATACGAAATATTATATGTTATAATTATAAAAAACATTATATTGGAGGTAATTATGAAAACTATAGGCTTTATAACAGAATATAACCCTTTTCATCATGGACACAAATATCATCTAGAACAATCTCTTTCAGAAACCCAAGCAACCCACTCATTAGCAATTATGAGTAGTTCTTTTGTCCAAAGAGGTGAGCCTTCTATAGTTGACAAGTGGACAAAGACTAAAATGGCTATAAATAATGGTATTGATCTTGTAATCGAACTTCCTTTTATTTATTCCACTCAAAGTGCGGAATTATTCGCTTACGGTGCAATTAATATTATGGAATCATTAAATATTGTAGATTATATAAGTTTCGGAAGTGAGATAGGAGACTTAGAGCCATTAGCAAATATATCAAATATTTTATTAGAAGAGCCATATGAATATAAAAACCACCTACAAAAATCCTTAAACAAAGGATTATCTTTTCCTGCTTCTAGAAATATTGCTATCTCTAATTTCCTAAGATCACAAAATAAGTATCATTCATATGATTATACAAACATTCTTAAACAATCTAATAATATATTGGGAATTGAATATTTAAAATCTCTAACTAAACTAAACTCATCTATAAAACCTGTCACAATAGCTAGAAAAGGAGCAAATTATAAGAATTCTACCTTAGATCTTAACTTATCCTCTGCAACAGGTATACGTAATTCTATATTTAAAAATGGGGTGAATTCTGTAGAGGATTTTGTTCCTATAGAAACATTTCAATTATTATTAGAATATAAAAACAAGCATAAAGTATTTAATACTCTATCAAATTATGAACCTATTTTAAATTTTTTATTATTAACAAAAGATCCTTGTGATATATCACAATATTTTGATGTTAATGAAGGATTAGAAAATCGAATTATTTCATGCTCAGAAACAGGTGGAAATATTTATGATATAATTGAAAAGATAAGTACAAAACGATATCCAAAAACTCGAATTCAAAGAATATTATTACACATTTTAATAGATCTAAGAAAAAGTACAATTAATTTACTTTTTAAAAATCAACCTCCATATATTAGAGTCTTAGGATCAAACAAAAAAGGATATGAAATATTACGCAAAATAAAGGATAATTCTAACATTCCTATAATTCAAAAATTTACTGATTATAAAGACTACCAAAATGTTTTTTTAAATAAATTTATAAAGTTTGAAAAAAAAGCAACAGATTTATATTATTTTGGTCTAAACTCAATGTATCCTTTAGTAAATATGGATTATAAAACTTCACAATATAATCAGAAATAAAACCACTCTTCCTTCATAATAAATAATATTAAAAATATAATTAATGGAGGAGTGATTTTATGAAAAAAAGGATGTTCCAATTTATATTATTAGCATTAGTTCTATCCATTATAGCTAATCCATCTTTAGCAGTAGATAGTGCTAAAGATGGAGCTTATCTCTGGTTTAACACTTTATTACCATCATTATTACCTTTTTTAATACTATCAGAATTATTTATTTCATCTGGTTTTGTTGAGGTTTTTGGTAAATTATTAGGAAATATAATGAAACCAATATTTAATGTCCCTGGGTCAGGTGCTTTTCCTTTATTAGTAAGTTCTATTTCTGGTTATCCTATAGGAGCCAAATTAACTTCTGACCTAAGGAAGAATAAATATATTAATAAAACTGAAGCTAATCGACTTATAAGTTTTACTTCAACATCTGGTCCTTTATTTATTTTAGGCTCTATTTTAATAGGAATGTTAAATATGCCTGAATTAGGAACTCTTATGATTCTGCCACACTATTTAGGTACTATTACAGTTGGGATTATATTTAGATTTTACAAAAGATCTGCAAATCCCCAATCCTCAGTCTCAATTACTCATCCTCAAGCTAAGGAAGCTAATATAAAAAACACTAATCTAGAGATTGACTCTATAGGAAAGCTAATTTCTAGAAGTGTTAAACAAAGTATGGATTCTATAATTTTAATTGGAGGATTTATAATTCTTTATAGTGTAATCATAGAAATATTACTTGCTTCAAAATTTATGATAAAAATAACATCTATTTTATCCTATTATACAAAAATTGACATTACTATAATAGAAGCTATACTTTCTGGATTCATAGAATTAACTACTGGTTGTAAAAAAATTTCTTCAGTTAATATGAATCCACTATATAAAATAATGATTTTAAACTCCTTAATTGCTTGGAGCGGCTTATCTATTTTGAGTCAAGCTATAAGTTTTATAAGCCAAACTGATATCAATATTAAATTATATGTATTTTCTAAGTTTTTACATAGTATATTTGCAAGTATATACACATATATAATATATCTCTTGAGATTTAAAGATATCGCTATACCTTCATCAAATATTACCACTATAAATGAAAATTTTAATTTTAATAATTGGATCTACAATATTTCTCTGTCAACAAAATTATCTTTAAGTATCTGTATTCTCTTTATTATATTCAGCCTATTAATTAAAAAATTATTTTTAGATTCAAAATAAAAAAGGGCTTATATTAGCCCCTTAATTCTTTTCTATTTTCATTTAACATTTGTATCATATCTTTTAACTCTTCTTGCGTTTCTAACAATAGACTATCTGCATATTCTAATGCCCCTAATCGGATCTCTTTAGCATTATGCTGAGCCTTATTTATAATTTCATCTGCTCTGGTTTTCGCTTCTTTACTAATACCATCCTGATCTATTAATTCTTCAAGTTTATATTCAGCATCATTTAATAAATTATCCGCATCCTTTTGCGCTTCAGCTAATATCCTTTGTTTTTCTTCCTTTATCCAAGCAGCTTGTTTAACATCATCAGGTAATCGTATTCTAATTTCTTTTATAATATCTAATATCTCCTCTGAATCTATCATAACCTTATTAGAAAAAGGAACTGAAGATCCTTCCTCAACAACAGTTTCTATCTCATCAATGAATTTTAACACATCCATTTATATACCTCCTTCATATTTTTCATTTAAAGCATCTTCAACTATCTTAGGAACAAAACAAGATATATTACCATTATAAGAAGCCACTTCTCTAACTATACTAGAGCTTAAATATACATAATCAGTTTTAGGAATCATAAATAATGTTTCTATGTCTTTATTCAGTTTTCTATTCACTAAGGCCATTTGCATTTCATATTCAAAATCAGATACTGCCCTTAAACCTCTAACTAATGTAGTACATTGTTTCTTTTCAACATAATCTGCTAGTAAACCAGAGAAGGTATCTATTTCTACATTACCTAGATCTTTAGTAGTTTTTTTTAATAAATCTACTCTTTCTGATATAGTAAAAGTTTCCTTTTTAGATTGATTATCTAATACTGCCACTATTACATGTCCAAATTTTTCTACACATCTTTTAATTATATCAAGATGTCCGAAAGTTACTGGATCAAAACTTCCTGGATATATAACTTTCATATCTATCCTCCTATTTAAAATTATATTTATAAAATGATATAGACTTATTACCATAACGTCTATAATCTATTTTTTTAAATCTATAAATTTCTTCTAAAGTTAAGTTATTTGTGTGTTCAATAATTATAGTTCCATCTTTATTTAATATAGAACCTTTTTCTATCGATTCTAATACACTATATAACAATTTATGCTCTTTGTAAGGAGGATCTAAGTATATATAATCAAATACTATATTCTCGTTACTAATGTACTCTATAGCTTTAACCCCATGAGTTTTAAGTATAGTAGCCTTATCCATTAATTTTGTATAAATCAAATTCTCTTCAATTATTGATATACTTTGTTGGGAAATATCTACAAAATAACACTTATTTGCTCCCCTACTTAAAAATTCAATACCTATAGCCCCAGTACCGCCAAATAAATCTAATATAACACTATTATCTTCTATAGGTCCTAAGATATTAAAAAGAGACTCCTTAATATTATCTGCAGTAGGCCGAATTTTCTTATTTTTCGGTGTTTTTAATTTATGTCCCTTTCTAATTCCAGAAATTACTCTCATAATATTCTCCTTATTTATATGAATTTAAATTAAATATAATTTTACCATAAATACTCCAATTTTAAAAATTTAATTAGATTTTGAATTTTTTTCTAAGTCCTTAAACAACATTTGTATTTTATTTCGAATATTTTCATTTTCAGGTTTGGTAAGTCTTGGATCCCTTCTAATTAAATCTATTGCTTCTTTTTGGGCTAATTTTAATATTTCCATATCTTTAAATAAATTGGCAATTTTAAGCTCTGGTAATCCATGCTGCTTAGTTCCAAAAAATTCACCTGGCCCTCTTAATTCTAAATCCTTTTCTGAAATCACAAATCCATCAGATGAATTTTGTAATATTCTCATTCTTTCTCTTGCTATTTTTCCATTACTACTATTTATTAATATACAATACGATTGATACTCGCCTCTCCCTACTCTTCCTCTTAATTGATGTAGCTGAGCAAGTCCAAATCTCTCTGCATTATAAACCATCATAATATTAGAATTAGGTACATCTACACCTACTTCTATTACAGTGGTTGATACTAAGATATCTATTTCATTATTTTTAAATAAATTCATTATATTATCTTTATCTGATACTTTCATCTTACCATGTAATAAACCTACTTCATAATTTTTAAAGATACCACTTTTTAGAACATTATATAATTTTTCAGCAGAATTTAAATTTCCTTCCTCTGCTTCCTCAATTAAAGGACATACTATATAAGCTTGTCTACCTTCAAGAACTTGTTTTTGAATAAATTTAAGTGCCCTTTCTGTAAGTGCTTCACCTACAGCATAAGTTTCTATTTCCTTTCTACCTGGTGGTAATTCATCAATAATAGACATATCTAAATCTCCATACAATATTAATGCTAAGGTACGTGGTATAGGTGTTGCAGTCATAACTAGGACATCTGGTGAAAATCCTTTCCTGTTTAAATCCTCTCTCTGTCTTACTCCAAATCTATGTTGCTCGTCGGTAATAACAAGTCCTAAATTATTAAATTCTACAGTATCTTGAATTAACGCATGAGTACCTATTAAAACATCTATATTTCCATTCTTTAAATCTTTTAAAACCTCTGCTTTTTGCTTATCACTTAAGGAACCAACTAATAATTCACATCTAATATTATAATCCTTAAATTGTTCACTTAATGACTGATAATGTTGTGTTGCTAAAATTTCTGTTGGAGCCATCATTGATGCTTGATATCCTGACTTTACAGCTCTAAACATAGATAATGCAGCTACAATGGTTTTACCTGAGCCTACATCACCTTGAACTAATCGATTCATCTGTTTATTAGTATCCATATCTTTTTGTATTTCTTTAAAAACTCTATTTTGAGCAGATGTCAATTCAAAAGGTAAATTATTTATAAATTTACCTACTTCATTTATATTAGGAAATGATATACCTGTATTTTCTTCAAGATTTTTTTGTTTTATTGTTATTAATCCTAATTGTAAAATTAATAACTCTTCAAATACTAATCTTCTTCTTGCCTCTTGTAACTTAGTTAAATTTTGTGGCATATGAATATTTTTTATTGCCTCTTTAATTCCAATTAATTCATATTTTTCTCTAATATCTATTGGTAAGGATTCATCAATTTTAGGTAGGTGTTCTTTCAAACCATTATATATAATCTTTTTAATCGCATTATTAGTTAATCCTTTGGTCAAATCATATATAGGCACTATTTTACCTACATTATTGTTCTGATTTATATTTTCAAAAACCGGATTCATAACTTGCATTTCCGTACCCATTCTATTTATTTTTCCATTAACCCTATATTTGTCCCCTATTTTAAACTTATATTTAAGATAATCCTGATTAAACCATACTAAATACCCATTACCACTAGAATCTCTAAAAGGTATTTTTAAAATAGACATATTTCTTCGAGGTTTAATAATCTGACTTGGTCCTACAACTTCAATTTCTAAACTAGATTTCTCTCCAATAATAGTTTCCTTTAATGTGACAAATCTTGATCTATCTTCATAATCTCTAGGAACATAGTATAATAGATCAAATATATTACTTACCCCTAATTTTCTCAATTTTTTAGCTCGTTTAGGGCCAACTCCTTTTATATATTGTACATTCATAGATAGATTATCCATGAATAACCCCTCCTATTTATCAAAAACTAGAATAAACCCTGATCAGGGTTTATTCTAGGGAAAATATATAATAATATAATGGCTGCCCACCAAACACCACTTCTACATCTACATCTTCATATTTTTCCTCTAACAGATCTGCTAATTTTTCAACTTCTTTGTCTTCTATATTATTACCATAAAATATACTAATAATAGATATATCATCGTTCATCATACTGTTAATTAAGTCTTTTGCCACTTTATTTATATCTTTTCCTGAAGTCACTATCTCATCATCTGATATGCCAATAATATCATCTTTATCTATCTTCGTATCATTATAGGACGTATCTCTAACTGCATAAGTTACTTCTCCTGTATAAACATCCTCTATATACTCAGTCATATTTTTTTCGTTTTCTTCTACAGATAAACTCTCATCAAAACCTAATAAGGCACCTATTCCTTCTGGTATAGACCTAGTTGGAATAATTATTATATTTTTATCTGATAATTCTTTTGTTTGCTCTGCTGTTAAAATAATATTTTTATTGTTTGGTAATATAAATATATTTTCACCTTTAGTATTATCTATAGCTTTTAATATATCTTCAGTACTAGGATTCATAGTCTGTCCTCCTGACAGAACATAATCCACATTTAACTCCTTAAATACTTGGTCTAATCCCTCACCGATAGAAACAGATACAAAAGAAAATTTCTTAGTTTCTTCTTTTTTCTTATCTTCCATTGCAAGTAATTCGTCTTTTAATAATACTTCTTCATGCTGATATCTCATATTATCTATCTTTATATCACTTAATTCACCTAGTTTTAATCCTTTTTCTAAGATTAAGCCTGGATTATTAGTGTGTATATGAATTTTAATAATATCATCTCCACCTACTACTAATAGGGAGTCAGCATCAATAGAAAGTTCTTCTCTTAACTTATCAATATCTGCATTTTCTGCATTTATGATAAACTCAGTACAATAACCATATTCAATCTTATCAGTATCTATAGACTGTCTATCGATATATTTTTCTTCAACAGTTTCCTCTTCAAAACTTTCATAATTTTCAATACCTGCAAGAGAATTATACATACCTTCTAAAACATACATATACCCTTTACCACCAGCATCCACCACATTAGCTTGTTTTAAGACAGGTAACATATCTGGAGTTTTATTTAATGTATCATTCCCATGTTTAATAACCCTTTCTAAAAAACTAACAATATCTTTCTCCGTTTTACTAATAGAAATGGCAAATTCACCACATTCTCTAGCTACAGTTAATATTGTCCCTTCTGTTGGTTTCATAACAGCATTATAAGCTGTTTCAGCTGCCTGTTGGAGCCCATTTGCAAATGTAGGTACATCTATAGTCCTGCTTCCTTTTAGTCCGTTAGACAATCCTCTAAACAATTGTGACAGTATTACACCTGAATTCCCTCTAGCTCCCATTAAGGATCCTTGGCTAGTAGATAAAGCTATTTCATAAGTATCACCATCTTCTGCAGATAATCCTTTCTTTACGGCAGAATTCATTGTCAAAGACATATTAGTACCTGTATCACCATCTGGAACAGGAAAAACATTTAAGGAGTTTACCTCCTCCATATTATTTTCTAAAAGCTTTGCAGCTCCTTTAAGGGCATTTTTAAACATTACCCCATCTATTATTTCCATTTTCAAATATAGTACCTCCCTAAACTATTCTCCTACTCTTATGCCCTGAACAAATACATTTATTTCATCTATTTTTTGCCCAGTTAATTTTTCCACATTAAACTTTACTTTTTCAATAATATTATCCGCAACTACTGATATTTTTACGCCATATTCTAATATTACATGTAAATCTATAGTCACTAGATCCTCTTTTGAATAAACTTTAATTCCTTTAGTTAAATGATCCCATTTTAATAATTCAATTAATCCATCTGTAGCATTTTTGGAAGCCATTCCAACAATTCCGTAACTCTCCATAGCTGCTACACCAGCTATTCTGGCTATTACATTATCATCAATTATAATCATACCTAGGTCTGTATCAGTTTTAACTGACATAAATAATCTCCTCCTTATACTAGATATACCATAGTTAACATTTTACATTAAACCAACAAATAGTTCAACTAATTCTATCTGTATTTCTATTCAAACAAATCAAAGTATTATACAAATATTTTTAGTTGCATTTATATAGCTTATTGTGTTAGAATATAGTATGTTATTATTGGTAAATAATTAATACTTATAAAAGTTTAAGTATATGTTGAAAATTTGTTTAGGATTTATTAAGGAGGTGTCGTCTTATGGCTAGACGTTGTGAAGTATGTGACAAAGGTAAGGTCTTCGGTAATAAAGTTTCATTCTCTAATATTAAAAGCAATAGAAGTTGGAAACCTAATATAAGAAAAGTAAGAGCCATCGTAGATGGTTCAGTAAAAAGAATCAATGTATGCACAAAATGTTTAAAATCAGGATATGTTAAAAGAGCATTATAATTAATAGGCTACTAAGATAAAGTAGCCTTATTTTATATATAATAATCCACCCATTAAAACTAAAGCCACTCC
The DNA here is from genome assembly GCA_035301545.1 of Tissierellaceae bacterium. Lineage (GTDB taxonomy): Bacteria > Bacillota > Clostridia > Tissierellales > Tissierellaceae > DATGUA01. The sequence continues at coordinate 24,212 of DATGUA010000045.1, read as the reverse complement.
TATTAAAAGAAGAAGAAATCTCATAGACATTATATTTATAATAATAAGTAATCCGATTATAGACAATGCAGTCCCAACCATCCTTTTATTTTTATTCCTATGTCTGTCAAAACGCCTTCTCATAAGATCACCCCTAAATCTCCTTTGTATTATAATATTCAATCAAGGCAGATAGGTGACAAATTTGTTTAATCTTTTGATTCCATTATTAGTACATCTCCTTTTTTAATCCTTATAATTCCATACTTATTTGTAATTTCATTACTTATACCTAAAGTTGACCCAAATTTAATATATTCTTTATCCAAAGGATATAGAAAACCCTCTAACGTAACTATTGATCCAGTTTCTGTTAATGGAATAATAGATATATTTATATTCTTCCGTTTTTCAAGTCTTATATACTCATTAACATAATAAATAATATTGTTATCGTTTATTACTCTTATTTTTACCCCTTCCTTATTAAATTTCTTAAGCAAAAATATATTAGCCATAGTATGATCCATCCTAGATCCAGTTACACCTATTAAACTAATATCTTCAAACCCTTTATTAACCATATGAGATAAAGCTAATTCTGTATCTGTTTTATCCTTCATTCTAGGATGTTGAATAATCTCTATATTGTTTTTTTCTAAAAATATTAATCCTCTATCATCAATAGAATCTAAATCTCCAATAATTATATCTGGAATTTTTTCAATCCTCATACAATGATGTAGTCCACCATCTACACATACTATATAATCATATTTATCTACTGATTGTTTCAATTTATAATAATTTCCAATATCACCATTAGCAATTAATAATCCTTTCATAAGTAATCTCCTATCATTTTATACTTTCATTGAATACCACTCTTTTTAAAGGTTTCCATATCAACACTAAAACTACTATAGAAATAATTAATTCTGGTACTAAATAACTCATATTATATCCTATAGAATATATCCAAGGATTCTCTGTACCTGCAGCTTCAGAAAAAAATATTACACCAGATAATACATGAGCTATCATCCTACTAAATATTGCAAATAGAATTCCTCCTATCAATCTAATATAATCTCTCAACCCCTCATCTGTAGTGATATGTCCTATTCCTGCTAATCCTAACAGACCATAAGCTATAGGATAATCTAATAGGAATTGTCCCCAATGGAAGAAATAAGGTTTAAATATAAAATCTAAAATTCCATAAACACTTCCTACTGCTATACCTGGCTTTACTCCCCATTTTAAAGCAAATAATATTATTGGGATCATACTGCCTGCTGTTACTGATCCACCATTTGGTGCTTGATAAATCTTTATTTGATTTAATAATAATGAAAGCGCAATCATTATTCCACCCTCACTTAAAACTTTAATCCTGTTTCTATTATACATTTTATACCTCCTTAAATACAAAACACCCATTACCTAAGGGCAATGGGTATAATCTCTTATCCACACTTCCCTCCGCTAGTATTATCTAGTTCAGGTTATAAGGGTCGGGATTAATCCACTCTCAGCTTTAGCCCCCCCAGTGTTACTCGTTATAATATTGTAATTGATCTATTTTACCATACTAATATTTATTATTCAATTTTATTTTTAAAATCTCTTGTTCTTTTAACTATATCCTCAGCACCAAATATATCAGAACCTGAAACCACTAAATCTGCACCACATTCGACTACTTCTGATACATTATCTAATTTCACTCCTCCATCTACTTCTAGTATTATATTAGTATTTATTTTATCTATCATTTTTCTCCCTTCTTTAATCTTTTCCTTCATAGAGGGAATAAAAGATTGACCACCAAATCCAGGATTTACACTCATAATAAGAAGTAAGTCTAAATCATCTATAATATATTTTATGTTTTCTAATGGAGTAGCAGGATTTAAAGATATGCCTGCTTTTACCCCTAAAGATCTTATCATTTGTATAGTTCTATGAAGATGTGTAGTTGATTCTTCTTGTACAGTTACTATATCTGCCCCAGCATTTACAAAATCTTCAATATATCTTTCAGGTTTATCTATCATTAAATGTACATCAAACGAAAGATCTGTTATATTCTTAAGGCTTTTAATTACTGGTGCTCCAAAAGAAATATTAGGAACAAAATTTCCATCCATAACATCTAAATGAAGATAATCAGCTCCACCCTTTTCTATCTTTTGAATCTCTTCCTTAAGTATTGCGAAATTTGCTGCTAATAAGGAAGGTGCTAATTTAGCCATTTTAATACCTCCTAATGTTTTTTACTTCATTTAATAAGGATATATAATTTTCGTATCTAGAACTACAAATTATATCCTCATCTACATATATTTTTACGGCACATCCTGGTTCTTTATCATGTAAACAGCTTTGAAACTTACATTCTGTTCCATATTTATAGATTTCAGGAAACAATCTTCTAACTATTGTTTCATCTTCTATAAAATCTAAATTGAGAGAACTAAACCCAGGAGAATCTAAAACATAAGAGTTATTTCCTAATTCTAACAATTCAACATGCCTTGTAGTATGTTTTCCTCTTTCTGTTCTAAGGCTTACATCTCCTATTTCTAATTCAAGTTCAGGCTTAATTTCATTTAGTAGGGAAGATTTCCCTACACCAGAAGGTCCAGCAAAAACACTTACATGATCTAATAATTCTTCTTTGAGTTGGTCTATACCAATAGGTTCTTCTATATTAGTAATTAACACCTTATATCCTACATTTTCATAAATTCTCTTATATTTCATAATATCTTCTTCATCTAAATCAGATTTATTTAAACATATTATAATATCTAAATTTTCATATTCTGCCATTATTAAGAATTTATCTAAAAGCCAGGTATTTATTTTAGGCTTCCTTATACTCATAACTACAATAGCTTGAGTTATATTTGCTACTGGAGGTCTGGATAATTGACTCGTTCTAGGCAATACTTCCACTACATATCCTGTATTATCCTCTTCACTTATTCTTATTTTCACTTTATCTCCTACTAAAGGAGTAAGTTTATCCTCTCTAAATACTCCCCTAGCTCTACTTTCAATAACACCTTGTGAAGTCTTTACATAATAGAATCCACCTACACCTTTTACAATTATACCATCTAACATCTATTCACCTCTTTACTCATCTTGATCTTCTTCCTCTCCCTCAGCCTCATCTTCCCTATCTTCTTTGTCATCTTCCCTATCTTCTTTGTCATCCTCCTCATCTTCTTCATCTTCCTCAGCATCCCTATCTTCATCTTCTACCGAATCTGAATCTTCTTGTTTCTGCTTTTCTTCTTCATCTTCAGAATTATCTTCTTCTGGCTCCTCTTCTATAAATCCAGTACTCACATATAAATCTACAGTTGTTTTACTATCTAATTCTATTCCTGCTGAATAGGACTGGCGGAATACAATTCCTTCTGAATGTTCTCTATTAGGTTCTTCTTTAATTTCCCCTACTTCTAAACCTAAGCCTAAAAGAGTATTCCTAGCTTCTATAGAATTTTTTCCTATTAAATTAGGCATAACTACCTTCTTAACTTCTTCACCCTTACTAATAACTATATTTACACTTGACCCTGATTCTAATTGAGTAGAAGCTTCTGGTTCTTGCCTCATTATCATATCTTTAGGTGTGGTATTTGAAAATTCCTCTTTCATTGTTCCTATCTTTAATCCTAGCTCCTCTAATAAGTCTTCAGCTTCCTTCAGTGTCTTATTAATTAAGCTTGGTACACTTACTGTTTCTTCTCCTTCATTTACAGTAACTTTTATAGTATATCCCTCTTTAACCTTTGCACCTTCTTTAACATTTTGACTCACAACTTCTCCATCATTAAAATCATCATTCTTAGTAGTTCCAGCTACTTCAAATTCTAAACCTTTTGATTCAATTACTTCTCTGGCTTCATCTTCCAACATTCCAATTACTTCAGGAACTATAACCTCAGAGTCCTTAAAGAAATCCCTAATTCTTGCATATCCAAATAACCCAACTGACACTATAATAAAAGCCAGTACTATAGCTAAGATAATAGGTTTCATTCTACTATCTTCTTTTTTCTTCTTCTTTTTCTTTCTTGATTTATTAGATATATCCTTTATATCTTCATCTTCAATAACTGGTATCATTCTTGTAGGAGAATCACTATCATCACTATCAGCAATAAATGTTCTACCTTTATTATTTTTAATATTTGTTAAGTCATCTAGCAAGTCTTCTATATTATCATATCTATCTGCTTGTCTTTTTTCTACACATTTTAGTATAATAGCTTCTAGATTATCTGGAATACTATCATCTATCATACCTGGCGGTACTATTTCATCTTGAACATGTTTTAGTGCTACGGATACAGGTGTTTCACCTTTAAATGGCGTTTTTCCTGTTATCATTTCATACATAACTATTCCTAAAGAATATATATCAGATTTTTCGTCCGTATAAGCACCTCTAGCTTGTTCTGGTGAAAGATAATGAACAGATCCTAAAGCTTCAGAAGTTACAGTCATAGTTGATTCAGTTGCTGCTCTAGCTATTCCAAAATCTGTAACTTTTATTATATTTTCTTCAGTTACCATAATATTTTGTGGTTTTATATCTCTATGAACAATATTATTTAAATGTGCATGTTTTAGAGCATTTCCTATTTGTATCGAGTAATTAATAGTTTCATCAAGATCTAATTTACCCTTTTCCTTAATAATATCTTTTAAAGTTTTTCCTCTTATATACTCCATTACTATATAATGTACATTTTTATCTTCTACTTTTTCAACACCAACATCATAAATATTTAATATATTAGGATGAGATAAACTAGCAACAGCCTGTGACTCTCTATCAAATTTCTTTACAAAGTCATCATCTTTTACAAATTCATTTCTAAGAACTTTAATAGCAACATATCTATTTAATAATTTACACCTAGCCTTATAAACTAAGGCCATTCCCCCCTCACCAATTTGTTCTACAATTTCATATCTATCAGCTAAAATTTTACCAATCACTTTTTCACCTCATTTCTAAAACTCTAATAATATTATAGTAATATTATCTAATCCACCATTGTCTTTTGCATCTTTGATTAATTTTTTACACTTACTCATAATATCCTCATCTCTATTAACTATATCTAATATTCTATTATTATTAACCATATCTGTTAACCCATCACTACAAATTAAAAGCTTATGTCCTTTTTTATATTCTTTAGTATATATATCTATCTTCACAATATCATTTGTTCCTACTGCCCTAGTAATAGCATTCTTTCGAGGGTGATTCTCACCTTCTTCTGTTGTAATATTCCCTTTTTTAATTAATTCATAGACTAATGAATGATCTTCTGTTATCTGTTCTATACTTGTATTTTTAATATAATAGGCTCTACTATCTCCTACATGTCCAATATATACAGTGTCATTCAATATATATACTAAAGTTACAGTAGTACCCATACCTGAACAACTTTTATCATCTGAAGACTTATTATAAATTTTATAATTAGCTGTCTTTATTGCCTCTTTTATTGTACTAAATACTCCCTTTTCTGTATCTAGTTTTTTCCTATTAAATAGAAAAATATCCTCTATAATACTTACTGCCATATTACTAGCAATATTACCAGCATTATGTCCTCCCATACCATCCGCTACAATATATAAAGGAAAATTTAAATCTCTGGATAGAAAGTAAAAATCTTGATTATTTTCTCTAACTAGGCCAGAATCCGATAACCCTTCCGCGATCATTATATCACCTCAAATAGAATTAATTTAATTACTTTTATTTAGATAATCTCTTCTTAATTGTCCACAAGAAGCATTAATATCTAAACCTTTTTCCTGCCGTATAGTTGTATTTACATTATATGTACCTAACATTTCTTTAAATCTTTTTAAGGAATTTAATTCTGGTCTTTCCTTATTATACTCTTTTATTGGATTTAATGGAATTAAATTTACATGACTTTTTAGATCCTTTAAAAGATGAGATAATTTTTCAGCATCCTCTTTTTTATCATTTACACCCTCAATTAATGTATATTCAAAACTCACTCTCCTATTGGTAGCTTTTTCGTAATAGATACATGCATCTATTAAATTTGAAATATTATAAGTCCTAGAAATTGGCATCATTTTAGATCTTGCCTTATTAAAAGGAGAATGTAATGAAATAGATAAGGTTATCGGTAAACCTTCATCTGCTAAATCATATATTTCAGGAACTATACCACAGGTAGATAATGTAATATTTCTATAACTAATATTATGACCTTTTGAATCATGGATAATATTTAAAAACTTAATTACATTATCATAATTATCTAGTGGTTCACCACTTCCCATTAATACGATATTATTTATATCTACACCCATATCCCTTTCCATTAAATATATTTGATTAACCATTTCTGCTGGAGTTAAATTTCTTACTAAACCTCCTTTAGTTGAAGCACAAAATCTACATCCCATTTTACATCCTACTTGAGTAGATATACATACAGATACCCCATGAGGATATCTCATGAAAACTCCTTCTACTATATTCTTATCTTCTAATAGAAATAAATATTTACTAGTATCATCTATATTTGAATCTAATCTCTCTAATATACTAGTCTTATTTATTATTTCTTTTTTAAATAACTTATTTCTCAATTTTTTAGGAAGAACTTGTAACTGTGTAATATCTACTTCTTTATTTTTATGAAAGTAAGTAAATATCTGCTCGCCTCTGAAACCTTTTTCTCCTAAATATTTCATATATTCTTTTAATTCTTCTAAAGTCATACTGTTCAATTCAACTTGTCCCAATTAATCACCTCATAGCAAATCATTCTTTATTATTAGCTAATAATAAAGAATGATTTTTGCTTTTTTATTAAGATAAGTTCTACTCTTATCTTCATCTATTGCTAGTTAAAACCAGCAATCTTAAAAGTTCACCTATTGCAACTAATGTAGATGCTACATAAGTAAAGGCTGCATCTTTTAACATATTCCTAGACGGCTTTATCTTGTCTGTCGGAGATATTCTATCCTCTAGCTGTATTAATACCCTTCTACTAATATTAAATTCTACAGGTAGTGTAATAACCTGAAAAATAACTACAGCTAAAAACATAATTATTCCTACTTCTATCAAAAAGGCCTACTTAATAAAAAAATCTAACATAACAAATATCCATACTAATCCAGAACTAATATTTATTACTGGTGCCATATTATTTCTCAAAACTAATAGAAAATATCCATCTGCGTGTTGCAAAGCATGCCCTACTTCATAGACAGCAATACTCATTGATGCAACACTACTACCTTCATAAGTAGATTTCGACAATCCTACAACCTTAGTTCTAGGATCATAATAATCTGATAGTTTGTCAGAAGTTTGTTCTATTCTAATATCAGTAAGTCCATTTTTATCTAATATAGTTCTTGCTATCTGAGCTCCTGTAACTCCTGTTCCACTATTTACCCTAGAATATCTATTGTAAGGATTACTTACTTTCATCTGAGCAAAAGATGCTAAAATCAAAGCAGGTAAAACATAAATAAACCATGAGGAATCCACATATAATCCTCCAATTCTAGGCATGATTTAATTTCCTTCCTAATATTATCCTAGTATGGTATTCAATTCAATAGAATTACCAGCTAAGTAATCCTTAGTTTTCATTTTTCTTTTATTTGGAAATTGTAGTTCTTCAATAACTATAGTATCATCTAAAGCATTTACATATATTCCACTGTTATCCACTTTAACAATTTCACCTGGTTCTCCATTTTTTATTCTAGATGAAATGCTAGCTTTATGGATTTTTACTACTTCATCTTTATAATTTGTATATGCACCTGGCCAAGGTTTTAATCCTCTAATTAAATTAAATATATCTTCGGCACTTTGATTCCAATCAATCTTTCCTGTATCTCGAAACAACATCGGTGCATAAGTTGATAAGTCTTCATCCTGTGGCACTCTTTTTACAGTAACTTTTACAATATCCTCTATAGTTTCAATCAATAAATCAGATCCTAAAATAGATAATTTATCATGAATTGATTGACTATCATCATCTTTCTCTATAGTAATAGATTGTTTTCTAATAATATCTCCTGTATCTAAACCTTCCTCCATATCCATAAGAGTGATTCCCGTCTCTTTCTCACCTTTTATTATTGCCCAATTAATAGGTGCTGCTCCTCTATATTTAGGCAATAATGATGCATGAAGGTTTACACATCCATATTTAGGTATTTCAAGAACTTCTTTTTTAAATATTTGCCCAAAGGCTGCCACTATCATTATATCTGGATTTAAATCCTTAAGTTTTTCAATGGATTCCTCATTGTTAATATCCTCTGGTTGAAATACCTCTAAATCCAATTCCTTAGCTTTCTGTTTCACAGGAGTATATTGTTTCTTTTTACCTCTCCCTCGTCGTCTATCTTTTTGAGTTATAACTAATTGGATATTATAGTTTTCATTATACAATCTTTCTAATGTAGGCACTGCAAAATCTGGAGTACCGGCATAAATTATTTTCATATTATAATTACTCACCCTCTTCTTCTAAATCTACATATTCTATAACCTTATCTGTATATAGTATACCATCTAAATGATCTATTTCATGACATAATACCCTAGCTAATAAACCATCACCTTCAATAATTCGCTCTTCATTATTTATATCTATATATTTTATTTTTACCCAATTAGGTCTTTTTACAGTTCCAGCTAAATTAGGTATCGATAGACATCCTTCTACTTCAACCTGTTCACCATTTTTATCTACAAATTCAGGATTTATTAATTTAATAGGTCCATCTCCTATATCAATAACTATTACCCTTCTTAATATTCCAACCTGAGGTGCAGCTAAACCTATACCGTTAGCTTCATTCATAGTATCTACCATATCATCTAATAAAGTCTTTACTCTATCATCTACATTTTCAACTTCTCTTGCTTTTTTTCTTAGTATTGGATCTCCTTCCAATCTAATCTTTCTTAATGCCATACATATAACTCCTTCCACTATAAAATAGATATTGGATTAATATCTATACTTATTTTTAAATCTTTCATATCTAAATTATATTCATTAGAAATACAAACTTTATAAACCAAATCTTTTATTTTATCTAGTTCTTCAATTTGACTTTTAATTAATATTTGATATCTATAATTGTTTTTAATTCTTTCTAAAGGTGCAGGATAAGGTCCTATAATATAATCTCTATACCTATCCTTATACATACCATGGATCACTCTTCCAATAATATTATATACTTTTTTAGACAAATTACCAACTTTATATTGGTCTTCACCATAAATCAAAATATTTATTAATTTAATAAAAGGTGGATACAAAAACTCTTTTCTTAAAGTGATTTCTGTATTATAAAAACTTTTATAAGCCTGTGCTTTTGCATACACTATACTATAATGTTTTGGATTATAAGTTTGTAAAACTACCTTACCTTTATGTTTTCCTCTACCAGCTCTACCTGCGACTTGTGTTATTAATTGAAATGAATTCTCAGGTGATCTATAATCTGGTAAGTTTATAGTCGTGTCAGCAGCTATGATTCCTACTAAAGTTACATTTTCAAAATCTAATCCTTTTGCAATCATCTGAGTACCTATCAATATATCAATTTTTTTATTTTTCATGTCAGTTAGTATTTCTTCGTAACTATCCTTACTAGTAGTAGTATCTCGGTCCATTCTTGCTACTTTTACTTCAGGAAAAGTTTCCCTAGTTAGTTTTTCTACTTGTTCTGTCCCTACTCCAAAATGTTTAATATATTTACTTTTACATTCGGGACAAACTATAGGTACTTCTTCTGTAATTCCACAATAATGACAACGTAATTTATTAATATGTCTATAATAGGTCATAGAGATATCGCAATTTTCACATTTTGCTACATATCCACATTTACGACAGGATACAAAAGTGGAAAAACCTCGTCTATTTAAAAATAGGATAATTTGCTTTTTATTCTTTAAAGTATTTTCTATTTCTCTATAAAGAGAATTACTAAACATCGATCTATTACCCTTATTTAATTCATCCCGCATATCTACTAATTGAATTTCTGGCATTTCTTTTTTGTTGACTCTCTCTGCTAATTCTAATAATTTAATATCTCTATTAAGTGCTTTATTATAAGTTTCTATAGAAGGGGTAGCGGTTCCTAATACTAATATTCCATCATCCATATCTATTCTTTTTGATGCAACTTCAACAGTATCATATTTAGGATTTTGTGAAGATTTATAAGTAGATTCATGTTCTTCATCTATTATAATTAGACCTAGATTTGAAAAAGGTGCAAATACAGCAGATCTTGCACCAATTACTATTTTAACTTTTCCTTCTTTAATCATTCTCCACTGATCAAATCTCTCTCCTTGAGATAATCTACTATGAAGTATCGCTACATTATCACCAAATCTACCTACAAATCGATCTATAGTCTGGGGAGTTAGAGATATTTCTGGAACTAATATAATAGAATCTTTATTTTTTTCTAGCATTTTTTCTACTAATTGTAAGTATATCTCAGTCTTACCACTGCCTGTAACACCATGAATCAAAAATCTGTTGTTTAATTTATTATCAGCATAATAATTGATCTGATCAAATACCTTTCTTTGTTTACTACTTAAAACATGTTTATGATATTTTGGAATTTCCCTTTTAATAGGTTCCCTGTCAACTTCTTTATCAAATATTTCCACTATACCTTTATCCTCTAAAGCCCTTAATACACTTAAACTAGTTTTTAATTCTTTTAATACTTTATTAACTTCCAGCTCTCCACTATTATAAAGATATTGCGCTATTTGAATCTGCTTTTTCGCTCTATTCCCTATAATATCAATAATTTCATCTAATTCTATATCAAAATCCTTTAACTTGACCCATTTTATCTTTTTCTTGGTAATAGTAGTTCTTATATCAATAGTAGTCTCGATTATTCCCGAATGTTCTAATGAATTTAAATACTTATTAATATATGGAATGTTTGTCTCCTTTTTCAAATCAGATAATAACACTATATCTTTATCTTTTAAATAATCTATTATCTTTTTTTCCTCTATAGAAACATGTTTAGGATTAGCAAACTTTAAAGAAACAAAAGAGTTTACCTTTTTATAGTCTCCAGGTGGTAATATTGGTTGAAAAGCACTTCTATAAGAGGATAAATAAGATTTTTTAATCCACATTCCTAAATCTATTAATTTTGAAGATATAATAGGCTTATCATCTAATATATCTATTATTTTCTTTAATTTATAATCTCCATGAAATTCTGTATCCATATCTACTAATAAAGCATTTACAATTTTATTACCTCTTCCAAAAGGAACTATTACCCTCATACCTTTTTTAATTATATCTGTATGCTCTTCATCTATAATGTATGTAAATAGCCTATCTAGTTCAGAAGCTTTATTATCTACAATTACTTTTCCATACTTTCTACTCATAAAAATCCCCTTTATTTTGAAAAAATAAAAGCTAGTATATACTAGCTTTTATTATCTATTGTACTAATTATTTTATCAATAATTATATTAGCTACTTTCTCTTTACTCATTATAGGATATTTATCTATATTAGTATTTCTGTCTATAATGTTTACAATATTAGTATCTTTATTAAATCCTGCACCTTTTTTAGTAATATCATTTGCAACTATAAAATCTAAGTTCTTTTTCTCTATTTTTTCCATAGCATTATCTAATAGATTTTCAGTCTCTGCAGCAAATCCTACTACTATTTGATCTTCTTTTAAATTACCATAATATTTTACAATATCAGTATTTTTCATAAACTTAATATTTAATTCCTCATCTTCTTGTTCTTTCTTTTTAATCTTATTCTCTTCAACTTTACTTGGTTTATAATCTGAAGGTGCAGCAGCTTTAATTAAAGCATCACATTCATCAAAATATATTCCTACAGCTTTAAACATTTCTTCAGTTGTGTTAACATTAACAACTTCTACACCTATAGGAGGAGTTAAAGAAGTAGGCCCAGATATTAATATTGTTTTTGCTCCTCGTTCACTAGCTTTTTTTGCTAAAGCATAACCCATCTTCCCACTCGAATGATTCGAAATATACCGTATAGGATCTAAATATTCAATAGTAGGCCCAGCTGTTATAACTATTTTCTTGTTTAACAGGTCTTTTTCTACTAGTGATGATCTTACATACTCTACTATGTCCTCAGGTTCTGCCATCTTTCCTGCTCCATAATCCCCACAAGCCAATAATCCTATACCTGGTGGAATAAATTTGCTACCTAGAGATTCTAACTTCCTAATATTTTCTTGAACTATAGGATTATTATACATATCAGTATTCATAGCAGGAGCAAAAATCAGTTTAGATTTAGAAGCCATAATGACAGTAGTTAATAAATTATCTGCCATACCGTTAGCTATTTTCCCTATTGTATTAGCAGTAGCTGGAGCAACTAATATAATATCTGCTTTCTGAGCCAAAGAAATATGTTCGACATCATATACATGAATTTTATTAAACATATCGGTATGAACTGGTCTATTAGACATAGTTTGAAAAGTCATTGGATTTACAAATTCCATAGCTGCATCAGTCATAATAACTTCGACATTCGCATTTTGTTTTCTCAATCTACTAACTAAATCGGCTACTTTATATACAGCTATTCCTCCAGTTACTCCTAATAATATATTTTTTCCTTTTAGCATCCTTTACACCTACTTTACATTATCTATAGTCGGATTTTTATACTTTACCTTATCTTCAATAATTTCTTCTATTGCTATAGTAACCGGTTGTCCTGAATCAGTCTCTACTAATACCGGACTACCATCAATTATTTGCCTAGCTCTTTTAGCTGTCAACATAATTAGTGTATATCTATTGTCACCTTCGTCTAATACATGATCAAATGATGGATTTAACATTAATCTTCCTCCTTTGAAATAATTTTATTCTTAATATCAGAATGACGTTTTACTCTTAACTTTTCAGCTTCAATAATATTTTCTATATTTTGAACTGCATTTTCCACTTTATCATTTACAACAAAATAATCATATTCCCCTACAAAATTTAATTCTTCAAAAGCATTCTTAAATCTTCTCTCTATATCTTCTTGAGATTCAGTTCCTCTTTTAACTATACGGTTTCTCAACTCATCCATAGTTGGAGGTAATAAGAATACAAACACAACATTTTTATAATTCTTTTTAATTTGTAAAGCACCTTGTACGTCTATCTCTAATAATACTATTTCACCTTTATCTATTTCATCTAATACAAATTTCCTTGGTGTTCCATAATAATTATTATGAACAAAAGCATATTCTAAAAACTCATTGTTTTGAGTCATATCTTTAAATTCTTTCTCTTCTAAGAAAAAATAATTTTCTCCATCTATTTCTCCTACTCTTGGTCTTCTGGTAGTTGCTGAAACAGAAAATATAATGTCTTGATTTTGACTTAATAATTTGTGACTTACAGTACCTTTCCCAGATCCTGACGGACCTGATATAACTAATAAAAAACCTTGTGACAACTTCATCCACCATCCTTCCACATATTATTCCTCACTTATTTCATTAGATGACAAACGCTTGGCAATAGTTTCAGGTTGTAGTGCAGTCAATACTATATGGCCACTATCCATTACTATTACTCCTCTAGTTCTTCTTCCATATGTAGCATCTATCAAATAACCATTATCCCTACTTTCCTGTATTGTTCTCTTTAAAGGAGCTGAATCAGGACTTACTGCAGTAATAATCCTATTTGCCGAAACAATATTTCCAAATCCTACGTTAATCATTTTTATATCCATACAAACTCATCCTTATTATTCAATATTTTGAACTTGCTCTCTTATTTTTTCTAATTCACTTTTTATATCTACTACTAGTTTAGAAATACTTATATCATTAGATTTACTACCAATAGTATTAATTTCCCTATTTAGTTCTTGAATTAAAAAATCTAATTTTCTTCCTATACTATTCTCTTCTTCTAATATTAAATAAAATTGCTTTATATGACTTTTTAGCCTCACAATTTCTTCATCTATACTACTTCTATCAGCAAAGAATGCAACTTCATTATTCAATTTGTCTTCATCTAAGTCTATATCATCATTTAATAATTCTTCTATTCTTTCACTTAATTTTTCTTTATACTCTAATACTACATTAGGAGCTCTCTTTTCTATAAATATTAAGTTTTCTTCTACATTTTTTAATTTTAATATCATATCTTCTTTAAGTTCTTTACCTTCTGCCATCCTCATATTAACCATTTGTTCTAATCCAATATTGATAGCCTTTTTGAGACAGTCCTCAATTTCTTCTTCATCTACATCTTTTCGTTCAGAATTAATTACATTGTCCATATGTAAAATATTATTTAATTTAACATAATCTTTTAGATCTAATTCTAAAATTAATTCATTTAAAGCAGATTTATAGGATTTAGCTAGAGGAATATCTACCTTTACATCCATTGCAGAATCTTCTAGGTATTCTAGATTAATAAATACATCTATCTTACCTCTCTTAATCTCATTTTTAATAATTCTCTTTATCTTTTCCTCTAAATAGGATATATGTTTAGGCATTCTAATATATATATCATTATATCTATGATTAACAGACTTCATCTCTACACTAAATCTATATAATTGATTTTCATGTTCTCCTTTTCCATAGCCGGTCATGCTCCTTATCAAATTCATCACTCCTAATTTGTCTATAATAAGTCATTATATACTTTAATATGATAATAATCTACTACTTGTTACGAAATATTAATATATACATTTTCTTTATAATTAACCATTAAACTGATATACTTTAGGTAGAAATTAAGTTTGGAGGAATTTATATGTCATTTGATGGTGTAGTAACAAAATCTATTGTTAAAGAATTAAAAGAAAAATTGTTAGGATCTAGAGTAGACAGAATTTTTCAACCAGAAGAAGATGAATTATCCTTAGTCCTTCATAGTAGAGGATCTAATCATAGATTATTAATATCTGCCAGTAGTAATAATCCTAGAATATATTTAAGTAATCATGCTAAGAAAAATCCACAAACCCCTCCAATGTTTTGCATGCTGCTTAGAAAACATCTTTTAGGAGGAATTATTCTTAATATAGAACAATTCAATATGGATAGACTGATTTTCATTGATATATCTACCTTAGATGAACTAGGCGAGTCTTCAGAGATGAGATTAGCAATTGAAATTATGGGACGACATAGTAATATTATTCTTATAAACAAAAAGAACAATAAAATAATTGATTCTATTATTAGGGTTTCACAAGGTATGAGTAGAATTAGACAAATTCTTCCTGGATTTACCTATGAAATACCACCATCTCAAAATAAGTCTAACCCATTAACAACTTCAAAAGATGAATTTTATAATCTCTTAGAAAATGAAAAACAAAAATTAGATCTATTTAAATTCTTTTATTTTAATTATATAGGTTTAAGCCCTATGATAAGTAAAGAAATTTGTTATAACTCTAATATTGATATTAATAGATCTATCGGAAGCTTACAAAATGAAGAATTAAATACAATATATGATACCTTTAGTAAATTTTTAGATACTGTAGATAAAGAAAATTTCACTCCTTTATATATTGATAATGATAATTCAGATAAAATCATAGCTTTCTATTCCATTGATCTAAATCAGTATGGACAAAATAATAAACACTTTTTATCTAGTATATCTGAAGTATTAGATATAGTATATAGAAAAAAAAATGTATCTAATCAAACATCTCAAAAATCCCAAAGTATAAAGAAAACTATTAAGATTAAACTTGATAGAGCAACAAACAAACTTGTAAAACAAAAAGAAGAATTATTATCTAGTAAAGATCGCGATAAATTTAAAGTTTATGCAGATATTATATCTGCAAATATTCATAGAATACCTAAAGGAGAGGAAGAAGTTCAATTAGAAAATTTTTATGATGAGAATTTAAATTTAATAAATATACCTTTAAATAAAAAGATTTCAGCTCCAGAAAATGCTCAAAGATATTATAAAAAATATTCTAAACTTAAAAATGCAGAGATATTACTTTTAAAACAAATTCCTGAAACTGAATCAGAAATATCATATCTAGAACATGTTTTAGTAAGTTTAGATAATGCTAATGAGATCGAGGAATTAGATGAAATTAGAGAGGAATTAATCGCTGAAGGATATATACGAGATAGAAACAAAAGGAAACATAAAAATAAGAAAAAAATTAAACTTTCAGCACCACATCATTATGTCTCACAAGATGGTTTTCATATATATGTAGGAAAAAACAATCGGCAAAACGAATATTTGACTCTACAGTTTGCAAATCGTGAAGATATATGGCTACATGTTCAAAATATGCCTGGTAGTCATGTCATTATCAAAAAAAGTAATAATCAAGAGGTTCCATCTGGAACATTAGAAGAAGCATCTACTTTGGCGGCCTATTTCAGTAAAGGTAAAAATAGTAGTAATGTATCAGTAGATTTTACAGAAAGAAAAAATATTAAAAAGATCCGAGGTGGAAAGCCTGGAATGGTAAGCTATGAAAACTTTAAAACTATAAATATTACCCCTTCTAAAAAGGCTATAAATAAAATTAAAAAAATATAATATTTAAAGCCATATCTTCTGATAAAAAATCACTAAGATATGGCTTTAAATACTTAAATATATTTTTATTTTGATAATATTTCTTTGATACTTACTTTATCTTCATTATCTACTTCTTTAAACTTAACCTCTACAATTTCATCCCTTGATGTTGGCACATTTTTCCCTACATAATCTGCACGAATAGGCAATTCTCTATGACCTCTATCTAACAATATTGCTAATTGTACTTTTGCTGGTCTACCATTTTCCATTAATGCCTCTAATGCTGCCCTTACAGTTCTACCAGTATATATAACATCATCTACTAACACTACAATTTTATTTTTTATTTCACCTTCAAACTTTTCATTAATTACTGGTATATCATCTATCTCAGATAGATCATCTCTATATAAGGTTATATCCAGATTATAATTCTCTATGTCTTCACCCTCTATTTCTGCTATTTTTCTTTTTAATCTATTAGCAAAAGGAACACCTCTGGTCTTTATACCTACGAGAACTACATCTTTAGCTCCTTTATTTCTTTCAATAATTTCATTAGCAATTCGTGTCACCACTCTATTTATAGCTTTATCATTCATTATTATAGCTTTAGTTTTCATACTTATCACCTACTTTAATATATTTTATTTATAACCCTTTTAAATCTGTCAGGTAAATCCGTTTTAAATTCCATATATTTTTTAGTTCTAGGATGTATAAACCCAATTTTAATAGCATGAAGTAGTTGTCCATTTAATTTAAAATTATTTTTCCTAGGAGAATATATAATATCACCTAATACAGGATGCTTTATATGCGACAAATGTACTCGTATTTGATGAGTTCTACCTGTCTCTAATTTTACTTCTAAAAGGGTATAATCTGCAAACTTCTTCAAAACCTTATATTTAGTAATAGCTTCTTTTCCATTAGTATAATTTACAGCCATTTTCTTTCTATCTTTTATATTTCTACCTATAGGCTCATTTATTATTCCGAATTCACTTTTTATTTTACCATAAACTAATGCAATATACTTCCTATTTACACTTCTCTCCTTAAATTGGTTAACTAAAATTTCATAGGCATAATTATTTTTTGCAACTACTAATAATCCAGATGTATCTTTATCAAGTCTATGTACTATTCCAGGTCTTATCTTTCCACCCATAGTCGAAAGGTGATCCATATGAAACAATAATCCATTTACTAAAGTATTATTGTAATTGCCAGGAGCCGGATGAACTACCATATCTTGAGGTTTATTGACTATAGCTATATCTTCATCTTCATAAAGAATTTCTAATTCTATATTTTCAGGTAGCACCTCCACAGTCTTAGGTTTAGGTATGCTAATATCAATCACATCATTTTTACTGACTAAGTATCTTGTTTTTTTCTTTTTATTGTTTACTAATATTAATTCCTTTTTTATTAACTCTTGAATTTTAGTCCTAGACAATTCCTTTATTCTGCTAGATAAATATACATCTAGTCTTGTTTTAGGATCTTCATCTACATCTATCCTAATTTTTTTCATATATATCACCTAAACTTCTATTTTGTCAAACAATATTAAGATAGTAATAACTAAGGTGCTCAGAACTATAGCTATATCAGCTATATTAAATACAGGGAAATTATAACCGTGTATTAACTTAAAGCTAATGAAGTCAACTACATACCCTAATCTTATTCTATCTATTAAATTTCCTATTGCTCCACCAATTAATAATCCAAAAGAAATTATAGTAATTTTATTTAATCGATGATAATACTTTATTGTATAAACAGCTAATATCGAAATAATTAATAGAGTTATAATAACAAAAAACATTCTTTTGTGTTGTAAAATTCCAAAAGCAGCTCCATTATTTTCAACATAAAACAGCTGAAAAAAATTTTTTATAATTACATAAGGTTTACTTCCTTTTAAATATTTTGTAGCTGCAAACTTACTTCCTTGATCTAAAATTATTATGATAATAGATAAAATAACAATCAAAATTGTTCCTCCTATTTTTTTAAACATGTTTCTATTCTATATTATTTTTTTAGCAATATCAACACTAATATAATTAATTAAACTTCTCTGGTAAACCAGAGAAGTTTAATCTAAAGTTTCATCATAATATTCTTGAGATATCTTTTCAATATCTTCTACAATTCCATGATCTGCTTCATCCATTATCCCCATATTATCACCTGTACTATATGATAAATCATTGTCTACAATATTAAATTCAACTACTTCTTGATAAGTATCTTCTCTATCATAAGATACATTTTCTTCTGGATTAATACTAAAAGACAAGAGTTTTTCGTCTATATAATCATGATATTCTCCATTTTGTCTTTTAAAATCCTCTCTCTTTGCACATTCTATACAATTCTTAAAATAAGGGATTATATCTAGTCTATCTTTGTCTATTCTCTTCCCACAATCTTTACAAAACCCATATCTTTTGTTATTTATATCTTCTAAAGAAGCTTCTATTTCTTTTAAAACATTATTAATTTGATTTTTAAAACCTTTATTTCGTTCAATTAAAAACACTTCTGTACCTATATCTCCTGGATGATTGTCCACTATTGATAATTCTGTAGCATTTATTTCTAGAAAACCATGTTCTGTGTTTAATTCTTTATTAAGTATTGACAGCATTTTTTTCTTTTCTTGTATCAGTTTGTTTTTAAAATAATCCATTTTAGCTTTATCCATATTTACCTCCAGCTGATTAAATTTATTATAACAATAATATAACCAGTCCTAGTAAATAAATGTAGTATTTTAGCTAGTATATAATAACATTTATTAAAATCCACAAAAAAATTAGAGACTAGTTTGCCTCTAATTCATCTGTATCCTTCCATCTTTTTAATTTAACAGGATTCTTTACTTTATTTTCTTCTATTATCTCTGCTTGTTCATAAAAGTCTTCTAAGCATGTAAGCTGAGCTTCTATAAAAGATTTATATTGTGTCTTGAAAATTAACATTTCTTTCTTTAAATTACTATATTCTTTTTCTATATTTCTTACATCGTCATTAGCACGCTCTATAATTCTTTTTCTTTCTATTTCAGCTTCTTCTATAATATTTTCTGCTTTATCTCTTGCACTAGCAGTCATATCATCTGCAGTAGTTTGAGCCACTACTAATGTATCTTTCAAAGTATCTTCTAATGTATTATACTTTTTCATTTGATCAGTTAATACAGTCACCTTATCTTTTAATTCTATATTTTCTTTGTAGGTTTTTTCATAATCTTCAATAACTTCATCTAAAAATTCATTAACTTCCCCTGTATCAAAACCTCTAAATGTTTTTTTAAATTCTTTATTTTGGATATCTAAAGGTGTAATCAATAATATCACTCCATTATATTAAAATTCTGATAATACACATCAGCCGACCTTTCTTACTCTTCCCTTCAATATTATGTAATATAAATCTACCATAACCTCTTACAGACACAATATCTCCAGGTTCTAATTCTACATAAGATTTATTTATTGTTTCCCAATTTAATTTAACATTTTCTGCTTTAACTAAACTATTACTTTTCTTTCTTGATAAATTATATGCTCCACTAATAATTACATCTAACCTTAAAGAGGTTAAGAATCTTTTAACCTCCTTAAATTCGGTCTTAGGAATTATAATATCCTCTTCATTTACCGACTTTATCTTTATTTTTGTATTTCCAACCTTTTCAAAATTGTATTGTATATAGTCACTAATCTCTTCCATCACCATTATAAAACCAAAATCATCATGGACAAGAATATCTCCTATCTTGTCTCTTACTATACCTAGATTTAATAATGCCCCTAAATAATCTCTATGGTTCATTAAATCTAAAGAACCATCTACTCTAAAAATAGAGACACCTTTCATTATATTATCTTGTGCAAAGTAATCAGGAAATATTATAATAATTTTTCTTTCCGCATCATTATAACCACCATATTCTAAATAATTTATATCTGGAAATCGATTTAATATAGATACAGCTAACTTTCTTTCATATGGATCAAGAAAATCGGTAGTTTCTAATATATGATTATTTAATACAATTTGAATTTTGTCTAGTAGTTGTCGCATTTTTATAATCTTTTCAGTATCTTTT
Organism: Tissierellaceae bacterium; assembly: GCA_035301545.1. Taxonomy (GTDB): domain Bacteria; phylum Bacillota; class Clostridia; order Tissierellales; family Tissierellaceae; genus DATGUA01. Next base: position 3,390 of record DATGUA010000045.1, on the reverse strand, counting down.
ATATGAGAAATATATTTTTCTCTATCTATCCACATAATAATTCACTAAAAAATTATATTTCCTATTACTGAATAGATTATTCTCATACCAAATATAGCTATTAATGGTGAAAAATTAAACATGCCAGTATTAATTCCAAGTTTGGCTATTAATTTTCTTGCTGGATCTAATACTGGCTCTGTCAATTCATAAATAAATCTAACTATGCTATTATTTGGATCAATACTTAAAAAAGACATAAGAATTCTAACTACTATTAAAATTTCAATCAAATTAATTAATGTACCTAAAGATCTATAAAAAAGTATTATAACAATCACACCTATTCTTATATTTTACCAAGGAAAAATTCCTTTATTATTTAGTTCTTCCTTAAGTCCGTCTATTTCTATATTATTAGGAGCTAAAATAAATATATCCTTTGTAACTTTCTGTATTTTACCTTCAATAGAATATAATGCCCCATTAATAAAATCGAATATTTGTCTTTTTAATTCTGTATCTAATTGTTCAAAGTTTACTACTATTGCTTTTCTTGATTTTAAATCATCAATGATAGTAGGAGCCTCTTCATAGCTTAAAGGTTCATGAACTATAATTTTCATATTACTATTAGTATGGAGATTAACCACATTATTATTAATCTTTTTTGTTTTTGTTGCTGTAGGAATTTCTAACGAATCATCTAAATCTACTACTTCATCCTCATAATCTTCTTCATAATCATCAATACCTATAAAATATTTAAACTTATTCATAAATCCACTCATATAAATCCCTCCTAATAATTTCTCTTCCCATATATGCCTGTCCCAATTCTCAACATATTCGAACCTTCTTCAATAGCTATTTTATAATCATTAGTCATCCCCATAGACAAATAATCCATATTAATATCTTTGTAGTTTCTTTTTTCTATTTCCTCTTTTAGATTATATAATTCTCTAAATACTCCTCTTACTATTGATTCATCATCTGTATGAGGTGCTATAGTCATTAAACCTCTTATATTAATATGTTCAAATTCTAAAATTCTCTCTATAAAAGGAACAACCTCAGATACTCTTAAACCAAATTTACTTTCTTCTTCAGATATATTTACTTGTAATAATGTATCTATAACTAAATCATTCATTTTTGCTCTTTTATTAAGTTCTTTAGCTAAAGACATCCTCTCTAAGGAGTGAACTAGGCTAACTTTATCTATTATCTTTCGAACTTTATTAGTTTGGAGATGCCCTATCATATGATAATTAACTTTAGTACCTATCTCATCAATTTTTTTCTCTAATTCCTGAACTCTATTTTCGCCAATATTTTTTATTCCGTAATCAATAGAATCCTTTACAGTTTCTACATCAATAGTTTTAGTTACTCCAATTAAATTTATCTTTTCAGAACTTCTACCACATCTTTCTAACGTCTTCTGTATATTATTCTTTATGTCTTCTAAATTATCCTTTAAATAAATTACTATCCCCCCTTAATCTAATACTTGTCCTTCTTTAATGTTAAAAGAATTCATAAGTATTTCATCATATGAAGTAATAGTTTTGACAGGCTCTGTAGAACCTTCCACCTCTATTAATCCTTTATCATCACCTATGCTTACATAAGTATATTCTTTGTCTTTTTCTACAATAGATAAAGGTCTAAATCTTACAATACCATTAAATTCTTTTATATATACTCCTACCTGATCATCCCTACTTACTAATGCTCTAGTAGGAAGTTTATATACATTTTGTTTTTCCATTATAATAGATACTTGAGGAAATCTTTCATCATAATATTTACCCAATGAAGTAGTAACCCTAACTATAATCGACATATTTTCTTTAGATTTATTAATTTTTATCACTCTACCAGGAACTTCCTCAGAACTATCTTCAAATTTTAAAAGAATAGAATCTCCTTCACTATATTCCTTCATATTATCTAAATTATCAATTTTCAGAGCTACATACCATTCAAAATTATCTATAATTTTAAAACCATTAAAATCCTTTTCACTTTCATTATCCAAATTTTCAGGTAATCTTAAATTCTCATAAGTGTAATTCTCCAGCTCTTTTGGTATATACACTTTCTCATAATTATCTATTTTATATGACAATATCCCTGCCATTTCAGATTTGTAAATAATATTATTATTATTAATATTATTTAATAATTCTTCCCTTCTCGCCTCTAAACTTTCTAAACTTTGTTTAATTAAAGTGTTTGTAGGAGTAAATTTTGATACCTTAGCATCCTTATCCTCAATTTGTTCTTTAATTTTATCGATATCTGAGTAATTTCCAGCATGAATCTCGTCTTTAAGCTTATCTATTAATTGTTCCTGATCTTCTTCTATCTTTTCTTTATCTTTTTCAGCTAATTTATTTTCCGATTTACTTAATATATCAATGTCTTTTTCTATTCTTTTTAATTCGTCTTCCATACTAGAAGTATCTGATAAAGAATCAATCTTAGCTACTTGGAAACCTGCCGGAATCCTTTTTCCCTCTAGTTCCTTTTTAGTATCGATTGGTTCCACGGTCGGGAATACTACTTCATTTAGAATCAAAAAACCCTGTACATCTATACTATCTATTAAATTATGTTTTTTAGGAAGTATAGTTTTAGAGTTTTTCGCTAATGTTCCAGGTAGTGACCTCAAAATTAAATATATAAATAAAGATATGACTAAAATTCTTCGAATCCTCTGTTGTTTCTTTTTTCTTTCTAATCTTTTTATTTTTCTCTCTTCGTATGACATTTCATCACCCTTTAATTACTTAAGAAACTGCCATATTTATCTATTATTTTTATTTTTTTGATATTTTTAATTGGAAATTCTATTACTTCATTCTCGTGAGTAATAAGATGAACAGATCGTTTTGATTTATTCGCTCCAATTATAATACCATCAAATGTATTTTTTTCCTTGGTTATAATTTTAATACCATCACCTGATCTTACATTAACACCTTTATAGATAAATTCATTTATATCTGTGTTGTCAATATCTTCTTGTGTTAAATGTTTGTTATCAATAAGAATAATATTTTTCTTTAAAAGAAATTTTTCTCTTAAAACTATTAAAATATAAATTAATATACTAAATATAAAAAGGCTTATGCTTAGTCTATAAATAAATAAAAACACATATTTCCCTCCTAAAATTTAGTTAAACCTTATTATATCATAGTTTAATTGAAAATTAAACGATTTCCGCTTTTTATTATCATAATTAGTTATTTATATTTTTATTTATCATTTATGATAAGATTTATTATGATGATTTATATATAAATTTAAACTATATGTTTGTATTAAAATAGAATTGCAAGAAGGAGAAGATAGAACATTATTTGACTTTATATTCCACTATGTTTCTATTAAAAG
>DATGUA010000044.1:0-22470 GCA_035301545.1 Tissierellaceae bacterium | reverse complement strand
GTGCATAAAGAGTTAAAATAATTGTCGGAATTAAAACAATCATTGTTGGATCATAAAAAAACATTTATATCACTCCATTTCATCTTGATTTATATATATTATAAGACTTATATATTAACTGAATATTAACTAAATTGGTTTCAGAAAATTATTCTTAATATTTACTATTTTTTCTTTTATTAAATACTACCTATATATAGTTATAAGCTATTTTTATAGGTATATTCGTTTAATCAATATTAATATGATATAATACTTTAATAAATAAAAAGATCGAATTGGTATAATGAAAAATTCAATCTTTTAATATTTCTAATTATTATATCTATATTTTTAGTTAGCTGTAGTCCTAATATAGATAAGAAATTTTCAAAAGGGCAGGATTTAACAGATTCACAGGACCATTCAAAAGCTATAGAGATTTATGAGGATATATTAGAGAAAGATGAGGACTATTATATTCATATTAAAAACTATAATAAGGCTGAAAATATTTTATTAAAATCATTTGATACAAATGGAGATATATATGTCACCTGTTGATTTATATATCGAGACAGATAATACTGCTAAACTCTTAGAATTATATGATAAATATAAGGATGAAATTTATAATGAAAATATTATTATAGAGATCGCCAAAGTCTATAATAATTATGGTCAATTTGACTCTGCTATTAAAAAATTAGATAATTTTATATTGATAAATTAGAAGATATTAGTAGATTTGAAGACCTAACATCATTTTACATTGATATGGATGAAATGGTAAAAGGTTAAAGAAATAATTGATTTAGGCAAAGATTATTTTGTAGATTTTACTAAAAAATTAATTGGTTAATCTGTTGTCTAATACAAATTAACCAATTTTTTGTCATCATATATATTTATTCTGGTAATAAGGTGTTTAGTATTAGGGCAGTAATAGTTCCTGTAGACATTCCTGATTGGAAGACAGTTTGTAGGGCACCTGGTAAATTGTTTAGTAGTTCAGGCTTGAATACTACTGCCAAACCCATACCTATTGATACTGCAACTACCATACTATTTCTCTTATTAAAATCAACATCTTGTAATAGTTTCAATCCACCAACTGCTATCATTCCAAACATCATTATTCCACCGCCGCCTAAGACTGGGTTAGGCATTATAGCTACTAAAGCTCCTAATTTTGGGAATATTCCAGCTAACATTAGGATTATTCCTGCAACAATAGTAACATATCTACTAGCAACACCTGTTATAGGTATGATTCCAACATTTTGACTAAAGGATGTATGGGGTCCAGCATTTAAGATACCAGCTAATCCACTTCCTACACCATCTGATAGTACACCTGCTGCTAATTCATCACCTGTTATTTGGTGATCACTCGCTGCTGCTACCGACATTAAATCTCCCATGGTTTCTATGGCTGTTACTATGTAGGCCGGTATAAAGGCTAGTATTGCTGTAGGGTGAAATTTTATTCCAAACTTAAAAGGATGGGGTAATGAAAACCATAGGGCATCTTTTACTGGACTTATATCTAGTAATCCCATAGGGATTGCTATTATATAGCCTGCAATAATTCCTATAAGTATGGCACTTGAACTTAGAAAACTGTTGCCACTTTGATTTAAAATAATTATAATTGCCATTACTATAAAGGCTAGAGCCAGGTTCTTAACACTTCCAAAATCTGCTGCTCCTGGATCTCCTCCACCTATCCAATCAACTGCTACAGGTAGCATAGTTAGTCCAATTAAGGTTACTACAGTACCCATGACTACTGGTGGAAAATATTTTCTCAGGGGTTTTATAAATCTACTTATAATAATTTCTACTAGGGATCCAGCTGTAGCAGCTCCAAAATACCCTGGTAGACCAAAAGCACTGGCAACTGCAATTCCTGGTCCTACAAAAGTAAAGTCTGTACCCATTATACAGGGTAGCCTGGACCCTATTGGCCCTATACCCTTTGCCTGTATAAAAGTTGTAAGTCCAGAAACAAATAAGGTAGCACTTACCATAAAGGCCATATCTTCCATAGATAAACCTATAGCCTGTCCTACTACTAGAGGGACTGCAACTATCCCACTAAAGGCTGCCATAATATTTTGTATGGCCAGGGGTATTGCTATACCTATTGGTGGTTTATCCTCTATTCCATATAGTAGCTCGGAATCTTTCTTACCATCAGCGACTCCATCCGACATATACATCTCTCCTTTGTTTTTTTATTATATTTAAAACTATATATTATAATGTATAAGCTTAATATGTAATTTTCCTACAAGAAAAATGATATCGTTTGCACATATTATTCTTTTCTGTTGAAAATTTTTTATCAGATCTTCTTAAGTTACCAGATTTACAAGATCTACTTACCAGTAAAATATATATAAACTCAGATCAGTCTGTATACATCTTTATTTTTCTAATATAGAGGTGAATATTCTTTCCTAACTTATCTACCCTATATATGAATAAAGAAGTCCACCCTTACATACCAATCACATGCCATAGATATTCATATATCAAATATAAGTTGTAAAATAATTATAAATATATTATAACTTATTTATAGAACCTAAATATTATTAAATAAAATAGAAAAATCTAAATTAGGTAAATCACATATTTCATCAAACAAGGGGAAATTATAAATATTTTTTCCTACTAAATATTGACACTATCACATTTCTAGTAATAGTTGCCCTTTAATTCCTTATTTAGGGTATAATATACTATACTAATTTATAATCATTAAGATTTTTAATCTAAATTTCAATTATAACTAGAAAGGATAAAAAAATGAAAATAAACTTTTCCTATGATAAAAAAAATATTGATTATGTTTCAGGCCATGTTTTTAAAGGGAAAAATTATAGATGTTCTTATATAAGATATAATTCTCTTTATACAAATGCTGCACCTGGTACAAAACAAGTCCAATTATACTTTTATGAACCGAAAAAGAAGGTTCGTGCTTCTACTTTAATCCTTCATGGGCTTGGTAGTAGAAATATAAAATTTTTATTGTGGTTAGGACCTCATCTAGCTAATGCAGGTGTTAGTTCTACTATACTAATATTACCTGGAAACTATACTAGAGTAGAGGATGGTTCTGTAAGTGGCAAATCTTATTTATATCCTGATTTAGATATTATGTATCAATTTTGGGAGCATGGTGTAGTAGATATTTTAACTACTATAGATTTACTAGAACAAGAAGGTTTTTGGAAGGAAAATAATATAATACTAGGATATTGCTTAGGTGGAATGCTTTCTACTATAGTAGGGGCTATGGATAAAAGAATAGCTAATCTTTTATTTATGACGACTGGTGGACATATACCAAGTATTCTCCATAAATCTCCTGTGACTGCCTTTGCTAGGAGAATAATGAAAAAAGAAACTAATAAAAAATATAATCTTTCAGATATGAATAATTTATATGATATTTATGAAAAGGACTTTTTAAAAGCTAGGAAGATGGAACTAGATGAAATAATATCTGATAGTGAGATTCATCCTTTATTAAAAATAGATCCTATTTCTTATGCTCATTTGCTTAATATGAAGAAAGCAACATTTATAGATGCGTATTTTGATTCTACATTACCTAAAGAATCTAGAAGAATATTATATGATGAAATGAACGGAGCTAATAGAAAAGTTCTACCTATATCCCATGTAAATTGGTTACCTTTTGGTTACCCAATGGCAAAGTATATATTGCATAAATTAAATATAAGTGCTAAAGAAGCTAAAAAAGCATTATTAACTAAAGAGTCTATTGATAATCCTTTAGAAAAATAGTTTTAGGAGATAAATTATGAAGAAATTACGTAAAAAACTTAAAAGTTCTTATTTTGTAGTTAATAAAGTCTATCTTTTTCTTTTGTTCATTTTATTTTTAATTGGAGATTTAGCTTTAGGATTTTATTATTTTTTAATTTCCTTATTTGTATACATTTGGAAGATTCTTCGTTCTAAAATCCCTATGGAAGTAAGTGGAAGCTTTCATCCTCAAACTTATCTATATAAAGAAACTGAAGATAAGGACCTAAAATTAGATATTTACTATCCTGATACAATAAGAAATAAGTATCCTTTAGTATTTTTTAGTCATGGAGGTGCTTGGGTTTCTGGTTTCAGAAATCAACCTAATAATGTATCATGGTGCAGATATCTAGCTTCTAAAGGCTTTGCTGTTGCTAGTATTGATTATAGATTTGGATATAAAAATAATATGGATGATATATTATCTGATTATACAGATGCTCTAGAATATATTAAAGAGAATAGTAATTCTTTATCCATTGATAAAGATAATATAGTTTTAATGGGATTATCTGCAGGAGCTCACTTAGCTTTACTTTATTCTACTTATTATAGCTTTAATAAAGATACAGAAAAGATGAAGGGAATTAAAGGAGTAGTTTCATATTATGCGCCTACTGATTTAACTTGTTTACTTGAATTTGACAATAAATCTTTATTTGCTAAATTTGCTACTAGACAAACTTTAAAGAATTCACCTTCTGAAAAATATGATCCTTATGATTATTATTCACCTATTAATTGGCTTAGTAATAATATGGTTCCTACTTTATTAGTTCATGGCAAATTAGATAATACAGTTCCTCTTAAATCTTCAGTAGACTTTGCTAAAGAATTAAAATCTTTTAATATAGATTATAACCTTTTAATTCATAAAAAGGGAGACCATTCTTTTGATACTCAATTAAAAGATAGAGCTACTATAAATATCCTTAGAAGAACTGTTATATATATTAAAAAGATAATCGGTTAATCTATAATTGTTCTAGTACAGATTAACCGATTCTTTAGTTAGCTTTCTTTAAATCTCTTATTAAATATTCATATTGTTGATTAGATATAATTGTATATTCCCATTTGTTTTCTACATTTTTAGTAGTACCATCTTTATAATTTATTCTATGTTTTTCTGTTACTGTCATTAAAATTTTTTCTTCACTTACATCAGTAATATCATCTATTGAAAAGTTTGTTAATTCTTCTGTTATGCCTCTCTTATTTAAATCTTTTATAAGATCTTTTTGCGCTTTCATAAAGGAGCTTCCATCTTCAATATATCCTTCTATATAAGAATAAGAATTATTATTTACAGCATCAACGAAACCTCGTTGATAACCTTCCATCAGATCCAACAGATCCCCATTTGCTACATTATTTTCTTTATCCTTACTTTCTTCATCATTTTCATTATTATAATCTATAATAAATTCATAATAACCAGCATATACTATATCTTTAATATTGACTTCATCGCTTTCATGTTCCTTTCCATCTATTTTTGATACAGCTTTTATCTTAAAATCTGCATCTTCATTTAATGGCTCTATTTTATATCCATCATATATATTTATACCAGTATTTTTCCCATCTACATAAAGCTCTGCTTCTTTTAAATTAGATTCTACTTTTATAGATTGATAGGGAATATATCCGTCTAAATAGATTGAATTATCTGTTCCAAAATTTAAAGCTACTATTTTTTCTTCTTTTTCCACTTTTCCAAATTCACTATCTTTTACAAACTTTATATCATGAGGGCCTGGTATCAATTTTTTATATATAAAGTCCTCATCTTCTTTTATTTTTCCTACTTCTTCACCATCTATTATTACCTTAGTATCGGCTAAGGCCTCTTCATAAGATGGCTCTACTATTAATTCATAAGTTTTTAGACCTAAATAATATTTGTTATATATAAACTTTTCCTTACCATCTGTAAATATATATATATTATTATCTTCCCTATGGTTTTTAAGTTCTTTTATATATTCACTATCTAAATTTTCTACTATATCCTTTATTTCTTCTTTATCTAAATCTCTGTCTAAACCTTCAACCCTTATATACTTTTCTAAATAATCTATATCTTTATCGATTAAAGCTGTTTCTAATTTTCCTAAATTTTTGTCTTTATCAAAAGACTTTACAAATACAAACCCTATTATAACAATTAGGATTAAAGAACCTATTAATAATTCTATTTTTCTATTCATGTTTATCTACTCCTAAATTGTTAGTCGATGTTAAGAAAAATCCTATCATAGAACCTAAAGATGCAACTATAAAACCTCTAGCAAATGTACTCAAGATGGTGAAACCTCTAAATACACTTGGAATTTCATCTCTCATCATAGCTATAGTAGTTTCAATATTTATACTTGTTAGATAAGCTAATGCTCCTAGAAATATAGCATAATATAGAGGTATTATAAATAATTTTAATAAATTTCCATCTTTCTTTTTCTTATACCTTCTACCATATAGGAAGAATAAAAATATTATAAATAAAAATCCTATATATAAAAATATTTTTCTATCTGGATCCCATACACTATAATATAAAGCATCTTCACTCAAGTCTAAAATAGAAAGCTTTGTCCCTTGAAAATCTAAATTACTTACAAATACTCCTCCGTTAGATAGGAAAAATGTATTAATTGCAGTTTGTAAAAACACACCTAAATATACTATTAAAGATATAAAAAATCCTCCATCATCTTGATCAAAAAAATCAGAATAAATATCACTTTCTATTACAAAAAATGTTATTAATATAGTAAATATAATACCTATTAAGAGCATTCCTGTTGAATTCATCACATCTTTTTCTAATAAGTCTTCTACTTCCTCACTTTTCTTTGATCTAAAATTTTTAATAAAAACTCCTATATTTAACCCTATGAAACTTAAGGTACTAGACCTTAAAATTAAAATAAGTTTACTTATCTTTGTCTTAACTCCTAAATCCACCATCTCTAAAGTAAATCCACCGAAAGGTATTATTTCATCTGCTAATTGTGCTAGATCTACTGCACTTACTTTAATAAATAGTGATGATAAAGATATTATAATACCATAAATAACTGAAATAAAAACCATAGATTCTATTTTTAATGGTTTATCCTCTTTATCTTTTATAAATCCTATGATAGCAAAAATTATTATAGGAAGTAGAAGGAAAGACATAAGTCCAATAGACATCTTAAATACTTCCTGGTTGCCTGATATATCTCCTATACCTGCTTCCATACTTACCTTTGCACTAAATCCATGTATTAAGCTTATAATATTAGGAATTCCTAATCCCCTTTTCATAATTTCATAATATTCTAATCCACCCTCAAGTTGTAAAATTCTTTTAATTTCACTTTTAAATAATAATGAAATAATACCACTTACCACAAAAATAACACCAAATCCTATAGAACTTGTTTTTAAAAAACCTAATAAATTATTCTTATTTAGTTTTTCTGACTCTATAATTTCTTCTTTATCTTCTTTTTCTTTCAACTTTCTATCAGCTATCTTATATCTGACTTGGCCACAGTTTGTACAAAAATTATCAACATAATCTAGACTACTCCCACATTCTGAACAATGATTCCCTTCTTTATGTTCTAAAGTAAATTCTACATTTATATCTTGTAAAAGTTCTCCATCATTTGAACAATATAATGAATAATCATTATTTTCTTGTCCGCATTCTTGACAAAACATATTCTTACCTACCCTTCAAATTTATTTCCGCAAGATATACAAAAATTATTGTCTTCTTGATTTTTTATATTACATATACTACATTCTTTCATATCATCCTTATTCTCTTCTTTTAATACTACAGCTGCCCCACACTCTTTACAGAATTTATCATTTGGCTCAAGATTTGCTCCACATTGATTACATGAATTTGCTTTACTTGCACCTATTTTTCTATCTATTAATTGAAGCATATTAAATATTTCTCTGTCTACTTCTCTCAAAGTACTTATGATTTCATTATCATAGTTTTCTATTTCTCCTAATCTTACCTTTTTATAAAAACCTTCACCAAGTTTTAAAACTTCTTTCCCTCTTATATTATAAAGAGATTGTAATTTTGATTCTAATTCTTTTATTTCTTTATTTAGCTCCATCTTTTCTTTCTCAGTTTTGAAACCCTTTTTCATACTTCCTACTCCCTGATCAAACCTTTCCTTCAAATCTTCCATGATGAGATTCCTCCTTTTTTATATTCTTATAATTTCATAAAACTCAGTCTTTAAAACGACAAATTATTCCATCTATTTACATATCGATATAATAGTATCAAAACTTTCTATAGTTTACAATAAAATAATCCTAACTTTAAAAAGCTAGGATTAACTCTATTAAAATTACTTTATATTTGTCTATTAAGCCATTGAATTACATCTTTCATAACTTCATTTCTATTTATTTCATTAAGCATCTCATGTCTTCCATCTTTATATAATTTACATTCAACATCTTTTACTCCTAAAAACTTATACCTCTTATAAAGCTTTTTAACTCCCTTACCAAAATTACCTACCGGATCCTTGTTTCCTGAAAATATAAAAATCGGTAAATCCTTTGGAATTAAATGAAAATTTCTTTTATCTTCTATATCTCTTAATCCGTTTAAAAAGTCATAAAAGAATCCTACAGTAAATATAGTCCCACAATAAGGATTGTTTATATATTTGTCTACTTCATCCTCATCACGACTTATCCAATCAAATTTAGTTCTATTTGGTTTAAATGACTTATTAAAATTTCCAAGTGTCAATTTATCTAATTTAGGACTTTTCTTTTTATAGCCATGCTTTTTCACTTCTCTTTTAGCTAATAAGGCACCTAATTTCAACTTTATTCCTTGTTCACCATTAGAGCCAGAAAGTATTAAACCATCTAAATTATTATCATACATCATAATATATTTTTGACTTGCGAAAGAACCCATACTATGACCTAGTAAAAATAAAGGTAAATCTGGATTTTCTTCCTTTATAATATTACTTAATTTATACATATCTTTTACTATCCAATTAAATCCATCTTTTCCTCCAAGATATCCAAGATTCTCAATATTTCCGGCAGTTTTACCATGTCCTCTATGGTCATTAGCATATACAATATATCCATGTCTAGTTAACTCTTTTGCAAATCTTTCATATCTTTCTGCTGTTTCAGCCATACCATGGGCAATTTGTACTATCCCTTTGACTTTTTTATCTTTAGGCAGCCAATTATAAACAAAAATATCTTTTCCATTATCTGATTCAAAAATAAAGTTTTTCTTAATCATTTATATACCTCACAGTTAAAATTTATTTGTAATTTACATTTAATTTTCTATGGCTTTTCTTTCCCACTTATCCCCTCTATATCTGTGAATGAAAAATGCTGCTCTTACATACCAATCACATACCATGGCTAACCATATTCCAAACACTTCCATACCTAGATATTTAGCAAATAAGACACCTAATCCTATTCTAGTAACCCACATAGATCCTATACTAACTATCATTGCATATCGTACATCTTTTGCTGCTCTTAATGTGTTTGGTAAAAGGAAAGATATTGGCCATCCTATAACAACATTTGCCCCATAAAATATTATTATTTTCTTGGCAAGATCAAATGTTTCAGGAGATAGATTAAATACTTTCAGTATAAATGAAGAAGTTGAAATTATAATTACATTTAATACTATTAAAGCTCCATAAGTATATTTGTGGAGTTCCCTAGTATAATATCTAGCCTGTTCATAATCTCCTGCTCCTACACATTGACTTACTATAGAGACTAAGGCTAATCCTATAGCAGTACCTGGCAGGAATTGAAAAGCTGTTACAGTATTTGCAACTGCATTAGCTGCTATAGCTACAGTTCCAAAAGTAGATACAAGACTTAATAACATTAGCTTTCCTAATTGGAACATACTATTTTCCACTCCATTAGGAACTCCTACATAAAGTATATCTTTTACCATTTTCCAATCTAATTTATAACTAATGGGTCTACTTATATGAATTGGAAGGTCTATATCCATAAGAAGAATAATTATAATAATAGCAGCTACTATTCTAGATATAAGTGTAGGTATAGCCACACCTTCTACCCCCATATCAAAGCCATATATAAGTATTGCATTCCCTACTACATTAATAGTATTCATTATTAGAGATGTTTTCATAGTTATATTAGAATTTCCCATAGCCCTAAACAATGCAGCTCCACTACTATATAAGGCTATAAATGGAATACTTGCAAATACAATCATCATATATGTATTAGCATATTCTGCTACAATAGGTTCTATTGAACCAAATACTACATTTAAGATAAAGTTTTTCCCTATATACATTAAAGCCATTATAACTATAGAAATTAAGGTTATAAATAATACAAGCTGCTCTCCTGCCTTTCTAGCATTTTGTTCTTGCTTTTTCCCAATATATTGTCCTGCAACTACTGCACCCCCTGTTGCTAAAGCTCCAAATACTTGTATCAGAAGTATATTAATAGCATCTACTAGTGATACAGCAGAAACACCACTTTCTCCTACCTTAGCAACCATTACTGTATCTATCATACCAACAGTTACAGCCAGTAGTCGCTCTATTATAAGGGGAATGATAAGATACATAAGATCTTTCTTTGAAAACAAATAATCTTTATTTTCCTTTACCATTTTGTCAAGTCCTTTCCATTATAACATTTTATATATACTATAGCATTAAAGTATATCCCTATAATTCTATATACCCTATTATATTTTTTATATCTATAATTTATATCTTTCACTTAATCTTTTCTAAAATCCTATTATGTGGTAGACTTCCTTCATTTACACTAGCATCCAATACTACCTCTAACATATATATCACCCCTTATATTCAGAGTGTATTATAATAAGTATATCAGAGATTACCTAAATAAAAGCTAAATAAATTGAAATTGATTAACAGTAAATAAATATGATATAGTAAAAATATAACAATAGAGTTTTAAGTAATTATTAAATATTAACTAAATATATTACCAAAATAATTTATTACTTTTCATAGTAATACTAATAATACTTCATTGGAGGTGAGATTATTGATTTGTGTGGAAAATAATTTTGATAATCCATGCTTTAATCATGGTGTTGAAGAATACTTTTTACATAATTCCCAAGAAGATATCTTTATTTTATGGATAAATAAACCTACAATCCTAATTGGAAGAAACCAAAATGCTTTTGCAGAAATTAATCAACATTTTGTTAAAAAACATAATATAGAAGTAGTCAGAAGACTATCAGGTGGTGGAGCTATTTACAATGATGAAAATATTATACAATTTACTTTTATTACAAAAAGAAATCAAGGCTCTATAAAGGAATCATTTACTACATTTGTTACTCCTATAATAGAAGCCTTACAATCTTTAGGTATAGATGCAAGGTTTTCTGGAAGAAATGATATTGTTATAAATGATAAAAAAGTTTCAGGAAATGCACAATATTATACTAAAGATAAAATACTACATCATGGAAGTATTTTATTTGATGGAGATTTATCTGTATTATCTCGGGCATTAAATCCTCGAAAAATAAAATTTATAGATAAAACTGTAAGTTCCGTTCGCTCACGTGTAGCAAATATAAAAGAATTTCTGTTAGAACCAATGGATGTTTATGAATTTAAAAGCTACCTTGAAAATTATATCTGTAAAACTTATAAAATAGAAGATAAGTATGAATTAACATCTGATGATATTCAGGCTATCAAGGAAATAGCTGATAATCGATATAATAGTAAGGAATGGAATTTTGGAAAAAACGAAAGATACTCTATAAAACATGAAGTTAAATTTCCTGATTGTGGTGTGATAGAATATAATCTAAATATAGAAAATAATATTATTACAAATTTATCTTTATTTGGTGACTACTTTAGTTATAAAAATATACAATCTATAGAGGAACTTTTTATTGGTATAAATTATGATAGGGAGTCTATAGAAAAAGTATTAGAACCCTATGATTTATCTGATTACATAAAAAACCTAGAAAAGAAAGACTTTATTAGTGAAATGTTATCTATAGCAAATTAAAGGAGGAACTTTATTATGAGTTTAAGAAAGCCAGAATGGATGCGAGTCAAATTACAAGGTAGCCAAACTACCAATAAGGTTAAAGGATTAATCGAAGATTTAAATTTAAACACTGTATGCACAGGGGCCAACTGTCCTAACCGTATGGAGTGTTTTAATAGAGGAACTGCAACTTTTATGGTATTGGGAAATTATTGTACAAGAAATTGTAAGTTTTGTGATGTAGTAACAGCAAGACCAGAAGCTGTAGATAAACAAGAACCTACTAATATTGCACAAGCAGTTAATAAATTAGATTTAAAACATGCTGTTATAACTTCTGTGACCAGAGATGATTTACCTGATCAAGGTGCTAATCATTTTAAAGAAATAGTATATTCAATAAAAGAAATAAATCCTAATACAACTGTAGAATTATTAATTCCTGATATGCAAGGACAGACAGATTTAATAGATATTATAATAAATGCAGATCCTGATGTATTAAATCATAATATAGAAACTGTACCAAGATTATATGATAGAGTAAGACCACAAGCTATCTTTCAGCGTTCATTAGATCTACTTAAATATGTAAAAAAACAAAAACCTGATATGGTTACAAAATCTGGAATAATGGTAGGACTTGGAGAAAGTAAAGATGAGGTTATAGAAACAATGAAAGCACTTAGAAATGTAGATTGTAATATGTTAACTATTGGTCAATACCTACAACCTAGTAAGAATCATTTACCTGTAGAAGAATATATTACTCCTGACCAATTTAAAGAATACGAAACAATTGGTTTAGATTTAGGCTTTAAACATGTAGCATCAGGACCTTTAGTAAGAAGTTCCTATCATGCAGACAAATTTATGTAATATAAAAGGGTCTATTTATTAGATTAATCTAATAAATAGACCCTTTTATATTATCTTATTTAACTCTAACCTTACAAACTGATTTTATTAAGCTAAACTATCATAATTATTTAACATTACTATCTATAGACATTTTTGAAAAATCAATTATCGAATCAAATTTACTAATATAAGAATCATTATAATCATGTGTAATTACGATCTTTATTGGTACATCTATATTTCCTATAATATTTTGAATAGATTTGACATTATCAGGATCCAAATTTGAAGTAGGCTCATCTAAGATTAATACATATGGGAATCTAGGAGTGCTCTAGCTATAGCAATACCTTGATATTCTCCTGCAGAAATAAACTTTCCACTATGACCAAGAGATCCTTTAATTATAAAATCATCACTAAATCCTACCTGTCTTCCTATATTTAGTACCTGTTCATCTGATATATCCCTATACATCCTAATATTTTCTTTTACACCCTCATTTAATACAAATACATTATTATCAATATACCTTATATTTGACTGTATAGCAGATAGACAAATAATCACATAAGATCTGCCTGGTTCAAATATATAATCAAATTCCTTGAGTAGATTATTATTATTTATTTCTAATGAGTAGTCCTCTAATACAATATTGCCCTTATTAAAATCTTCCCCAGATTCTTCTATCGGTGCCAGATACCCTTCTATTTTGTCTCTAATAACTTTATTAGAGGTCATAATGTTCAGTTCCAGATTTTAATGATTTAGTGCTTAATAAATTTACTCTTACAAATACAGCAGTTATAATAAATCTCATTATATCTAATATAAACCCTTTTTTTATATCCAGTTTTCTTTAATAAACTTCCATACTAATTCTGGTTGTATAGTCAGTTCATTAGTTAATACAGTTCTTTTAGTTTCATAACAGTTTATATAAAAAAACAGATTAAAATTTTAAATTTTAATCTGTTTTTTACACACTAAGTATCAATCCCTAATTTGTTTTTATCCTTAGGATTTTCATAGTCTTTCATATGATTTTAATTTGAGGTATGTTCTATCATAGCTAATTCTAATATTTCTAAGAATGCGTTAATTCTAGTATTTATCTGTCCTTCGTCTAGTTTAGAATAGTCAGTCTCTATATATATGTATGGTTTATCCTTTTCTTTTGTTACAAATTCTTGTACACTATATGCTTCTACATTAAATGTATGGCAAGCCTGAAGAACTACTTCTATCACCCCATCAATTTCATATTCATCTATCATACTATCTAGTGTCTCAAATCTACGTGGATTTGGTGTCATTACAGAACAACTTACATTTAAATATTTTTCCGTTAAGGCATCTATTGGATCTATATTTTCATCTACTTGATCCATTTTTTCTCTTACCCCACTACAATTCTCAAATGCTACTATATCTGCTCCTGAATCTTCTATTATCTTTAAGACTTTATCTCTAACTCCACCTAGTGGACAACCAGTAACCAATATTCTAGGTCTATCTGATTTAGTTCCTTTTAGTTCATTTTCATATTTTTCTTTTAATTCCTTAGTCCTTTCTTTTACAAAATCACATTTTGCTTCTCTATCAAACTGAAATCCTAAAGATTCTATAACCTCATTTATCTCATGACCTGATATTGGTGATGGGTTCAGTTTTCCTAATTCATAAAAATCTAATAGAACCTTTCTTTCACGATTACTTCTTTTTATTTCTTCTCTTAATTTTTCATCTGTTATTTCTACATCAAATCTTTCCTCTAAAGTTTCTTTAAATAAAATTAGCTCTTCTTTCCAATATCTAAAAGCATGATCCTTATCTTGTCCTTGTGGTAGATGCATAGAATGAGTTGGTTTTATTTCATTTAATAACTCATACATCTTTTTCTTACCATCACAAGTAGTCTCACCTACTATTAAATCTGAGAAGTAAAAATATGGACATTGATCTGATACAGCAGATCCATAACTAGATTTTATTAAAGGACATAAATTTTTTGGTAGACTTTGTTCTGCAGCTAAAATTGGTTCATTACTTGTACCACATAAACTAATTGCAGCTGCACCAGCAGCATGGATTAGCTCAATAGGTGTATATGTACAAAATATCCCAACAATTGGGGTTCCCTCTTCTCTTAATTCTCTTACTTTTAAAAACCCTTCTCTTTTAGCTTCTTCGTAACTCTCAAAATTATCTGGTAACTTTAACACAATCTCACTTCCTTTTATATTTCAATACTAACATTATATTAAAATACTATTGTGTTAACAAATATCAAGTATCTATAAGATTATAATCAACTATAGGTATCACTTATACCTTTAGGTAAATAGAATATCATTTATTCAATACTGATATAATTTATAAGACAACTAGTTTTTTAGATTTTGGTTTTGGATCGGCTATCACATATTTAATTATGATAATATCAGGGATAATTGGTTTCTTTTATATTCAAACTATGTCAGGTGACATTCAAAATTAAAGGAGGAAATTAAAATGAAAAGAACTAAATTAAATAATCTAGTATATTATGTTACTATAATCATATTTTTAATTTTCACCTTAGGACCAATAGTATGGAGTATTATTATGAGTATAACTCCAGAAAGTGAGATGTTAAAAAACAGTCCAAATATTTTACCTCAATCAATCTATTTTGGTAATTATAAAGAGGTGTTAGATTCTAGTTCATCTGCACATCAAAGGATTTTTACTGGATTGAAAAATTCTATTTCTATATCTTTTATTACTATTTTAGTAGGAATTCCTATTTCTGTAATAACAGGCTATGCCTTTTCTAGATATAAATTTAAAGGAAAGTACTTTATATTGAAGTTTATATTGATTACCATTGTAATACCTGTTTTTACAACTATAATTCCTATATACTCAATTTTTTCTAATTATGGTATGCTTGATAATTTGTTTTGGATATCTATAATATATGTTTCTGCCTTTCTACCTATAAATAGCTGGATTATCATGAATTATTTTAATTCTATACCTACAGAAATTCTAGAAGCAGCAATCATAGACGGTGCTTCAGAAAGAGCAATCTTTTTTAAAATTATTCTACCATTATCATATCCAATAATAATAACTACTACACTAACTATGTTTCTTATGAGTTGGAGTCAATTTCAAATACCTTTAATTCTAACTGCATCACAAAGTAAAAAGGTTATCACCTTAATATTATCAGAATTCATGACCAGAGATACAATAAGCTATGGTCTTATTGCAGTATCTGGAATCTTTTCAATAATACCTCCTGCAATTATTGCTATTATATTTAGAAAATTTTTAATTACAGGTCTTACTTCAGGATCTGTAAAATGATAATAAAATCTCCTAAATCCATGTCTAGATTTAGGGGATTTTATTATCATTTTTTCAAATTTTAATTTTTTTTATTATTCCTGCTGAAATTCCTAGATTATTAATATTTTGTGCTGCACTTTTTTGAAGACTTGTACTCCTTTCATTTAATTCTATCTCTTCCTTTGGACATCCAAATATCCTTTCTATTCCCATATCTGGATTGTCAGACTCACCTATTATGTCAAAAAAATTAGTAAATTTTATAATATTACTATCTTTCCCTAATAGTTCCTGATTTCCTCTATACAAGAGCCAAGACCAGCAATAAAAATATCTATATTCAAAGTCGGTAAAGTTTTCTTTAAAAAAACTTTTTCCATATTTTAACGATTTCTCAATTTCTCCAGGAGACAAATCTTCTCCTTCCATAATATGAATACTCAATACATTCTCACCGTTCTTTATAATCTTCTTAGAATTACTACTCCATTTTACTTTATAATTATTAAAATAGAATTTAGTCATTTCAAATTGTAAACTTCCTAATTTAAATATACTTAGATCAAAAATCCTTAAAAGCCATTCTACATCCTCTTGTGTAAGGCCTATAGATAAATTTTGTTTTTCATAAATTTTAAATCTCAAAAATATATCAGAAATTGTATCATAAAATACTTCTTCTTTAATATTCCTTTTCTCATAATACTCTTTTAAATCTAGTAATGATGCTAATAATAATTTGAAAATAAATTCTGGTTTTTCTTCTCTTAATACATCAATACTTTGATCATATTTCATATTATTTCTAAAGCCTAATATCCTTTTAGACCATTTAATATAATTTGTAAAATTATTCCTAATATCTAAAAGCAAATCTTCTTTCATAGATTCCTTTATATTAAAACTAGATAAGATTAAATCTATAGTTTGAAGTTTTTGTTTCATTACAATCATCCTTATGCTTATTATATTTTTATCTTATATTAATAGATAAGATAGGTGATCAAATGTAAAACGTAATACATTATACGTAGATTTGTTAAGATCAATAGAGCTATTTTTCATCCTTCTCGCAATATTTTACCTTTAATTCATCTAATATATCATATACATTTCTTTTATCCCTTGCAGTAGAATGATATCTACCAAATAGTAATAGTTGATGATGAGCTGAACCCCATTGTTCTTCTGGGATTATATCCATTAGTTTCTTTTCTACTTGTAATACCGAATCCTTTTCATCTGCCCAGCCTAACCGTTTTGCGACCCTCGATACATGAGTATCTACTGCAATTGCAGGAACATTAAACATTTCTACTAATATTATATTTGCTGTTTTTCTACCTACACCTGGCAGGGTCATTAATTCTTTTCTAGTTCCTGGTACTTCTCCATCAAATTCTTCTATTAGCTTTTTTGATGTTTCTATGATAAATTTAGATTTATTTCTATATAGTCCAATAGTCTTTAAAAGTTCCATTACATCTTCTTTATCTGCTTTAGCTAATTCATATGGAGTAGGATATGCCTCAAATAAAGCTGGTGTTACCTTATTCACCGATATATCTGTAGTCTGAGCTGATAATATAACAGCTATCAAAAGACTAAATTTATCTTTATAATGTAACTCTGATTTAGGTTCTGGATATACATTCGATAAAATATTTAATACTTCAGTACTTGTCATTTTCATATGATAATCTCTCCTATATTATAATTACTAGATTTATTATACTATATTCAAAATATATTTTCATATTTAGAGCTAATTACATTAAAGAACCTTATAAAAGCAAATTTGCTTTTATAAGGTTCTTGTTTTAGTTTTATTAATATGGTCTTCTTCCACTGATGAAACGATTCTTAAAGTAAGAATTGTTTATGGAAGTTATTTCAACATTTTTTCCTGGTCTTGGAGAATGAATCATACTTCCTCCTCCAATATATATACCTACATGTCCAGGGAATGCTACTATATCTCCTGGCTTCAATTGACTTTTCGATACATAAGCTCCATGGGACCCTTGGCCTCCTGATGATCTTGGAATAGTTATACCATATTGTTTATATACATAGGAAGTAAATCCTGAACAGTCAAATCCTGATGGTGAACTACCTCCAGATACATATGGAGTACCTAAATATCCTTTTGCCGTTGCTACTATATTTGCTCCTGTACTACCATTATAGGTAGGTGCTGAAGTTGATTTATTATTACTAGAACCTTCTGATGACCTCTCATTTGAAGCTCCTTTAGATGAATTTCTTGAGCCATCTCTTGATGAACTTCCTTGTGTGGAACTTATTTGTGTTGAGTTTCCTTCTGTTGAGCTTCCTTGATTTGAGTTTCCTCCTGTTGAATTTCCTTGATTTGAGTCTTCCTCTGTTGAACTTCTTTCAGCTACAGGAGCTGGACGTTCTTTAGTTCCTACTAGTACTATTTTGTTTTTTGGTTCTTTTATTACATTCTCTTCTACTTTTTCTTTTTCTTTCTCTTTTCCATTTATATAGGTAACTTCAGTGATTATTTCTTTCTTACCTTTTTTACCTGTTTGTTTTACTTCCTTTTCACCTTTATATATAGATGAATCTTTTTCCTCTTCTACCTGAAAGTCTATCTCTTCAGTATCTGTATGCTTTTCAACACTTACTACTTCTACTAATGATTCCAGAACATCCTTTTTAGAATCTTCTTCTCCTCTTTTAGTTCTGGATCTAAAGGATCTAGATACGTTTAGAGCTGAATTACCACGTGCTATTCTATCTTCTCTTATTTCACTATCTTCTAACCCTAATGCTGTTAAAACTTCTTTTTCAGATAAAATTTCATTTACATCTACATCTTTATCTATTATTTCTACATCTTGTTTAAAATAAGTTTTAGAAACTTCAATATCTTCTTCCTCATCTTCATCTCTTTCATAGAAATCCTTTATTTCATGTAAAACTGATTCTGCTTCTTTTTTAGTTTCTACAACTATTTCTTCTTTTTCATCTACTAAAATAATAGAAGCTGGTTTTAGAATATCAATATTATCATACATATTATTATCTAATTCATTTAATTCTACGACATCTTCGTTATGTCCTCTTACTTTTTCTAATTCTATCTTATCTTCAAAATATGCTTCATCACCGTGTTTATTATGTACAAATTTTTTCACATTATCTAGCGATTCTCCTGCATTGTCCTCATCTTTTATATAACCTACAGTCTCACCATTAAGTTTTACCTCATGAGAAAATCCACTCTGATATACAGAGAAACCAGTTATAACCATGGCTAATGTTATTGGCATTATTACAAATAATTTTTTCCATTTACTTTTGCTCTTTAAAGCATCCCTAAACAAATTATTCTTATCCTTCATCTAAATCCTCTCTTTCATCTTGTGAAAATTTATTTTACTATTCTAGTTTCTTAATTACTTTTCTGATTACTGATTGTAACATCTTTGTAACTATTATGCAACCTTTTTTAAAAAATATTACATTTATATTAAGATTGTCTTATTCCATTTTTATACAGTTCCTTATAAACCCAGTGTTTATCAGCATTATGCCCAATCGTTATTTTAAAATTAACTTTAGATAAAATTATAATTAGTTACAAAATATGCTATTTATTTTGTAACTAATTATCTTAATTAATCTAAAATAAATAAATTATCCATTAATTTGTAATCCAAAATATCAAAACTAGACAAAAAAAGTAGCTTATAGATCAATCTATAAGCTACTTTATATTATCTTATTTTACTTTAGACTTTAACACTTCATATCCTACCTTATCAATTGCTTCTTCTATTTCGTCAATTGATACTTTTCCATCATCAAATTCAAATTTTGCTCTACTTGAGTTAAACATTATCTTAATAGTATCTTTATCTACCCCATCGAAACCTCCGATAGCGCCCTCAATTTTTTGAGCACAAGATGGACAAGTTAAAGTTTCTAATTGAATTGTTGCTTTTTTCATAATTAATATCACCTTTCCTTATTTTAATTTATACCCTAATAATCTCATTCCATTCAATATAACTACTAATATACTACCTTCATGGACTAACATACCTATAGACATATTCATCCAATCACTAAAGAATACAGCTGACAATAATAGTAATACTACTCCTATTGCTATAACTATATTTTGAAACATATTTCTAGCTGTAATCTTTGTTAAGCCTAAAGCATGTGCTAAATAACCTAAATCTGAATTTACTAATACAACATCTGATGTTTCAATAGCTACATCTGTTCCATTCCCCATTGCAATACCTATATCCGCTAATGCTAAGGATGGACTGTCATTAACTCCATCTCCAACAAATGTTACTATTCTACCTTCTTCTTTTAGTTCCTTAACATATTCTGCCTTATCTTCAGGTAACATATTTCCATGGGCTTCTGTTAAACCTAATTCACTGCTTACAATATCTACGGTTCCTTGATTATCACCAGATAACATAACTAAGTTTTTTGCTCCTAAGTCTTTTAGTTTTTGTAAGTCTTCTTTAACACCTTTACGGATTTGATCACGTATGCCCATCATTATCTTTAGTTTACCATCGATGGAAGTTAATACTAATGAGTTTCCAGACTTCTCAAATTCTTTTGCATCTTCTTTAGCTTCTTTACTTATCTCTACATTTTCTTCTTCCATTAAAGCAATATTCCCAACTGCTACCCTATGTCCATCTATATTAGCTGTAATTCCTCCACCTTTAATAACTTCTGTGTTTTCAACTGTAGATAAGGTAATTTCTCCAATCTCATCTAAAACTGCTTTTGCTAATGGATGACTTGATTCATTTTCTATACTCGCTAAATAACTTAATGCTTCATCAGGTTTATCTGTATAATATTTTGTTTCTGACACTTCTGGATTTCCTATAGTTAGTGTTCCTGTTTTATCAAATATTATTGTATCTGTACGACTAAAATCATGAATAACTTCACTACCTTTTAATAATACACCATTTTTAGCTCCATTTCCAATTCCAGCTACATTAGATACGGGTACTCCTATAACTAAAGCCCCTGGACATCCTAGAACTAATACAGTAATAGCTAATTCAATATTCCTTGAGAACAACCATACTACAATAGCCATAACTAAAACTGCTGGTGTATAATATGTTGAGAAACGGTCTATAAATCGCTCAGCTTCTGATTTTGTGTCTTGTGCCTCTTCTACTAAGTCAATTATTTTACCAAATGTTGTATCTTCTCCAACTTTATCAGCAACAATTTGGATAGTACCATTTTCTAAAATTGTTCCTGCAAATACTTCAGATTCTTTTTGCTTTTCTACCGGAACAGCTTCTCCTGTAATACTTGCTTCATTTATATTCCCTTCACCAGTTAAAACTGTACCATCAACTGGTACTTTTCCACCTGTTTTAACTAAAAGTATATCTCCTTCATCTACATCAAATATATCTACTTCTTCAAATTCACCATTTTCCATTTGTTTCATTGCGACTTCTGGAGCCATTTCTGTAAGTTCTTTAATAGCAGATCTAGTTGAATTTAAGGTCCTTAATTCTAAATAGGCACCAAATAAGAATAAAAATGTAACAATTGCAGATTCTTCATAATTTTGTATTAAAAATGCCCCAACAACAGCTATTGTAACTAATACATCTATACTTACCACTTTTACTCTTAATGCTTGATATGCTTGGATAGCAATAGGCGCTACACCTAAAATAGAGGCAATAATTAATGACCATTTAAATACATCCATATTACCTGTTGTCCATTTAGTAATAAATGCAAGAGCAATTAAAATACCAGATGCAAACATAATTTTATTTTTACTTCTTAAGATTGAGCGTTGCATATTAGTTTTCCTCCTTTTATCTATCATTTTATTATATATGTCTATTATTCCGATCAAATTAATAGATATAGGGTTATTGGGGAATAACCCTATATCTTACATAATCTTTATGATTATTCCTTATACGCTTGGTCTAATTCAGATAACATATTATATACTGCTTCATAAGATTCACATGTGTCACTTGGAATTGTATAATTATCTGTAACCTTACGTAATTCTTTAAATTCACTATCTAATTCTGGTGTTTCTGATCCTGATTTTTCTATTTTTTTATGAATCTCATCAAATAATTTACCTACATCATAGATTTCTGGATGAGTTTTACCATGAACTCTTTCTACTACTGGAACATATTGTTCTAATTTTTTCATATTTTTTTCCTTTACTTCATTAAACTTTTTCATAATGTATTTCTCCCTTCAATTATTATTATTTCTTTATCTTACTACCTATATACTAACATTTTTATAAATGTAAGTAATTGACCTACATCAAAATTT
>DATGUA010000043.1:0-2405 GCA_035301545.1 Tissierellaceae bacterium | reverse complement strand
ACTTGTTCTAAGGGCTTTTAAATCAGTACAACAGATATTAATATAACTTTTTAATTAAATCATGTGCAGTTCTTTGAATGATTAAAGTAGAATTATTTCTATACTGGACACCTGAGGCTAATACTCCATGAACATGTAAATTAGAGAGAGTACCAAGTCTTGGTGATATAGCTGACATATCCTCTGGTAGTACAGTAACACCACCATAATCATCTACTTGTAAATAACCCTTGTCTAATAAGCTACCAACTAATGTATTTTTTCTATCTAAAGTCTCTAATGAAGTATCTAAACCTGTAGCATTACATACCCAATCACTATTTACTACTACTTCCTTTTCATTATTTAAGTTTGAAAGATTATTTAAATTCCTTAAAATTTGGAAAGATTTGTCCTCTTTATTTACCTTTATATCAGATATATTATTTAAGATGGTTAAACGTCTATCTTCTGCTGCCTTAATTAAAAGCTCAGCAGAAATCATAGGTAGTGGACTACGATTTAAACACATAAAGGGATGATATTTCTGTCGGAATAATCTTCTATCAGTGTCAGAAAGAGATATCCAAACTTTATTAAATATTAAATTCATAGGTGGTAATAATGCTTGTACTATAGCCAAATCTTTAGGTTCTTCAATATTAACCTTAAGACCTTCTATACCACCAATCATATGTTTATTTACAAAAGATTCATAATCTATACCATGAGATTTTAATTCCTTATTAAATAAATCATCAAATTCTTCAAAACTTATTAAACCATTTCCTTTTTCAATTATTTCTGAAATTTTATCGTAAGTCATTATATTTATATTTAGACTTACGGGATCAACACGAACTGTTGGTATTACATTTGTTCTTGAAAACATATATAATTGCTTTATTTCTCTTTCTTCTAGAAGATATGTTGCGAGATCAACAGCTGTAAGGCCTGTACCAATAATAGTTACACTATCATCTTTATCTACAGAATTAAGTTTAGTATTAACAGGATATACAGAACCTACATATTTGTCATTACCTTCTAAGTTAAAAGGATCAGCTTGGGGTAGTTCACCAGCACATAAATGAACTCTATCATAAAGTCTTATTTCCTTATCCTTAGTTTCTAATTCCCATTTCTGTTTATCTTTTAGATAATCGAGTCTACTTACCTTTTTAGTAATCTTATTAGCATTTATGTCTTTTAAAGTCTGCTCAAGTCTATCTTTAGTATATAAGCCAAAATCACTTCTAGAAGCATATTCAGGAATATTTAATTTATTTTCATTAAACCAATCAAAGAAATCATCATTATTTTCATAGTTATAACTTAACATTCTAGTCTTTAAGTTTAAAATTAATTTGTCAGAATCCTCCCTATAAGGAAATCCTCTTCCAAAACTTTCTTCACTATCATAACAATCTATTTCAACTTGATTATTTGGGACTTCCTTAGCATAAGCTGCTGCTACAGCCATACCGCTTGTCCCCATTCCAATAATTGCAACCTTTTCCATATAATTTCCTCCTTTTATATCCTACTAAATAACCCTACATTAATAATTAGAATAGCACTGGACTTTATAACTGTCAATACTAGATAAGACTTTATAGAAACAAACTATAAGATGTATATATTCTATTCAAAATAATTATATGAAAAACTATAAACATTTAGGAAGCTTTGGTAATATAATAGATTATGATATCCTATAGTTGGGTATAGTAGACAAGCATATTTATAATATTATAGGAGTGAGTTAGGTGAAGATGATGGAGGCTTCAGCACCTTTGCTAGATACTTTAAAGGGTATATTACCTTTAAGTTATAATGGTTATATTTCAAGTAGTAGTACTTAAAAAACCATTGGATAATATAAAGGAATTTGGAACAGGTGCAATTCACAACATCGTATTAATACATGCTGTAACTGCGGGATTTGGATTAGGAATGGGATTAGGATTATATAAAATAATAGCTAATGTTCAATATATAAAGATTGTAGTACCATTACTAATATTTGTAATAATTTTACTATTTCTGGCTCCAGGGCCTTATGGTTCTATAGCAATGGATTCAGCTAGTGCTACAACTGGTCCAGTAAATATTCCGTTAAATATGGCTTCAGCAGTAGGATTAGCCAGTATTATTGAAACAGCAGACCCCCTATTATCAGGATTTGGAATAGTAGTTCTAACATCTATAGGGCCATGGTGTCAGTATTTACATTACCTATTGACAAATTAATTGGACTGTATCATAGAGAAGATCTAGAAAGATTAGAATAAGTAAAATTTAATTACTAAAAATTATGAAATAAAACCTTCAAAATGTTATTATAGTATAGTAATATAAATGGAGGTTTTTTAATGAATAAGAGTAGTAAAAGGTTTGAAGAAGAAAAGATAGGAAATTTATTA
>DATGUA010000042.1:0-9447 GCA_035301545.1 Tissierellaceae bacterium | reverse complement strand
TTCTAGGCCTTTAGGTAAACTTCCAGAAGCTGCAATATATTCTGTATCTTTAATTAAGTCTTTATATCCACCTATAAAACTATCAAATTCTTTCTCAGATATTTCAGGTCCACCTTCTAAAACTTCTGTCTGGCTATCTTCTGATAGTATTGATATACAAGATCTAGTTTCTCCAGATATTGATGTAAATTTATTTTCTATACTTAGATTATCTAAGCTCTCTACTATATAATCTCCTGCTCTTCCGCCTAAAAAACCTGTTGCCATACATCTTCTTTATACTGGTTTACAACTTTTGTAACATTTATCCCTTTTCCACCTGGAGTATATTGAGTTTCTTTTGCTCTAAATACTAAACTGATCTTAATAACTATATATACTCTTGAATATATGTTCTAAAGATTGTATAATAGAATCCATGTATTAGACATTTTTAAACATTTTTTGACATTTATTATCTTAAACATCAAGGAGGGAAACTATGACAGGAAAAACACATGCAGCTGTAGGTTTAGTTACAGGATTAGCTTTATCTGCTGGAGAACCTATAGAAACTAAATTAATTTTTGTGGTTGCCTCTACCATAGGATCCCTAGCACCAGATTTAGACCATCCAAAAGCTAAGCTAAATCAAAGATTACTTTTATTTAAAAATAAATTTTATAGTTTTTTATTTTATCTTTTATTAGCTGCAGGATCAGTATATTTATATATTTCCACTAAAAATGTCCTATTTGGATTATTAGGTACAATGGCCTTTCTCATTAGTATATCTAGTCATCGTGGATTTACCCATAGTGTCTTAGGTTTCCTTATATCTACATATATAATAAAAATAATCGCAATAGAGTATAGTCTACCTAACATGTATTGTGGATTCTCTATAGGATATTTAACTCATATAATTGCTGATTTTTTTACTGTTAGAGGTATTCAATTATTCTACCCATTAGACAAAAGAGTTTCTTCTCCAATAGTACTAAATACAAATAATTTTCTTGAAAGTATAGTTCTTACAGCCATTAGTTTTTATTCTATGTATCTACTATATCTATCTATTCAAATATAATAGAAAAAATAAAAATCTTCCAATTGGAAGATTTTTATTTCATTTATTTATTAACTTTTATTGCTTCCTATTTATGCCTTCCTCAATATCTATATCCTCTTCTAAAATTTTTTCTATAGCTTCAAATCTATTTAAAACTTCTTCTAAATGAAAATTATATATAAAATCTAAATCATCAGTTTCAGTATTATCTTGTCTTGGTAACTTTTTATTAAAATATTTTTCTAAAAATTCTCGGTTTTTTTCATTTATATGAGGATGTTCTTTAATATATTTAATTGCACTTAAATGGTTTCTAATTTTTTCAAAATGGTTAAATAATTTTTGATAACTAGATATATGATTTTCTAATCTTGTCTGAAGCTTTATATCATCCATGTAAACCTCATAGTTTTCTTCCATCATATTTATCTGTTTTCTTAAATTATCCAAACTTCCAAAATGTTCTTCCCAAGCTAATTTTTTAACTAAATATTGTACTTCTAAATACATATCATCTAATAGTCTTTTTATCTTTCTTTCTATTCTAGGAGGTCTTATAATATAATTAACAGCTATACTTATTACTACTCCTACTAGAGTATCAAAAGTTCTATTTATAGCATAATTAAAAGCATCTCCCTCTGTATAATCTAAAACAATTACTAAAAAAACTACCATTGCCATTCGAGCAGCATCTTCTATTTTTAATCTATTACAAATATTTATAATTAATACTAATCCTATACCTATAAATAAAAAGTTCCCAGGCCCAATATATAATATAACTAATCCAATAGCTCCCCCTATTATAGTTCCATACATTCTATTTTTTCCAGAGGATAAGGATTCAGAAACAGATCCCTCCATTATCATTACCGCTGCTATTGATGCTAATATAGGGCTATTTAATCCAAAAATTTCTGATACTATTAATGTAAGTATTACAGCTATGACAGTTTTTATAGTTCTCATACCTACCTTAGGGAAATCCATTTAAATTATCCTCCTATTAAACTTTTTAAAGAAGTTTTATATTATTTTTATTCTCTAAATATAATATTATTATCTTTTATCGAATCTATAATTGCTAAAGATTCTAATCTATGTCCTTCTTTTCGTAGACTTTTCCCTCCATTTTGAAACCCTTTTTCTATTACTACCCCAGATCCTACTAGATTAGCACCAGATTTATTAACTATATCTATTAATCCTCTTAATGCTTTTCCATTAGCTAAAAAATCATCTATTATTAGTATATTTTCTTCCCTATTTAAGTATCTTTTAGCCACCATTATCTTGTATGTTTTTCTTTTAGTATAGGAATATACTTCACTCTCATATTTATCTTCATCTAAATTCTTAGATTCTGTCTTTCTAGCAAAAACCATAGGTACATCAAAGTATTGGGCTACTATTGCAGCTATAGCTATACCAGATACTTCTGCTGTTAGAATTTTGTCTACATTTACATCAGAAAACCTTTCCTGAAATTCTTTACCTATTTCATTTATCATTCTTATATCTACTTGATGATTTAAAAAATTATCTACTTTTATCACATTATCCTCTAGTACTCTACTAGAACCTACTATTTTATCTTTTAGTAATTTCATTATTTTCACCTCTATCTTTTATATCAGTGGATATTAAAAGATGCTCCACCTATAAATTCTCTTAATATTGAATTCGTAGGAATAGCACTTTCATCTTCTATATCTACAAAATATTCTAAAAATCTTAATAGTTTTCTAGCATCACTATAATAGATACTAGAATTATCTATTTCTTTTAATAGAGGCATTATATATTTCTTTAAAACTGACATTTCATATACTAATGAAGAATTAATCATAGCATCTGCTTCTTCTTGATATGGAAATATATTTTCTTCTTCTCCTTTTCTTACTCCTTTCCATAGTTCAAAGGTCCTAATAGGATCATTCCCTCTAAACTTTACATCTCTTACCATTCGTCTTATTAATCTAATGTTTGTTGTAGAAATACGATTATGCGAATCTAAATTTAATTGGGTTAAAGCTGATATATATATTTTAAATTTATTTTTTTCTGGTATTTCATATGTTAGTTTAGGATTGAGACCATGTATACCTTCAATTATTATTGGCTGATTTTCATCTACTTTAATTACTTTTCCTGATTGTTCTCTTTTCCCTGTTCTAAAATTAAATTTAGGTAATTCTACACTTTGACCTTCTATAAGTTTTAATAGATCCATATTTAATAATTCTAAATCTAATACATCTAATGATTCAAAATCATATTCCCCATCTTCGTTTAAAGGTGTATCTTCTCTATTTACAAAATAATCATCTAAAGATATAGCTATAGGTCTTTTACCATTTACCTTTAACTGTATAGCTAATCTTTGAGCAAAAGTAGTCTTACCTGAAGATGAAGGTCCTGCTATTAATATAATGTTATTATTATTTTTTTCACATATTTGATCTGCTATTTGACCGATTTTCTTTTCATGAAGAGCTTCTGATACTTTAATAGCCTCAGTTATTTCTCCATTATGAATCTTTTCATTTAAAGATCCAACATGGGCTAAATCCAATATTCTTAACCATTTACTAGACTCTTCAAATATTTGAGCTAATTTTTTTTGCTCTACAAAATTATCTATATTATAATTATTTCTTTTGCTTGGAAATAATATAATAGCTCCTGGATAATAATACTTTAATCTAAATTCCTTAATATAACCTGTAGATGGTGTTAGATAACCATGAAAAGAATCTATATGATTTCCTACTCTATATATACTTACTGTTTCTCTCTCTATTGATTTAAATAAACGGACTTTATCTGCATATCCATATTCTTTAAACTTTTCAATAGCCTCTTCTTTTGTGTACATATTTCTCTCAATCTTATAATCTTTTTCTATAATTTCTCTCATTTTATTTTCTATTTCTTTTAATTGAGTAAATCTAATAGAATATGGCTTTTCTAATTTTACATATAATCCAGGTCCTAAGAAATGCTCAATACTTGCAGTAGCCTCCGGGTATAGTTCCTTGCATGCCATTATAAATATTGCTGATATAGTCTTAGTATATATTCTATATCCATCTTCATCTTTAATATTTAGAAATTTTATTTCCATTCCTTCTTCTACTTCCGTATCTAAATTATATATTCTATTATTAATTCTAGCTCCTAAGTATTTTTTATAATCATCTTTATACAGTTTTTTAGATAATTCTAAAAGATTAATATTACTATCTAAATTTACTTTTCCAAATCCTATTACATTTGCTTCTACACTCATTTTGTGAACCTCCTATAAACTTCTCTATCTATATCCTAATATATGAACTATTATTTATATCATAACATATTCTTAATATATAAAAATAGTATCTAATAAATTTACTAGATACTATTTTTCTATGTATGTCGTATTCTTTGCAATGCTATATCCTTTAATTCTCGAATATTATAAAGTTTACTTAATTGATAAGTAGAATAAGTTAGTTTAACTGTATGCACATCTTTAGATCTTGAGCCTTTAATCTTTAAACAGTCCCAAGATAATTCTGTAGTGTTTTCTATTCTATATTTATAATCTTTTATATTACTTGCTAATATATGAGTAATTATAGATGTAGTCAATATATCTATTCCATTAGAAAAGTCTTCATAATATTCTTTAAGTACTATGAGAGCATGAAGTCCAGTTATACAATGTAACACTACTATATTTCTTGAATTATAGTATGTTGGGATTAGTAATTCCAATAAAGCTTCTATTTTGTCATCTGGACTACCTTCTATAATAAATCCAAGTTCATTTACATATAATTCATCTCCATATAAAGCTTTCATTCCCTGTCCCATAGTATCTTTATCAGATACTAATTCTGATATATGTAAATTCTTAGATAATTTATCCATTTCATTTATTATATCTTTTCCCTTTATTTTTCTAGCAAATGGTTTAGCTTCCCTATATCCAGTTACATAATAGGCTAGACCTCTTTCTATTTCTTCCTTGTATCCCTTGTCTAATTCATATCCTTCTACCCCATAGGCTAGCCTAATTAAAGTATGAAATAATCCTGATGACATTCCTAAATCATATTTATTTAATACTTCAGACATTAAGCTATCTAATCCTTCTTTTTTACTTCTTTCTTTTATAATATCTAAACATGATTCATATAACTCTCTTTTTCCTAGACATTCTTCTAGGGAACTTTTTTTAGGATATTCAGTCTTTACAGGATTGATCTTAAATTTTTCATTGTATTCTTTAGAATATTCCTTCAATCCTTCTAAATCTTTTGTTAACTTATAGAAAGCCAATTGCCCCATTGGAAGATGATTTACTAGATTTCTCATATATGGTGACTGTTTCTCACCATATTCATTTATTATGTCTGCTAACATGTATTTCCCTCTTTCTAATTTATAAATTTTAGCCACACTTACTTTTTATACCCACTTTTTAAAATATAAAACATAAAATAATTAAAAATACAATTTTATTTGTTCCTCTATATTATTCATCTTATATTCTAAGGATAATACAGGATCTATATTATATCTATCTAATAGAGTATATAAGTTTTTTATTTCTTCTATGCTAGGTTCCTTATGTTCATCATTTAAACCATTATTAGAATGAATATGGATATATTCAATATATTTTCCTAAGCATTTTATCCATTCTTCTAAACTTACTTTTCCTAATTTAGCATGACCTATATCTAAATTAATTTTTATACTAGGATTGTCTATAGTTTCTATATATTTTCTTAACATTTCAGGAGATTCCTCAAATACATTTTCTACTAAAATTGTTCCTTTAAAACTAGTCTCTTTTAATATTTTCTCCCAAAATTCTTTACTTTGCTGATTATTATAGTCTTCAGAGATAGCTTCATTTAAATATGGATTTATTTGACTATGAAATATTATATAATCAAAATCTAATTCAGTAGCTATGTTTAAAGCATTTAAATATCTTGTATAACTTACTTCTCTAATCTTAAAATCTGGACTTGCCGGCTTCAGATCTAAAAAAGGCCCATGTAAAGATTTAAGTCCTTGAAAACCTTTTAATTTCTCTTTATATCTATTTATTATATCTCTTATTTCTTTCATACTAAAATTAGGCGCTGTAAAATCTTGAATCTCAACTCCTATATTTAATTTATTAAATAATTTTTCATCAAATTCATGTATTTCATTAACAGTTTTTATTATCTTTTTCATTTTACCACTCCAAATATCTTTTTCTCATAAATAGGAAATGCTTAGAAACTCACTTCCATAATAATAGGAAGTTTTTCTAAGCATTTCTACTAAATGTTTAGGGATTAAACTTATTTAGCTTTATTATAATTTTCTTCTACTTGTTTCCAATCTACTACATTCCACCATGCATCAATATAGTCTGCTCTTTTGTTTTGATATTTTAGATAGTATGCATGCTCCCATACATCTATACCTAATAATGGTTCTTTACCTTCTGAGATTGGATTGTCTTGGTTTGGTGTACCTACTACTTCTAGTTTACCATTATTTAATACTAACCATGCCCAACCACTACCAAATTGACCTAGGGCTGTCTTTTTAAATTCTTCTTTAAATTTATCTAGTCCACCTAGATCTTCTTCTATTTTATTTGCTAATTCACCTTCTGGATCTCCTCCACCTTCTGGTGACATTAACTCCCAAAATAGACTATGATTATAGTGTCCACCAGCATTGTTTCTTACTGCTGTTTTAATATCTTCTGGTAGTTTGTCTAAAGATTTTAACACTTCTTTAACATCCATATCAGCAAATTCAGTACCTTCTAAAGCATTGTTAGCATTGTTTACATAAGCTTGATGATGCTTACTATGGTGAGTTTCCATTGTCTCTTTATCAATATTCGGTTCTAATCCATCATAAGAATAATTTAATTCTGGCAATTTAAAAGTCATTTTATCTCTCCTCTATAATTTCCTTAAATCTTCTTCACTATTAATATATATATCCAATTTTATAAATGATAAACACTATCATCTATCTTTTTTAATAATAATTATATATCTTTCTCTTTTTTAGATATTTCTAGGGCTTCTTCTAAACACTTTAATGGTAGATCCCAATCCTTATAACCATTTAAAAGAGTTTGATAATAATGATTTGGTGGAGATTGTAAATCCTTGTCTACCATCATATATGCCGTCACATCATACTTATTTCCTCTATCATCTTCAACTTCTACTATCATCCTGTCATATAGATCTGGGTATCCTTCTAATATATCTAATTGTTGTAGTTCTTCTTTAGATATCATATATATAGCACCCATAGTTACTTTTCCATCTTCTTTAACTATATCTGCTAATTGATTAAATACTAATTTATATCCTTTTAATACTACTTTTTTAATTGGAATAGCATCTTCACATCTACTTAGCATATAGTCTTTACTTAGATTACTTGCATAGGCAAAATATAACATGAACATACCCCCTAATGTTTTCTATTATTCTTAATTCTTATATACCCTATTTAAAATATAAAATTCACTTTATAGGTTTAATTTATTTAATTCTTTTTTTATTTCCTCTAATATATTTTCTTTAGCTTCTGTTAAGGGTAGTCTTACTCCCCCTACATTATATCCAATCATATTTAAAGCTGCTTTCACAGGTATTGGATTTGCCACTATAAATAGCTTTTGAAATATATTTAATAATTTTAAATGTAATTCTCTTGCCTGATTAATATCTCCATCGGTAAAAGAACTTATCATTTTCTTCATATCTCCACCTACAATATGTGAACTAACACTTACCACACCATAAGCTCCTACTGATATAGATGGTAATGTCATTACATCGTCTCCTGTATAAACTAGAAACTCCTTTGGTTTTATTCTTACTATTTCTGATAATTGAACTATATCTCCACTAGCTTCTTTTAATGCTACTATATTATCTATTTTAGATAGTTCTTTTACAGTTTCAGGTAATATATTACATCCTGTTCTTCCTGGTACATTATATAACATAATAGGAATATCTACTGATTTGGCTACTTCTTTAAAATGAGTATATAAAGAATCTTGATTAGGTTTATTATAATAGGGTGTAACTACTAATAGTCCATCTACTCCAGCTTTTGTTGCCTCTTTCGCATTCTTGATTGTCTGTCTAGTTGAATTTGTCCCTACTCCTGCTATTATAGGCACATCTACACTATCCTTCATAGTTTTATATAATTTTATCTTTTCATCTCCAGTGAGAGTAGGAGCTTCACCTGTAGTACCTGTTATTACTAATCCAGTAGTTCCTTCCTTTACTAACTTTTTTCCTAAGGATATAGCCTTTTCATAATTAATATTTAAATCCTCATCAAAAGGTGTAACCATAGCTGTAATTAGTCTTCCCCATTCTTTCATATTATCCCTCCATTTTATTATTTACATTAATCAATTTATGCTTCCTATCTAAATTAGTTCTTCATTTCTCAATATATTCTTAACCTTTTAAATTATGGTGAATATCATGTAACTAATTGTGTATTTTATAGATTATTAATTTAAGGAGGAAATTTTTATGAAAAAATATAATGTAGCTATTGTCGGTCCATTAGGAGTAGTTGGTAGAAAAATTACTACTATATTAGAAGAACGAAATTTTCCAATTAATAAGATAAAATTATTAGGTACAGAAACTAATAAAAACAAACAAATTTTATTTAAAGGTCAAAAGGTTTATACTGAAGTTGCAAAGAAAGGTGCTTTTACAGATGTAGATATAGTGTTTTTTTGTGCCGGAAACCAGGTTAGTAAAGAACTTGGACCTATAGCTGTAGAGGAAGGTGCATTAGTTATTGATAATAGTAGTGCTTGGAGAATGGATCCTAAAGTACCACTTATTATTCCTGAGGTAAATCCAGAGGATCTGAATTGGCATAAAGGAATTATAGCTAATCCTAATTGCTCTTCAACTCAGATGTTAGTAGCATTAAAACCTATACATGATAAATATAAAATTAAAAGAGTAGTTGTTTCCACATATCAAGCAGTATCTGGTACAGGCAAGGATGCTATAGATGAATTAAATCAACAAATATTAGAATATATAAATGATAAACAAATTAGTCATTCCATATATCCTCATCAGATACTTTTTAATGTCTTACCTCATATAGATGATTTTCTAGATACGGGATATACCAAGGAAGAAATGAAAATGATTGATGAAAGTAAAAAGGTCCTAGATGAAGATATTAATATTACAGCAACTACTGTAAGACTTCCTATTGTTAGTGGACATTCAGAATCTATAAATATTGAGACTAAATTTCCTATTAATATAAAAGAATTAAGAGAACTTTTCAGTAATTCTAAAGGTATTAAAATT
>DATGUA010000041.1:0-3519 GCA_035301545.1 Tissierellaceae bacterium | reverse complement strand
TATCTGCTTGTGGATCATGTACTAGCGTTTTTACTCCATATTCTTTAAGCTCATTTATTACATCTATTACTTTAGTGTTTCTAGTATCTGGACAGTTTTCTTTAAATGTTAATCCAAGTATTGCTACTTTTGCACCTTTTACTTGTTTATTGGCCTTTATCATTAATTTAACTGTATTTTCTGCAACATATTTCCCCATATTATCATTTATCTTTCTTCCTGATAATACTATTTGTGAATGATATCCTGTTTCTTCTGCCCTATAAGTTAAATAATATGGATCTACACCTATACAATGTCCTCCTACTAAACCTGGACTAAAATTTAGGAAATTCCATTTAGTAGCTGCTGCTTCTAATACTGATTTAGTATCTATGTCTAATCTGTCAAAGATAATTGAAAGTTCATTCATAAAGGCTATATTTATATCTCTTTGAGCATTTTCTATTACTTTTGCAGCTTCTGCTACTCTAATATTTTCTGCCTTATGAATTCCAGCCTCTACAACTAGTTCATATATATTAGCTATAATATATAAAGACTCTTCATCCATTCCTGCTACCACTTTTACTATATTTTCTAATCTATGAACTTTATCACCTGGATTTATTCTCTCAGGAGAATATCCTACTTTAAAATCTATTCCATATTCTAATCCTGATTCTTCTTCAAGAATTGGAACACATATCTCTTCTGTAACCCCTGGAAATACTGTAGATTCATATACTACTATTGAACCTTTAGTTAAGTTTTGGCCTAATGTTCTACTTGCTCCTTTAATAGGATTTAGATTTGGAGTCTTATCTTTAGTAATTGGAGTAGGTACTGCTACAATATGAAACTTTGCCTTCTTTAAATCTTTAGGATTTGAAGTAAATGAAGCAGTAGTTTCTTTTAAAACTTTACTTCCTACTTCTTTAGTCACATCTATATTATTAATATAATTATTTATCTTTTCTTCTGCTATATCAAAACCTATTACATCTGCTACATTTGCAAAAGACATAGCTAATGGT
Source organism: Tissierellaceae bacterium (assembly GCA_035301545.1). Taxonomy (GTDB): domain Bacteria; phylum Bacillota; class Clostridia; order Tissierellales; family Tissierellaceae; genus DATGUA01. The sequence goes on along the minus strand of DATGUA010000041.1, from coordinate 2,503 downwards.
AATCCAACATACCCTAATCCTATAACTGACACTTTTTCTTTTCTATCTCTTACTTGCTTATATAGATTCACTTTTTACACCTCCTTCTAAAATGTTTTTAATCACTTTCATATACTCACTTACTACAATATCTCTATCAAATTCTTTCTCAACCTTTATTCGAGATTTCTGCCCCATAATTTTTCTTTCATTATCACTTAAATTAATAAAATCAATAATTGCCTCTTTCAGAGATTCTACAGATTTAGATTTAAATAATAATCCATTCTCTTCATGATCAATTATTTCCTTACATCCTGGAATATTGGAGGCCAATAACGGTTTACCCATAGCTGCCCCTTCTAATAGAACATTCGACATTCCCTCATGATATGATGGATTGATAACACAATCCACCTGATTAATTTCGTTTCTTACATCATGAGATGTACCTAGATATCTTATTACATTATTATTATTTTCTATTTGTTCTTTATATTTATCTTCCTCAGGTAATCCTAATACTTGAAACTCAAGATTGTTATATTTCATAGTTAATTCTTCAGCCACTTCTAAGTATTCTTCGATACCCTTCTCTTTCATTAATCTACCAATAAATAAAAATCTTATCGTATTACCATTCTCAATTACTTCCATTGGCTTGAATTTTTCAATATTTACACCCGATCCAGGAATTAATTGTGTTTTACTTTCATCTACTAATCCTTGGGATACGAAAAAATGCTTGTTATTTTGATTTTGGAAGAAAACTGTATTAGATTTACTACCAGCATATTTATATAACATTTTTATAATTACTTTTAGTTTACCTGTTGATAAAGAAGAACCAATACCTGTAATATTCATAATTACAGGTATCCTAAATTTATTAGCTATATAATTACCATAAATATTAGGTTTTATTGTATATGTTAATACAATATCTGGCTTTAAATTATCAATTACCTCTTTATATAAGTTAATTAATTTTAGATCTTCAATAGGATTTATCCCTCGCCTGTTCATAGGAGTATGTATGAATTTAGCCCCTACTTCTTTAAGAAGTTTGACCTTCTCGTCATCCCCAGATTCAGGAACAGTAAAATAAACCTGAAATCCTTCTTGAATCATTTCTTTTACAAGTTCAAATCTAAAATTATATAATCCTATTGAATTATTCGCTAAAATTAAAACCTTCTTCATTGTTATTCACCCACTAACTTCAATAATTTCTTTGCTGGTATTCCCACATAACTACCTACTTCACATATATCCTTTATCACTACTGCTCCAGCTCCAATTTTACAATTTCCTACAATCTCAATATTATTGATGACTATGCTACCTATCCCAACCCAAGTACCTTTGCCTATTTTTACAGTACCTGCTAAATTAACCCCTGGTGATATATGAACATAATCTTCAATTATATTATCATGATCTATAGTAACACCTGTGTTTATAATCGATCCTTTACCTATCTTTGTACAACAATTAATGATCGCACCTGCCATTACTACTGTTCCTGATTCAATCTCAACTTCCTCTCCTATAACAGCATCTGGATGAATTAGTACTGGAATACTGGCACCTATTTTTTCAAGACTTTCCTGTATGTTTTGTCTTATAATATTATCACCTATACCAACAAAAATTTCATAATCATCTACATATTTAAAAGCATCTCTAGATTTTCCTATCACCTTTATATTAAGAATTAACTTTTTATCTTCATTATCATCAAGAAAAGCTATTTCTTTCCATCTATTCATTTTTAAGGCTATATCTGCTACTACCCTACCATGACCATTAGCTCCAATTATAAGTAACTTATCCTTCATCTTTCAACACTTTCCTTTTTAGAACCCTGAAATGGTTCCATAGTCACTGATGTATTAGAACTTATTCCTTCTCTAACTACTACCTTTTTCAGAGTTAGAAATATAATTTTCCAATCATTTATAAAACTAATATTATCTACATATTCTACATCTAGATTAAATCTATCTTTCCAACTAATAGCATTCCTACCATTTATTTGAGCAAGTCCTGATAATCCTGGTCTGACTTCATGTCGTCTTTTTTGATGCTCATTATATAATGGAAGATATTCTACTAATAATGGTCTAGGACCTATAATACTCATGTCACCTTTTAATATATTAAAAAGTCCAGGTAGTTCATCTAAAGATGTGCTTCTGAGCAGTTTACCAAATTTAGTAAGTCTGTCACTATCAGATAAGAGTTCTCCATCGTCATCCCTCTCATTAGTCATAGTTCTGAATTTATACATAGTGAAGATTTCCTCATTTAGACCTGGTCTTCTTTGTTTAAATAATATTGGGTTACCTAGTTTAAACCTGACTAGTATTACTACTACAAGTAATACCGGTGAAAGTACAATAATTGCAACTAAAGATAATATAATATCCATTAACCTTTTTAAATACTTCTTATATACTCCACCTTTCTTATTTCTCACTTGTCCTTCCACTTATTCCCACAACCCTCTTATAATCTCAAC
>DATGUA010000040.1:0-4204 GCA_035301545.1 Tissierellaceae bacterium | reverse complement strand
AGATTTGAAGTAGTAAAATTATTAATCGATAGAAAAACCTATAATGAAATTGAAGAAAAAACAGGAGCAAGTACTGCAACTATTAGTAGAATCAATCGTTCACTAAATTATGGAGTGAATGGTTATGATATAGTCCTTAAGAAGCTAGGTTTAATAGAGGAGTAAAGAAGAGCAGCTTCCCTAGTTATAGGGAGCCGCTTTTCTTGTATTTAAATATCAGTATATTTAGAGGAGAAAAGATGATTAAGAATTATGCACATAGAGGATTTAAGGGTAAATACCCTGAGAATACCATGTTAGCATTTAAAAAGGCTGTAGAAGAAGGTGCTGATGGGATTGAATTTGATATTCAATTAAGTAAGGATGGAGAAATTGTAATAATTCATGATGAAACATTAGATAGAACTACTAATGGTACTGGATTAGTAAAGGATTATACAGTAAAAGAGCTTATAAAATTAAATGCATCTTATAATGAACAAAAAGATCATGGGTTTAACCCTATTCCAACTTTAAGAGAATATCTTGAATATATTCAAGATAAAGAAATAATTAGTAATATAGAGTTAAAGAATAGTATAATAGATTATGATAATCTTGAGGAAAATGTTTTAGATCTTATTTCTGAATTTAAATTAGAGGACAGAGTATTAATATCTTCATTTAATCACGAGAGTATAGTGAAAGTCAAAGAAATAAATAAAAATATTAGATGTGGTGTTCTAACAGGAAGTTGGTTAATAAATCCTGGGGAATATACTAAGTCTTTAGGGGTGGAGTCTTATCACCCATCTGCTTATAGCTTGGATAAAAAGATAATTACAGAATTACATAATAATGAGATTGAAGTTAATGTATGGATTGACTATATGAACTTTCCACTTGAAAAGTTAATAGATCTAAATGTAGATGGAATTATAACTGATAATGTGGACCAGCTTAATAAATTATTAAAAAGATAAACTATTTTAAATTGGTATTCTATAGATTATGTATACTAAACTAGGGATACATATATTTTACATAATCTGTATTTGAATAAATTTGATAAAATAAGGAGGTTTCTATTAAAAGATTTACTCCCTAGATTTGTTAGTATTAAATAATTATTAATAGTAGTAAAATAATTTATTTTATCTATTTTATCTTTTAAAGGAGGATATTATGAAAAGGTTTAAATCATTAAGTATATTAATTGCAATAATATTAGTAATGAGTTCAATTTTAACTGCTTGTGGAAACGATGATTCAAAGGATGTAGAAGGTGATGACGATTATAAATTAGAATTAAAATTAAGTCATGTGTTTTCACCAGACGAGCAATTAGCAAAGTCTATGGATTTAGTGGCAGACAGAATAAGAGAAAAGACAAACGGTGCTATAGATATTCAAACATATCCACAGGCTCAATTAGCTACTTATAAAGATGGATTAGAGCAAGTTGTAAGAGGAGCAGAGTTTATATCAGTAGAGGACCCTTCATATTTAGCTGATTATGTTCCAGACTTTCAAGCATTAGTGGGACCATTTTTATATGAAGAAATAGACGAGTATACGGGTTTATTAAAAACTGATTTAGTTCAAGATATGATTGATAGTGCAGAAGAAGAAGGAATAAAAATATTAGGTTTAGACTATGTATTTGGTTTTAGAAATTTAGTAACTAATGAAATTGTTGAAACGCCTGAAGATTTAAAAGGATTAAAACTTAGGGTTCCAGAGAGTCAATTATTCATTGACACTATAAATGCTATGGGAGCTACTGCAACTTCACTTCCATTCTCTGAAACTATATCGGGAGTTCAACAAGGTGTTGTTGATGGTTTAGAAGGTTCAGAGTTTTCAAATCTAGGAACTAAAATGTATGAAGTTGCTAAAAATGTTGCAATAACTAAACATTTCTTAGGAACATGTGGTGTTTATATCAGCACTGAGGTTTGGGAAGAAATACCAGAAGAATATCAAACGATTATAGAAGAAGAGTTTATATATGGTGGTAAAGAAATGATAGAAATAATTGAAGATTCACATGATGAAACAGTTGAAGAGCTAGAAGCTGAAGGTGTTAAATTCAATGAAGTAGACATGAATGCTTTTAGAGAAGCAACAGAATCCGTGTATGATAATATGGATGGTGTTTCTGAAAATATCTATGATAAATTACAAGAGGAACTTGAAGAATTGAGATAAACTCCAATGAAAGGGCTTCATTTATGAGGCCCTTTTAGCTAAGAGTTAATGTGGAATAGGAAGTGTGATATTTTATGCAAAAGAATAATAAATTTAAAACAATATTATTAAATTTTGAGGAAATAATTGCAGGAATATTTCTAATTATAACAACCTTATTAGTTGTTATAAATGTAATATTTAGATACTTTTTAAAAACAGGTATTTTTTGGACTGATGAAGTTGCAACTGGATGCTTTGTCTGGGCGGTTTTTATAGGGGCATCGGCAGCCTATAAAAGAAATCAACATCTTGGAGTAGATTTTATAGTAGATAGTCTTCCGGATAAATATGGTACAATAGTTACAACTGTAATTAATGTATTATTAGCTATAGTTAATGGATACTTATCATATTTAAGTATAGTTTATTTATTAAATTCTTATACAAAACCTACACCTGTTTTAGAAATATCTTCTGCATATATAAGTTCAGCTCTTACAGTGAGTTTTGTATTAATGACTATACGTTCTATTGTATCTCTATATGAGGACGCAACAAATATTGCAAATGAAGAGAAGGGGGAAGTATAATTATGGCACTTTTACCAATTGCACTTGTGTTTATACTATATTTCTCTAGTATGCCAATTGCATATGCATTATTTACATCAACAATGACCTATTTCTCTTTCATCAATACTGGATCACCTCCAGATTTGATTTTTCAGAAATATGTAACTAGTACCCAAAATTTTTCACTATTAGCAATACCATTTTTTATAATGGCAGGTTCTATAATGAATTATTCAGGTATAAGTGAGAAATTACTTAAATTCGCTGATGTACTTACAGGACATTTAGCAGGGGGGCTAGGTCAAGTAAATGTAGTCCTTAGTTTATTAATGGGTGGAGTTTCAGGTTCTGCAAATGCAGATGCCGCTATGCAGAGTAAAATGTTAGTTCCTGAAATGGAAAAGCGTGGATATGATAAAGCTTTTTCATCAGCAATTACTGCCGCGTCTTCAGCTGTAACACCAGTTATTCCTCCAGGGATTAATCTTATAATATATTCATTAATTGCAAGTGTTTCTACAGGTAAAATGTTTATGGCAGCATATGTTCCAGGAATATTAATGGCTGTAGGATTAATGATAGCTGTAAGTATAATTTCTAGAAAAAGAGGATATAAGCCAACTAGAAAGAAAAAGGCTACAGCTGGAGAGATATTTAGACAAGCATTTGATTCTTTATGGGCACTATTATTTCCCTTTGGTATAATTGCAGGACTAAGAATAGGAATATTTACACCTTCAGAGGCAGGAGCAGTAGCTGTAGTATATACAATTATCGTAGGAGCATTTATTTATAAGAAATTAAAGTTAGAACATTTTATACCAATAATGAAGGAAACTATATACGGAACAAGTTCAGTTGTATTTATAGTAGTGGCAGCTTCAGTTTTTGGATATTACTTAAACTGGGAAGGGATTCCTCAATTATTAGCAAATGGACTATTAGGATTTACACAAAATAAATATGTTATGTTATTTATCATTAATATATTATATTTGGTTTTAGGTATGTTCTTAGAAGGTGGAGCGGCGATGATTATACTTACACCACTATTAGTACCAGTTGTTAGCGAACTAGGGATTGATTTAGTTCATTTTGGTATAATAACCATAGTTAACATTATGATCGGGGGTATAACACCGCCATTTGGTTCAATGATGTTTACGGTATGCTCAATCACTGAATGTAAACTTACAGATTTTGTAAGAGAGGTAGTACCATTCATATTTGCTCTACTTATAGTGCTGGCAGTAATAACTTATATACCGCAGATAATAATGTTTGTTCCAAATTTAGTGTTTTAACGCAAGTAGTATTAATAGGATTATTCTAATAGAAAAAGGACTGAATACACTACTACCCTACCATATAGGAATGATTGTGAGGTGGAAAGGTGGATTATAAACCTAAGATTAAAAGTCCACAAGTGGACGGATTCTTTGAAGCAATTTTAGAATTAG
>DATGUA010000039.1:0-7238 GCA_035301545.1 Tissierellaceae bacterium | reverse complement strand
TCACTATAATATATTGATTATATAATGAAAGGATTTGATATTATGAAAGAAAACCACCATAACTATAAGATATACATATATATTGGCTTAATTTTAATATTTGCACTATTATTAGGATATAAAATTAGATCCAGAACATTCAACAATTCTGAAATACAATCAGATCTAGATTCTAATCCCAAAAAAATTGGAGAAATGAAAACTTCAACCTATTACGATACAAAATCTGCCATAGCTATTCATTACCCACGATTAAAAAATAAGCATTTAAATAAAGAGATAGATAACATTATTGATAAGTATACAAAAAGTTTTAATACTCTTATGGAAGATGAAACAATAAATACACCTATGCATAAGGGAGAATTAAATATAGATTATCATATATATAATGCTGCGGAAGATGTTGTTAGTATAAGATTTGATATAATGGAAAACTTACCTTATTATGCCCATCCTGATATTGATATTTATACTATTAATTATGATTTATCAAGGAATAAAAGATTATATTTAGAAGACATTCTAAAAGGAAAGTATCTTGAAACAATATCCCAAGCCTCTAAAGATTATTTTAGAAATAGGGATAAATATAAAAAATACACAGATACTGAAAGTTTTAAACAAGGATTAGCACCTATAGAAAATAATTACTCTCATTTTCTATTATGTGATAACTATATTAACTTTTTATTTCCAAAATATACAATCTTTCCTGGATACTTAGGAATTTCAGAGGTTAAAATCCCTTATGAACAAGTCTCAGATCATATTAAACCGAAATTTTTGGAGAGAAATACTCAAACCACCTTTTCTATGAATGAGCCTGAGAACCTGGGAAAAATAGATCTTGTTGATAATAGGCAAATAGATCCAGATATACCTATGATTGCTTTAACTTTTGATGATGGACCTCATACTCCAACAACTGGTCCTATTTTAGATACACTTAAAGAGTATGATTCTGTAGCTACATTTTTTGTTCTGGGTAATAGAATCCCAGATAACGGTAACATGATTAAACGTATTGTAGAGGAAGGTAGCGAAATTGGTAATCATAGCTATAATCATAAACAATTAACTACTATCTCATCTACAGAAGTAGAAGAACAAATTAATCAAACTCAAGATGCAGTTATGAAGGTATCAGGTATAGAACCGCAGCTAATGAGACCTACGTATGGTTCTTTTGATGAAAAACTTAAATCACAAGTTGATATGCCTATAGTTCTATGGTCTATAGATACAGAAGACTGGAAACATAAAAATCCAGATAAAATTGTTAATCATGTCTTAGACAATGTAAAAGATGGTGATATAATTCTTATGCATGATATCTATACTTCTACTGCAGAAGCTGTTGAAGGCTTAGTACCGACCCTAATTGAAAGAGGCTACCAATTAGTAACTGTAAGTGAATTATATGAAATTCAAGGTAAGGCTTTAGAAGTTGGTAATATATATGATAGAAGATAAATTCCTAAGCTAATTTGCTTTTATAAATAATCTTATATATTTCAAAAATAGATAAAGTCTTTCAGCTTATTAAATAAATATGGTTGTATTAATAGATAGGTTAAATTACTAGATAAATTATCAAATAATTTAACCCTCTCTTATTAAATTTCTTTACATTATAACCATACAATTTTGTACCTAATATTTCTATAAAATCCTAAGACTATAAAAGATTCTTTTATTTATAAATTTTTTATTAATAAAAAATAGAATAACAAATATTTGCTATCCTATTTTTATAAATATTATATATGAATAGGCTTATCTATTGCACCAAATGCTGCCTCCATAAATATCTCTGAAGTAGTTGGATGTGGTAGTATAGTATTTGCTATATCATGTACTGTACCTTCAATCTGCATTGTTGCAACTGCACTAGATATCATATTACCAGCTTGATCTGACATTATATGAACTCCTATAATCTCTCCATATTCATTATCAGATATCATCTTGATAAATCCTACAGTATCTCCTTCTGACATAGCTTTTCCATTAGCTGATAATGGAAATTTACTTACTGTTATATCTTCATATCCCTTTATTTTAGCCTGTTCTTCTGTAAGCCCTACACTTGCTAATTCTGGAGAAGTGTATAGTAATAGCGGAGCTAAATGATAATCCATCTTACTGCTTTTACCTGTGATATTTTCTGCTACTACAACACCTTCTGCTGATGCTATATGGGCTAATGGGTATTTACCAATTACATCTCCTATCGCATATATGTTTTCTATATTAGTTTTCATTTTTTCATCTGTTTCTATAAATCCTTTATGATCTCTTTTTAAATCTAAGCTTTCTAGTCCTTTTAAATTAGCTTGTATTCCCCATGAAATTAAATACTTATCTCCTTTGAAGGTTTCTTCTTTATCCTTATGATTTATTACTAATCCTTCTTTATCTATAGATTTAAATTCTGCTTTAGATACAATCTTGATACCATCTTTCTTTAATTGTCCTTCTAAAGTTTTTGCCATTTCTTTATCCATACCTTTTAATATCTGTTCATCTTCTTGAACCAAAACTACATTAGAACCTAAAGAATTAAATATAGCTGCAAATTCTACACTATATATATTTCCACCTATTACTACTAATTCATATGGTACTTTATCTAATTCTAAAGCTGTTTTGCTGCATAGGATTTTGTCTCTCTCATTCATTTTGTCTAAGCCATCTATTTCAGGATATATATCTCTAGCTCCTGTAGCTATTACAAGATTTTTAGTTTTATAAACTTTATCATCAACTTTTACTTCATTTTTATTTATTACCTCTGCCATTCCTTTAATAAGATCAACCTTATTCTTTTTAAATAGCATATTTACTCCACCGACTAATCTTTTTACTATTTTATCTTTTCGTTTTAATAATTTCTTCCAATCTATACTTATTTTAGAATTATCTATACCTTCTATAGCAAATTCTTGAGATCCTAATATATCTTTATATAATTTAGATGTAGTTAATAATGTCTTTGTTGGTATACATCCCCAATTTAAACATACTCCACCTAATTCACCTTTCTCTACTACTGCTACTTTTGATCCAAGCTGGGCTGCTTTTATAGCAGCTACATAGCCTCCAGGTCCTCCTCCTATTATAATTACATCATAATTTTCCATCTGTTAGTCCCTCCATTTAGGATTTAAGAAATAACATCTCTGGATCCATTAATAATTCTTTTAATATATTTAAAAATCTAGCACCACTAGATCCATCTATAATTCTATGATCATATGATAATGACAATGGAAGCATTTTAGCTATTATTATTTCACCGTCTCTAACTATAGGTTTTTCTACTGTTCTACCTACACCTAATATAGCTGCTTCTGGATAATTTATTATTGGTACTGCAAATTGTCCACCTATAGAACCATAATTAGTTACAGTAAAGGTTCCTCCTCTTAAATCTTCTAAATCTAATTCATTATCTCTAGCTTCTGTACTTACCTCTACAATATCTTTAGCTAATTCTACAATACTTTTTTTATCTGCACTTTTTATCACAGGTACCAGTAGTCCTCTCTCAGTATCTGTAGCAATTCCTATATTGTAGAAATGTTTTAAAACTAATTCATCATTAACTTCATCTAATGATGAATTGAATTCTGGTAACTGTTTTAATGCACTAATAGACGCTTTAATTATAAATGGTAAATAAGTTAGACTAACTCCCTCTTCTTTTAATTGATCTTTATATCTTCTTCTAAATTCATCTAATTTTGTTATATTTATTTCATCCATAGCTACAGTGTGAGGAATTGTAAACTTAGATTCGCTCATCTTTTCAGCTATAGTCTTTCTAATTCTAGTAATAGGAATTCTTTCATATAATTCTTCATGACCTTCTTCATCTTCTAATACTAATGGGTTAACTTCAGATCTTTCAGCTATCTTTTCTTCTACTGCTGGCTCTGACTCTTTTTCTTTTACTTTTCTAATATCTTCCTTCATTACTCTACCATTAGGTCCAGTACCTACTACAGTATTTATATCAATATTTAAGTCCCTAGCTAAGGCTCTAGCTACAGGAGTTGCTAATACCTTTTGCTTTCTAGTCTTTTCTTTTGGTTTTTCTTCTCTACCTTCTGTACTTGATTCTATCATTTCTGAAGAAGCCTCTACTTTTCCTACTACTCCTGCAGTTTCTTCTTCAACCTCTTTTTCTTTGCCTTCTAGTTTCTGCTCCTTATCTTCTTTTCCTACCTCTCTTTCTTCTACTTGCCTAGCTCCACCTATATCCAAAATTACAAAAGTATCTCCCACATGAATTATATCGCCCTTGTCACCTTTTAATTCTAATACTTTTCCTGTTTCTGGGGATGGAATCTCTGTAGTTACTTTATCAGTTTCTACTTCAGCTATAGAATCTCCTTCTTCTATTTCTTGACCTTTTTCAACTAACCATTCAACTATGGTACCTTCGTGGATACCTTCACCAACATCCGGAAACTTAAATTCGAATTCCATTTTTCACCCTCCTATTAAAACTTCACCACATCTTCTATAGCCTTAGCAATTCTTTCAGGACTTGGTATATAATGATGTTCACCTTTTGCTAATGGGAATATCGTATCAAATCCTGTTACTCTAGTTGGAGGTGCTTCTAAATATAAGAAGGCCTTCTCGTTTGCTAATGCCATAAGTTCTGCACCTAATCCTAATGTTTTTGGTGCTTCATGAACAATTATAATTCTTCCAGTTTTTTTAACTGATTCTATAATAGTTTCTCTGTCAATTGGAGAAATCGTACGTAGATCTATTAATTCAGGTTCAATACCTTTATCTTTTACCATATCTATAGCTTTTTGTGTATCTCTAACCATAGCTCCCCAAGATACTATAGTTACATCTTCTCCCTCTTGTAAAACTTTTGCTTTACCTATAGGAAGCTCATAATGATCCTCTGGTACTTCTTGCCTAAATGCTCTATATATTCTCTTTGGTTCCATAAATATTACAGGATCTGGATCTTGAATAGCTGAGATTAAAAATCCTTTTGCATCATAAGGTGTAGATGGTATGACTACTTTTAATCCTGGGATTTGTGCATATAATGCTTCTGTACTTTCTGAATGATGTTCTAAAGCTCTAATCCCCCCACCATATGGCATACGAATCACCATAGGTAAATTGTATCCTCCTCTTGACCTATTTCTCATTCTAGATACATGAGATATAATTTGATTAAATGCTGGATATGAGAATCCTGAAAACTGCATTTCTACTACAGGTTTTAGACCATTGACAGCCATCCCAACTGCCGTTCCAACTATTGCTGCTTCTGCTAAAGGTGTATCAAATACTCTTTTTTCTCCAAATTTTTTCTGTAATCCTTTTGTCGCTCTAAATACTCCTCCTTCAACTCCTACATCTTCTCCATAAACTACTATTCTTTCATCTTTTTCCATCTCATTATCTAAAGCTTGGGTTACTGCTCCTATTAAATTTAAATTGTTAGACATCTTACTTACCTCCTTGTAAAAATTCTTTATAATCCTCTAATTGCTCTTCTAACTGTGGAGGCATAGTTTCATAATGGTATTTAAATATATCTTCAAGTTTTGTATCTGAATTACCCTCTAATGATCTAAAGGTTGAAACTACCTCTTCATCTAGCTTCTCTTTAGTTTCTTCCTCCCATTTTTCCGTTATTATGTCTTTATCTAATAAATATTTTCTAAATCTATCTACCGGATCTTTTTCTCTCCATTCTTCAACTTCTTCATCTTGTCTATATATAGTTGGGTCATCTGAAGTAGTATGGGCTCCTAATCTATAAGTGTAGGCCTCGATAAGAGTAGGTCCATCGCCTTTTCTCGCTCTATCTACAGCATATTTACTTGCTGAATACATAGCAAATATATCATTTCCATCTACCAATATACCTGGCATACCATAAGCTATTGCTTTTTGTGCTAATGTTTCACTAGCCGTTTGTTTTTCTCTTGGATGAGATATTGCATATTGATTGTTTTGAATTATAAATACTACAGGTGCATCATATACTGCTGCAAAGTTTAAAGCCTCATGAAATTCTCCATGTGAAGTTCCACCATCACCAATATAAGTGAGAGCCACACTATCTTCACCTTTAATATTATTAGCCATACCTATCCCTACAGCATGTTGGAATTGAGAACCAATAGGAATATTTACAGGTAATATATTTATTCCTTCTGGGATATGACTTCCCCATTCATTACCATACCAATATAAATATATATCTTTTAAAGGAACTTCCTTAATTAACCATGCTCCTAATTCTCTAAATGCTGGAACTACCCAGTCTTTTTCTTCTATTGCATAAGCACTACCTATTTGAGTTGCTTCTTGGCCTGTATTTGGGGCATAGGTTAACATTCTACCTTGTCTTTGATAAGACAAAGCTCTTTTATCTATAATTCTAGAATATAACATAGTCTTATATAGATATTTTAATTCTTCGTCCTTTAAGGAAGGTAATTCTTCCTTATTTACAATCTTACCGTCTTTATCTAATATACGATACTGCTTATTATCCAGGGGATTGTGATCCTTGAGTTTCATATATGTGACCTCCTTATATACTTAAATTATTTATATTTTGTCTTACTATTATTTTTATACATTGATGATAGAAAATAAGTTATTAATTATGAATTTTCTAATTGATAATCGTTTTCATTATATTTATACACATATATATCATTTTTAAACACTTCTATGTTATAATCTTAAGCAATTATAAATTTACTTTTATTTATTATAAATTACTATTATAGGGTAATATATTAAAAGGAGATGATAGAAATGGATAAAAAGTATAAGAAGCCAAATAAAAATGAAATTAAGGAAAAGTTAAGTGATTTAGAATATGAAGTTACACAAGAAGATGCCACTGAAAGGCCTTTTACTCATGAATATAATGACAATTACGAAGAAGGTATATATGTAGATATAGTATCAGGTGAACCACTCTTTTCTTCAAAAGATAAGTATGATGCCTTATGTGGATGGCCAAGTTTTACTAAGCCTCTAGAAGATGATCATATAGTTGAAAAAGAAGATAAATCTCTTGGTATGAATCGTACAGAAGTAAGAAGTGAACATGGCGATTCTCATCTAGGCCATGTATTTACTGATGGTCCTAAAGATAAGGGTGGATTAAGGTATTGTATTAATGGTGCATCTTTGAAGTTTATTAAAAAGGAAGACATGGAAGAAGAAGG
>DATGUA010000038.1:0-46382 GCA_035301545.1 Tissierellaceae bacterium | reverse complement strand
GTTTTCGGATCTAGGGATTTAGAAGGAAAGGTAGTGGCAGTACAAGGTCTAGGAGCTGTAGGATATAATGTATGTAAACGTCTACATGAAGCTGGAGCAAAATTAATTGTAACAGATATAAGAAAAGATAGTATTGAGAGGGTAGTAGAAGATTTTGGAGCGAAAGAAGTAGCACCTGATGAGATCCATAAAGTAGAATGTGATGTATTTTCACCTTGTGCTATGGGAGCAATAATTAATGATTTTACAATAGAAGAACTAAATTGTAAAATAGTAGCTGGGTCTGCAAACAATCAATTAGCAGAAGATAAACATGGAGATATGTTAGAAGAAAAAGGAATAGTATATGTACCAGATTATGTAATAAATAGAGGTGGAGTAATAAATGTCTATGAAGAATTAAAAGGGTATGATGAAGATAGAGCAATGAGAAGAGCTTCAGAAGTATATGAAAGTGTTCTTAGAATATTTGAAATAGCTGAAGAAGAAAATATACCAACCTATAAAGCAGCAGATAAATTAGCAGAAGAAAGAATAGAGAGTATGGCTAAGATTCAAAATATATATTTATAATTAAATATTATTAAAAAACTAGATAGATATCTATCTAGTTTTTTTAATAATATTGGTAAATAAGTGAATCTACATATATAATAGTAATATAGATAAAAAGAAAGATAATTTTAAAGGATAAGGAGTATTAAATATGAATTGGTTTAGAAAGTTTATGGCAGGAAGATATGGAGGAGATCAGCTCTCTATAGGGTTAATAATATTATCATTATTATTATCTATAATAGCTAGAATAACTAATATATCATTATTAGTATTATTAAGTTATATACCTTTAGGTATAAGTATATATAGGATGTTTTCTAAAAATATAAGGAAAAGAAGTATGGAAAACTATAAATTTGCTATGAAGATGAGTCCTATATATTCTAGGTTTAAAAAATTGCAAAATAGAATTAGAGATAGGAAAACTCACAAATTTTATAAATGTCCTAATTGTAAGACCAAATTAAGGCTTCCTAAAGGAAAAGGGAAAATTATTATAACCTGTCCAAAATGTAAAACAAAATTTGAAAAAAGAACTTGATTATATCTAAGAATAATTAAATTATAGAAACAGGAGTTAAAAGATGAATATATTTGAAAGAGTAACAGGAAAAATTTTATACTATTTAGCAAAGAGTATATCATTTTTATTAAAAGGTTTAATTAATATAACTGAAATTATAGTTGAACTAGTATCCAATATAGGAAAAGGACTTTTGGGTCTATTTATAGGACTTATAAGCATGGGAGGATGTTTATTTTTACTATTATTAGGTCCTTATGGGATTACATTATTATTTCATCCTGTAATTTTACCGATTGTATTATTATTAATAATGATTCCTATATTAGGAACAAGATTTGTATCTTATTTAAAATATCTAAGGTATATGTTAACAGAGTATTTATTTGATAAATCAGATAACTTGGTTAAAGGAAAGGCAATGGAGTTCCCAACTTTAGGTGAATATGGAGATAAGTATAAAAGAGTTCAAGAAGAAAAAAGGAGAAGAGAACGACGTAAAAGACAAGAAGAACAACAGAAAATGTGGGAAGAAAGATTTAGACAATGGAATAGGTATCAACAGCAACAAAGAGGAGCAGGAGGATATTGGAATCAGGGTGGTGGATATAATCAGGGACAAGGATTTGCAAATCCGGCTATAGAATTTAAACAAAAGTATGAAGAAAGTTGTGATGTATTAGGTGTAGATTATAATGCAGATAAAAGTGAAATACGATCAGCATATAGAAGAAAAGCTAAAAAATATCATCCGGATATTAATAGAAGTGCTAATGCAACAGAGATGTTTCAAAAGGTTAATGATGCTTATGAATTTTTAAGTGATGCTAATATAGAAAGATATAAAAGTTTAAATTAGATTTTGCAATATAAAGTAAGGAGAATAGATTATTATGGAAGGAAACAAAAGAAAAAATATAAAGCCAGGTATAAAAGTAAAAGTAGTACAAAAACAAGATCAAAAATCTGGAGATTTAACAGAGGGAGTAGTGTCAAAAATTTTAACTAATTCAAAGTTTCATCCTCATGGAATAAAAGTACGTCTTGAACATGGAGTAGTGGGTAGGGTGAAAGAAATACTTAATTAATAAAAAAGCTATTATAGAAATATTTCTATAATAGCTTTTTTAGATCTCTTTTAGTTTTGATTTATATATTGAAATTCTTTTTTTAAGGCTGTTGTAGAGTCAATAATACAACTTCCTAAACATACTTCATCTTTATATAATACAGCTCCTTGGCCAGGTGTTACTGATCTTACAGGTTCATCGTATTCAATTTTTAATCTATCATTACCTAGTATGGTTACAGTTACCGGTATATCTTTTTGTCTATATCTAAATTTAGCCGTACATTTAAATTGTTTTGCAGGAGCTGTTCCTACAATCCAGGAAGGAGACTCTCCAATTAATGAGGTAGAATATAGAGCAGGATGTTGACTTCCTTGAGCTACATATACTATATTATCTTTTAAACTTTTACCAGCTACAAACCAAGGTTCACCAGTACCTATTCCACCAATTCCAATACCCTTTCGTTGTCCTATAGTATAATGAATAAGTCCATTATGAGTTCCTACCTTTTCTCCATTATCTACATTTATAAAATCCCCTTTTGTAGATAGTAAATATTGGTCTAAAAATTTATCAAAATCTCTTTCACCTATAAAACAGATTCCAGTAGAGTCTTTTTTTGTAGCAGTATATAGATTATGTTTTTCGGCTATATCTCGAACTTCATTTTTATCTAAATGACCTATAGGAAATAAGGTTTTAGAAAGTGATTCTTGATTAATTCTAGATAGGAAATAAGATTGATCTTTATTATTATCTTTACCTCTTAGAAGATGATATTCTCCGTTTTTTTCTTCTACTTGAGCATAATGCCCCATAGCAATATAATCACCATCAAGTTTAAGGGCATAATCTAAGAAAGCATCAAATTTTATTTCTTGATTACACATAATATCTGGATTAGGTGTTCTACCTTGTTTATACTCATCTAGAAAATAGGTAAATACTCTATCCCAATATTCTTCTTCAAAATTTATTGTATAGAAAGGTATATCTAATTGATCAGCTACCATACGAGCATCTTTTGAATCTTTAGTTGCTGTACAGACTCCATCTCCGTTTTTCTCGTCCCAATTTTTCATGAAAAGAGCAATTACATCATATCCTGCTTCTTTTAATAATAATGCAGACACAGATGAATCTACTCCACCACTCATACCTAATATAACTTTTTTGGTCATAGTCTCACCTCCTTAGTATTATAATTATTGTTTTATTTATTGTTTTGAAATAGCTTCTTTTAATGTATGCCATGCTAATACAGCACATTTTACTCTTGCAGGCATATTAGAAATGTTTTGAAGAACTATAGCATCTTCTAACTTTTCTAATTCCTCTTCATCATCTACATTTTTTTTAATCATATCCATAAAAATTTCTACTAAATCTAATGCTTCCTCTGTAGATTTACCTTTTATTAGATCTATCATCATAGAAGTAGAAGCTTGAGAAATAGCACATCCTACCCCTGTATATGATGCATCCTTTATTATACCATTTTCTATTTGAACTTCCAAGGTAATATCGTCACCACAGCTAGGATTATGTCCTCTTTCACTAATACTTGGATTTTCTAAAGCACCCTTGTTGTGTTTGCTACTATTATGTTCCATAATAAGTTCAGTATATATTGAGTTAAGATCCATAACCAAACCACTTCCTTACATTTTTAATTCCTTCAATAAATTTATCTACATCATCTTTTGTATTGTATAAATAAAAACTTAATCTAGATGTTGCAGGAATATTTAAATATTGCATTAAAGGTTGAGCACAATGATGTCCAGATCTAATAGCTATACCATAAGAATCTAAAATAGATGCAATATCATGAGGATGTATATCATCTATAGTAAAAGATATAATTCCACCTTTTTTATTTAAATCTTTAGGACCTTGAATGGTCATATAAGATAGATCTTCGATCCTTTCTAAAGCATATTTCGTAAGTAATCTTTCATGATTTTGAATATTATCTAAACCAATATTATTTAAGTAATCAATAGCAGCCCTAAGTCCTACAGCACCTTCTACATTCTGAGTCCCACCTTCAAATTTATAAGGGAGAGGAGCAAAGGTTGCATCTTGTTCTGTAACATATTCTATCATATCTCCACCTAATATAAATGGAGGTGTTTCTTCTAATAATTCTTCTTTTCCATATACTACACCAATGCCCATAGGACCCAACATTTTATGTCCAGAAAATACAAAGAAATCAGCATCAAGTTTTTGTACATCAACCTTCATATGAGGAACACTTTGAGCTCCATCTACTACAACAATACCACCCATTTTATGAGTATATTCAGTAATCTCTTTAACAGGATTAATAGTACCAAGAACATTGGACATATGAGAAACAGCTACTATCTTTGTTTTAGTAGTAATTGTCCTTTCTATT
The DNA here is from genome assembly GCA_035301545.1 of Tissierellaceae bacterium. Classification (GTDB taxonomy): domain Bacteria; phylum Bacillota; class Clostridia; order Tissierellales; family Tissierellaceae; genus DATGUA01. The sequence goes on along the minus strand of DATGUA010000038.1, from coordinate 41,824 downwards.
TCTTCTAAGCTTATATTATAGTCCTCATCTAAATACATATATTTTAATACTGCATTTTTTTCTTTAGCTAATTGTTGCCAAGGTAGAATATTACTATGATGTTCAGAAATAGTTAAAACTATTTCATCTCCTTCTTTAACAAATTTTCTACCATAAGAATAGGCAATTAGATTAATAGATTCTGTAGTGTTTCTAGTAAATATAATTTCTTTAGTATCTTTAGCATTAATAAAATCTTTAACTGTAGTTCTAGCTAAATTATACTCATTAGTTGCTGATATACTAAGATGATGAGCTCCACGATGGGGGTTCCCATGGGAGCTTTCATTGTAATTAGTTATGGCATGATTAACTTGAATAGGCTTTTGAGTAGTAGCAGCACTATCTAAATATACTACTTCTTTACCATTTATCTCTTGATTTAGTATGGTGAAATCTGTTTTTATTTTATTTGGATTTAGTTTATGCATTCATAAGTCTCCTATCTACTTCATTATTTATTATATCTCTTAATTCCTTAGAAGGTATCTGATCAATTATAGGACTAAAAGATGCTTCTACGATTAATTTTTTAGATTCTCTTTCACTTAAACCTCTACTCATAAGATAAAACAATTGATTATCATCGATTTGTCCTGCACTAGCAGCATGATGACCTTCAACATTATCTTCATCACATAATAATGCAGGTATTGAATGAGATACTACTGTAGAATCCATTAATATAGTAAATTCTTCTTCTGAACCTTTAGAAGATTTTGCACCTCGTTTAAAATCAAGATTCCCTCTAAATACTTTTTTAGATTGATCCATTAGAACACCGTGAGTTTCAATATTACCTATGCTATGGCGCCCTTTAAGAATCACAGTATATTCTAAATCCATATTACGATTACCATCACCTAAATAAATTGACTCTAGATTACTTTCACTAGCATCATCATTTAAATAAGTAGTATAACTAGCACCACTAATACTGCTACCTAATTCTACAGATATCCAATTAACTTCTCCATGACCTTCAACAAAAGCAACATTAGAGTCAAAACTATTAGAGATATCATTTAATCTTTGAACTTTAACTATATTAATAACTGAATTTTCTTTAGCATATACTCTTGTAATTCCATTATGAAATGCTTTAATATTATCCTCTGTACTATAATCAAATATGAGAGTAACTTCACTATTAGATTCGGCTACTATAATATTTTGATCAATAAGATTTGGGTTTTCCTTATTCATTTTAAAATCAAGTCGTATAGGTTCGTCTATTTTACTATCTTCAGGCAGATATAAACTTATTCCACTATTATAAGATTTATCTACAAAGGAGACAAAAGCTTTGCCAACTCCATGAATATTATCTTTATTTAAATAGTCTGTAAAAGACTTCTTTTCTTTATCTGTAATTCTGTTTAGTTCTACTCCTGTAGGTAGCTGTTTATCTAAATTAATATATTCTTTAGTATAATCAGCAACTTCAGGGAATTCTAATTTATCTAAACTAATTCTTTTCCAATTTGGTATCTTAATCATATTATCCCCCTTATCCAATTGAGCCTTCTAGTTCTATACTGATTAAGTTATTTAGTTCTACAGCATATTCTAAAGGAAGTTCTTTAGTAACAGGTTCTACAAATCCACGTACTATCATAGCTTTAGCTTCATCCTCGTCAATACCTCTACTCATAAGATAATAGATAGCTTCATCACTAATTCTGCCTATCTTAGCCTCATGACCTATATCTATATTATCATTATCTAATTCAATAATTGGAAGAGTATCAGATGGTGATTCATCATCTAACATTAGAGACTCACAGTCTACTGTAGATTTACTTCCATAAGCTTCTGGTGTTACTTTTAAAAGGCCACGATAGAATGCATACCCTCCATTTTTAGATATAGATTTTGAATTAACAGTAGAAGTGGTATGAGGTGCTGCATGTATTACTTTTGTGCCAGTATCTAAATGTTGACCAGTAGATGCAAATGTAACTCCTGTAAATTCAGATCTTGCACCTTCACCTTTTAAAACGCTAGTAGGATATAACATAGAAACTCTAGAGCCAAAAGAACCAGAGATCCATTCGATAGTACTGTTTTTTCCTACAATTGCTTTTTTAGTATTTAGATTGTACATATTTCTAGACCAATTTTCTATAGTACTATATTTTAAATTTGCATTATCCTTTATGAAAAGTTCTACACAACCAGCATGAAGATTGTTTACCTTATATAATGGTGCAGAACATCCCTCTATAAAATGTAATTGTGAACCTTCTTCAACTATGATTAAAGTATGTTCAAATTGTCCAGCACCAGGAGCATTTAGCCTAAAATAAGATTGTAAAGGAATATCTACATCTACACCTTTTGGAACGTAAACAAAGGAACCACCAGACCAAACAGCCCCATGAAGTGCTGCATACTTATGATCTGTAGGTGGAATTAATGTCATAAAGTATTCTTTAACTATATCTTCATACTCTACTAAGGCATCTTCAATATCCATATATACTACACCTTGATCTACTAATTCTTGCCTAATATTATGATATACTACCTCAGAATCATATTGAGCACCTACCCCAGCCAAGGATTCTTGTTCAGCTTTAGGTAATCCAAGTCTATCAAAAGTATCTTTTATATAGCTTGGTACATCATCCCAATCACTTTCCATTGTTGCATTTGGGTCAATATATGTTATTATTTCATCTAAATCAAGCTCAGATAAATCTGGACCCCATTCAGGTACAGGCATACTATTATAAATTTTTAAAGATTTTAATCTAAAATCAGTCATCCATTGTGGTTCATTTTTTCTTGCTGAAATTTCTTTTATAATTTCAGGAGTTAGCCCTGCATCTGTCTTATGTTTGTAAGTAAATTCATCTTTAATGTCATAAATATCTCTATTTATATCAGCAATATATGTTTTTTTCTTACTCATTCTTATTCACCCCTATTTGTTTAAAGCTTCTTTTTTAATATTCTCATAACCTTTTTCGTTGATTTCATTAGCTAATTCCATTCCACCTGTTTTAACAATTTTTCCATCAAATAACACATGGATATAATCTGGCTCTAGATAATCTAATAATTTGTCATAATGGGTGATTACTAAAATAGACTTTTTACCATCTTTAATTCTTTTTACTCCTTCAGCAACTATTTTTATAGCATCTACGTCTAGACCAGAATCTGTCTCATCAAGTATTGCTAATTTAGGATCTAAAATAGACATTTGTAATATTTCATTTTTCTTTTTCTCTCCACCGGAAAATCCAAAGTTTAAATATCTAGATGCAAATTCTTCTTTCATTTCTAGTTGTTTCATCTCTTCTTTTAGGGTTTTTCTAAAGGCTAAAATACCTTGGTTTTCTCCAGAGATAGAGGTCTTTGCAGTACGTAAGAAATTTTCTACTGTAACTCCTGAAATTTCCTCTGGATATTGGAAAGATAGAAATATTCCCATTTTAGCTCTTTCATCTGTATTTAAGTCATTAATAGATTCTCCTTCAAATTTAATGCTACCATTTGAAATTTCATAATCAGGATGTCCCATAATAGTATGGGCAAGAGTAGATTTACCACTACCATTAGGTCCCATAATAATATGAAGTTCTCCTTCATTAATATTTAAATCCAAACCCTTTAAGATTTCTATATCCTTAGTATGGACTTTTAAATTCTCTATATTTAGCAAATTATTCGACATAAAAAAGCCTCCTTTAATAGTCTTTGTTTAATTGATAACGTTTATCATTAACACCTGTTATATTAACAGATAAATCCCCAGAAGTCAACTGGGAATTGCTTCTTAAAACTTTTAAAAAATAGAACAGAAAAAATATATATATGAATTAATAGACTAGTCATATATGGATATTAATCATGTAAAGAATTTGTTAATATGATAAGATTATAATAGGAAATCTTTAATAATTAAAAATATGAGGTGAAAAAATGGAGGTAGTAGTAAGTGAATTTGCAAAAGAAAAATTTAAAGAAAAGAAATTAGAAGGTAAACATATAAAAATTTGCTTTGGAGGATTTAGATGAATGGCAGGGATTCAAATGGAATTTCAGGAGGAAATAAGTGAGAAATATCAAGTATATAATATAGGTGGATAGTAAGATAGGAATAAAAAAGATATGTTATAAGATTATGATTGTATAGAAATAAAACATGGTAACAATTTTATGAGAGAAGGATTTTATGCTAGTAAACTAAGATCGGAGGAAGGATAATGAAATCAAAGAATAAAACAGTAGAATTAGTATACATAGCTACATTAATAGCAATATCTTTTATAGGGTCTTTAATAAAAATTCAAGGAACAATAGCTTTAGATTCAATGCCAGGATTTTTTGCAGCATTATATTTAGATCCTTTATCAGGAGCATTAGTAGGAGGGATTGGGCACTTATTAACCTCACTTACCAGTGGATTCCCATTAACATTGCCTATACATTTAATTATAACACTACAAATGGCAGTATTTATTTATATATTTGGGCTAATATATAAAAATGTAAATGGGATAATTGCTTCTATAATAGCAATTATTTTAAATGGTATAGGAGCCACATTAATATTAGCCCCTATTACTGTATGGATAGGATTACCACTAAGTGGAACTGGCTTTATATATGCTATGGCTCTGCCATTAACTATAGCTTCTGCAGTAAATGTTATTTTAGCAGTTATAATATATAAGGTAATAAAAAAATCAAATTTTTAAGGTGATTAAGTGAATATAAGAAAATATAGAGATTTAAGATTAATAGATATTAATAAGGATCAAATATTAGTAATATCATGTGATTCTGCAGGAGGAATAGGAAATAAAGAAAATGATATAGTAAAAACTGATCCAGAAATTGTAGGTCAATTTACGACTAAGGTTGCTTTAATGGAAGTTTTAGCTTTTGGCGCTAAACCTATAACCGTAGTAGATACCTTGTCTGTAGAAATGAATGATACTGGGAAGAAAGTTATTAAAGGTGTAAGAAATGTTTTGGAATCTTTAAGTAATGATTTAGATTTAGATAATATGATTACAGGAACTACAGAAGAGAATTTTCCAGTATCTGTAACAGGGATAGGGATTACTGTTATTGGAATTATAAATAAGTGTAATTGGACAAAACCTAAAACATATCCTGGATTAGTAGCAGCTGTAGTTGGAATACCTAATGTTGGTAATGAAGTATTAGAAAATGGGGATATAATAATAGATATAAAAAATCTAATGGCTTTAAAAGAAAAAAGATATATAAAAGAAATTTTACCAGTAGGATCTAAAGGAATATTATATGAATTAAAAGAAATGGCTAGAACTAATAATATTGATTTTAAATTAGAAGAAAATCAAATCCTAGATTTGAAAAAATCAGCTGGACCTGCTACTTGTACTATTATTTCGATAGAAGAAAATAAATATAAAGAATTTAAAAGTAACTTTCCTATACCAGTAAATAAAATTGGTAAGTTTATATAAGAAGTTAAATAAATATAACCTTTTAAAATCTAGACTATTGGGTATATAAGAAAAAACGAATTTTTTTCTTTATCAAATATGAAATGGAGGATTATTATGTTATATGAAATTATAAACGACTTTCCAAATGAAATTATTTATGAGGATAGGGGGCCCTTTATTTCACTTTATCAAAAAACAGAAAGACATAGTATGAATAGTAAGAAAGATTTGATTAAATTTAATAATCTTATACAAGAAATCAAAAATTCATTGAAACAAAAATATTCCCAAGAAGAAATAGAGAAATTAATACAACCTTTTAAGGATATAGCAGAAAATAGAACATTTTGGAATCACTCAAAAGATGGACTAGCTATATTAGCAAATCCGAATAAGTGTGTAGTATACCGACTACAAAGGCCTGTAAAGGAATTAGCTGTAGTCTCAGATAGCTTTCATATAAAGCCCTTGTTACGAAACTTCCAATCAGCTGATAGATATCATGTATTAGGCTTAGATAGAGATAAATTCACATTATATGAAGGAAACCGTTATGGTTTTGAGGAAGTTAAATTAGATAAGGATATTCTTAGAACAAGAGAAAAAATTCTAGGAGAAGATCATCCTGATTCCTATCTATCTCAAGGTTCATATGGTGGAACAGGTGGAACAGCTATGTTTCATGGACATGGTAGTAGAAAAGATGAAATAGATAAAGAAATAGAGAAATACTTTAGATATGTAGATAAATTTGTTTTAGACAACTACTCTAATCCTGAAGGGATACCGTTAATTTTAGCAGCTTTAGACGAACATCATGGTTTATTTAGAAATATTAGTAATAATAATCACCTATTAGAAAAGGGAATTAAAAAAGATTATGAGACCTTATCTATAGACCAAATCAGAGAAGAAGCCTGGAAAGTAATAGAGCCAGTTTATCTAGAAAGAACTAAAAAATTAGTTGAAGAATATAATTTTCAAAGATCTAAATCTTTAGGTTCAGATGATGTAGTAGAAGTAGGAAGAGCTACATTAGAAAATAGAGTTGCTACACTTTTAATTGAAAGTGATAAAATAATCCCAGGAAAGATTGATCCAGATAATGGAGAACTAGTAAAAAGAGATATAGAAAATCCAGAAATAGATGATCTACTAGATGATATAGCTGAGATAGTATTTAAATATAAAGGAGAAGTAGTAGTATTACCAAAAGAGAGGATGCCAAGTAATACTGGATTAGCAGCAATATATAGATATTAAAGAGATAAAAGGGAATTCCCTTTTATCTTTTTGTACTATTTATTCCTTGATATGGGTATTCTAAGTATAGAATATATTAACAAGGAGTGTAAGAAATGAAAAAGATATTGACTTTAGGCTTAATATTAATACTATCTTTATCTGTATTAGTAGCTTGTCAACAATCTGATGAGACAGCATATGAAGATGGTAGTTATAATGCGGAATCAGATTTAGATGATAATGGTTGGAAAGGTGTTATAGATATTAAAGTAGAAGATAGTAAGATAACAGAAGTTAATTATGATGAAGTAGATGAAAATGAAAATAAAAAAACTGAAGATGAAGAATACTCCGAAGATATGGATAACTCTTCAGGGATAATGCCAGAAGATGCATATGAGCAATTAGAAGAAGCATTAATTAACACTCAAAACCCAGATCAAATAGATGCAATTGCTGGAGCTACAAGTAGCTCTGAACAATTTAAGAAGTTAGCAGAAGAAGCATTAAATGAGTAATATCTAAATAAATTATTTTAAAAGGGCTTGGGGCACTCTCCAAGCTCTTTTTTTTGGCTTTATTGTAAAATATGGTAGAGGTGATATAATCTACGTATAGAAAAAAATAAATTGGGTAAGGAGTACTTAGATAATGAGTAAATATATTGAATTTAAAAATGTAAAGAAAATATATCAAATGGGAGAGGTAGAGATAGAAGCATTAAGTGGAGCAGATTTCTTTATAGATCAAGGTGAATTTGTTATTATAGCAGGTCCTAGTGGTGCTGGTAAAACTACAATCTTAAATATTTTAGGAGGAATGGACACTGCGACTTCAGGGGAAATTTTGGTGGATAATGATAAGATAAGTGATTTTACAAATAATGAGCTTATAAAGTATAGAAGACACGATATAGGGTTTGTATTTCAATTTTATAATCTAGTACAAAATCTAACAGCTATTGAAAATCTAGAATTAGCAACACAGATAGCTAAAGATCCCTTAGATCCTAAAGAAGTTTTAGAAGCTGTAGGACTAAGTCATAGAAAAAATAACTTTCCATCACAATTATCTGGTGGGGAACAGCAAAGAGTAGCTATAGCTAGAGCATTAGCAAAAAATCCTAAATTACTTTTATGTGATGAACCAACAGGAGCATTAGATTATAATACTGGAAAATCTATATTAAAATTATTACAAGATACAGGAAAAGATATGGGAATGACTGTTGCAGTAATTACTCATAATCTTGCTATTGCTCCAATGGGAGATAAAATGATTGAAATAAGAAATGGTAAGGTTGAAAATCAATCAATAAATACAAATCCAACTCCAGTAGAAAGGATTGAATGGTAGTGAAAAAGACTGCATTATTAAAAGATGCTTTTAGAGATATAAAAAATTCTTTAGGTAGATTTATAGCTATAGCATCTATAGTAGCATTAGGTGTAGCATTTTTCTCTGGTTTAAAAATAGCACCAGAAGATATGAAATATACTGTTGATAAGTATTATAATGATTATAATTTAATGGATATTCATGTAATATCTACATTAGGTTTAACAGAGGAAGATTTAGAAAGTATAGATAAAATAGATAGTGTTGATGAATCTTTTGGAACTTATACTTTAGATGCACTAACTGATTATGAAGACGAAGAATTAGTAGTAAAAGTACACAGTTTTTCATCTAAAGATCAAATAAATGGAGTTAAATTAATAAAAGGGAGATTCCCCGAAAAACCTAATGAGGCTTTAGTAGAAGTAGGAAAAAGTAATATGACTAATATACCATTAGGTGAAAATATAGAGATTTATAATAATAAAGACTCTTTAGATAAAAATTTAAAAAATACAGAATATGAAGTAGTAGGAACAGTGCAAACACCTTATTATTTATCTTTTGAAAAAGGGAATAGTGATCTAGGTAATGGAAAAGTTGAATCGTTTATAATGATTCCTGAAGAAAATTTTAATTTAGATGTCTATACAGATATATTTGCTACTGTAAAAGGCACAGAAGATGTAAATTCTTATAAAGATGAATATTTTGACATAGTAGATAAAACGACAGATGATATTAAAGATATAGCTAAAGATAGGGAATCTATTAGATATGATGAATTAATCGAGGAAGCAGAAGATGAATTAGAAAAAGGTAAAAAAAAGTATGAGGAAGAACAGGAAAAAGTAGAAGATAAATTAAAAGATGGGAAAAATCAATTGGAAGATGCAAGAACTAAAATAGAAAAAGGAGAAATAGAATTAAGTAATCAAGAAAGAAATTTAGAAACTGAAATAGCTAATGGAAAATCAGAAATTGAAAATGCAGAGGAAGAAATATCTACTGGCCAAAGAGAGTATGAAAAAGGATTGGAAGACTTTAAAGAGGAAAAAACAAAAGCAGAGGAAGAATTTGCTAAGGTAGAAAAAGATATTGAAGATGGTGAAGTCGCCATTGCAAAATTAGAAGAACAGATAGTTGAAATAGAAACTCTATTAGAAAACCCGGATTTGCCTGAAGAAGATGAGAAAGAAGCAGAAGCTGGGCTAAAAGAAGCAAAAATTGCTTTAAAAGAGACAACAGAAGAGGTAGAATCTGGAAAGAAAGAATTAGAAGCAGGTAAGCAAGAATTAGCTGAGAGAGAAAGAAAATTAGAGAGGACTAATGCAAGATTAATAGCTGCTAGAAGTAATTTAGAACAAGAAAAAAGAAACTTAGAGGCAGGAGAACAAGAAGGTAAAGAAGAAATACAAAAAGGACGAAATGAATTAGAACAAGCTAAATCTGATTTAGAAGAAGGAGAAAAAGAATACCAAGAAAATAAAGATAAAGCAGAAAAAGAATTATACAAAGCTTGGGAAGAAGTTTTAGATGGAGAGGAAAAGATTAAAGATATAGAAAAAGCTGAATGGCATGTATTAGATCGAGAAAGTCATTACTCCTATGTAGATTATGGAGGAGCAGCTGATAGAATAGATGCTTTAGCAAAAGTATTTCCATTGTTTTTTGCCATGGTTGCAGCTTTAGTAAGTCTAACTACGATGACTAGAATGGTAGATGAACAAAGAGTAAATATAGGAACATTGAAAGCTCTTGGATATAGTAGATGGGATATTGCATTTAAATATATAATTTATGCATTAATGGCTACTATACTTGGATCTATAGTAGGAATTGCTGTAGGATATACAGTATTTCCAATAGTTATATTTAATGCTTACGGAATGATGTATATACTTCCTTCTATAACTTTAAGATTTAATACAGTATTAGCATTGGGAATTTCTATAGTTGCTATAGGTTTAACTACAATGACAGCATATTTTGCAAGTAATAATGAATTAAAGGAATCTGCAGCATCTCTAATGAGACCTAAGTCTCCTAAAATAGGAAAAACAATATTGTTAGAAAGAATACCTATGATATGGGATAGATTTAATTTTAGCTATAAAGTTACTTTGAGAAATATTTTTAGATATAAACGAAGATTTTTTATGACAATATTCGGAATAGCTGGATGTACGGCTTTAGTGTTAACTGCTTTTGGAGTTAGAGACTCTATAAAAGGAATTATAGATAATCAATATGATGTATTATTTGATTATGATATTTCTGTAGGAGTAGAAGGGGACGGAACTGAGTATTTAGAAGAAATTGAGGAACTAGAATCATATCAATTATTACAAAGAGAAGGGGGGAGTATATCTTTAAAGGACATAGAAAAGGATATATCAATAGTGACTCCGCAAAACTTAAATGATTTTAGTAGATTTATTCATCTTCAAGATCCAAAGGATAGTAGTAAGATTAAAGTAGAAGAAGAAGGAGTTGTTATTACTGAACAGGTAAGTAAAAGTTTAAAAGCTAAAAAAGGTGATACAATTAAATTAATTAATAATGAGGATGAAGAAAAACCAGTTAAAATAACTGATATAACTGAAAACTATACCTCAAATTATGTATATATATCACCTAATTATTATAAAAATATATTTCAGAAGAAACTAGAATATAATGAGGCTGTAGGAATATTAGATACTGATTCTAAGTCTGATGAAGATAAAATTTCTAGAGAATTAATAGATAAAAGAGGTATAAATTCAATAGAATTAACTAGTACTCTGAAATCAGAGCTTCAAGATATAATAGATAGTTTAGGATATGTAGTTTTAGTTATGATAGTATCTGCTGGGTCATTAGCTTTTGTAGTACTATATAATCTTACAAATGTAAATATAAGTGAAAGGATAAGAGAAATAGCTACTATTAAAGTATTAGGTTTCTATGATAAAGAAGTATCAGCTTATATCTATAGAGAAAATGTAATATTAACAATCATTGGAACTATGGTAGGATTATTAATAGGAATATTTCTTCATAGGTATATAATGACGACTGTAGAAATGGATAATATTATGTTTGGATTAAAGTTAAATCCATTAAGTTATTTATATTCAATAGTACTAACTTTAGGATTCTCAGCAATAGTAAACTTTGTTATGCATTATAAATTAAAAGATGTTGAGATGGTAGAATCATTAAAATCTATAGAATAATATAAGATGTTGATTTATAATGTAGTTTTGATATAATAGATAGGCTAAACATATAATTAATATATAAAATAAAATTAATAAGAAGATATGCTTAAAATTAAGCATATTTTCTTATTGTAAAATTATAGGATTAAGATTGAGATATAAATTAATAAAATTAAGGAGGAAAAAATATTGAGTAAACAAGTAGAAGAAAATAAAATGGGTACTATGCCTATTAAAAAACTTTTGATAAATATGTCATTACCTATTATGATATCAATGTTGATACAAGCCCTATACAATATAGTAGATAGTATATTTGTATCGAGAATTAGTGAGAATGCTTTAACTGCAGTATCTCTAGCATTTCCGATGCAAAATTTGATGATTGCCATTGCAGTAGGTACAGGAGTAGGCATAAATGCTATCTTATCTAGATCTTTAGGTGCGAAAAATTTTAAAAGAGCTAATAATATAGCTAGTAATGGTGTTTTATTAGGTGTGCTAAGTTATGTAGTATTTCTAATATTTGGGTCTTTCTTTTCAAAGTATTATTTTTTGACTCAAACTAATGATCCACAGATTATTGAATATGGAACTACTTATTTAAGGATTATATCTATGGCATCAATTGGTCTATTTATACAAATTACATTTGAAAGATTATTACAATCAACAGGGAAAACTATTTATACTATGGTTATGCAAGGATTAGGTGCAATTATAAATATTATATTAGATCCTATATTAATATTTGGACTTTTTGGAATGCCTAAGATGGGAGTCGCTGGAGCAGCTTGGGCTACAGTAATAGGACAAATAGTGGCAGGTATTCTAGGAGTTATTTTTAATTCTAAAGTAAATCATGAGATTAATATGGATATTAAGAATTTTAAACCAAAACTAAATATTATTAAAGATATTTATATTGTAGGAATTCCATCTATGGTTATGTTATCTATAACTTCTGTAACAATATATGGAATAAATAACATTTTAATTAAATTATCAGCTACAGCAACTGCTGTTTTTGGAATTTATTTTAAGTTACAGAGCTTTGTATTTATGCCTGTATTTGGGTTAAATAATGGTATGGTTCCTATAATAGCATACAATTATGGGGCTCAAGATAAAGAAAGAGTTACAAAAACTATTCGTTTGAGTATTATCTATGCATTTGGTATTATGATAATAGGACTAAGTATGATACAATTATTTCCTGATAAGATACTATCTTTATTTAATGCATCAGAAGATATGTTAAATATAGGAATACCAGCTTTGCGTATTATAAGTTTAAGTTATATTTTTGCTGGAGTAACTATTGTTGCAAGTTCAGTATATCAAGCATTAGGTAATGGTATGTTAAGTTTAATTACTTCTGCTACTAGACAATTGATAGTACTATTACCAGTTGCATATTGGCTTTCTCTATCAGGTAATGTAAATCTTATATGGTGGTCTTATCCGATAGCTGAAGGAGTAGCTTTAGTTTTAAGTATTATAGCTTTAAAATATGTTTATGAAAAAAACATTGAACCAATATCTAATTGATTATAATAATATTTAGGATATTAATTATAATTTATAAAAATTGTGTTGTATAATGTTATATATATGGGTATAAGTTAGTGAGTAAAAAAGGAGGAGGATAAATGAGTTTTTTGGCTGAAAAAGAAATAAACTTCACAAATGAAAAAAGTTCAGATATTATTAATCATGTACTTAAAAACCATCACAGACTTTTAAAGGAAGAACTACCGGAAATAGAAGAATTAGTATTAACTATTTATAGAGTTCATTTTGAAGATAGTGGAGAAGTTTTAGAAAAGGTACATAGATTATTTGGTAGATTAAAAATAGAATTGGAATCTCATATGATACAAGAAGAAAGGTCTTTATTTTATATGGTAAAGGACTATAAAAGAGATCAATCAGATAAATCCCTAAAAGATATATTAGAAGCTATTGAAAGAATAGAAAGACTTAATGAAAGAGTAGAAAAAATATTAAAGGATTTAAGAGAAGTAACTGAAGAATATACTTTGCTAGATGATACTTGTCCTACTTATAAAAAAACTTATAATAAGATACAAAAAATAGAAAGAGATATTAAAGAACATTTTGAATTAGAAAATATGTTGTATAATAGATTTAAAAATAAATAGAATATGATAGAATAGAAACAAGGAAATATTAATTAATATTTCCTTGTTTCTATTTTTGTACAAATTATTTTAATTTTATTATATAATATAATAGGTTGTTATAAATTTAAAGAAAATAATTATATGGAGGTAACAAAATTGGATCTGAGGTCTAAAATAAGGGTAATAGATAATTTTCCTGTAGAAGGTATTAGTTTTAAGGATGTAACTACTTTAACGAAAGATAAAGAGGCATATGTTCATGCGATTAATCTTATGGTGGAAGATCTAAAAGATAAAAATATAGATTATATATTAGGACCTGAAGCTAGAGGGTTTTTATTTGGTGGAGTAGTGGCATATCTTTTAGGAGTAGGATTCATTCCAGTTAGAAAACCAGGAAAACTACCAGCAGAAGTTGTTAGCGAAGAATATGAATTAGAATATGGAGTAAATACCTTAGAAATACATGCTGATGCTATAAAAGAAGGAGATAGAGTAGCAATAGTAGATGACTTATTAGCAACTGGGGGTACTGTATCATCTACAGCAAAAATAGTAGAATCCCTAGGGGGACAAGTAGTAGCTATGGAATTTTTAATAGAATTAGAATCTCTTAAAGGAAGAAAGAGACTTAAGGATTATTATATTAATTCCTTAGTGAAATATGAAAAATAAAGATCTTAATATACTCCATATAGATATGGACGCATTTTATGCATCGGTAGAAGAAAGAGATAATCCTAGCCTAAAAGGCAAACCAGTAATAGTAGGTGGAAAAAGTAGACATGGAATAGTTACGACTGCAAATTATGAAGCTAGAAAATATGGAGTCCACTCTGCTATGCCTATGTTTATAGCTAGGAGAAAGTGTCCTCATGCTTGTTATGTACCTTCTAGAATGGCTAGATATAAGGAAGTATCTGAAGAAGTGTTTGATATATTATCTAAAACTACTAAAGTAATAGAAAGAGTATCTATAGATGAATCATATATAGATATTAGTCATTTAGAAACTGATCCTATGGGAGTAGCAAAAAACATAAAAAAAGATGTTTTAGATAATACTGGATTAACCATGTCTATAGGGATATCTTATAATAAATTTCTTGCGAAATTAGGATCAGATTGGAATAAACCTAGTGGTATAAAGGTGATTTCTAAAGAGATGGTTCCTGATATATTATTACCTTTACCTATAAAAGAAGTTCATGGTATTGGGCCTAAAACAGAAAAAAGATTAAATAATATAGGAGTATATATAGTAGAAGATTTAATGAGATTGTCAGAAGAGTTTTTAATAGAACTGCTAGGAAAATTAGGAAGAGAATTATATCTTAGAATAAGAGGAATTGATAAAAGAAAAATAGAAGTAAATCGAGAGCGAAAGTCTCTGGGAACGGAGATAACATTTTCACAACATACTAAAGACAAGGATATATTAAAGGAACATTTGTATAGTTTTGCAAAAGAGATATCTGTAGGTCTACAAAGACAAGGATTTTATGGTAGAACAGTTACACTCAAAGTAAGATATGATAATTTTAAAATTATAACTAGAAGTAAGACTTTAATGGCAGCTGTTAATTCACAAGAGATAATATATGAAATAGGAGAATCTCTACTAGATGAAATAAAATTAAAGTATAAATTAAGATTAATAGGACTAACAGTATCAAATTTATCAAATTTTGGAATGGAACAATTATCTATATTTGGTGATTAAAATATTAATATTAAAATTATAGAAGGATATTGCTAACTATAATTATTTAATTTTAAATATTTGACAGAAAAAATTTAATATGATATAAAATTAATTAGCACTCTAAGATATAGAGTGCTAATTAATTTTTCTTTAAGAAAGGATGAATTTATATGGCTAAAAAACAGTTTAAATCAGAGTCTAAAAGACTATTAGATTTAATGATTAACTCTATTTATACTAATAAAGAAATATTCTTAAGAGAATTAATATCTAATGCTAGTGATGCTATTGATAAGTTTTATTATAAATCATTAACAGATGAAGATATTGATTTTAATAAAGAGGATTTTTATATCAAAATTTCAAAGGATAAAGAAAGTAGAACTTTAACAATATCTGACAAAGGTATAGGTATGACAGAAAAAGAATTAGAGGAGAACTTAGGGGTTATAGCTAAAAGCGGATCTTTAGCATTTAAGGATGAGAATGAGCCTGTAGATGGAATGGATATAATAGGACAATTTGGAATAGGTTTCTATTCTGCTTTTATGGTAGCTGATACTATTACAGTAATAAGTAAAACATATGGTAGTGAAAAAGCATTTAAATGGGAATCTAGTGGGGCAGAAGGTTATACAATAGAGGAAACAACAAAAGAAGATACAGGTACAGATATAATATTACAAATAAAAGAAAATACTGATAATGATAATTATGATAAGTATTTAGAAGAAGATACATTAAGAAATCTGGTAAAAAGATATTCAGACTTTATTAGATATCCAATTATGATGATGGTAACAAAATCTAGATTAAAAGAAGGAACAGAAGATGAATATGAAGAGTATAAGGAAATAGAAACTCTAAATTCTATGGTTCCAATTTGGAGAAAAAATAAAAATGAATTAAAAGAGGAAGATTATGAAAATTTCTATCAAGAAAAACATTATGGTTTTGATAAACCAGTAAAATATATACATTTTAGTATGGATGGATTGATAAGTTATAGATCTTTATTATTTATTCCAAGTCAGGCACCTTATGATTTTTATACTAAAGAATTTGAAAAAGGGCTAGAATTATATTCTAGTGGAGTTTTAATTATGGATAAATGTGGAGAATTACTTCCAGACTATTTTAGTTTTGTAAAGGGAGTAGTAGATTCAGAAGATTTATCTCTTAATATTTCTAGGGAGATATTACAACAAGATAGACAATTACAATTAATTGCTAAAAAGGTAGAAGAAAAGATAAAAGATGAACTTAAGAGTTTATTATTAAACGATAGAGAAAAGTATGAAGAATTTTATGAAAGTTTTGGGCAACAATTAAAATTTGGGGTATATAGTGACTATGGAATGAATAAAGATAAATTAAAAGACTTACTTTTATTTTATTCTTCTAAAGAAGAAAGCTTAGTAACACTAGATGAGTACGTAGAAAAAATGCCAGAAGATCAGGACTATATTTACTATGCTAGTGGTGAATCAATAAATAGAATAGATAAATTACCTCAAACAGAATTAGTTAAAGATAAAGGTTATGAAATATTATATTTAACAGATGATATAGATGAGTTTGCTATACAGATGTTAGTAAATTATGAAGAAAAAGAATTCAAATCAGTATCTAGTGGGGATTTAGGATTAGATAAAGATGATGAATCAAAAGATAAAGAAGAAGATAAAAAAGAATATAAGGAATTGTTTACTGCAATGAAAGATATTCTAGCAGGTAAAGTTAAAGAAGTTCAGGTATCTCATAGATTAAAGAATCACCCTGTATGTCTAACTAGCGAAGGGGATCTTTCTATAGAGATGGAAAAAATATTGAAAACTATGCCTGATAATGAAGAATTTCAAGTAGATAAAGTACTAGAAATAAATACAGAGCATAGTATATTTAATAAGCTTAAAGATGCTTTTGAAAATGATGAAGAGAAACTAGAATTATATACTAAAATTTTATATGACCAAGCATTATTAATAGAAGGATTGTCAATAGAAGATCCAGTAGAATTTGCAGATAATATCTCTAAATTAATGTAAGATTTTAGGATATTTGCTATTAATATAGATATATATGTTGATTTTTGTCTAAATAAATAATATAATGAGATGGAAGTAAAATAAAATTTAAAAAATATATAGGGGGAATACATAATGAAAGCATTCGTAGATAGAGATACTTGTACTGGTTGTGATCTATGTCCTGCACTTTGTCCAGAAGTATTTGAGATGGATGATGATTTTATAGCAACGGTTATAGCAGATCCAGTACCGGCAGATGCTGAAGATTGTGCAATAGAAGCTATGGAGTCCTGCCCATCTGAGTCAATTAGTATAGAAGAATAATATTATAAAATATAGGTAGCTCATATGAGCTACCTATATTTTATGATTTAATATTAATTGATTGGGTATACATATTTTAGATGGATTTCATTAATAATATAAATAACTAATTATGTACTAATAACTAATTATATATTGGAGGTAAGTTATGAAAATTGTAGCCATATCAGGAAGTATAAGTAAAGATTCTTATAATAGAAAGTTAATATGCTATATGCAAGAGAGATATAAAGATAAAATGGAGATAGAAATTTTATCTATTGAGGATTTCCCTATGTATAATGAAGATATAGAATTAGATACTCCTAGTATAGTAAAAGAAGCACAAGACAAGATTAAAGAAAGTGATGGTATATTAATATCTACTCCAGAATTTAATCATTCTATACCAGGGGCATTAAAAAATGCCTTAGATTGGTTCTCGAGAGTAGATCATGTTATGATAGGAAAGCCTTCTATGATAATGGGAGCATCACAAGGTAATTTAGGTACTGTAAAAGCACAAATGCATTTAAGAACAATCCTAAACTCTCGTGGTATAGGTACACTTAATCTACCAGGAAATGAAGTTCTTATTGGAAGTATTCAAAATAAGGTGGATAATAGAGGGAATTTAACCGATCAACCAACAATAGAGTTTTTAGATGAAACAATAGATAATTATATAGAATGGATAAATAAAGTGAAATAAATAAAAAAGCATCTTTAAAGATGCTTTTTTATTTATTTATCTTAGTTTGTCTAAATTTTCTTCATCCATAGAGAAAAAGAATTCTTTACCATTATTAATCATTATAGCAGGAATTCCAATTCTATTTTTCTTTCGAATGTTATCGAATACTTCATTATTATCTCTGTATTTTAGGAACCTTTTTAGATTAAACATGGATTCAGTAATATCTACATATCTGAAATCAATATTATTATCTGAAAGTAACTCTTTCATAGGTTGACAAGAAGGTCAATGAGCACTCCCAAACATTGTAATTCTTTTCTTCATTTAAATTACCTCCATTTTAAAATTTATTTTTGAAAGAACATAATTATATTTGGAGAATATAAAACTAAAATTGAAAGTACAGTAGATAACCAAAAGATAATTTTGGTTTTTTTGTTAGCTCTATTTTTCTCCATAATACTATAAGCCCAGTAAATCATTATACCCGTAATAACAACAAATATTGGTTTATATTTGGTTAAATTTGAAAAATATGCTGTTCCTATACTCCCTAAACCTAGGGTAGCTAGTATAAGTGGGCCACTTCAACAAAGAGCAGCAAAAACTGCACTAAAGACAGACATTACACTTAAGAATTTCTCTTTCATAGCTATACCCTCCTAGGGTAATAGTATAA
This sequence comes from Tissierellaceae bacterium, assembly GCA_035301545.1. Classification (GTDB taxonomy): domain Bacteria; phylum Bacillota; class Clostridia; order Tissierellales; family Tissierellaceae; genus DATGUA01. The sequence goes on along the minus strand of DATGUA010000038.1, from coordinate 22,982 downwards.
CGAAATGATATTTAGGTCAAGCTTTGTTAAATAAGTTACAATAATCTACCATTGACAGTAAGCTTTGAATTAATTATAATATAACAGTGTCGACCGACTGGTCGGTCGTGATGTGAAATAATGGGAGGTATTTAATGTTATCAAAGTTTAGTGTAAAAAAACCGTATACAGTAGTTGTAGCTGTTGTAATAGTTCTTATATTAGGGGTTATATCCTTTATGAACTTAAAGACAGATTTACTGCCAAGTTTAGATTTGCCTTATTTAGTAGTTATGACTAATAGTCCTGGATCAAGTCCAGAAGAGATAGAATTATCAATAACTAGGCCTATAGAACAGGTAGTAGCAACTACTAATAATGTAAAAAATATAGATTCTATAAGTAGTGAAAATACTTCAATGGTTATCATGGAATTTGAGAATGATGTAAATATGGATTCAGCAACTATTGAAATAAATAGCGGTCTAGATTTAATCAAAGATAATTGGGATGATACAGTAAGTTCTCCAATGATAATTAAGATTAATCCAGATATGCTACCAGTAATGATAAGTGCAGTGGACATGGAAGGTATGGATGTATTTGAAACATCTAAATTAACAGAAGAAGATATAATTCCTGAATTAGAAAGTGTAGCAGGAGTGGCTTCTGTAGAAGGGATAGGACTTTTAGAAGAAAATATAGAAGTCACAATTAATCCTGAAAAGATTGGAAAATTAAATAAGAACATTTTAAACAGAGTAGATTCAGAACTTGCTGAAGCAGAAGAAGAGTTGTTAAATGCCAAGAAGGAAATAAAAGAAGGAAAAGATAAAATAGATCAAGAGGAAAAAACTCAATTAGAACAGATAGGAGAAGGAGAAAAGGCCTTATCTCAGGGGAGAGAAGAAATAGCAAAAGGAGAAACTGAGATAGAAAAAGGTTTGGAAGAGCTAAATGAAAATAAAGAAAAAATTAAGACTGGATTAGAAATACTAGAATTACAGGAAAAAGGTTTAGCTATGGCCGAAGAAATACCACTTCCTGATTTAGAATCAATGGGTGAAGAAGGAAAAGAATTTATAGAAAGAATTGAGAATAGCCTAAAAGATGGTAAAGGTGAAGTTTCAGAACAAAAATCAGAATTACAAAATGCTTTACAATTTATAGAAGGGGAAATAGAAGAGATAGATAAGGGTAAAGCAGAATTAGAAAAACAAAAGGCTACAATTAACTCTAAAGAACAAGAATTAGCACAGGGTAAAGTGTTACTTAATAGTGAAATGGATAAAGCAAGAGAAGAGTTAAATAGTGGAGAGAAAGAAATAGATAAAAAATTAGATGAACTAGAGGGTGCTAAAGATAAAGCATTTGAAGAGGCATCATTAGATGGTGTTGTATCTGTAGATATGATTTCAGGAATACTAACAGCTCAAAATTTTGATATGCCTGCTGGATATATAGAAGAAAAGGGTATGGATTATCTAGTTAAAGTAGGAGATGAAATAGATAGTATAGAAGAGATGGAAGAACTACTACTATTTGATACAGGTGAAGAAGCTGTAGGTAAGGTGCGTTTAAAAGATGTAACAGATATAGAAAATATAGATAATTCTAATGAAACTTATGCAAAGATAAATGGAAATAATGGAGTAGTTTTAAATTTTCAAAAACAAAGTAACTTTTCAACAGCAGAAGTTGCAAAAAATATAAGACATAAAATGGATGAGTTATCTAAAGAAGACTCAAATCTAAGTTTTACAAATTTAATGGATCAAGGAATATATATAGATGTGGTAGTTGAATCAGTACTACAAAATATAGTATTTGGTGGAATTCTTGCTATATTGATTTTAATAGTATTCTTAAGAGATATTAAGCCAACATTCGTAATAGCAGTATCAATTCCAATAAGTATAATCTTTGCAATAGCAATGATGTACTTTACAGATGTAACTATAAATATTATATCTTTAGCAGGTTTGGCCCTGGGAGTAGGTATGTTAGTAGATAATTCTATAGTAGTAATTGAAAATATATATAGATTGAGAAGCCAAGGAGTTTCTGCAATGAATGCTGCTATGGAAGGAGCAAAAGAAGTTTCAGGAGCAATAATAGCCTCTACTATTACTACAGCTTGTGTATTTTTACCAATAGTATTTACAGAGGGAATGTCTCGACAAATATTTGCTGATATGGGATTAACTATTGCATATGCACTTTTTGCAAGTCTAATAGTAGCTCTGACCTTAGTACCTACAATGGCATCTAAAACTTTAGAAAACACTAAGGAAAATAGAAGTAAATTTTTTGATAAATTAGTAGAGGTTTATGAATCAACATTACAATGGTCTTTAAATCATAAAGGTATAATACTCACAGGAGCAGTCTTATTATTAATTATTAGTGGATATTTTGCATATTCTATGGGAACATCTCTAATACCAGAGATGGAAGAACCACAAATGTCCCTATCTTTAGAAATGCCAGAAGATAGTACATTTGAAGAGACTACGGAAATGTCAGATAAGGTAATGTATGATATTCTAGATATGGAAGGTATAGAGTCTGTAGGAGGATTACAAGGTGGAACGATGGAAGGATTTGGTTCAACGGATAATGATAATATTATATCTATGTACCTAATACTAGATGAAGAAAAATCAATTAGTAATAATGATATAGAACAGGAAATAGAAGATCTAAGTAAAGATATAGAAGCTGATATATTAGTAGACTCTTCTAATATGGATATGACAGCTTTAGGTGGGTCAGGTATAGAAATATTAGTTAAAGGAAGAGATCTAGATAAATTAAAAGATATAGGTGAAGAAGTTTCACAAATAGTAGAAGATACAGAAGGAACTATAGATGTACTAGTTGATGTAGAAGATGGACCAGATGAGACAAGATTAACAGTGGATAAAGAGAAAGCTATGGAAAATGGTTTAACTATAGCCCAAGTATACCAAGAAATAAGTTCTATATTAGATGAAGGTAAAACTTCAACAACATTAACAGTAGAAAACAAAGATTATCCTGTTATAGTAGCTCATGGAGAAAAAGAAGATATAACAAGAGATAATTTAAAAGATGTAGTTATTGAATCAGATGATGGAGATGAAGTTGTTCTTGGAGATATAGTAAATATGTCTGAAGCTACAGGGTTATCTTCGATTAATAGACAATCACAAGAAAGGTATATCTCTATTATTTCAGAAATAGACTCAGATTATAATATAGGATTAGTAAGTAGAGAATTAGAAGGAAAATTAGATGATTATGATATTGAAGAAGGATATCATATTGAAGTGTCTGGAGAAAATGAAACTATTAAAAAATCTTTAGAAGATTTAATTAAGATGTTATTACTAGCTATAGCTTTAATATATCTAATAATGGTAGCTCAATTTCAATCATTATTGTCACCATTTATAGTAATGTTTACTATTCCTTTAGCTTTTACAGGAGGATTATTAGCCTTAGCAATAACTGGTAATAATATAAGCTTAATATCTATGTTAGGATTTTTAGTATTATCTGGAGTAGTAGTAAATAATGGAATAGTATTTGTAGACTATACAAATCAGTTAATAGATAAAGGAATGGATAAAAGGGAAGCATTAATAACTACAGGGAAAACTCGTATAAGACCTATATTGATGACAGCTATGACTACAATATTAGGATTATCAACCTTAGCTTTAGGTGTAGGGGTAGGGTCTGAAATGTTACAACCTTTAGCCATTGTAGCCATAGGAGGATTAATTTATGCAACTCTTTTAACATTAGTAGTTGTACCAGCTATGTATGATTTATTGCATAAATAGATATTATAATTGGAGGAATATTTATGGATTATTCAGAAAGAGAAATAATGGTATTTAAAGGTTTAATAAGTTTAATTAAAGATGGAAATAACCCTTATACTATTACAGTATCTGATATAGCAGAATCTGCAAATATGGGAAAAGGTAGTTTATATGATTATTTTTCTTCAAAAAAAGAAATTATTTCTCAGGCATTGCTCTATTTTATAGAACTTGAAATAGAGTCTGCTTGTAATAGAATAGATTCAAAAGAAAAATTCAAAGAAAAGTTTTATGAACTTTTATCTATAATTACAGAAAGTTTAGAAGACAATGCATCTATGATAAATGTCTTCTTATCTATTAGCGGAATTAGGGAATTTTATAAAGATTTTTTAGATGAAGATTGTAGTATGAAATATTTTTTAGATACTGTTAATAGTATTATGGCACATTTATTAGAAGTAGGTTATAATGAAGGAGTAATAGATAAAAAAGGAGATAAATTTTATCAGATGATGGCAATAAGAGGATCTTTATCTGGATTTTCCTATTATTTAAATAAAAAAGATGTTTATAAAGAAGTTAGTATAGATGTAGCTATGGATACGGCCTATACTATATTATTAAAAACATTAAACTAGAGGTGAGACAATGAAAAAGAAAAATAGTAATAAAAAATCTAAAAATAATCCTAAAAAACCTATGATTTTTTATTATATAATAGCGGCAGCTGTTGTTTTATTATTAAATGCATATGTATTTCCAGCCATATTAAAATCAGATATAGAAGTAGAAGAAATTAATTATGGTACATTTTTAGATATGATAGAAAATGGTGAGGTATCTGAAGTAGAGGTAACAGAAAAGGAGATCTCAATCAAAACTGTAGAAGAAGGTGACGATGTAATATACACAACTGGAACCATGTATGATCCAGATCTAACTAATCGACTTCATGATGCAGGAATAAAAGAGTTTGAAAGAGTATATCCTAAAGAACTTTCACCAATTACTAACTTCCTATTAACATGGGTTCTACCTATATTAATATTCTTTGGATTAGGACAATTAATGACTAGGTCTATGAGAAAAAGGATGGGCGGAGGAAATATGATGTCCTTTGGAAAGAGTAATGCAAAGGTATATGTGGCAGCGGAAGATGGTAAAAACTTTAAGGATGTTGCAGGACAAGATGAGGCTAAAGAAGCATTGACAGAGATAGTAGATTTTTTACACAATCCTAAAAGATATGCAGATATAGGTGCAATAATGCCTAAAGGGGCATTATTAGTAGGGCCTCCAGGCACAGGAAAGACTCTTTTAGCTCAAGCAGTAGCTGGAGAAGCAAAAGTACCATTCTTTTCAATTTCAGGATCTGAATTTGTAGAGATGTTTGTAGGAATGGGCGCTGCAAAGATAAGAGATTTGTTTAAACAAGCACAGGAAAAGGCACCTTGTATAGTATTTATAGACGAGATAGATACTATAGGTAAAAAAAGAGATGGTGCTGGAATGGGTGGAAATGATGAAAGGGAACAAACCTTAAATCAATTATTAACTGAAATGGATGGCTTTGACGGTAAGGAAGGAGTAGTAATATTAGCAGCAACTAATAGACCTGACTCTTTAGATCAGGCATTACTTCGACCGGGTAGATTTGATAGACGTATACCAGTAGAATTGCCAGATCTTAAAGGTAGGGAAGATACTTTAAAAGTACATTCTACAAATGTAATAATGCGTCCTGACATTGATTATAATGCAGTAGCAAGAGCTACAGTTGGAGCATCAGGTGCGGATTTAGCAAATATAATTAATGAAGCAGCCTTAAGGGCAGTTAGACATAAAAGAAAAAGAGTATCACAAGAGGATTTGGAAGAATCAGTAGAAGTAATAATAGCAGGATATGAAAGAAAAAATGCAGTAATATCTACAAAAGAGAAAAGAATAATAGCATATCATGAAATAGGTCATGCATTAGTTGCAGCTAAACAAACTGATTCAGATCCAGTTCACAAAATAACAATAATACCACGGACATCAGGAGCACTAGGATATACTATGCAAGTAGCAGAAGATGAAAAAGTATTATACACTAAAGAGGAAATGTTCAATAAACTAGTTACATTAACTGGTGGAAGGGCAGCAGAAGAATTAGTATTTGGAAGGATAACTTCAGGGGCCTCTAATGATATTGAACAGGCGACTAAAATGGCTAGAGCAATGGTTACAAGATATGGAATGAGTGATCATTTTGATATGATGGCGTTAGAAACAGTAAGTAATCAATATTTAGGTGGAGATAGTTCACTAGCTTGTTCACCAGAAACATCCTATATGATAGATAAAGAAGTATTAAAGATAATTAAATCTGCTCACAATACAGCCTTAGATATATTAACTAAAAACAGAGAAAAATTAACGGAGATTTCTAATTATCTTCTTGAAATGGAAACAATAACTGGAGAAAAATTCATGGAAATTTTAGAAGACTAAAAAGCACTATTATAGTGCTTTTTATAATATTAAATTATAAAAAGATATCTATACCTAAGAATAGGCTAAAATATCTTTAATTATTTCTCTATCTAGAGAATTTGGTTTTATAATAATGATTTTGTTTATACTACCTAAGATAATAGGAATAGATGGTATATGACTAATTTTACCTTTATCAGGACTATTAATTGTGATAGTATCTATTATATACTCTAGAAAATATAGAACTGCATTAAAATATAGTTTGAAACCAAGATAAGATTTATATAATTATTTTTAAGAGGAGGAAGGGAATATGAAAAAATTTAAGGCAGAATTTGTAATTCCTTTTTATGAAAGTAACAAATATGGAGAAGTAAAACCTATTTCAATTATTAGATACTTAGGAGAGACGTCAGAATTACATAGTGAAGACCAGAATATAGGAATGGATGAAATGAGAAGAAACAATTGGGCTTGGATACTATATAAATGGAAAGTAAGGATGGATTATTATCCAAAAGTAAAAGATAAAATTATAGTAGAAACATGGGCATCAAATTTTTATAAGTTTTATGCTTATAGAGAATTTGTAATATATGATGTTAATATGGAAGAGATAGGAAGAGCAAGATCTCTATGGATATTTTTAGATACTAAGAGAAAGAGACCTGTTAGAATTCCAGAAAAATTTGGTGAAATTTATAATTTGATAGATGAGAAAGTGTTTGATGATTTTCAGGATTTAAAAGAGGTCTTAGAAATAGAAGACACTATAGATCTCTATATTAGAAAATCAGATATAGATTATAATAATCATGTAAATAATTCTAATTATTTAGAATGGATATTAGAAACTATACCAGTTAATTTTGAAGAAGGGTATTTTTTAAATGAATTTGAAATTATTTATAAACAAGAATCAATATATGGAGAGACAGTTCTATCTCATAGAGATGAAGGAACTTACTCAGAAGATAAAGTAGTTTTTAATCATAAAATAGTAAACAAAGAAAGTGGAGAAATAAGAACTCTAGCAAGAACAATATGGAATAAGATATAAAAAAAGCCTCATCAATTGATGAGGTTTTTTTATATCTTATTATTGTGGCTCGATAGTATTTGTGATAGGAGATTTAAGTATATCATAAGACTTTTTATTATTGATGTATTAATAATATTGGTATATAAGACAGCCCACATTAATATATTAATAGAGAAAAGTCTAATGTTTTTATATTAGGATATATAAAAACTGTAATAGAGTATAGATGAAATTAATATAGATAGTATAATTATTTAAAAATATTAATCTAAGAGAGGATGTGGGAAATGAGAGATGAGAAAATTTTAGAGGTTAGTAATTTACACACAGGTTTTAGATTTAAAGATAAGTACTTTGATGCAGTTGACGGAGTATCATTCTCCTTATATAAAAATGAATTATTAGCAATAGTAGGTGAATCCGGGTGTGGGAAAAGTACTATTGCTAATTCTATAGTAGGTCTACATGATAGGAATAATACTAGGGTGACTGGAGAAATATCATACAATGGTAAAAATGTTGTGGAATATTCTGAGAAGGAATTTAATAAGATTAGAGGAAGTGAAATTGGATTTATATTCCAAGACCCTTTAGCATCTTTAAATCCGTTACAAAGGATAGGAAAACAAATAGAAGAATCATTAATCTATCATACTAATTTAAATAAGGAAGAAAGAAACAAAAAAGTGTTAGAACTACTAGATCAAGTAGGGATAGTTAATCCTAAAAGGACTGCTAATCAATTTCCACATGAGTTATCAGGAGGTATGCGTCAAAGAGTTCTGATAGCTATCGCCCTTTCTTCTAAACCAAATATTATAATAGCAGATGAACCAACTACTGCTTTAGATGTTACAATACAGGCTCAGATACTAGACCTATTATCAGAACTTCAGGATGAAATTAGTGCTGGAATTATATTTATTACTCATGATTTAGGTGTAGTAGCCCAGATGGCAGATAAAGTGGCTGTAATGTATGCTGGACAATTTGTAGAAATTGCCGAAGCTGGAGAACTTTTTAATAATCCTCTACATCCTTATACTAGGTCTTTATTACAGTCAATACCACAAACTGATTTAATGGATGAAAGTTTACATGTTATTGAAGGCAAGGTACCATCATTACAGGAATTACCTAGAAATGGATGCCGTTTTGCACCAAGAATTCCATGGATCTCAGAATCAAAACATGAGGAAAATCCGAAACTCCATGAAGTTAAAGACAATCACCTTGTAAGATGTACTTGCTGGGAGCATTTTAACTTTAAGGATGAAGGAGGGGGTTAAATGAGTTTCTTAGAGATAAAGAATTTAAAAGTACATTTTCCTATTAGAGGTGGATTTTTTAATACTATCCAAGACTATGTTTATGCAGTTGATGATATTAGCTTATCAATTGGCAAAGGAAAAACTTATGGACTTATAGGAGAATCAGGCTCTGGGAAATCTACTATTGGAAAAGCTATAGTAGGTTTAGAGGAACCAACAGATGGAAGAATTTTATATAATGGAGAACAGGTAAATACAAAGCGACGTAGGAAGAAATTAGGATATAATAAAGAAGTCCAAATGATATTTCAAGATGTCTTATCAAGTTTAGATCCTAAAAAGAGAATTAGAGATATTATAGCTGAACCTATTAGAAATTATGAAAAATTAAATAAACGAGAAGAATTAGAAAGAATTATAGAATTATTAGACATAGTAGGAATACCACTAGATTCTTTATATAAATATCCTCATGAATTTTCAGGAGGACAAAGACAAAGGATAGGAGTAGCAAGAGCTGTATCATTAAATCCAAAACTTATTGTTGCTGATGAACCAGTTTCTGCACTTGATTTATCTGTTCAAGCACAGGTTTTAAATTTCTTGAAAGAAATACAAAAAGATTTTGATCTGAGTTATCTTTTTATAGCCCATGATTTAGGTGTAGTAAAATATATGTGTGATTATATCTATATCATGCATAAGGGAAGATTTGTAGAAACAGGGACTAGGGATGATATATATAATAATCCTCAACATATTTATACTAAAAGATTAATTGCAGCTATACCAGAAATTGATACTAAAAATAGAGAGGAAATTCGAGAAAATAGAATCAGAGTTGAGCAAGAATTTCTAGAAAATGAACATATATTTTATGATGAAAATGGTAAAGTTTTTGACTTAGTTCAAATTTCTGATACTCACCATGTGGCAATAGGGAATAAGGAGGATGTTAACAATGTGGAAAACAGTATTACGTAGAGTACTATTAATGATACCTCAATTAGTTATATTGAGTGTAATAGTTTTTGTATTTGGACAATTAATGCCAGGAGATCCTTTCACAGGGTTAATAACTCCAGATATGGATCCTCAAGTTATAGAGGAGATTAGAGAAAAGGAAGGATTAAACGAACCAATTCATATACAATATAAAAATTGGATTGTAAGGATATTTAGGGACAGAGATTTTGGAAAATCATACACGCATAAAGTCCCTGTTGCTGACTTAATTGGAGATAGAGCTCTAAATACTATAGGTTTATCCTTATTAACTTTAATTCTAACATATTTAATAGCTGTACCCTTAGGAATATATGCTGGGCGATATCAAAATTCAACTTTTGATAAAGGTGTAATCATATATAACTTTATCAGCTTTGCTATACCCACATTTGTCTTAGGATTATTATTTTTATTAATATTTGGATATAGGTTACAATGGTTTCCTACCACAGGATCTGTCGAATTAGGAGTAGTAAAGGGAACATTAGCCTATTATCGTAGTAAATTATACCATATGATCTTACCTGCGATTACAGCGGCGATTTTAGGAACTACAACAACTATACAATATCTTAGAAATGAGGTAATTGATGCTAAGAGTCAAGATTATGTAAAGACAGCTAGAAGTAAAGGAATACCTACCAATAAAGTCTACACTAATCATATATTTAGAAACTCACTATTACCTATAGCAGCATTTTTTGGATTTACAATAACTGGACTTTTAAGTGGTTCGGTTTTTATCGAAACTATATTTAGTTATCCTGGAATGGGAGAGTTATTTATTACATCAATTAATGCTAGAGATTATTCAGTGATGAATGCCTTGGTTCTATTATTTGGATTTTTAACTTTATTAGGTAGTTTATTGTCAGATATAATAATGGCTATTGTAGATCCAAGAATAAGAATTGATTAAAAGGAGGTAACAATTATGAGAGAAAGAGAAATTGATGTAAAAAATGTTGCCTCTAGAATAGATGAGGAAACTTTAAAAGAACTAAGTCATATTCCATCTTTTTGGAAAGTCTTGAAAAGAGAGTTTAAGATGGATAAACTAGCTACAATTTGTTTGATTTTATTAATCGCTATATTTGCTACTGTATTGATTGGTTCAGCTATATTAAACCAAGATGAGGTTATGAAAATCAATTTAAAATCTAAATATGCAGAACCAGGAAAAGATTTTATTTTAGGGGCAGATATAGGTGGTAGGTCTATAGTAGGACAATTATTAATAGGTGGTAGAAACTCGATTATAATAGGGTTTGCCGTTACCTTATTAACATCAGGAATAGGCATGATAATTGGACTGCTTGTAGGATTTTATGGAGGAAAAGTTGATAATATAATAATGAGAATAGCTGACTTTATATCTGTATTGCCTACTACCCTCCTCATAATTACTTTTGTAGTAGTTATTCCTAAATATACCATGTGGCATTTTGTATTTATCATGAGTATATTTTATTGGGTACGTATGACTAGACTAGTAAGGAGTAAATCATTATCAGAAGGTAGAAAAGACTATGTAAATGCTTCCAAGATAATGGGGACAAATGATATTAGAATTATGTATGGTGGGATTTTACCAAATATTAGCTCTATTATTATTGTTGATTTAATATTAAGTTTTGCTGGTAATATTGGCATTGAGACTGGTTTGTCCTTTTTAGGATTTGGTTTACCTCCAGCTACACCTTCATTAGGAACTTTAGTTTCCTATGCTAGAACTCCAGGTGCAATGTCAGGGAAATTATGGCTATGGCTACCTGCATCATTATTAATATTAGTAATGATGTTGTGTATAAATTACGTCGGGCAGGCCTTTAGAAGGGCATCTGACGCAAAGCAAAGATTAGGATAATAAAAAGGGAGGAATAAAAATGAAAAGAATTTGGAAAGTTGGAGTTCCATTAATGCTAGTATTTGCATTGCTGTTAACAGCATGTGGTGGTAGTGAGACACCAAAGACAGATACAGATGGTGAGGACAATGTAGAAGTTGAAGATAATGGTGAGGTTGAAGATAAAGCAGAAGAGAAGGTAATGGTAGGAGATATAGAACTACCTTATACAGACCTGATAGAAAGAGAAGGAGAAACAGTTGGTGGGACACTTAATGTAGCATTAGTGTCAGAAGCACCATTTGAGGGAATATTTAACTCATTCTTGTATGAAAATGCTGTTGATGCTGATTTAATGGATCCAATGTGGGGTACATTTTTGGGGAAAGGTGAAGACATTGAAATTGTAGATGGCGGTTATGCAGATGTTGAATTTGATAAAGATGAAAAAACAGCAACTTATAAAATTGATGAAGATTTAACTTGGTCTGATGGAGAACCAGTAACTGCTGATGATTTAATATTTGTTTATGAATCTATAGGACATGAAGATTACACAGGTGTAAGATATGATAGTGATTATAGAAATGTTGTAGGAATGGAAGAATATCACGATGGTGAAGAAGATACTATTTCTGGACTTAATAAAATAGATGAAAAAACATTAGAAGTAACTTTTAAAGAATATTATCCTGGTATACTTTGGGGTGCAGGACTTACCTACCAAGCTGAACCAAAACATTATCTAGAAGATATACCTATAGATGAATTAGAATCTCACGATCGTGTTAGAAAAGAACCATTATCTTATGGACCTTTTGTAATGTCGGAGATAGTACCAGGAGAGTCTGTAGAATATGAGCCTAATCCACATTGGTTTGGAGAAGAGCCAAAGGTTGATAAAATCGTTTATAAGAGAACAAATCCAGATACTATAGTAGAATCATTAAGTTCTGGAGAATTTGATATTGTAGATAAAATTAATGTAGATCATTATCCAGACTACAAAGACTTAAGTAATATTGAATTAGTATCAAGAATGGATAATGCTTATGGATATATAGGATTTAAACATGGTAAATGGAATGCTGATAAAAAAGAAGTTGAAGTAGACGAAGATATGAAGATGGCAGATGTAGAATTGAGAAAAGCAATTGCATATTCTATGAATAATGAAGAAGTAGCAGAAGTATTCTATAATGATTTAAGAATACCTGCAAACTCTTTAATTACACCATATCATCTTAATTTCTGGAATGAAGACTTAGAGGGATATGAATATAATCCTGAAAAAGCTGAAGAAATTTTAGACGAAGCTGGATATGAATATGATGAAGATGAAAAGTTTAGATTAGATCCAGATGGAAATGAACTTCAAATTAATCTTCTTTCAATGTCAGGAGGAGACATAGCTGAACCATTAGCTGAATTTTATATTCAAACTTGGAATGAGATAGGACTTGATGTAGTACTACAAAATGGTAGATTAGTAGATGTAAATGCTTTCTATGATATGGTTGAAGAAGATAACGAAGATATAGACATGTACATGGGAGCTTGGGGTACTGGTTCTAATCCAGATCCATCAGGATTATATGGAAGAGTAGCTGCATTTAATTATCCAAGATTTGCATCAGAAGAAAATGATGATTTACTAGAAGCCATAGCATCTGAAGATGGAGTAGGTGAAGATGGTTTAGATGATGATTATATGGTAGAAGCATATCATGACTGGCAGAAATACATGCGTGACGAAGCTGTAGTAGCACCTACACATTATAGATTTAGATTGACAGCTGTTAATGATAGAGTTAGCTATTGGGATTCAAATGTAGTTAGAGGTTTACAATGGGAAAAAATAGGATTACTATCTGATATTCCTGTAAAAGCTGAATAAAAAGATATTTATTTTAAAGCTTAATTTTCCTTGCATTATCCAAATATTAGTGTTATTATGTAAATGTAACTTTAATTCAGAAGTAAAAGATAATAACAAGAATTTCTGTGGCATTTTATTAGACACATGTATAAGAAATTTTTATTTGTTGTGTTTTTACAGAGAATTAAAGAAATAAAAATTCGGAGGTATATACATGCAAAAAGGTACAGTAAAATGGTTTAACGCAGAAAAAGGTTATGGATTTATTACTACTGATGAAGGAAATGACGTATTTGCTCATTTCTCAAAAATTAATAAAGAAGGATTCAAAACTTTAGAAGAAGGTCAAGAAGTTGAATTTGAAGTAGTAGAAGGCGAAAAAGGTCTACAAGCTGAAGATATAACAGTTATTGAGTAGATAATATATTACCTCTTAGAGATATTATTCTCTGAGAGGTTTTTTATTAATTATAATAAGATATAATAGGAGTGGATAAAATGGCAGAAAAAAAGGTAGTAGCAAAAGTTGAAGGGGAAGAAATTACAGAACAAGATGTAATGCAATTTTTAAATGATGTTGGGCCACAAGTAGCTATGCAATTTCAATCACCAGAAGGAATTCAAAAGGTTGTAGATGAATTAGTAAATCAACAATTATTATATTTAGAAGCGAAAGAAAACAAATTAGATGAAACAGATGAATTTAAAGTATTAGAAGAGGAGACAAAAAAGAATTTATTAAAGAATTATGCTTTAAATAAATTAATTGCAAATGAAAATGTAACAGAAGAAGAAATAAAGGAATACTATGAAGAAAATAAAGAACAATATAAAAAAGAAGAATCGGTTAAGGCTAAACATATATTAGTAGATACTGAAGAAAAAGCTAAAGAAGCAATAAAAGAAATAGAAGAAGGATTATCATTTGAAGAGGCAGCAAAGAAATATTCAACTTGTCCATCTAAAGAAGCAGGTGGACAATTAGGAGAATTTACAAGAGGAAAAATGGTAGCAGAATTTGAGGAAGAAGCATTTAAGATGGAAGAGGGAACTATTTCAGAACCGGTAAAAACAGAATTCGGTTTTCATGTAATTGAATTAGATAAAAAAATACCTGCAGGTCAAAGTAGTTTTGAAGAAGTTAGAAATCAAATAAATGAACAATTATTAAGATTAAAACAACAAGATAAATATCTAACAAAAATAGATGAATTAAAAGGTAAATATTCTGTAGAAAAGATGGATTAATTCATAATAGATTAATTTAAGAGGGTTAAAAAACCCTCTTTTGTTATGTTTAAAATTCCATATGTTTTGTATTTTTATGGAAAATTATGAATAATTGTCTAAAAATGTGGAATCGTGAACAGTAAAATGATATAATACTTATTAAATAATATATGTGGAGGTGGTTTTTTGTTTGATGAAAAATTATCAACTTTATTTATGAAGCAAAAAATGATGAGAACAGTAATTATTTCTCTTATTCCATTAATTTTGTCTTCGATCTATTTTTTTGGGTGGAGAACCTTAACTCTCCTATTAGTAGTAAGTATATTTGGAATTTTAACCGAGTATATTTTTGAAAGGAAGAGCGGAAAAAAAGTATCAGAGGCAGTTTTAGTAACTTGTATATTATATACTATGACCTTGCCACCGTCTACACCATATTGGATAGCAGTAGTAGGAATTATATTTGGTGTAGTATTTGGAAAAGAAGTATTTGGAGGATTTGCAAGAAATATATACAATCCAGCTTTAGTAGCAAGGGCCTTTGTCTATGTGAGTTTCCCAGCACCATTAACTATCGAATGGTCAAAAGCAGCATCAAAATTCCCAGGAGCTTTAACTACATATGTAACTGAGGGAATTGATGCAGTATCTCAAGCGACACCGATGTTAATATTTAGAGAAACAGGAGCATTAACTTCTTTTAAAGATTTATTAATAGGAAATGTGGCCGGTTCTATAGGTGAGACTAGTGCAATATTAATAATTCTAGCTGGAATATATCTAATTTATAAAAAAGTAGCATCTTGGGAGACTATGGCAGGATGTTTTGTAGGATTTATTTCTTTGAGTACTATATTATATATAATAGGAAATCCACAAATTCCTAATCCTTTATTTGGGATATTAGCCGGAGGATTCTTATTTGGAACAGTATTTATGGCTACAGATCCTATATCATCACCTAAAACTAAAGAAGGTAAATGGATTTATGGAATTATAATAGGTGTAGTAACTGTAATCATTAGAGGATATGCTTTATTTGCTGGTGGAATGATGTTTGCAATTTTAATAGGAAATACATTTGCACCAATAATAGATGAATCTGTTAGAGCATACAAAAAATATAGAAAAGAAAGAAAAGAGAATAAGGAGGTTGCAGCATGAAGAATTCATGGAGTTACCCTATCTTATTTATGGCTATAATCACAGCATTATTTACTTTTGTATTAGCCTCTTTAAATTATAGTACAGCTGAAAAAGTAGAATTTTTACAAGATATAGAATTAAAAGATAAAATATTATATGTATTTGATATCCCAACTCCATCAGATGAACCAGAAGATATAGACAAAACATTTGATGAAAATATAAAGGAAGAGAAAATAAACGGAGAGAGAGTCTTTATTCAAGAAAAGGATGGAGAAGTAGTAGGATATGCTATTCCAACAGGAGGAGCAGGATTATGGGGTAGTATAGATGCTTATGTAGGTATATCTGCAGATTTAGAACATATATTAGGATTAGAATTTATAGAACATTCTGAAACACCAGGATTAGGTGGTAGGATTTCAGAAGAGGAATATAAAGGACAATTTAGAGATATAGATATATCTTCAGCAGATGAGGGAAATTATATTATTTATAGACCATCATCAGGTGGAAATGTAGATGCTATTACTGGTGCTACCCTTACTTCTGAATCAGTAAGAGATTTTTTAAATAAAGATATACTTAAATTTATTGAAGAAGGAGAGGTGGAATAGTCAATGACTAAAAGTGGTATTAAAAAGATATTTTCAATGGGTGTTTGGGAAGATAATCCAGTTTTTATACAAATATTAGGTATATGTTCAGCATTGGCTGTAACTAATCTAATGTTAAATTCATTAATTATGGGATTAGGATTAATATTTGTTACTGCTCTTTCTTCTTTTACAATTTCTCTTATCAGACAATTTACACCTAAACATATTAGAATGATGGTTCAAGTATTGATTATATCAGCATATGTAATAATGGTAGATATATTTTTAAAAGCTTATTTACCAGAAATGAGTAAGGCTTTAGGACCTTATGTTGGTTTAATTATTACTAACTGTATTATTATGGGTAGAGCAGAAGCATATGCACAACAAAATCCGCCAATTCCTTCTTTCTTAGATGGTGTAGCATCTGGTGTAGGATATACTATTATCTTACTAATTATTGCATTTTTTAGAGAACTTATGGGTTTTGGAACATTGTTTGGAGTACAGGTACTTGGTGATTGGTGGACTCCTTGGAGTATAATGGTAATGCCTCCAGCAGCTTTCTTCCTTTTAGCTATTATAATTTGGGTAGCCCATAGTATACAAAATGTAGAGGAAGAAGAAAATACAGGTGTTAAAGAGGTGGCGAAATGATAGAATTAAATCCATTTATTATATTTATAGCAGCAATATTTACAAACAATATGATCCTATCTAATTTTCTAGGGATGTGTTCTTTCATATCAGTTTCTAAAGAAATACCGACAGCTTTAGGATTAGGTCAAGCTGTTACAGTAGTATTAGGATTTACAACTATAATAAATTACTTACTTTATCATTATGTATTAGTACCTTTAGGTATTGAGTACTTAAGATTTATAATATTCATAGTGAGCATAGCAGCATTTGTACAATTATTAGAAATGGTATTAGAAAAATATTTACCTAATCTCTATTATGCATTAGGAATATTTTTACCATTAATAACTGTGAATTGTGCCATTATGGGAGTATCTTTATTTATGATTATTCGTGACTATACATTTATGCAGTCTATAGGATTTAGTTTAGGATCAGGAATAGGATGGACTTTAGCTATAGTAGCAATGGCTGGAATAAGACAAAGAATAAAAAATGCCCCTATACCTAAAGGCTTACAAGGAGCAGGAATTACATTAATTATTACTGGCTTAATGGCATTAGCTTTTGTAGGATTTTCAGGAATAGTTCAAATTCAATAGGGGGGGACAAATATGAGTGAAATTTTAATGACTACATTTTCACTGACAGGAATATCAGCTGTATTTGCTTTATTATTAACCTTAGCTGATAAAACTATAGGTGATTATGGTGAAGTCCAAATGACTATAAATAATGATAAACAATTTACAATAGAAGGTGGTAATACACTTTTATCTACTTTAATAGATGAGAAGATATTTATTCCCTCTGCTTGTGGTGGAAAAGGTACTTGTGGTTATTGCAAAGTACAAATTCATGAAGGTGGAGGACCAACATTAGCTACAGAATTACCATTTTTAACTGATAAAGAACAAGAGAATAATGTAAGGTTATCTTGTCAATGTAAAGTAAAAGAAGATATTCAAATAGAAATCCCAGAGGAATTATTTAATGTTAAAGAATATGATGCTGTGGTTGGAGATATTACAGATTTAACTTCAATAATAAAATCTATAAGAATCAAACTACCAAAAGGACAAGAAGTAAATTTTAAAGCAGGACAATATATGCAATTAAAAGCACCATTATATGAAGGAAATGACGAAGAAGTTTATCGAGCTTATTCTATTGCATCATCACCATCTGAAAAGACATTCATAGATTTAATAATTGGCTATGTACCTGAAGGAGTAGCAACTACTTATGTTCATCATCATTTAAATCCCAATGATGCAGTTAATCTAAATGGACCATATGGAGACTTTTATTATCAAGATAATGATAGAGAAATGATATTAGTTGCAGTAGGTACAGGAGTAGCGCCTATTCTTTCTATACTAAATTATATGAAAGAAA
This sequence comes from Tissierellaceae bacterium, assembly GCA_035301545.1. Taxonomy (GTDB): domain Bacteria; phylum Bacillota; class Clostridia; order Tissierellales; family Tissierellaceae; genus DATGUA01. Next base: position 4,646 of record DATGUA010000038.1, on the reverse strand, counting down.
ATAATATTGAAAGAAAAGCTAAATTTTATTTTGGAGCTAAAACACCAGAAGATCTATTTATGTTAGACTATTTTGAAGAGATGGAAGATACTTTATATGATTTTGAATTTATACCTTGCTTATCTAGAGTAACAGAAGAGCATAATTGGGATGGATTCAAAGGTAGAGTCAATAATGCTTTAGAGGAACTTCTAATGGAGGCAGAAGATAAAGAAGCTTATCTATGTGGAAGTGAACCAATGATAGACTCAGTAGTAGATGTTTTAACTAAAAAAGGAATACCAGAAGATTTAATATACTTTGATAAATTCTAGAAAACAAATTATAAAAAGGGCCGATATTGGCCCTTTTTATAATGAAAAAATGTATCAAAAAATAAACTTGGTGGAAAAGTAAATATATAGAACATATTTTTTTATTAGGGAGGAAATAAATTGGATAACAATTCAGAAACAATAAAATCACTGAATGAATTATTACAAGGTGAGTATATGGCTGTGGAAAGTTTTAATAATTTTATATTCAAACTAGAAAATGAAGATATAAAACAAATTTTTCAAGAGATTCAAAAGCAACATAGAGAAAATATTGATAATTTAGCTCATTATATACAAGATATAGAAGGACAGCCAGATGAAAACCTTGGAATGAGAGGAAAAATGGGTGATATTATGGTTAATATGGATTTAGGTTTAAAAGTAGATGATATTGAAATTATTGAAAAAGCTATTAATGGGGAAACTAAGGGAGTTAATATGGCTGAAAAAGTTTTAAGAGGGGATCTTGATGACAGGTCAAGGGATATGGCAGGTAAAATATTAGAAGAAGATAGAAAATCTATTAAAAGATTAAAAGATTTATTATGATAAGTATAAAATCAAATTAAAGCACCTTTATAATTTGAAAACATTTATAATTTTGGAATAAAGGTGCTTAGAATATTTTAAATTATTTTTAAATTTATTCATCAGATATATTTGATATATCTGATATATTTTTTGATTTAAGCCGTTTATTTACCCACTCAGAAAGTAAAGTAGCTAATACAGAGAATATTGGAATAGAAAGTAATATTCCAGCTAATCCTCCAATACTTCCTCCAATAATTCCAGCTACAAATATCCATATAGAAGAAAGTCCTGAAGCTTTTCCTACTACTATTGGATATATGAAATCTCCTTCAATGTGATATAAAGCTGTAAATACTACGATAAACCAAAATGCCATTTTTATATCCACAACTAAAATTAATAGAAAACTAAGTGCAAACCCGATAAATGCACCAAACCAAGGGATTAATGTTAAAATACCAATCATTGAGCTAATTAATAAGGCATATGGGAATTTAAATATTTTCATAACTACAAAAAACAATGTAATAATAACTAATGACTCTCTTAGTTTACCAGATAAAAATCCTCCAAAAGCTTCATCTGACAGTCTACCAATATGAAAAAATTTTAATGCTATTCTTTCAGGTAAAGCTGCTAATAATAATTCTTTTGTTTGTAAAATTAATTTTTCTTTTTCAAGTAAAGCATATACTGAGAACACAAATGCTAATCCAAAGGTTAAAAAGCTACCTATTATAGAAGAAGCAAAAGAAAAAGTATTTTGTGCCCAGGATTTCCACCTATCTTGTAAAGATGATATAGCTTTAGATTCAAAGCTTTCCCAATTTAAAGATTTAATTTTTTCTACTAATTGAGGATTAGATCCAAACTTTGTCTCAGCAAAATTTTCTAGATTTGAAATATATTTTGGCATCTGATTGGCCAAATCTTCAACAGTATCTACAAGTTCTGGAATTGCCATAAATAATAGAGTAAAAATTATTAATATAAATAAAATCAATGTTAAAAGGTAACTTAAAGGACGACGCCATTTGTTAGGAAGCTTTTTAAGTAATTTCTTTTCAATAAACACCATTGGTCGGTTAAATAAATATGCAATTCCAAAACCAATAATAAAAGGTTTTAGCATCCCTAAAATATTACCTCCAATATTTAATACTACATCAAAATTATAGAAAAACCACATTAATATAATTCCAAAAGTAATTAAAAACATAAATTCTTTCATTCTTTTTGATTTATAATTCATAGTCATCCCTCTCTTATATATGCTAGATACTAAAATTCTTTATATTCTATCTTGTTATTATTAATAACATTTTATACCCCTTTTATTTACATATATAACAATACTTGTTAGAAATATAATCTCTTAGTTCTAGTATAGAAGAAATATAAAATATAATTAAAACAAGACCAATATTAAAAGAGATTTTATCTCAATAGATAAATTAAATAATTATATTTCTAGGAAAAGAGGAGTAATAAAAGGGGATAAATATTAAGATTATAATAGAAATTTAAAGGATACAGAATATAATAATTTAATTTAAAAAAGGTTCACTTATGGTATAATTAGATTGAAAGTGATTTCAAGGGGGAATTATATGAAGTTAGAGCTTTTTGATTTTATTGATGATACATTAAAATTACTTGATGAGAAATCAGATACATTAAACAGAGTTGCAGAAGAACTAGAAAAGTTTTTCAATGATAGTTTTTTTATTAAAGATCACTTTTTAAATGTAAATTATAGGGTAAAGTCTAAAGAAAGTCTTAGAGAAAAAATTCTAAGGTACAATTTTTATGTAAAATACGAAACACCAGAAAATCTATTACAAAATTTATCAGACTTAATAGGTTTTAGGATAGAATGTAGATTTATAGAAGATGAAAAAAAGATATACAATGATGTGGTGAAATTATTTAAAACAAGAGAAGAAGATGGATATTATTCTAATCCTTTAAATTCAGCTATTTTACTAAAGTTAGACGATAAACAACCACAAATTCAAAAAAATGGATTTGAAATCTATAAAATAGATGGTAAATATAAAAGAGATGATATAGAAGTGAACTTTGAACTTCAAATAAAGTCTTTAGTAAATATATTTTGGGGAGAAATAGACCACAGAGTTTTATACAAGAATTTTAATTATATATTAACAGAAGATTTCTTTAGAGATATTATGTCTTCTATAAAAGATAATTTATCTATGATAGATAGACAGCTAATGTTAGTCTTCAATCATGTAAATGGAATGGATGCAAGTAATTCAGCTAATAAAGAGACCCAATTAAAGTCTCAATTATCTAAGATTATACATGATATATATACTACTAAAGTAAGGCAAGAATTAGGATTTGTAATAGATCTAAAGAAGTCAACAGATGTGATAGTAAATTATATATTTATGAGAGATAGAGATAAAGGATTGGAAAATTATAGTGATAATTTCTTAAGGGTATTAAATAGGTTAACTGATATCGGAGATAGTGAAATCTATTTTAATAATCATATAGATTTTGAAAGAGAGATATTTTTTAATGACGATTTTACTAGAAAGATAGGAAATAAGATCTTAGAAATTATAAATAAAGACTTTAGATGGAATTTGTTTTTTAAAATAATATTTGAAATTGAAGAGGGAACTAATGCAGAAGACTTTGAAGACTTCTTAATATATTTAAGATATTTATTTTGTGAAGAAATAGAGAATAATCTCAAAAATAAAGGAATGTCACAAAAAGAAAAAGAAGAAATTAAAAATAAAATTTTAGATGCTATAGGAGACAATTTTAGCAGTGACATTGATATAAACTTTATCAATGAATGTAATATAAATAAATTAAATTGGGAAATTAGAAGGTTTTTAAATAGTATAGATAATTACAATGAATGGCTAGATAAAAAAGATTATATACTAAGAAATCTATTAAAACATGAATAATAATTGTGGAATAATTTGTAAACAGGGTATATCTATTATGAGGTGAAACTTATGAAAACTAAAAAACTAGAATTAATTATTTTGAAAAGTACTAATGATGATTGTAAATTATCCATAATTAAAAGTTTATTAAATTGTGAAAATATACCTTATGTATTAAAAGGAAGAGGAAATAGTGAGTACATGAAAGTAATCGGTGGAACCTCGGTATATCCGACAGATATATTAGTTGAAGAATCAGCATATGATAAAGCTAAAGAAATCTTAGATAATTTTCCAGGAACATAATAATATTAAAGAGAATCTAATCTTAGATTCTCTTTAATATTATTATAATAAGAAGATATCTTACTTTAATTGAAATCCTAATAGTTTTGATAGTTCGTCTATTTGGCCAGGGAACTCAAAAAAATTTGGTTGATTTCCTCTACCAAAAATTATTAAACAAGGATCATCATTTTCAGGAATAGTGAGATATACTTCTTTTACATTTTCATCTATCCATCTATTTTGAATATGAATAGAAGATTCTATTGGAAATCTAATAGCATATCCATTATCTGGCATAGGATTAATGCTTTGATAGACTTCCTCTATTTTATTTATCCAATCTTTAACTTTATTATTGATTTCTTGATTTGGCTCAACAGTTTTTACTACTTTATTTTCTTGAGGATCAAAGATTTCAATATCATAAGAGTTGTCAGCATGGATAAATTGGGGATGAAGAAGTATGATACATAAAAATAATGTTATAAACACTTTTTTAATCATATTTATCACCCATAATTAGTATCTCCAAAATAATTAATAAATATAAATTTAATTTATACTCTATTCA
>DATGUA010000037.1:0-64590 GCA_035301545.1 Tissierellaceae bacterium | reverse complement strand
AAGTTTTGAAATGTTTTTCGCTGACTCTTAACATACTAACACCTACTTAAATAAAAGTCAACAGTTTTTTAAAACTATTTTAAATCTTTTATTTTTTGCTACCAACCCAATACCTCTGAGTTGGATACTAATCATAGCATGAGAATTTTATATTGTCAAGCCTATTTTATAATTCATAAACTATTTCTAATACTTAATATTTAATTATTCCAGCTGGTACTTTAACTTCTACTATATCATCTAATCTTTCTACTAATCTATCTCTATTTATATAGACAGATTTCCCTATCATCATACTCTCTCTTTATAGCAATTATATAATTAATTATATAAAAAACTAGCAGAAACTTTCCTGCTAGCTTAGTATTACATTATATATTCTATTAATCTAAAGGTTTCATAGTTGGAAACAATAATACATCTCTTATACTTGGTTGATTAGTTAGTAGTACTATCATTCTATCGATACCTATACCTAGTCCACCTGTTGGTGGAAGACCTACTTCTATTGCATTAATAAAATCTTCATCCATTGGATGAGCTTCATGATCTCCAGCTTGTTTTTGTTGTACCTGTTCTTCAAATCTTTTTCTTTGATCTATAGGATCATTTAACTCAGAAAAAGCATTAGCTATTTCCCATGTATTCACAAAAGCTTCAAACCTATTTGTTTTCCTAGGATCTTCTTGATTTCTTTTTGCTAATGGAGACACTTCTACAGGATGACCTATAATAAATGTAGGCTGTACTAGATGCTCCTCACAGAATTCCTCAAACATCTCAGATATAATATGTCCTCTTTTCATTTCTGACTCAATTTCCAATCCCTTAGACTTAGCAACCTCTATAGCTTCTTCATCTGTAGCTATTTCAGAGAAGTCTACTCCTACATATTCTTTTATAGCCTCTTCCATATCCATTCTCTTCCATGGTGGAGTTAAATCAATTTCAGTTCCTTGATAATCAATCTTTGTAGTTCCTAATGTTGTTTCAGCTACATATGCTACAAGCTCTTCTGTTAATACCATCATTTCTTTATAATCTGCATAAGCTTGATATAATTCTATATTAGTAAATTCAGGATTATGTCTTGGACTCATTCCTTCATTCCTAAACATTTTGCCCATTTCGTATACTTTATCAAATCCACCAACGATTAATCTCTTTAAATATAATTCATTGGCTATTCTTAAATACATATCTATATCTAGAGTATTATGATGAGTTACAAAGGGTCTTGCATTAGCCCCACCAGCTATTGTACTTAATACTGGTGTTTCAACTTCAAGAAATCCTCTTTCGTCAAGATATTCTCTAACAGCTTTCAACATCTTAGTCCTTAATATAAAAGTCTCCTTAGTCTCAGGATTTACAATTAAATCTACATATCTCTGTCTATATCTTAAATCTTGATCTTTTAAGCCATGAAATTTTTCTGGAAGTATTTGTAATGATTTGGACATTAAAAGTATTTCTTTAACTCTAATAGATACTTCTCCTGACCTAGTCCTAAATACTTGACCCTTAACCCCAACTATATCTCCTAAATCTAAGTATTTTAGATCCTCATAAGCTTCTTCTCCTATAAGATCAAATTTAACAAATAACTGAATCCTACCTTTCCTATCCTGAAGATCCATAAAATTTACTTTTCCATGTCCTCGCCTAGACATTATCCTACCAGCTAATGAAACTTCTTGATCTTCAAATTTCTCAAATTTATTTTTTATTTCTTCACTATCATTAGTAATATCAAATTCTTCTACAAAAAATGGATCTTTATCCTCATCACGTAGTTCTTGTAGTTTTTCTCGTCTAACTTGTAGCATTTCATTTAAATCCTGTTCTTCATGAGACATTTATCTTTCCTCCTCAGTTTTTACATATTACTTCCTATCTAGTTATTTCTACAACTTCATATTTAATATTTCCATCTGGAACCTGTACTTCCACTATATCTCCTTGTTTTCCTCCTAATAAAGAGCTTCCTAGAGGAGATTCATTTGATATCTTCCCTTCAAACGGATCTGCCTCTGCAGAACCTACAATTACATATTCCATTTCTTCATCATATTCTAAATCTTTTACTAAGACTTTTGATCCTACACTTACTTTATCAGTAGTTATTTCATTTTCATCTATAAGCATAGAATTTCTTAACATATCTTCTAATTTAATAATTTTCTCTTCTAATTGTGCTTGTTCATTTTTAGCTTGATCATATTCAGAATTTTCGCTAATATCACCAAAGCTCAATGCTTGCTTTATTCTATCTGCAACCTCTTTTCTTTTTACAGATTTTAATTCATCTAATTCATTCTCCATTTTCTCTAAACCCTCTGCAGTCATAAATACACGCTTTTCTGCCATTCTTCTCTCCCTTTCTCACATTATGAGGCTTCAGCCTATATATTAATTTTATTTTTCTTATTATTTAACCCATACAATCTTATATGGAAAACATTATAATCAAGGCAATCATTAATGTCAAGTAGTTAATAAATTCCCTTGATTTTGATATTTTTATCAATATAATCATCTAAATAATAATCTTTTATATCATCTTTTATTATTATTTGATAATATTCCTTAAACTCCTCTTTAAATAACCCCTCATATACATCTGCAGTTACTACTCTATCTATCCAAGGATTTTCCTTCAAATCTTGGTCTTTTATCTTCAACTTTATATCTTGAATTATATTTTTTCTTTCTAAGTTTTGTAAACTTCTTGATAGACTAAAATCAAATACTATAGCTCTTTTCTTTATCTTCATATTATTTAAACATTTCTTTTCTGAAGTATTTATTATTACATCATAGTTATTTAAATTATTTTTTAAATTCTCTGGTTGAAATATTGAAATCCCATAATCTTCTAAAACCTCTTTATAAATATCTTTAGATTCCTTACCATATAAACCAATCAAAGATATAAATTTAAATTTATAATTTATTTTATCTATTAATTCTAAAGCATCTTCTTTACTATCTACTATTAATAATAGCTCTTGTTTTAAAATATTTTGGTCCATACTCTTTAATATATCTTTTGTTATTATAGGTATATTATAATATCGTATACCTTTTCCTCTTGGAAATGATAAATTTGAATTTTTCTCTATCAATTTCTGTATATCTATATCCTTAAAATCTAATTCTTCTATATATATAGTTTTATTATCTTCATTTTTAATTTGTAATAGATTTTCAATATAGACTTCTAATTCTTTATTATTATAATAATCAATATCTTTTAAATTTAATCCTACTATATTTCCTACTATTTCTTCATCTACTATAATTTCATCTAAAACTTGTGGTTTATATTTTGGTAATAATAGGTCTAAAACATATTTATATACACCTGTTTTAAAATACTCTTTATATTTTTTACTACTAACTATATATAATAAACTTATATTATCACCTCTCTATTATATTTTTATATTATATGATAGGGAGGTGATATATTATACTTATATAAGATATTTCTCTAAATATTCTAATAAAATATTCTCAATTGATTCTCTATTATTCATTTTATTAATTTTATTTCTAATTAAACTTGAATTAGGCATACCTTTCAAATACCAGGATATATGTTTCCTAATCTCTCGGACTCCTATATTCTCCCCTTTAAATTCACATACTAAATCTAAATGTCTTATGATGGTCTTAATTATTTCAGAACTAGCTGGTGTATTTTGGCTTTTTCCTAGCTTTAATTTCTTTATTCTTTCAAATATCCAAGGGTTTCCCATAGCCCCTCTAGCTATAGCTACACCATCACAGCCAGTTTCTTCTAACATTTTAATAGCGTCTTCTGGTTCAAATATGTCTCCATTTCCGATAATTGGTATATTTACTGATTCTTTGATCTTAGATATAAACTTCCAATCTGCTTCACCAGAGTAAAACATATCTCTAGTTCTACCATGAATAGTAAGAGCACTTACTCCTTCTTCCTCTGCTATTTTAGCGATTTCTAAAGCATTTATATTCTCATGATCCCAGCCCATTCTTATCTTTATAGTTATAGGTTTCTTTGATACTTTAACTACTTTTCTTAGTATATTTCTAACTAATTTAGGATTTTTTGTTAATGCACTACCTTCTTGATTCTTTACTATTTTAGGTGCAGGACATCCCATGTTTATGTCTATAATATCTATCTCTTTACGATTGTTTAAATCATTTTCTATAATATAAGACATTATATTAGGATCTGATCCAAATATTTGAATCCCGACTGGTTTCTCTTCTCTTATTTGGCTTAATGTATTAGTTTTTTTATCTCCATAATATAAACCTTTAGCACTTATCATTTCAGTAAAAACTAAATCTGCTCCAAATTCCTTACAAATAATTCTAAATCCTAAATCAGTTATACCTGCCATAGGAGCTAATATTATATTACCATCTAGGCTTATATCACCTATATTCATCTTTCTTCACCTCTATATAAAAAATAAGTAACTTACTTAAGCCACTTACCTATTCTTCTCATATATAATTTTTAATCCATTTAAAGTTAAAAGTCCATCAACATCTTCGATATACTTACTTTCACTAGAAATTAAGGTAGAGAATCCTCCTGTTGCTATTACATTTACCTTAACTCCTTCTTCATACATCTCTTCTAACATCTGTTTAATAATGGAATCTACTAATCCAATATATCCATATACTATACCAGATTGAATACTACTAGCTGTGTTTCTACCTATTATTCTATTTGGTTTAGATAATTCTACTTTAGGTAGTTTAGACGCTCGTGCAAATAAAGCATCAGTAGATATTGATATACCTGGTACTATCGCTCCTCCTATATAATCACCATTTCTAGATATAGAATCAAAAGTAATAGCAGTTCCAAAATCTACAATTATTAATGGTCCTCCATACTTCTCATAGCCTGCTACAGCATTTACTATTCTGTCAGCTCCTACTTCTTTTGGATTTTCATATTTTATTTCCATCCCTGTTTCAGTATCTGAACTAACAATTATAGGATCTATATTAAAAAATTTATTACACATAGATGGTAATGTATGCATTAATGGAGGTACTACTGACGACAATATAATATCTTTGATCTCTGTTGATTTTAGATCATGATGTTTTATAATTTGTTTAAATAATAAACCATATTCATCAGATGTTCGGTTTTTATCTGTAGATATTCTCCAGTTATACAAAAGTTCTTCACCTTTGAAAATCCCAAAGACTATATTAGTATTTCCTACATCTATTGCTAATAACATGACTATCCCTCTATTCATTAGACTTCTATTCTAAATAATATTAATAATAAAACTACTCATCCTAAATCTTTTAATAAATAATCCTCTATCTATAGATACTTGCTAACCAATAGCATATTATCTGCAGATAGAGGCTCTATTTAGTATTTAAACTTATGTCTGATTTATTCTTCTAGATCATCTTCGTCTTTTTTATTATCTATTTCTTTATTATTTACATCCTTGTTATTTTTTGTATCCTCATTTTGATCTTCTAATTTATCATAATCAATTTTAGTCTTTTCATAAGCATCTTTTTCTATATCTTCTTCTGCCTTATCTAAGAATAAAGCTTCAAATTCTTTTGCATCTAAAGTTTCCTTTTCTAATAACTCCTTTGCTATCCTATGAAGTTTATCGATATTATCTTTTATAAGTTGTTCTGCTTTAATATAAGCATCATCAATTAATTTTCTCATTTCTCTATCGATAGTAGCTGCTACTTCTTCTGAGTAGTTCCTACCTCTTCCCATGTCTCTACCTACGAACACTTCTTCTTCTTGAGTTCCATAAGCCATAGGTCCTAATTTATCGTTCATACCATAATGAGTTACCATTTCTCTTACCATCTTAGTAGCTCTTTCAATATCATTTTGAGCTCCTGTACTTATATCACCTAATACTACGGCTTCAGCTACACGGCCTCCAAGTAAAACTACTAATTTCTTTTCCATTTCATTTTTAGTCATATAATTAACATCTTCTTCAGGTATATAGGCTGTAAATCCTCCTGCCCTTCCTCTTGGAACTATAGTAACCATATGAACTGGATCTGTTCCTGGCATTAATCTAGAAGTTAATGCATGCCCACCTTCATGATAAGCTGTAAGTCTTCTTTCCTTTTCACTAATAACCCGGCTTTTCTTTTCAGGTCCAGCCTGCACTTTAATCGATGCTTCTTCCATTATATTCATTGGTATTCTACTTAAATTATATCTAGCAGATAATAATGCTGCTTCGTTAACTAGGTTTTCTAAATCTGCAGGAGTAAATCCTGGTGTTCTTCTAGCTACAGTTTTCAGCTTTACATCTTCTTCTAAAGGTTTATTTCTAGTATGAACCTCTAAAATAGCTTCCCTAGCTCTTATATCAGGTAAACCTACAAAAATTTGTCTATCAAATCTACCTGGTCTTAATAATGCAGGGTCCAAAATATCCGGTCTATTAGTAGCTGCCATAACGATTATACCTTCATTAGTTCCAAACCCATCCATTTCGACTAATAATTGATTTAGAGTTTGTTCTCTCTCATCATGTCCTCCACCCATTCCTGCACCTCTTTTTCTACCTACTGCATCTATTTCATCTACAAATATAATACAAGGTGCATTCTTTTTTGCTTGTTCAAATAAATCTCTTACTCTACTAGCCCCAACTCCTACAAACATTTCCACAAAATCAGAACCTGAAATAGTGAAAAATGGTACATGAGCTTCACCAGCTGTTGCTTTACTTAAATAAGTTTTACCAGTACCTGGTGGACCTATCATTAGTAGCCCTGTCGGTATCCTAGCCCCAATATTTATATATTTCTTGGGATTTCTTAAGAAGTCTACTACTTCTTTTAACTCCTCTTTCTCTTCTTCTAGTCCTGCTACATCATCAAAAGTAATTAGTTCTGATTCACTCTCTTTATGCAATTTGGCTTTACTTTTTCCAAAAGACATTGCACGACCTGCTCCGCCACCTTGTGACTGTCTCATTAGCATAAACCAAAATATTCCAAAACCAAATATCAATATAAATGTAGGTAACATCTCTACATACCAAGGTGTACCTGGTTCAGGTTCACCTCCAAAACTAATACTATTACTATCTACTAAATTTTTAAGATAATTATCATAAAAATTTGTATCTACTGAGTCTGGTATAAACGTTGTAAATTCAGTTCCATCCTTTAACTTTCCTTCTGCTACATTACCAACCATCCAGATCTTTTCTACTTCTTCACCGTCTAGATTTTCTATTAATTCTGTAACATCCATTTCCTGAACTGGATCTATATTTTGTCCTAACATTCTAGCACCAAACATTATCAATATTAGTATAAGTAAATAAAAACTTATACCCCTAAAAGTTCTTCGCAAATTAAGTCCTCCCTCCACATACGGATAGATAATATTTTATCATTATATCATATAGACTATATCAATTCAATACTAAGACTGTTTATATACTTCCTCTTTCAACGCTGCTACATAGGGAAAATTTCTATATTTTTCAGCATAATCTAATCCATATCCTACAATAAATTCATCAGGAACTTCAAAGCCTAAGTAATCTATATGTACCTTCATATTTCTTCTCTCAGGTTTATCTAATAAAGTTACAATCTTTACACTATTTGCCCCTCTCTTTTTCAAACTATCTGTTAAATAACTTAAAGTTAATCCAGTATCTACAATGTCTTCAACAATTAACAAGTCTTTTCCTTCTACAGAAAAATCTAAATCCTTTATAATTCTTACCTCACCTGTAGAGATGGAAGATTTCCCATAACTAGATACAGCCATAAAGTCCATAGTAATTGGTAACTTAATCCTTTGACTTAATTCAGACATAAAGATAGCTGCTCCTTTTAATATACCTATCACTACTAACTCTTTGTCACTATCTTTATAGTCCTCAGTTATCTGATTTCCTAATTCTTCTACTCTTTTTCTAATCTCTTCACTTGAAATCAATACCTTTTTTACTGCATTATCCATTCTCGTCCTCCTATTTACTTTTTTGATACCTTATTGCTAATACCTTTTTAGTTTTATTATCAATCTTATATAAATTACTAGTTCTATATCCTATTACCCATATAATATTTTTTTCATCAATTATTAATGGAATTTCATCTCTTAAATCTCTAGATATTTTTTCATCAATAAAATAATCTTTTAACTTTTTCCTACCTTTCATACCAAATGGAACTAGCCTATCTCCAGCTCTCCTATTCCTAATATATAGTTCTCCTTCTATTTTATCATAATCAAAATATCTAGTATCTTTCTTCCCCTTTTTAAGATTTACATCTTCTATAGGTAAAACCTCTAAATCTAATTCATATCCTATATCAATTATCTCATTATAACCTAAGTTTAGTTTATAACTATAGATATTTTTAGACTTAAATTTTTCTATATATATTTGTAATTCCTTATAATCTACTTTCCCTATTATATTTCTAGGTAAATGGATTTCTTTCCCTGTTTCACCTAATTCAAATAATTTGACTAAAGAATTAATATGCTCTCTACTAAACCCTTGTAAGTCTCCTAATATCTTTTCTATAGACATCCTTACAATTCTATTTTTAATGCTCTCATCTTCTTTATTAAACATATCAACATCTAAGACTATATAAGTTTTGTCTTTCGATTTCAACATATTATTATATTTATCTTCAGAATATCTTTCAAGAAAGTTACTATCTAGTGTAGAAGTTTCAGATAATCTCCACATAGTATCAATTAAATTCGGGTTGAAATTTTTCTCAATGTAAGGTATTAATTCTAGTCTTATCTGATTTCTCGTATATATAGGCATTAAATTAGTTTTATCTAATACTGTTTCTATTTTATTTTTTTCAATATATTTTTCTATATCTTCTCTACTTATATTAAGTATAGGTCTGATTATATCTTTTTGTAAAAAATCCATCCCTTTTAATCCATCTATTCCTGTTCCTCTAAATATACGCATTAATAAAGTTTCAGCCTGATCATCTTTGTTATGAGCTACTGCTATTTTCCCTTTACCTTTTTTAGATAGTATTTGTCTAAAAAATCCATATCTTAATTTTCTACCTGCTTCTTCTTCGCTTATTTTATTATCTTTTGCATATCCTACCATATCTATAGTCTTAGAATAATAAGGTATATTTAATTCTTCTGCTTTTTCCTTTACAAATAATTCATCTTTTAAGGCTTCTTCTCCTCTAACCCCATGATTTATATGAACTATTATAATATTAAAATTTATAAATTCCTTTGTTTCTATTAAAGTATAAAGTAAAGCCATAGAGTCTGGACCACCTGATACCCCAATGACTATAGTATCTCCCTCAGTTATTAAATTATAATTTAATATATTGTTTATCACTTTATTTTCCATTTTATCACCTAAATCTTCTATATATAATATACACTAATATACTTAAAAAAACAAAATAAAAAGGGAGAAATATTTCTCCCTAAATATTTCTCCATATTTTAGTAGCCATGACAGTCATATCATCAGTAATATGATTTTCACTAATAGATTTTGCTTCTTTTAGTATTAGTTCAGCAATCGAGTTTGGATTTTGAGAATCTATATTCATAATTATATCTTTCATCCAGGACTCTTGACTATGAACATCTCTATTACTATCTAATATACCATCTGACATCATAATTATTATATCTCCATCTTCTAAATCCTCTTCATAAATATCAAATTCCACATCTTTCAGTATTCCAATAGGTAAAGATCTAGAATTCACTATATTAACTTGATCCTTTCTCTTTATAAATGTGGCTGGTGCCCCTGTTTTTAACATTTGCAATTTTCCTGTATATAGATCAATAAATCCTAAATCTAAGGTAGCAAATATTTCTTCATCAGTTCTCGCTCTTAATACTGAATTTATAGTCTTTATAATTATATTTTTATCCATATTAATTTCCATTAATTTTTCAAATAATTCAATTGCTGTACGACTCTCTATATTTGCCTTTTTACCTATACCCATTCCATCACTTATAGCTACAAATCCTGTAGTGTCTACCTCACCATAAGTATAACTATCTCCTGATATTCTATCTTCTGAATTAGATTCTGTAGATACATTAGTTATAAAATCAAATCTACTAGATTTTGTTAAGGTTAACACTTTCGCATCTTCTCTTGTATGCCCAATAGAAAAATCAGTAGCTAGTGGAAAACCTAAATTTTTAGATACTATATTTTTTATCTCTCTCACATTTTGAGGACAAATTTCATTATTTTCTAATCCTACTAACACTTCTAAATCATCTTTATCCGATTCCACTACTGTTAAATCAGATAAGGATACTCTTTCATTTTTTAATTCTTTTATAATTAGATCTTCTAATTCTTCATTAAAAACTGGTATCTTATATATATCTTGAGACATTTGTTCTACTATATAACCTACATTTTCTAATTGTTCTGCTAAAAGTCTTCTCTGATCCATTAATTTTTGATTCCATATATGTTCTTCTTTTAATTTTTCATAGTATTGCTTAATATTTTTTAATAAATGCTCTCCATTTTCACAAGATTCTTCCATATATACAGCATATTTCTTTATATCTACTGCTTCTGACTCTACCGCACCTATTATATTAAATATTTTTTGATAAGTATTATAATAATCTTCTTCCCAACACTTTTTATATTTAGGGCATTTGATACATGATTTATTACATATATCATCTATCATAATATATATTTCTCCAGTTGAATATATGTCATCTTCATAGGTAGTCTCTTTGAATATTTTACTTAGATTATTGAATAAATTAACCATATTTTTTAAATTTTTAATTACTAATTCGTCTTTTCTATTTTTAGACTCCTCTTTTGTATAGCTTTCTCCTACAAATATTTCCTTAATATCTATATCAATATATTGAGCCATAATTAAAAAGATAATAGATGATAAAATTAATTCTCTAGTAGATATTAAGCTAGTCCCTAAATTATTTATATAAAAACTAATTATACCATTACCTAATACAAATCCTAGTATAGTACCTATTTTCCCTAATTCTTTAAATAAACCTGCTAAAAGACCTCCTACTGCTAAAATAGAAATAACAAATGGCATTTCGGCTGAAGGCATATAAGATACTAATCCTAATATAATTCCCCCATTTACACCCATTAATACACCTTGTTTATAACTTAGATACATAACCATTACTACAGATATAATATTCCTAAGAGTTATTCCTAAAAATTCTATATTATTAAATCCTGATAAGATCAGAGCTAAAGTTACAAAACTACATATTAGTTTCTCATTATTAATACTTTGATGATTTACTTCTTCTATAGGAAGACTGAAAGAAAAAATATACGTCATAGTAAATATCATTATCCCTTCAATCAATATTAAGACCATATCATATATATAGTACTCTCCTATTAAGATTATAAATATAGATTTAATAGCTATAAAGATTAAAGCTGGAATGGAAGAAGATTTAATTAAAGTATATGATTTCCCTTCCCTGATTCTAGATAGAACTTCATATACTATTATAATGGTCATATAATATTCTACACCTTTAAACCCTCTCAAACTAAATGTACCTAGTAAAACTGAAATTAACAAATACAAATTTTTACC
The DNA here is from genome assembly GCA_035301545.1 of Tissierellaceae bacterium. Taxonomy (GTDB): domain Bacteria; phylum Bacillota; class Clostridia; order Tissierellales; family Tissierellaceae; genus DATGUA01. Next base: position 52,935 of record DATGUA010000037.1, on the reverse strand, counting down.
TTTAACCAATAAATAAGATCCCAAAAAGGCTATACTAAAAGGGCTTAACTTATCTAAAATATTTACCCTACTTATAAAGAAGCCAATAAACATTATTAATAGATCCTCCATATTGATCCCTAAACTAAATTCCGTTCTCTTATTACTTACAACTGATTCTATCTTGGTCAATTCCATCACCCCTGTTTATATTATGAATATAGATTATCAAACAGGCTCATATTTTTTTGTCATTACTAGGCAATAAAAACTATGATTTTTAAGACAAAAATTCAGATTTTTTCCTATAACGTTAAGATGGCTAAGTAAAAGTATAAGTTTCTTACTTTAAGGCTGTATGTATTGATTTCATCTCCTTTCTTGCCTTAACCTAAGTTTTCTACTTTAAATGTAACTTTTTGGCAAATAAAAAAACCGGATTACTCCGGCTTCATAAATTTATTATTTCATATTCATTTTTATTAATTCTTATCATCTAAAATATTAATCATCAAAGTTTCTTCTAGAATCTCTAGTTTTTAACTGATCCATTCTTTCATTACTATCTTTCATAAATTGGCTTAATTTATCTTCGAAAGACATATTATCTTGATTGTCTTGGTTTGTCCATTCAAATTCTGCTGGCTGACTACTCTTAGGCTTTGTTTTTCTAATAGAAAGACTAATTTTATTATCATCCGTTATAGATAGGACCTTTACCTTTACCTTTTCTCCTTTTTTTACATAATCAGTAACCTTTTCTACATAGTCATGGGAAATTTCTGAAATATGAACTAATCCACTTTTCCCTTCTGGCAATTGTACAAATGCACCAAAGTTAGTAATACCAGTTACAGTACCCTCTACTACCTTTCCAACCGATACAGCCATAAATTAATAATTCCTCCTTAAAATATTGTCATTTTTAGTATATATTAGAACTTCAAGTATGTCAATTACTATCTTTGTCAAAATCATCAAAAAAAGAATTTTTCACCTTGTTTTTATCAATATAGATAATTTCTCTAGGTTTAACCATTCCTAACTCTTCTCTTGCTACCCTTTCAACGAATTCTAAAGAATCACCGTCATCCAACTCATTATTTAACATATTAATATCAGTTTCTATTGATGAAATTTCATCTTGTAATTCTACTTTCTTCGCTTGTAAGTCTTTTGATAATTTACGTTGATTTAACATTACGGCTGATACATATACTATTGCTAATAATAAAAATATATGTATTATCCTAATCCTTTTTCTTCGTTTTTTCCTCATCTTTAAGTTCACCACCTAAATCAATTAGTAATTTAATATTTTTATTTCTTTCTAGAAGTTAATTTTATATACTTTTTTATATCTTTAAATAGACCTTCCATTAAACGATGTATTCTTCGAAATCCTTTCTTAAAAAATGTAATAACCTTTTTAAGTGGATATACTATTATACTTATTATCTCATGTATTAACTCTAATATCAACTTAAAAAATTTAATTAATAGCGAAAAAATATATTTTGATATTATTTTAAAATATAGGAAACTTCCAATAAGAAATCCTACTATTACAAATCCTCTTATTACCCCGTCTGTATTTTTTACTAAAAACATAAAAAATATTAATGTAACAATTAACCAGAAGATTAAGTCTTCGATTAATGATAATATTTTCTTAGGTTTTGAATAGTATCTGAAAACCCTATATAAATCATATATAAATCCTATTAGTAAACCATAATTTATAGAAAATAAAAAAATGTAAAACTCATCTATTAGAGCTATTTCTAACATATATTCACCAACTTATTTAAATAATCTTTCCATTAAACTTTTAGAAGAGCCTTCTTTACTTATATAAGTTAAACTATTTATTAATCCTGATATTTTCACAGAACCATTATCTATATTTAATTTACTAATATTTAATTCCTCTCCCTTTATATTAATCCCTCCTTTTATAGTCCTTAGAACTATAGTATCATCGTTATAACTATCTACATTTTCAACACCTGTTATATTCATCTCATTTCTATCTTCTAATATTATATTTTGATTTGGAAATTTTTGTTTATCATCAACCATAAAGTTCCCTCCTATCCTTTATAATACTTATGACACAAAAAAGGCTTTTATTACAAAAGCCTTTTTAATAGTTAGGAAGGTGTTAATTAAATTTTCTTTTATTCTTCAATTATTTCATACATATTAGATGCTTCACTTTTACCAGCATTATCTTTAAGTAATAAAACTTTTACTTTTAAGGATCCACTTCCAAATTCAATATTAATTATATCTTCTTCTTTTACTTCGTCTCCAGGTTTAGCTTTTTTTTCGTTTATAAACACTCTCCCTTGTTCACAAGCTTGCTTAGCTACTGTTCTTCTTTTAATTATTCTTGAACTTTTAAGATATTTATCAACTCTAATTTTTACCAATCCTTTCATACAAAAAAGAGTCAGGCTTAAGCCTGACTCTTAAATTTATTCTTTGTTTACAGCTTCTTTCAAGCCTTTTCCTGCTCTAAATACTGGAGCATTTGATGCTGGTATTTGAATTACTTGCTCTGGATTTCTTGGATTTCTACCTTCTCTAGCTTTTCTAGCTCTTACCTCAAAAGTTCCAAAACCTACAAGTTGTACTCTATCTCCTTCTGATAATGCTTCTTCAACAGATTTTACAAATCCATTTAAAGCAGCTTCTGCATCCTTTTTTGTTAAATCACTTTTCTCAGCTATACTTGCAACTAATTCAGCTTTGTTCATAATAAATTCCTCCTAAATAATAAGTTTTAAATTAATTCTATTTCTAGTCTTTTGACTGATCCCATAACTCATCCAGCTCTTCTAGACTCATATTTTCTATAGATCTATTTAACTCTTCAGCTTTTGCTTCCATAATTTTAAATCTAGAAATAAATTTGTTACTGGTCCTATTTAAGGCTACTTCTGGATGAACATCTAAGAATCTTGCCAAATTTACAACAGTAAATAGTAGATCTCCTAATTCTTCTTCAACTCTTTCATGACCTTTTCCAAACTTGTCAATTGCATCTAAGACTTCATTATATTCCTCTTTTGCCTTATTAAGTGGACCTTCTAAATCATCCCAATCGAAATTTATCTCTGCAGCCCTTTCTTGAAGTTTATAACTTCTCATTAAAGCTGGAAAATTAGGAATACTTTTTAATTTATCTGTAAAGTTTTTATAATCACGAGTTGAATCTTTGAGCTCATTCCAATTATATACTACTTCTGAGGAAGTATCTAGCCTTTCTGATAAAAATACATGTGGATGTCTAAAAATCATCTTGTTAGCTAATCTAGATGTAACATCTATTAGGTTGAACTCTCCTGTTTCAAAACCTATCTGACTGTGGAATAAGATTTGAAATAGAAGGTCTCCTAACTCCTCAACAAAATTATCAATATCTTCATTATCAATGGCAGCTACTACTTCATAGGCTTCTTCGATTACCGATTCCCGAATAGACCTATGTGTTTGTTTCCTATCCCATGGACATCCATCTTTTCCCCTTAATATCCTTATTATATCTACTAAATTGTTAATGTCAAATATTTTTTTATCCTTACCCTCTATTTTCTTAATATAAATACTTGTTAGATATCCAATTTTATCTATTCTATCAATCATATATATAGGAATATTATGTGCCTCTTCTTCTCCTTCTATACCAGCATTATGGACTATATATATATTATATTCATCACCATATATTTCAGCAAGTGCTAATTTGACCTGAGTTAAAATTCTTCTATTATACACTTGAGTAATAATCATATCTGTATTTATATCTATTAATGACTCATTAAATATTTCCCCATCAACTATCTTTAAACCATTAATAGGATCTCTACCTACTAACTCTATCATAGGCTCTATAAAACTCATACCAGAAATTATCTCAAACTCTATATCTTTCTCCATAAGAATTTCAACAGTTTTTTCTGCAACTAATGGATTTCCAGGTACATAATAGTTTATTGATCCATAAATTTTAGATTTCTTTATTAAATCTTTAGCTATTTTTTCATATACACTTTGAAAATCTTCCATTTCATCATAAATATTATCATATGATTCAAAATCAATATTATTACTTTCAAAATATTCTATTGTAGGATGTTTTTCAGTTCGTAAATAGTTCTGATCACCACTATTTATCCTATTTATTGCACCTAATGTTAGACTTTCTGTATTTCCTGGTCCTAAACCTATTATATAAATTTTCCCCATTATTTTACTCCTAATCTTTTACTATTTTAATAATTTAAACTTATTGATTTTTTCACTTATAACATCACCTTTAGGCATTAAAGCTAAATCTTCATTAGTTATAGTACCTGTTATAATTAATAATATAGAATATACAATTATACCAATTATTACAGAAACTATTGTAGACAGACCACTTCCTAAGAGATTTAATAAACTTATATAGGACAATCTCACTACAATAGCCATGCCTACAGATGATATTAAAGGCTTAATAAATATATCCATATATTCAAACTTAGTTTTAGACACTATTCTTACCATTATTAGATCTAAGATAGCAGCAACTCCATAGGCTACTACTGTACTTATGGCTGCCCCTTTTACATTAATACTAGGAATAGCAGTTAATATATAAGTTAAGATTAATTTAAATACTGCTCCTATAAATAAATTAATTACAGGTATTATAGGCTTTCCTAATCCTTGCAACATTGCAGTCAATGCTTGAACTAATGTTAAAAAAACCACTCCTAAAGATAAATATTGTAGTATCTCACCTGTACTAGCTATTGTTTCTACCGTATTATTATAATATAAAAGTCCTATTATTGGTTTTGCTAAAACTAATAATCCTAATGCAGATGGCAGACCAATTAACAAAGTCATTCTAATACCCGAAGATATTAAATTATTTATCTCATCTTTTCGTTTTCTTGCAGTTGCATTTGATATAGCTGGTACTAAGCTCATAGCTATTGCTATAGAGAATACCTGTGGTAGATTAATTAAAGTTTGAGCAAATCCTTTCAGTTGTCCATACAATTCATTAGAAGATGCCTCAGTATATCCAATAGACTGTAATCTATTTAATACTAAACCTGCATCAATAGTATCCATAATTGGTGCTATAGCAGCTCCAATAGTTATAGGAATTGCAATAACTAATAGGTCTTTTACTATATTTCCTGCTGTATACTCTTCATGTACTAAACTATTATTCACTTCTTTAGTAATCTCTTTTCTCTTAGACAAATACATTAGGTAAATAGATACAGTACCTATAATCCCACCTACAGATCCACCAAATGAAGCTCCTCCAGCAGCCATGGGTATCCCCTTGTCTAAAAGTAAATATGTAAATAATAGTCCACTTAATACTCTAAATAGTTGTTCACTTATTTGAGATATAGCAGTAGGTACCATATCTTGCCTTCCCTGGAAGAAACCTCTAAATGTTGCCATTATCGGAACAAAAAACAATGCTGGAACTAATCCTATTAAAGCATAATAGGCATTTACATTTTTTAAAGATCTTACTATCGAATCTGCTCTCAATAACACAAATAATGATGTTAATGTTCCTCCTATAAATAAACCCATCAATGCTATTTTAAATACCTTAAATGCTCCTTTATAATCACCAATCGCTCTTCTTTCTGAGACTAGCTTAGCTATAGCTACTGGAAAACCTGATGTAGAAATAGTCAATAACAAAACATAAAAAGGATATGCAGTCTGATAATAGCCCATTCCTTCTGTCTTTATTATATTTCCTATAGGTATTCTATAAATAGCACCTAAGATTTTTACAATTACTCCAGCTATTCCTAATATAGCTGCTCCTTTTATAAAACTATTGTCCTTCGACATAACACCACCTCAAAATGATTATTCTAATTATTTATTTTTGTTACTTATATAATATACTATAGTATCATAAATATAACATACTATAAAGAAACATAAAAAATACCTACTCAAGAGTAGGTATTAATTTTCCATTTGTTTTGCAAAAAATTTAGAAGCTGTTTCTAATAACTTTTTCTCGATTTCACCCATCTTATCTTCAGGATCTTTAGATATTAATATTATTGCTCCAATAGGATCTCCCTGCATAACTATAGGAGTTATTGTTTGTGAAGTATAATCCTCTAAATTTTCATCTTCATAAAAAACTTTTATTACTACATTCTCTTCATCAGTAATATATGTTTCCTTATCTTCAATTATCCTTTCAAGTTCTGGACTTATTCTCTTTTTTAAATATTCTTTTCTTGATCCACCAGATATAGCAATCAGATTATCTCTATCAGATATTATAGATACAAATTCTGTATTTTCAAAAAGGGATTCACAATATTCTGTGGCAAATTCATTTAACTCACCAATTGGAGAATATTTTTTAAGTATAACTTGACCTTCTCTATCTGTAAAAATTTCTAATGGATCACCTTCTCTAATTCTCAAAGTTCTTCTTATTTCCTTTGGAACTACTATTCTTCCTAAATCATCTATTCGTCGAACTATTCCTGTAGCTTTCAAAATATATCCTCCTTATATTCAGTATGGTAAGATTATTATTCAACTAACAGGAATCATTTATACATTTTTTTCAATTTATGTATAAATCTCTTACTCTATTTATCTTTATTCATCTATTTTTAAGAAAATTTTAATTTTAGCATTATCTTGTAATTCTTTAATATGCTTTGTATATTCTTCTTCTTTTAATAATATAATTACCTCATCCTTTAAATCTTCAAATTTATCTTTTCGATCTTGAAGATATATTATATAATATTCATCTTCAATTTTAACTAATTCACTTATTTCTCCTACTTGTAATTTGAAAATTATATCTTCTAGCTCTTTGTTTTTAATCATTTCTTTTGAGAAATATCCTAAATCTCCACCTTTAACTGCTGATGAACTATCTAGAGATTTTTCAACAGCTAAATCTTCAAACTTCTCTCCATCTTCCAATTTATCTAATATATCTAGTCCATTCTTTTCATCATCTACTACTATTTGACTAGCTCTTGTAATTATTAAATCTTCTTTATTTTTTTCAAAATATTTTTCTGCCTTTTTATTACTAATATCTATTTCATTAAATATAGTTTGCTTATATTTATTAAACAAATATTGTTTTTTGATAAACTCTTTATAATAATCAAAGGATATCCCACTATCTTCTAACTCTTCTCGTAATTTCTCTTCTCCACCTACTTCTTCTGTGTTTTTATCTATCTCTTTTTCTATTTCTTCATCAGAAATAGATATATTCCTTTTTTCTGCTTCCTGAGAAATCAAAGTTTCTAATATTAATTCATTTAATATCTCTTCTTTGATATCTAATTTTGATAAATCATCTTTTCCAAATTCCTCTTTGTTTAAATTTTTTCGAATTTGTAAGTTTTTTTTATATTCTTCTTCGGTTATTTCTTCCCCATTGACCTCAGCTACTACACCTTCTGGGTCTTTAGTACATCCATTTATACCTAATGTTAAAATCAATAATATTGTTATAATAAATATATTTTTAGATTTAATTCTGTCCAATTATAACATCCCTTTCTCTCCTTACCTTTAATTCTAATATTATATATTATCCTTATTGTTTATGAAAATCACTAATTGTTTCCATAAGATCCTTTAAACCTTTTAACACATTTTCTTTAGGTTTATATTTTAAATATGGCTTTCCTGATAAATCAAAACTTATATTCTGATTATATTTTTCTAGCAAATCATCTATTAATTCTATCGGTATATCATCTATGGACACTAAATCTAATTTAACTTCTTTATTTATTTCACTAATATTATCTATTCTATTTTTAATTCCTAAAGCTTTAATATAGGAAATATCAATTAAGTTTTCTACTTCTTTTGGTATATCTCCAAATCTATCTATCAATTCATCTATAAGCTCTCTATAACCTTCTAAATCATCTATAGATGCTATTTTCTTATATACTTCAATCTTTTGCTCTTCATCTTCTATATACCTTTTAGGAATATATCCATCTACTTTAATGTCTATAGAAGTATCTATTTTTTCTTCTACTTTTTCACCCTTTAATTTTTTTATAGTATCTCCAAGAAACTTAACATATAAATCATAACCTATAGCTTCTATATGTCCATGTTGTTCTAATCCTAATAGATTTCCTGCTCCTCTTATTTCTAAATCTCTCATAGCTATTTTAAACCCAGATCCAAACTCTGAGAACTCTTTAATAGCTCTTAATCTTTTTTCTGCTACTTCACTTAATACTTTGTTTTGTTCATATACAAAATATCCATAAGCCATTCTATCACTTCGACCGACTCTACCCCTTAACTGATATAATTGGGATAAACCCATTTTATCTGCATTATATACTATTATAGTATTTACATTTGGTATATCTAATCCTGTTTCAATTATAGTAGTACATACTAAAACATCAGATTCTTTATTTAAAAACCCCATCATAATTTTTTCTAATTCTCTTTCTCTCATTTGTCCGTGGCCTACAGAAAACTTTGCTTCTGGAACTAACTTACTCAATTGAGAGGCCATCCTATCTATACTATCAACCCTATTATAAACAAAATATATTTGTCCTCCCCTATCTATTTCCTTTAGAATTGCATCTCTTATCATTTGTTCATTATATTCTACTACATAAGTCTGAATTGGAAATCTTTCTTCTGGTGGCTCTTCTATTACAGACATATCTCTAATACCTACCAAGGACATGTGAAGGGTCCTCGGTATTGGAGTAGCTGTTAAAGTTAATATATCTATGTTTTTCTTTAGGTTTTTTAATCTTTCCTTATGTTTAACTCCAAATCTCTGTTCCTCATCTACTATAAGTAGACCTAAATCTTTAAACTTTACATCCTTAGATAAAAGTCTATGAGTTCCTACAACTATATCTACTGTTCCTTCTTTTAAGGCTTCTATAGCTAGTTTTTGCTTTTTAGGAGTTCTAAACCTACTTAGTAAAGCAGTTTTTACTGGAAAATTTTTAAATCTTTCTACTATGGTATTATAATGTTGTTGGGCTAATATAGTAGTAGGGACTAATATTGCTACCTGTTTGTTATCCATTAAAGCTTTAAAAGCTGCTCTCAAAGCTACTTCTGTTTTCCCATAACCTACATCTCCACACAACAATCTATCCATAGGTTTAAAACCTTCCATATCTTTCTTTATCTCTTCTGAAGATGTTAACTGGCCTTCAGTTTCTTCAAATCCAAATAAATCTTCAAATTGTCTTTGCCATGGAGTATCTTCAGAGAAAGAATAACCTTTTAATGTTTCTCTTTGTGCATATAATTCTAGTAGCTCTTCAGCCATATCTTCTACAGACTTTCTAGCACGTGCTTTTGTCCTTTGCCAATCTCCACTGTGTAATTTATTAATTTTAGGGTTAACACTATCTGCACCTATATACTTTTGTATTAGATTCATCTGATCTATTGGAATATATAGCTTATCTTGATCCCTATATCTAATATTTAGATAATCTTTTTTTACACCTTGTATATCTAATTGTTCAATACCTTCATATCTACCTATACCGTGTTCTTCATGAACTACATAAGATCCAATCTCTAAATCTGATAAGCTAACTATTTTTTCTCCACGCTTTTTCTTCGTCTTTTTTTGTCTCTTTTTCTGAACTCCAAATATCTCTTTATCACTAATTACCATTAATTTAATAGAGGAATACTCAAATCCAGATTCTACACTACCTGGTGTTATAAAAATTTGATTAGACTGGAGTTTTTCAGTTTTATCTTTAGAAAAGGTACTGATCACATCTAAATCTTCTAAATTTTTTTGTAGTCGTAGGCCTCTCTCCTCACTACCAGATAATATTATAGTTTTATAACCTCGATATTTATAATAATTTAAATCATCTGCTAATAATTCTATCTGATTATGATAATCAATTGTAGATTTTACTGAAAAATTATATATTGCTTTAGGTTTAAAATATGCATCTCCTTTTAAAAGACTACTATTCGTAATAACTTTCTTTTGTTGAATCCCTGGTAGCAACTCATAATATTCATAATTAATATTAAAATGGGATGGCATAGCCTCCCCTGCTTCTACTAAATCTATAATCTTAAGATCAAAGTTTTCTTTTATTGATTTGAATTTATCTTCTATTCTTCTAGACTCATCTATAAATACTAAGGCATCATCATTTAAATAATCTATTATAGACTCTATATATTTACTAGGGATATACGGAGTAATCATATCTTTATTAGATATATGAGAGTCTTCTTCTAACAGTTCTAAATATTTATTGAATTTTTCATCTCTTCTTTCACTATCTAGGGATTCTTTTAGTTCTTTTTCCATATTTTTTATTATGTCTTTTTTAAATTGATCAGTAATTAATACTTCTTTAGTTGGAGGTATAATTACTTCTTCTTTCGATTCTAAGGATCTTTGGCTTAAGACATCAAATGTTCTTATAGAATCTACTTCAGTATCAAATAATTCTACTCTGTATGGATTAAGACTATTTGGTGGAAAAAAATCTATAATCCCTCCCCTAATACTAAATTGACCTATAGTTTCTACCATATTAGCTCTTTCATACCCAGAGTCAATAAAGCCTTGCACTAGATTATCTAAATCTATATCTTTCCCAAATTCAATTTGTCTAATATGTTTTTTGAATATATCTTGGGATATTATTTTATCTAATAAGGATTCTAATGATGTTATAACTAATATTTCCTCTCCCAATATTAATTTAGACATTACATTAAGTCTTTGATTTTCATTTTCATAACTATGAGAACTCATATCATAAAACAAGATTTCCTTTTTAGGTAATAATTCTACATTTTCACTACCTAAATTCCTTATATCTTCATATAATCTTCTTGCCTTTATTTCATCAGAAGTTATTAGGAGTAATTGTTTATCTACATGTTCTTTTAGTCCATAAAGAATATGGCCTAGACTTTCATCTATTATTCCATAGGTTGAAATAGGACTTACACCTTTTTCTAAGTCCTCTAATATTTTTCTATATGAATCTATATTTTTAAGTGAATCTATTAAAAAATTCTTCATTATATCTACTCCTTACAACATCTTAAGCTCAGGTTTATTCCTGAGCTCTATTTGTCTTACTATTAAATTTGTTCATGCCTTTATTTAATCCATCTTGTACTATAATTTCTGTAGCTTCCGATGCTAGTTCTATAGCATTATCAATATCTATAATTTCATCCTTATCAAATTTACTTAATACAAAATCTGCTAGGTCTTGTGAAGGATGTCTTTTTTTACCTACACCTATTTTAATTCTTGGGAAGTCCTGACTTCCAAGATGTTTTATAATAGATTTTAACCCATTATGTGAACCTGCACTTCCCTTACCTCTAATTCTTATATCTGCAAAACCGATATCTATATCATCTACTATTACAATTATATCTTTAATATCTAATTTATAAAAATCATAGATTTCCCTCAAAGCTACTCCACTATTATTCATATATGTTTGGGGCTTCATTAGTATTACTTTATGTCTTCCTATAAATCCTTCGCCATATACAGATTGAAAGTTTGTTTTATTAATATCTATATTATTTCTTTTGCCTAAATTATCAACGATATCAAATCCTATATTATGTCTAGTTCCTTTATACTTCTTCCCAGGATTACCTAATCCTACTACTACGTACAAATTTATCAACTCCTGATTTAATCGAATAAAACACTTATAGATCTATTACCATTAATTCTTCTAATAGTTTCTGCAAATATAGGAGCAACACTTATTACTTCTATTTTCTCTTTTTCACTTTTTCTTTCAAAAGGTATAGTATCGGTAATAATAAACTTCTCAAGTGCTGATTCATTTATCCTTTTAATAGCTGGACCAGATAAGACACCATGTGTTGCACATCCATATACTTTTTTCGCTCCGAACTTCTTTAGAACTGAGGATGCTTTACAGATTGTTCCAGCTGTATCTATAATATCATCTACTAAAATAACATTTTTATCTTCAATATCACCTATTACATTCATAACTTCAGATACATTAGCATCAGGTCTTCTTTTCTCAATCATTGCTATAGGAAGATCTAATAAATTAGCAAAATTTCTTACTCGAGTTACTCCACCTAGATCTGGTGATACTACTACTGTATCTTGGGTAACAATATCTTTAAAATGTTCAACCATAGTCGGAATAGCTGTTAAATGATCTACTGGTATATCAAAAAACCCTTGGATTTGTCCAGCATGTAAGTCCATAGTAGCTACTCTTTGAGCTCCTGCAACTGTCAGTAGTTCTGCCACTAATTTTGCCGTTATTGGCTCTCTAGCTTTTGCCTTTCTATCTTGTCTTGCATAACCGTAATATGGTATTACAGCATTTATTCTTCCAGCTGATGCTCTTTTTACTGCATCAATTAATATTAATAGTTCCATTAAATTATCATTAACTGGTGAGCAAGTAGGTTGAATAATATAAACATCCATCCCTCTTACAGTTTCACTAATATTTACATTTATTTCACCATCACTAAAATGTGTCACATCACATTGAATTAAATCTGCATCTAATTCTTTAGCTATTTTTTCAGAGAAATCTTCATTTGCATTCCCAGAAATAAGTTTAATTTTCTTTTTAATCGAGCTCATTATATTGTCTCCTCCTAAGATTAGTAATATTTATTTTATTCTTGATTATTTGGTCCCTTTTTATATACCCAATCCTCTTTATTTACTTGTCTTGCTCTTGCTATAGACAAACTTCCTTTTTTAATATCTTCTGTAATAGTTGATCCTGCAGCTATATAAGCTAAATCTTCAATATTTAAAGGTGCCACTAGATTAGAATTACTACCGATAAATACATTATCTCCTATTTTACTTATTTCTTTATTTTTTCCATCATAATTCGCAAATATTACTCCACAACCTATATTGACATCTTTTCCTACTACTGCATCACCTATATATGCTAAATGTCCTGCCTTTGAATTATCTCCTATCACAGCATTTTTAACCTCAACAAAATTCCCAATATTTACATTCTTGCCTACTTTACTATTAGGTCTTAAATGTGCATTAGGTCCTATATTTGTTCCATTATCAACTATACTTTTTTCTATTAATGAAGATTCTATCTCTACATTGTCCTTTATCACACTATCTATAATTCTAGAACCAGATCTAATAATACAATCACTACCTATTTTTGTCCCCTTTTCTAGATTTACTCCAGGATATATAACTGTATCATTTCCAATCTCTACATCCTTTTCTATATATGTGTTTTCTGGATTTATTAGAGTAACTCCATTTTCCATATGGAAACTATTTATACGGTCTCTCATAATACTTTCACTAAAAGCTAATTGACTTCTAGAATTTATACCATGTATTTCATCAGGGTTTTCTATTATATGACCACCTATCTTATATCCTTTATCTCTTAAAATTCTAACGACATCTGTAATATAAAATTCTCCTTGTGTATTGTCATTATCAATTTCCCCTAATGCTTCTTTTAAGAGTTTTCCATTAAAACAATATATACCAGAATTTATTTCATTTATCTCTTTTTCTTTTTCTGTAGCATCTTTATCTTCTATTATCTTAGATACATTTCCAGATTTATCCCTCATTATCCTACCATATCCTATAGGATTATCCAATAGTGTAGTTACAACTGTTCCATCTAATTTATTATCTCTATGATACTTTAACAGATCATCAACTGTATCCTTAGTAATTAAAGGCGTATCTCCACATAATATAACTACATTACTATCATCCTCGATATGTTTCTGACCTTGAATTACTGCATAACCTGTCCCATATGGGGCATCTTCACCTATGGGTTGATTTTCAAATATTATAGGATGATCTTGAAAATGTTCTTTTATCTTATCACCTCCATGACCTATAATTACTACATTCTTATCTACTCCTGCTTCTCTACTAGCATCTACAATATATTCTAACAATGATTTTCCACATATTTCATGTAAGACTTTAGGCGTTTTTGATTTCATTCGAGTACCTTCGCCTGCAGCAAGAATTATAGAAATATTCATTACAACACCTCTTTAAAATTTATCTTATCTACTATTTTAACCTATATTTATTATATGTCTATACCTATATTATTAAATCTTTAATTTTGTAAATTTTTATAAAAAAAATAAATAGAGCATATGCTCTATTTATTCTGTAGCTAAAACCTTTTCATATTCTTCAAGAACTGCATCTTGGATTTTTTGGCGAGTGTGGCTATTTATAGGGTGTGTAATATCTCTAAATTCACCATTTGCCATTCTTCTACTTGGCATTGCTATGAATAGTCCATTTTGACCATCAATAATCTTCATATCGTGTACTACAAATTCATCATTAAATGTAACAGATATTATTGCTTTCATTTTTCCTTCTTCTGAGATTTTTCTAACCCTAACATCTGTAATTTCCATTATGTTCACCGCCTTCCATAAAGCATAAATTACTAATTATATACCTTATTCTATAAAAGTTTTAAATATCCTTCTTTTTTTTAATTTTTTTAAATTAATATTTAACATTTTTTTAACAATTGTCCTTTAAATTATCTTTTGATATGATATAATCAAACAGTGGCAATTTTATTAAACTTGAATACAATAATATTATTATAATATATAGGTAATAATAGAAAAGAAGACAATATATTAGGAGGAAACATTATGTTTAATTTTGAGTTAGATAATCATGAATATAATCATATACATTTTATTGGAATTGGTGGCATAAGTATGAGTGGATTAGCTGAAATATTACTTACAAAACAATATAAAATAACAGGTACTGATAATAAATCTACCCCATCTGTTCAACGTTTAAAGGACTTAGGTGCATATATCTACATAGGCCATGAAAAAAAGAATATAGAGGGCGCAGATTTAATCATATATACAGATGCTATATCAAAAGATAATGATGAATTAGTCGCTGCTAAAGAATCAAACATTCCTACTGTTGACAGAGCAACATTTCTAGGAGCTCTTATGTTAAATTATAAAAACTCTATTGCTGTATCTGGTACTCACGGTAAAACTACTACCACAAGTATGATAGCGAGCATTACTAATAACGGTACTTTAGATCCTACTATACTTTTAGGAGGTCAGTTAGATGAAATTGGTGGAAATGTTAAACTAGGAAGTAATGATTATATTTTAACTGAAGCCTGTGAATATAAGGCTAATATCTTAAAATATTATCCTACAATGGCAATTATATTAAATATAGATGAAGATCATTTAGATTATTTTAAGGATATGGACCATATAGTAGATACCTTTATAGGATATGGAAAGAATCTTAAAAAAGACAGTTGTTTATTAATAAACAATGATGACCCATATTCCCCTCAAGTAATTGAAAATACTTCTGCAAATATTGTTACCTTTGGTATAGATAACCCTGCAAATTATCGTGCTACAAATATCCAATATTTAGATAATGGACATACGAATTTTACTTTAGTTATTAATAATAAAGAAACTTGGCCTATAGATATAAATGTTATAGGTAATCATAACATTTATAATGCAGTTGCCAGTATTGCTGCTACTCATCTACAAGGCTTAACAATGGAGGAAATAACTAAAAATATATCTAAATACAATGGGGTTCAAAGACGTTTAGAACTAAAAGGATTTTTAAATGATGTTAAAATTTTAGATGATTATGCCCATCATCCTACTGAAATACAAACTACATTAAACGCCTTGAAAAATCAATCTAATAGCAATGTATATTGTGTATTTCAACCTCATACATTTACTAGAACTAAATCTCTTTTAAATAGTTTCTCAAATGCTTTTACAGACGTTAAAGAAATTATAATTACAGATATATATGCTGCTCGTGAATTAGATAATGGAGAAATACATTCTAAAGATTTAGTAAATGCTATCAATAAAAAATCAAATAATGCTAAGTATATTGCTACATTCTCAGAAGTAGAGTCCTATTTATTTAATAAGGTTAAACCTGGTGATACTATTATTACTATGGGTGCTGGTGATGTATACCTAATCGGTGAATCTTTATTAAAAGAACAAGAAAATGATGAAGAAAGAACAGCTGTATAAATAAAAAATCCTAGATTAATTAATCTAGGATTTTTATTTATTGATTTTCAATATCCTGGTTTACCCAGTAATTCAAACATATTCTTTTTGTACTGTTCTACTCCTGGTTGATCAAATGGATTTACTCCTAATAGATATCCAGAAATCGCACATGACTTTTTAAAGAAATATATTAACATTCCAAAATAGTAATCATTTAATTCTGGTAGATTAATTATTAAATTAGGTACATCTCCATTTACATGCGCTTTTACAGTACCTTCGAAAGCTTTTTTATTTACAAAGTCTAAACTTTTACCTTCTAAAAAATTTAATCCATCTAAATTATCAGTATCCTTTTTCATAATAATTTCTCTTTTAGGGTTTTCAATATTAATTGTAGTTTCAAATAAGTTTCTTTTTCCATCTTGTATATATTGACCCATAGAATGTAAATCTGTAGTAAGGTCTACAGAGGCTGGATAAATTCCTTTACCATCTTTTCCTTCTGATTCTCCAAACAATTGTTTCCACCATTCAGATAAATAATGTAAAGCTGGCTCATAATTTACCATTATTTCTATATCCTTACCCTTATTATAAAGAATATTTCTTAATACTGCATATTGGTAAGCAGCATTCTTCTTAATGTCTAAATTTGAAGATTCCTTTTCTGCCAGCTTGGCACCTTTAAGTAACTTTTCTATATTTATTCCGCCTACTGCTATAGGTAACAATCCAACAGGAGTAAATATAGAATATCTTCCTCCTATGTCATCCGGAATAACAAAATCTTCATATCCTTCTATCTTTATTAAATCTCTTAAAGCACCTTTTTCTGCATCAGTCGTAGCATAAATTCTATTTTTAGCTTCTTTTTTTCCATATTTATCTTCCATAAATTCCTTTAAAATTCTAAATGCTATAGCAGGTTCAGTAGTAATACCTGATTTAGATATTATATTTATACTTATATCCTTATCCTTTATAATATCTAATAAATCTAATATATACGAGCTAGAAATATTATTACCAACATAGTATATCTTAGGAGTTTGCCTATCTTCCTGATATAATTCATTGTAAAAAGTATGATTCAATGCTTCTAAAGTAGCTCTAGCTCCTAAATAAGATCCTCCTATTCCAATAACAATAAATACATCTGAATTATCTTGTATTTCTTTCGCAACACTTTGAATTTTTTCTATTTCTTCTTCGTTAACTTTACTAGGTAAATCTACCCATCCGAGAAACTCATTTCCTGGGCCAGATCTTTCCTCTAATATCTGATGACTTGCTTCAATAAAAGGAATCTGTTTTTCAATTTCTTTTTCTTCAATAAGCGAATTAGAATAATCAATAGTAATACCCATAAAGATACCTCCTTTATATTAAAAGGCCTAGAATTTATTCTAGGCCTCTTTTATCACTTCTAAAAATACTACAGCAAAATCGTCTTCTTGTTCTCCCCAACTATAGTTTATAATATTATCTTCTATCACATTTAATATATTTTCCGGATTCTCTTTTAATATACCCAAAACTCCTTCGATACCAAATTCCTTACCTCGACTATTTCGAGCTTCAGTTATACCATCAGTATAAAAAAGTATCTTATCTCCTATATCTAATTTGATTTCTTTTTCCTCATATACAATTTTATCAAATAATGAAGTTACTGGATAGCCTTTATTTTCAAGTAGACTCATTGTATTATCATTATACTTTATAGGCATACAATTATGTCCTGCATTTGCATATTTAAATGTTCCTTTGCTTCTATCATATATTCCATAAAACATAGTAAAATAATTGTTACTTTCTAAATTTAAACTTAAAAACCTTCTGTGTAGCTCTGTCATAGCTTGAGACGGACTTTGAAATTCATCTTTCATCACTCTCATAGTTTGTCTTATAAACATAGTCATCATAGATGCTGCTACACCCTGTCCTGCCACATCACTAATATAAATTCCAATATTATCCTTATCTATATTAAACATATCAAACATATCACCACTTAACATTTCTGAAGGTTTATATATATAATCTAATTTTATACCTTCAGTTAAACCCTTCTTAGGTAATATCTTTTCCTGAATTCTTTTTGCAAATTGTAAATCTTTATTCATTTTTTTATTCTTATCTATTAATTCTAATTCCAATTTTCGTTCCCTAGTAATATTTCTAAATACTTCTACTGCAGCAAATATCTTTCCTTCTGTATTTCTAACAGGAGAACTCTTTATAGAATAATATTTACCGCCGATTGTCTCTTCCTTTTGAACTATTTCCCCTGTAGATATACTCCTTTTAGTTATACAAAAATTTGTTTCATCAGCTTTTTCATCTGAATGATAACATTTCATACCTATAATATCTTCACCTAATTCTTTTTGCATAGCTTTATTTGCATAAACAATGGTTCCATCTATATCTACTACTCTAACCCAATCAGCCATACCTTCTAAAACATGATAATTCAAGACTTCAAAATCCTTAATAATATTTCTTTTTACTAAATTATCCTCTTTTATCATATAATCACCTATTTAAAGTATTTGGCTAATAATGTAGAATATTAATTAATACTCTACATCTACTTCTTCTTCTTCTAAATATCGCCCTATAGCATATAATGTATCTGATAACCTATTAACATATTTTATCACTAAATCGTCAACTTGTCCAATTCCTGACAAAGATATTATTCTTCTTTCTGCTCTTCTACATACAGTTCTAGCTACATGTAGATAAGCAGATTTTTTATTTGAACCTGGTACAATAAATCCAGTAGGTTCATTAAGTTGATCCATATAATAATCAATTATCTTTTCTAATTTATTAATGTCATCTTCAGTCATATAATGCTCTACTTTGTCTAAATCTTCTGTAGCTAAATTATTCCCTACAGTAAACAATTTATTTTGAATAAATTCTAAAGTGTTATAGATATCTTTGTCCTCTACATAGTTTTTAGCTAATCCTATCCAAGAACCTAATTCATCTATAGTACCATAACTTTCGACTCTTATATCATCTTTAGTTACTCTAATATCGTCAAATAAAGAAGTCTTTCCTTTATCACCTGTCTTTGTATAAATTTTCATTTATGTTTCCTCCTTATTTATTTCCTTGGTGGTCTTGGTCCATAAAATTGGTAATAATCTACCTTTATTCTTCCATTATACAACTTTCTCCTTCTATTTGCAGGTTTTCCGTAAAGTTTTTCAAATTCTTCTTCAGATGTTATAAGATAGATCGACCAAGTTTCAAGCTTTATAAACTTTTCTCCAAAGTCTTTATATAATTGATAAACCTCTTTCCTTTCACCTATTCTTTCTCCATAAGGAGGGTTAGTAATTACAACTCCATAATCTTCATGTAAATCTACATCCCTCATATCTTTTATAAAGAATGATATATCTTCATCTAATCCCAGATTTGCAGCATTGTCCCTAGCTCTCAATATTGATCGTCTATCAGTATCACATCCTAATATGTGAAGTTTACTCTTATAATCTATAGCCTGAAATGCTTCCTTCTTAGCCTCTGCCCAATATTCTTTTTTTACTCTTTCCCATTCTTCAGAAGCAAATTTTCTATCTAGACCTGGTGCTATATTCCTCCCTATCATTGCTGCTTCTATAGGAATAGTTCCTGAACCACAAAATGGATCTAAAAGTACTCTATCTTTATTCCAATAACTTAAAAGAATCATAGCTGCTGCTAATGTTTCTTTTATAGGAGCATCTCCTGCCCTGTCTCTATATCCTCTCTTATGAAGTCCTTCCCCAGATGTATCTATGGTTAGTGTAACTATATCTTTTAATAAAGCAACTTCTATAGTGTATTTGGCGCCGGTTTTTTGAAACCAACTTACATCGTATTTTGTTCTTAATTTTTCTACTACAGCCTTTTCAACTATTCTTTGACAATCTGAGATACTATATAACTTTGAATTTATACTTTTACCTTCAACTACGAAATTTCCGTCTTCTGGAATCCATTCATCCCACGGTAGTTCTTTAGTCTTTTCAAATAATTCTTCGAAACTTAAAGCTTTAAATTCACCTAATTTTAATAAAATTCTATCTGCAGTTCTAATCCATAAATTTGCTCTAGGTATATCTTTTTCAGTACCTTTGAATGTTACCTTTCCATTATCTACTATTACATCTTTATATCCTAAATCTGATAGTTCTCTTCTAGCTACTGCTTCTAATCCGAAACTAGTTGTAGCTATTAATTCTAATTCTCCCATATAGCCTCACTCCTTACATATATCTCTATTTATTATACCTTAAATTAAGCTTATATACTAATCTTCGACTAAAAGAACTAACTTTCCCGTTAGCCTTGACAATACTCCTATAATATATTAATATTAATGTAAATTAAAATTAATATATGACTATGAAGGATAATAGTAGCTTAGTTTAGTTAAATACAGAAAATAGTTGTTTGATGAGAAACTATAACTTCAAAATTAAGTGAATTACATATCTAGAGTCTAATAGATATTATTACGGTTACTCTCGTTATAGAGTTTAAGGCTTTTATAGTAAATTAAGGTGGTACCACGGGATATCTCTCGTCCTTTTCAATTTTAGGATGAAGATATCTTTTTTTATTGAAAATTTTAAAATATAAATGGAGGTATATTATGGATAACGTATTTGATATATTATCTGAAAGAGGCTATATAGATCAAGTAACTTTTGAAGATGAATTAAGAGAATTGTTAGGTAAAGAATCTGTAACATTTTATATTGGATTTGATGCTACTGCAGATAGTTTAACTCTTGGCCATTTCTTACAAATCATGGTTATGATGCATATGCAAAAAGCAGGCCATAGACCAATAGCCTTATTAGGTGGTGGGACTACTATGATAGGGGACCCATCAGAAAGAAATGATATGAGAAAAATAATGACTAAGGAAATGATAGATTATAATGCTTCTCAGTTTAAAAAACAATTAAGCCGATTTTTAAACTTTGAGGAAGATAAAGCTCTTATGATCAATAACAGAGACTGGTTACAAAATTTAAATTTTTTAGATTTTATGAGGGAAACTGGTGTACATTTTTCTGTTAACCAAATGTTAAGCTTAGATTCTTATAAAAATAGATTAGATCAAGGTTTAACCTTCTTTGAATTTTCTTATCTTCTAATGCAATCTTATGACTTTTTAAGATTATATAGAGACCATAATTGTAAATTACAATTAGGTGGTAGTGATCAATGGTCTAATATTCTTGGAGGTTATGACTTAATTAGAAAGGTAGAAAATGATAAGGTATATGCTATGACATTTAATCTATTAACTACTGCAGCAGGTACTAAAATGGGTAAAACACAATCTGGTACCATATGGTTAGATTCTGAGAAGACTTCCCCTTATGAATTATATCAATATATGAGAAACGTAGATGATAATGATGTAGAAAAATTCTTAAGTCTACTAACCTTCCTACCTATGAATAAGGTTAAAGAATTAGGCAGATTAGAAGGCTCTGAAATTAATAAAGCTAAGGAAGTCCTAGCATATGAAGTTACACGATTAATACATGGAGAAGAAGAAGCTGAAAAATCTCAACAAGCTGCTAAATCCTTATTTACAGGCGATCAAGATGAAGGTTCTATACCATTTACTCAAATGGATAAATCTCAATTTAAAGAAGGTCTTTGGATAATAGACTTACTAAGAAAAGCAGATCTTATTAAATCTAATGGTGAAGGTAGGAGACTTATTCAGCAAGGTGGAATTAGAATTGATGATGTAAAAGTAAAGGATTTTAGAGATATAATAACATTAGAAGATTTTACAGATGGTAAACTACTCTTAAGAAAAGGGAAAAAAATCTATCATCAAATTAAAATATAAATTTATAAGGAATAAGGCCTACATCTAGAAGTAGGTCTTATTTTTATTTATACTTATACCACCATATCTAAATAAATACATAAATGGTATTACTTGGTCCTTAAACTATTATGTATTTCATGCTATACTATAAAAAAGTTACAAAATAGTTACAATTGTAACTTTAAATTTTAAGGAGGGTTAATTATGTTTAAAGGTAAAAAAATATTTATCACTACAATTACATTAGGGACTATATTATTAACATCAACTATGGGTCAGGCATCTAACTTTAGATATAAACCTAGTTTTAAAAACTATAATTTTAATTGGCAGATGACTAGTCATCACCATAGAAGACCAACATACAACAGACCAGTAGAACCAAATAAACCAGGTGATAAAAACGAATCAGAAACTCCTAGTACACCTAATGTTTCTGAGTCAAACCAAATTGAACAAGAAGTACTTAGATTAATCAATATCGAAAGATCAAAGGCAGGATTACCAGCTTTTACTTCAAGTTCCCAGTTGGTCCAAGTTGCTAGAGAAAAATCAAAGGATATGGCTGTTAATAACTATTTTAGTCACACATCGCCTACATATGGCAGTGCTTTTGATATGTTAAGCTCTTTTAATATTAGTTATAAAACTGCAGGGGAAAATATTGCTCAAGGTTATCAAAATGCTGAATCTGTAGTCAAAGGATGGATGAATTCTCAAGGTCATAGGGATAACATACTAAATTCAAGTTTCAATACCATAGGTATAGGAACATATACTGATGGAAATGGAACAATTTATTGGACACAAATTTTTACTGATTAAAAACATTAATAAAGGGACCTATTATAGGTCCTTTATTATTTCTATAAGATGTTTAATCATAGTTGCAGTATAACCCCAAATAACATAATCATTATATTGATAAAAGTAAATAGTACGTCTTAATTTCCTAAATTTATAATCTTTTCCACCTGGAATTAAATTATAAGGAAACTCAGCATTATAAGTGTTTTCAACATCCATATAATATCCTTCTGGTTCTGTTTCCAAAAAATATTTTAAGGGAACTGTGAATATATGGTCTACTTCTCCTGGATTTGGGCTTATATTGTCCACACTTATTCCACTAATTGTTCCTAAAAAACAATGTATCTCTAAATTAGTATAAGATCTAAGATAATCTAATTCTCCTAATATATCAATACTTTCTTTAGGTATATTTAATTCTTCTACAGTTTCTCTAACAGCTGTTTCCTTATATGATTCATTTGTTTCCATCTTACCACCTGGAAATGATACTTCACCAGGCTGGGTACTCATATTTTTAGATCTTAATTCAAAGATTATCTCCCATTCTCCATCAATCTTTACTAAAGGAATTAATATTGCACAATGATTTATTTCCTCCATAGACTCTGGTTCTCTATTTTTTAATCTTTCTACTATACTATTTATATTTAACAATTCTTACCTCCGATTAATTTATATTATTTACAAAATATTATATCTGCAATCCTTAGTATTATTTCTTCTTTATTAAAAATAGTAGATAAATCTATCTTATCCATAATTCGTTCTAAAGGTCCTATATTTATATCTATAGATTCTGTAGATTTCTCAGTCTTAATCAATCCTAATAATTCATCAAATGAATATATTTTAAATCTATTTATACCATCATTTAGAGCCTTTCTTTCTAATAAATCTATTAGAAAATCTCCATAATCAAAATCCTTATCTAAATCCATTATAGTAGCTAGTTTTGGAATAATATATTCAAATAGTAATCTATTTTCAGGCATAACTGGGAAGTGTAATATATCACCAATTTCCCTTATTTTATCTTTTTTTATAGATAATAAATAATTTGAAAAATAATCTTCTTCTTTACTCTTTATATAATAAGTTCTTCCTAATAATTTCCTAAAGGCTCTCAACCCATCATAATATCCTAATTTAATATTTTTTCTCGCATTTCTTGCATCATAAACATAAGATCTACCTATATCTTCTGATGGTGAAATAATCGTTGTATTTAAATGACCGAGGTCTATCTTTCTAATCAAACCTGGAGCATGGGTTCTTACTAAAATTAAATCCTCATATCCTTTTTTTACTAATAAATTAAAAGGAAGATTATTATAAAATGCTCCGTCTAAATATAATTTTCCTTCTATTCTTTCCATCTTAAAGAAGGGCAGATATGATGAAGCTAAAAGGTATTCTTTAAGTTTCCCTTTTGGTATATCTTCTATAAATAATTGCTCTGGTTTAAACTCTGACAAATTAACTGTTACCATTCCAAAATCCATAGAAGATTTTCTAATCTTTTCTTCATCAATATAAGTATCAAGTAAGTGCTTATAAGGACTTATATCAAAACCTCTATCTTTTATTAATTCTTTTAATTTACCTACTGTTGCTAATACATCTTCTCTACTTAAATTCATATTTAAAATATTATGAACTTCTTCGTCACTTGCATTTATTATCATGGAATAAGATATATCATGCCACAATTTATAACATAAATCAAAATCTTCTTGAACTATCATAGCCCCATTTAATGCACCTATAGATGTACCAGATATTCCTTTGATTTCAATCCCTTCTTCAAGTATAGCTTTATATACTCCTATATGATAAGAACCTTTTGCGCCTCCCCCTTCTAATACTAAACCTTTCATAAATATCCACCTCTATAAATCTTATGCTTTAACCTTTTTATTATCTTCATCAAGATTTGAAGTACAATTTGGACATCTTCTAGCATCTATAGCTATTTCAGTCAGACAGTATGGACAATCTTTTTCAGTTACTTCCTCTTCTTCATCATCTCTTCTTAATTTGTTTATCTGTCTAATTACTATAAATATTGAAAATGCTATTACTAGGAAATCTATTACAGCACCTAAAAATACTCCATAATTTAAAGTTGCTGCCCCTGCCGCCTCTGCTTCAGCTAGTGTTGAATAACTAGATCCATCTAAAGTTATAAAATAATTGCTAAAATCTAGACCACCTAATAACAATCCTACTAAAGGCATTATAATATCTTCTACTAAAGATGTTACTATCTTACCAAAAGCACCACCTATTACTACACCTACTGCTAAATCTACAACATTTCCCTCCATTGCAAATTCTTTAAAATCTTTAATCATATGTTTCTCATCTCCTTTTAATAAATTATACCCAGTAGAAATACGTATAAACCCAACAAAAGCTACTATGCGTATTATAAGTTTTTTTGGGTAATTAATTAATATTAATTAATAAAGGATTGATTACTATGGACCCTATTTTAAATTTATTAGAAACTAAATATGGAAAACAAGAATGGTTTATATTTCTAAAGAAATTATTTTATAGATGTGAAAACCACAGGATATCCGAAACAGGTGCTCAACTAACTTATTATCTAATATTATCTATTCTCCCATTTATTCTATTTTTTCTTAACTTATTAAATTTTACTCCTTTATCAAGCACTACAGCCTTAAACGAGCTTTTATCTCCATTACCAGTAGAGTTTCAAAATTTACTTTTAAATTTAATACAAGAAATTATAGATTCAAGTAATACAACATTATTATCTATTGGTGCTATTGGTACTATCTGGTCATCTTCTAAAGGGATTATGGCTATTATAAAATCAATAAATCGCGCCTTAGAATTAGAGGAAGATAGGCCTTATTGGAAACTAAGAGGCTTATCTATTATATTTACCTTTGGTTTATCTATCATATTATTGATTACTCTTTCTATATTAGTATTTGGAGAAGTAATTTTCAATAAGATATTTGCCTCTTACACTATCCCTTCATGGGCAATTTGGCAAATTTTAAAATTATTAATTCCTTTAGGATTTATGATGCTAATGTTTTCTTTATTATATAAATTCTCTCCATCTATTGAAAAAGGAGTAACTATTTATTATAAAGATACTATTCCTGGAAGTCTATTCGTTAGTATTGGATGGACAGTATCATCTTTACTATTTTCCTTTTATATTAATAATTTTGATAATTATACAAAAACATATGGTAGTATAGGCGGATTGATCATACTTTTAATTTGGCTATATATCAGTTCTATAATTATAGTATTAGGAGCAGAAGTAAATGCTACCCTTATATCTATGAAAAACATATCAAGTAAAAGTAGTTTTAATAGATAGTAATATAATCTATGTTATAATAGATTTACTATATATAGATTATGGAGGAATCATATGCCAAATAGGAAGAGTTGGAAAGAATATTTTATGGAGATAACAGATTTAGTGGCTAGTAGATCTACATGTAATCGAGCTTTTGTAGGATGTTTAATAGTAAATGATGACAATAGGATTGTTTCTAGTGGATATAATGGTTCTGTATCTGGTAATCCACATTGTGATGATATAGGTCACACTATGAGAGATGGTCATTGTATTGCTACTATCCATGCAGAAATTAATGCTTTACTTTATTGTGCAAAGGAAGGTATATCTGTAAAAAATTGTACTGCATATATTACTCATTTCCCTTGTTTAAATTGTACTAAAGCTTTAATCCAAGCAGGTATAAAACAAATATATTATAAAAATGATTATAGAATAGATGATTATGCTATATTATTACTGGACCGAAATAATGTAGGATATAAGAAGCTCTTTTAAAAAAGAGCTTCTTTTGCTAATTTATCAACCTCTTCATTATATTTAATACCTGAATGAGCTAATACTTTAATAAATATGACCTTCAGCTCATCTTTAATTGAATCATAATAATTTTTATATAATTTTGTGCCTTCTTTGTTAGTTTTCCAATTTCCCTTTGCCCATTCTTCAATACCTTTGTAATCATAATGAAGATACAAAGTTTCCATATTTTTTTCTAAAGCCATCTCCATAGCTACCATAGCTCCTTTTAATTCTCCAGCTACATTTCTCATCTCTGCTAATTTTCTATTATCTTCTCTACCACTGGTCACTTCTTTATTATCCTTAGTTAACAAGACTACACCATAACTATAAGTAAATGTATCTAAATGAAAACTTCCATCTACATAGGCTACTATTTCCTTATCTTCTAGATCATTTATATTATGTTCAAAATCATTCTTATCAATCTCTACATCAGACAATACATTACCATCTCCACTAATAAAATCTAAAGCTTCCTTTTTATTTTTGAATTTTTTGTATTTAGCCCCTTTAAATCCTTTAACTTCTTTCTCACATTCATTCCAATTTAAATATATTCCTGGATTTTTCCCTCTCTTAACTGCATAATAATATTTTGCCATTTTTCACCTCTATATTATATTTATCCTTTCTCATTTAATATTATATACAAAAAAGCCTAATTATTCTAGTTTTAATCATAAAAGTATTATATAAAGATTATAATTATAGTGACAATAAATCATCTTAGATATATAATAAATATAATAAATAATAAAATAAGGGAGGATATACTTATATGAATATTAATATAATAGGTGTACCAATAATGTATGGTTGTGATAGGGATGGTGTACAGTTAGGCCCTGACAAATTAAGAGAATTAGGTATAATTGAAATTTTTCAAAATAATAATCATAATGTATATGATATGGGTAATCTATTTGTTCCAAATGTATTAAATAAAGATAAATTCAAAGATCATAATAATATGAAGTATTTAGAACCGATTATAGATGTTAATAGAAATTTAGCTCATTCTGTATATTCATCATTAAAATCAGATACATTCCCCTTAATTCTTGGTGGTGATCATTCTCTAGCTTTAGGTAGTATTGCTGGTAGTAGTAAATTTTATAATAGAATGGCAGTGATATGGTTAGATGCTCATGGCGATATAAATGACTTTAATTCTTCCCCATCTGGTAATATTCATGGAATGCCCTTAGCTGCTTCTATGAATGTAGGTGATCCTAGATTAACAAATTTATATCAACCTAAAGAAAAGGTTTTCCCTGAGGATGTTTACATAATAGGAATAAGAGATCTAGATCCTGGTGAGATCTCATTAGCTGAAGAATTAAATATTAACCTTTATACTATGGATGATATTGAGTCTAAAGGATTAGATAATATATTAAAAAAGGTATTACAAAACATTCACTTATCTAAAGTAGATGGAGTTCATTTAAGTTTTGATATTGATGTATTAGACGATTCTTTAGTACCAGGTACTGGAACACCTGTAAAAGATGGATTTACATTAGAAAAATCTAAATACATAATGAAAGAGATTTTAAACACAGATCTAATTACTTCTATGGACTTTGTGGAATTAAACCCTAAATTAGATCATATAGATAAAAGAACTGAAAAGATTGCTATTGATCTTTTGGAATTTATAGGTGAAAATTTGTAAATACTTGATATATTACATATAAAGATATATAATATATAAAGTATAAGAAGCTTATAAAGAAAGGAGAGACGACAATGAAAAAACATATTTCGATGATTATGATTCTTGTGTTATTAGCTACTGCTTTAGTAGGCTGTGGTGGCGATAGTTACGAGGATGGTACTTATGAAGGTGAAGCCGAAGGACATAATGGGCCACTTAAAGTTTCTGTTACTGTTGAAGATGGCGAAATAGCTGATGTTGACGTTATAGAACATGAAGAAACTGAAGATTTATCAGAACCAGCTTTAGAAGAGGTTCCAGAAGCTATAGTTGAGAAAAACTCAACTGATGTAGATGGAATATCTGGTGTTACAGTTACAAGTGATGCTATTAAAGAAGCAGTTGACAATGCTTTAGAAGGTAATTAAATAAATAATAAAAATCCCGTTAATTTAACGGGATTTTTTGTTTATTTCTATTCTTTTATCCAATTTTCGATAATAATATTCCTACTTCATATAGCCCTAACATCGATACACCTAATAATAAGGCTTAATTTTGAAAGTTATTATGTACTAACTTACTATCTATAAATTTATCCCATATATTAATTGATACAAGGAATCAATCCCCGTTTTAATAATTATACAGCTTCATTTAATAATTCTATTGTCTTTTCAAGAACATCTGCTGTTACTCCAGCACAACGAGCTTTTCTTTCGTGGTCACCATATTCTACACCATGTTCTTCCATAAATGTTCCTACTGAATCTTCACATAAATAAGAATCTGCTACTGTCTGTGTTAGATTAAGATCTTCTGGTTGATAATGTGGAAAATCAAAATCTTTATACCAGTTGTATAATTCTCTTATTACTTTACTAGAAGTATCTGGATCAGTAACCATTCCTATACATGTTGCAGCTACTCCTAAAGCTCCACATAATGTTTGAACACCATATCCAGATGCAGCATGTGTAAATGCTACTGGTGGAATTTGATCAAATGGATAACCAACATCATCTGCTAAAGTACCGAAAAATCCTTCGGCAAATCCAACACCTCAGCCACCTTGGTCGAAGTATGCATCATATGCTCTCTTTTTTGCCTTTTCTGGATCAATTTCCTTATATTCAAATGGATGCTCTGGTGCCTCATCTGCAGATGCAGTATTACTACATCCTGTCAATGTAGCACCTAATGTTCCTGCTACTGCAACTCCTGCTAAGGAAGTTCCCATTCCTTTAAGAAAATCCTTTCTTGATATTTGTCTTTTATCAGTCATTATTATCCTCCTCTAATTTAAAATAATATATGTATTATAATTTTGATTATTATATAGAATATTAACATATTGTTAATATAAAATCGAGATAACACGAGGTTACTTCCTCTTTTCACACATAAAAATGGATAAATGACTAGATTTTAAATTTTTGTGTCATTATATCCATTATACCCTAACTTTGATTTTATCATATGGTGGAGCTTAGGGGATTTGAACCCCTAATCTCCTGGCTGCCAGCCAAGCGCGATCCCAATTTCGCCAAAGCCCCACATTAAGTTACCTTACCATTATAATATACTCCTCATTTCTTTTCAAGTTCTAATCTTCATTATATGAAGACTTAAAGTTATCTTCATTATAATAATAGGTGTCTATTAATTCTCCTGTAGCAAAAAATCTTTTACCATTTTTAGAAGTATAATAACAACTCATTAAAGATATCACAGGCTTACCTTTATTTTCTGCTATTTCATCCTCTATCATATAAGTATCTGTTTCTTCTACTAATTCTGTATCATATATCCTATATACATATACTAGACTTTTATCTGTTACCTTTACTATGGTACCTGATTCTATATCTAATAGTCCTCCAAATAATAAATTTTTATCTTTCATATAATGTCCAGCTAAAGAATAATTGCCTGTTCCCATCTCTTGCTCTTCTTTCATTGTTGTAGCTCCCACTAAGAGATTAGCATTAGTCGTTCCTTTTAATATTGGTAAATCTATATTTAATTTAGGTACTATAATTTGACCTATTATAGCCCTATTGTCAAAATCATTAATACCAGATGCCATAGAACCTACCTCTACATCTCTAATACTATCAAAGTCATATTCTGCCTCTCGACTTTCATTTTCTTGAATTTCTTCTACAGGAATTTCCTTTAACAGATCTCTTTTAGATTCAACTCTATATTTAATAACCAATTCACTTAAATATGGTAGAGATAATAATACCATCCCTAGTATTATTAAAGTAATAGATATTGTCTTTTTCATATGTTTTAGCTCCTTGATTTAATATCTTAAATCTTTTTTGCTACTTTCCCTGCAAATTCTATAGCCTTTTTACTTAAGATTTTCATAGGATCAATTATACCCTCTATATTATACATATCAACAGCTACAGAAATTTCTGTACAACCAGCTATTAATATTTCAGCATTTTCCTGTTTTAAATCATCAATTACTCTATATACCTTTTTTATATTATCTTCTTGAATTCCTTCCTTAATATTATAGATTAAATTTGTAATATATTTCTGATTCCCCTTAGAAGGTTTTAGTACTTCTATATCATATTCCTTAAATATAGTATCATATACTTCAGCCTCTATAGTCCCTTCAGTAGATAGTAATCCTACTTTTCCTATATTTGGATTTTGTTTTTTAAGATATATTGCTGTTTCCTCAATCATATTTAGGAAAGGAATACTTATATTTTCAACTATTTGATCATAAAAACTATGAGCCGTATTACAGGGCATCACCAAATAATCCGCACCCATTTCCTCTAACTTTAAAGCTGATTTAATTAATTCCTTTCTTGGGTCTTCTGTATTTATTCCTAGAATATAATCTGTCCTGTCAGGAATAGATGTATTATTATCAATTAATATATGAATATGTTCTTGGTCCTTGCTAGCTTTTGTTAATAAAACTATATCTTCAAATAATTTTACAGTAGCTAATGGGCCCATCCCACCTATAATCCCTAATACCTTGCTCAAAATAATTCATCTCCTATATTAAATTATTATTTTTTATCTCCACCTGAAGCTCCTTCACTTCTCATTATCTTTTTCATACCATCTGTCGATTTAATATCTCCATCTTTAGTTATCCATAATGCTTCTACATCTTCAAGAGATTCTACCAATTCTAAACTTTCATCAAATGGAAGTAAGAATACAGATGTAGATAAAAAATCTGCTAAACCTGAATGTGATGTTACTATAGTCACCGCCCTATAATAATCTCCTGGCATTAATGTTTTAGGATCTATTATATGATGTATACGCATATCATCATACATATAATACCTTTCATAATCTCCACTACTAACTACAGACTCATTATTCACAAAAACTGTGTCTAATACATTTCCAGTATCAAACAAATCCTCATCTGGATTTTGTAAACCTACACCCCATCTCTCTCTTTTACCATCTAGTGGCTTTCCTACTCCTCTTATATTTCCACCTGCATTTATTAATGTAGAATTTAGCCCTTCTTCTTCCATCTCTACAGCGACTAATTCAGTAGCATATCCTTTAGCGACACCCCCTACATCTAGACTCATATTCTCTTCTTCTAAATATACGGTATTATTTTCCTCATCTACTATTACTTTTTCAATATCAGTATATTCATTTGCCTCTTCTAATATTTCCATAGGAGGTAATTCTGCATCTTCTGGATCTGCTTCTGCCCTTTCCCCATATTCAGTCCATATTTCAACTACTGGTCCGAAAGCTATATTAGTTTTTTTACCAGCCTTTTCATACCATTCTTTCGAAAATAATATTAAATCAATTATCTCTTGTTTTACTTCAACTGGTTCTATACCAGCATTATCATTAATTGTTTTTATATTGTTTATTCCTTCATAATCATTATATCGATCGTATAATTTATGCAATTCCATAAATCTATCTTTAATTTTTCCCATATATGATTCAAACTCTTCTTCAGTCTCTGTATAAGCTACTACTGTAATTACAGTATCAAAGGTATCAAAAAATGTATCTTGATACTTTTCATATGATGCTTTACTTTCACATCCTGACAATAATGATAGAAATATAAGTACCGTTAAAATTATTGCTATTATTCTTTTCATTTGATCACCTCTTACCATCATACCAAAACTAATATCTATTAACAATATTACTCATTTAAAAACTCTCCCCTAGGGAGAGTTTTACTATTAAACTATTTTGCATTATCTGATGCTCTCTGAACTACTTCTAAATAATCTTCTACTGTTATAGTAACTGATGAAGTTAATTCTTCTTCATCTGGTACTGCTACATGAGATTCATCTTTTTCTGTAACGTCCATTTCAACTATTTCAGATACAGATTTACCAACCATCCACTCTTGTAAAGCCTCAGCTTGTTCATACCATTCTTTATCGATATCAGACGCTTTTTTCATGCCATAATCATCTTCTAATTCATGTTTTGTTAATATTTCTTCATCTTTATCTGTAATAATCTTACCATCTTCAACTTCTATTTCTACTTGTACTACATCAATTATAGTTCCTGCTACATCTCCGTCACTATCAAATGCTGTTGCCGTCATAGTAGTATCTGCAGCAACTACTGCTGGTTTATTATCTTCACCATCTTTTGTCCCATCTAATATAGTCTTACTTCCAAGTCCTGCTGTAGAACCATTTTCAATTTCTATTGCATTATCCCAGGCTTTGGAAACAACTTCAATATAGTCATTTACTGCTATAGTTACTGATGAAGTTAATTCTTCTTCATCTGGTACTATCTCGTCTCCATCTTCTTTCGACTCCATTCCAGCTATTTCCTCAACAGTTTTACCAATCATCCATTCTTCAAGTGCCTCTATTTGTTCATACCATTCCTTATCTATTTCAGATGCACCTTTCATATTATAATCTTCTTTTAATACTTTTTTACTATCCACTTCTTCATTAATATCTGATTCTATTTTTCCTTCTTCATCTACATCGACTTTAGACTGTACAGTATCTATAGTTACACTAGCTACTTTATCATCAGTGTCAAATCCTACTGCTGCCATAGTTACATCTGCTTGTCCAGTTGCTGGTTTGTCATCTTCACTATCTTCTGACTTACCAATTGAAATTACTTGTCCTAATCCTAATTTAACAATTTCTCCTTCTGCTACTTCTCCTTCTGATACATCCTCTTCACTGTCATCATCTTCCGTCTTATCTTCCTCACTAACATTTGGTGTTTCTTCTGTTGTATCATCTTCATTTGTAGTACATCCTACTACTACTGATGTTAACAATACAAGTACTAATAATAATGATATAAATCTTTTCATCTTACATTGTACCTCCATTAAGTAATATTTTTATAGTAGAAATGATTATATCATATTATTTTATATTGAACAATGGTTTATTATATTCTAATAACCTTTTTGCAGCATTACTTGCTACTTCTTGATCAGAATAATATTCTTTCTTTCCCTTTATCAACTGATATTTTTCATGACCTTTTCCTGAAATTATAAAAATATCATCTTCTTCTAAAATCCCAATCCCATACCTAACAGCAGTTTCACGATCTGATTCTTTTATAACCTCACAATCTGAATCTACAAATGATTCAGCCATTTCATTTATTATTTTCCTAGGATCCTCATAATCAGGATTATCAGCTGTTAATATACATATATCACATTCTTTAGCTGCTACATCTCCTAATTCTTTTCTTCTACCTTGAGTTCGTCCTCCCACAGATCCAACTAAACAAATTAATCTATTTGGATTATATTCTTTTAATGTATCTAAAACATTTTGTAAACTTACCCCATTATGCGCATAGTCAACGATGACTGTTGCATAATCTAATATAGGAAGTACTTCAACCCTACCTGGAATTCTAATACTTTTTAAAGTTTTCATAATTACTTTAGTATCAATTTTCAGATACTTACATACTGCTATTGCTGCTAGTCCATTATATATATTAAATTCTCCTGGCAAAGACAATCTAAATTGATAAGATCCATCTTTTGTTTTACATAAAAATTTAGATCCTAAAGAATCTAAATCTCTAGATCTATCTATATTAATAGCTTTAAAATCTGACTGTCTCTTTATTGAAAAAGTTTCAATACTAGAATCTGAATTTTCTATAATATATTCTCCATAATCATCATCTATATTTACAATTCCATGTCTAGCCATTTTAAATAATTTAGATTTACACATTAAATAATGCTGAAAATTTGGATGTTCTTTAGGTCCTATATGATCAGGAGAAATATTTGTAAATAGAGCTATATCAAAATCAATATCATTTACTCTGTCCATCATTAAACCACCAGAAGATACCTCCATTACTACAATTTTAACCTTATTATCTACCATATCTCGAAATATTCTTTGTAATTCATAGCTTTCAGGAGTAGTATTAACTGCTTCTTTACTTATGTTATTATAAAAAATCCCATTTGTTCCAATTACCCCAGTATTAATATCAGTGTTTTGTAAAATGCTACGAATTATATTTGCTGTAGTAGTCTTTCCCTTAGTTCCTGTTATTCCAATAGTTACTAATTCAGTAGATGGGTTTTTAAAGAAATTAGCTGAAACTTTAGATAAAACCTTTCTACTATCTTTTACTAAGATCTTAATACTATCTTTTGGTAAAGATACTTCCTTACTAATTATAAAAATTCTTGCTCCTAATTCATAAGCATCTTGAATATACTTATGTCCATCAACTGTTTTCCCCTCTATTGCAACAAAGATATAATCCTCCTTACAATCTTTTGAATTATAAGCTATATCTTTTATATCTATATCTTTTATATCTTGCCAATCTTTATTAGAAGTAAATTCAACCTCATTTAAAGCTTCTTTTAATCTCATCCTCATTCTCCTTTTAATTACCTAGGATTCTTATATAAATTTAGTAAAAATATCATTACATATACTTTTTATATTTTCTAATTTGATTTACATTATACAAGAACAAGTAAAATCTTCTTTTAAAATTTCCTCTTAGATCTGCCTTATATCCAAAAGATGTTGACTCTTTTC
Organism: Tissierellaceae bacterium; assembly: GCA_035301545.1. GTDB lineage: Bacteria > Bacillota > Clostridia > Tissierellales > Tissierellaceae > DATGUA01. The sequence goes on along the minus strand of DATGUA010000037.1, from coordinate 17,503 downwards.
CTTCTGAAATAAGCTTTTTTACCTTGTCTACTAATTGTTGCTCTTTAACATATTTATAAACTACTTGATTTGGAACTACATGCCAATAAAAAGGGTCTTTTTGTACTGTTAAATCTAAATCTTTGTTTTCTACTCTATCTTTTACTACATATTTGGCAATATTATTCCCAGAAGCTGTTACATAATAATTACTTCTTCCCTGTCTTAAGTTAATTTCAAAAAGTTTATATTTATTATCCCTAGTATCAAATTTTATATCAAAATTTGAAAATCCTGTATAGTTTATACTTTCAAGGAAGTTTTTAATTTTATCCATCAATTCCTTATTATGTTCAGTAATTATGGCCGCATGATTACCTATAGCAGTGGGAGTGTGTTCTTCTAATAATACATGTCCAAGACACATCATCTTTACTTCTCCATTTTGATCTGAATAGCAGGTTAAAACTCTCATATGAGAATCGTCTCCTGGAATAAAATCTTGAATTATAAGACTTTTATCATATTCTCTACTATATATATCCTCAGTAATTTCCCTAAATTCCTTTTTATTATTAGCTATATATACCTTTTTCATTCCTTCAAAAGGATATTTCCAAAATAATACACTATCTGAAGGTTTTATTATTACAGGATAATCAAAATCAAATTCTGTTTCTTTATCTCCTTTTGAAAATATATATGTTTTTGGATAATCTAGCCCCTTTTCTTCACACATTTTATAAAAAGATTCTTTTTCTATTAATTTTTCTTTTAAGTCCTTATCTATATATGGAGTAACATATTTTTCAGATAAGATATCTCTATTATCAATTATAAACTCAGCATATTCATCAGTACATCCCATTAATATAGGAGTTTTACCATCATTTTTGATTTCATCTGCTAGTTTTAACAACAATTTTATTAACTCTTTATAATCGTCTACCCTTTGGTCAATTCTTAAATCAATTATATTACTATCTTTTGTTGCCCCTAAAGCTGTTCTTCCAAATACAATAGAGTTCACATCATAAGCTTCATGATATGCCCTTGCTACACTATAACAGTTTATATCTCCACCTAATAGAACTGGTTGAATCTTTAAATCATTATTGTTTAAATTCATTTTGCATCCCCTATCTATTCTTTTGTTTTTAGTTACTCATTTATTCAATTACCTTATAATATTTTATCTTAATTCTTATATTTAGTAAACCTTCATATATTAAAAAATTATGCCATTAATTGCAGCAGTGGGGATAGTAATCCCATAACTCCTCCTAATAATGCTCCTAATCTAGTTATAGCATTTAATTCTCTTTCAGCAATATCTATAATTAATTCTTCAGTATATTCTACCTCGAAACTATTTATTTGGTCTTCTACAATTTTTGATATATTAAATATATTAATAATCTCTAATAATGATCCTTCTCCAAATTTATAAACTAATTCTCCTACCATTATTGTAAATTTATCTATTTGTTTACTTTTAATATTTCCTAATATTTGATAAATAGGTCTATTTAACAATTTATCATTAATCCTGTCTAATATCTTATATATACCTTCTCTAAATTCTAAAGAATTTATATTGTCATCAAATTTTTCATCTATTAACTTTAAAAACATATTTTTAATCTTATCATCTTTTATTTTCATGCTATTATATAGAAAACTTATAATTCCTTCTATATTTTCTTCTTTACTAAAACTATTAATCAACAAAGTAGATAAAGTATTATTTTCATCTTTTAAAATAAACTTTTCTATTTCAATAGAGAATTTTGACACAGGAGTCTCTAAAAGTTTTTCTAATAAATTATTTATAAAAAACAATGATGTTTCTTCTAGGTCTTCACTATCTATATAATTATATATAGCTTGAATTACTTTCTCTGAAATTATATCTACACTTATAAATGTAGTAATAACCCTGCTTGTGTTTTGCAATATTATATTATCTATACTATCTTCTAATTTCTTCTTTACGTCTGGCTCATGAAGTATTTTTCTAATACCGACTACTATATTTTCCTTATTATCTTCTATACTTCCCTCTATAATTTCTACTACGTCATTAGATAAAACCTTGTTTAAACTTCTATTATCTTTTTTCCATTCCTTAATATTATTAGTAATAGTTTTATCTATTAACAGCATTATATCAGCAGAATTTAAAAGCTCTTTTAAAAATATTTCACCTTCATTCTTAATTTTTCGTAAAATATTATCTTTGCTCTTTTCATAAATATTTTCTTCAACATATTTTAAAATTTCATCTCTCATTTTTTTGTTTTTAAGATTAGTAATTATGCTATTTACAATTTTGTCTTCAATTTTATATAATATTTGATCATAATCTCTTACTTCTATTTGATTCAATAGTTCTAGTATAGATTTATCAATTTTTTGTAAACCTAAAAATTTATTATTTATCCAATTCCTAATATTTGATTTAGCTTCATCACTAGATAAAACCCCTTGAATAGTCTCTGGAGTTAATAAATGTTCTCCTACAGCATTTCCAATACTTTTTGACATTCTATATCTTTCCTTAGGAATCAATCCTGGGGTAAAAGGTAATCTAAATCCTAATATTCTTATCTCTCTATGAGGTCTAAATAACATTTTTATAGCCAACCAATTTGTAAAATATCCAATAATAGCACCTACTATTATTGGTATAATAATCTTCATATGTATTCCTCCGTTGCAATCTTTAATTTATCTTATATTATTATTTCATAAATCATTTTTGCTGCTACTGCCAAAGACATAGTAACAAATACTGGCTTAATAAAGCCTGACCCTTCTTTAATTGCAAGCCTTGAACCTACAGTAGCACCCATTATCATAAATAAAGCCATAGGTATTCCCATTAGGTAATAAATCTTTCCATTAATAGCAAATAATAATAATGAAGTAATATTACTCACAAAATTCATAGCTTTTGCATTTCCACTAGCTCTTACAAAATCAAATCCATATATTTTGATCAATCCAAATATTATAAAAGATCCTGCCCCAGGTCCAAAGAAACCATCATAGAACCCCATTCCATATGCAAATATTCCACCTAATATTAGATTTTTTTTAGTAATACCAGTGAAATTATCTTCTATACCTATAGTCTTTGAAAAAAAGCTGTATATTCCTACACCTAATATTAGAAATAATACTATAGGTTCTAGTATACTTGAATCGATTAATAATACTGTAAATACCCCTGTAGCAGCTCCTAAAAAACTTAAAGGTAATATTACTTTTAATATATCTTTATCAACTTTACCTGATTTTGCAAAACTAGTAGTACTTACTATAGCACCACATGTTGAAGAAAATTTATTAGTTCCTAACGTTAAATGCGGTGGAAATCCTATAGCAAAATATGCTGGTACACTTATAAGCCCTCCCCCACCTGCAATTGCATCTACAAAAGCAGCTAAAAATCCAGCACTACACAAAAAAATAATCTTATATATAATATGTACGTTTTCAAGCATAAAATCCCTCCAAATTAAAATCTAGTTAAAATAACTATACTATAATTGCTAGCTTTTTTCCATCATTATAAAAACTTTCGACAGTAATATTTTGATTACACCCTTATATTGGATATAATATAGACAAATACTAAATTAGAGTATATAGGAGGTTATAAATTGATTATTGGTTTAGATATGGGTGGTACTCATATAGACGGAGTAATTATTAAAGATGGTAAGATAATTAATAAAGTTAAAAGTATTATTAATCCAGATAATCTTTTTGATAGTATTTGGACTACTCTGAAAATCTTAATTAAAAAAATTGATAAATCAGAGATAGAAAGAATCAATCTAAGTACTACTATTTCTACTAATGCTATTATTGAAAATAAGACTTCTCCTGTAGGTATGATTATACAAGCAGGGCCAGGATTAAATCCAGACTTCTTAAATTGTGGGGAAGAAAATATATTTATTTCTGGATATGTAAATCATAGAGGAGAGTTAATTCAAGACTTAGATAAGAGAGAAATTAAAGATGCTAAAAAACAGTTTAAAGAAAATAACATTCAATCCTGTGCTATAGTTACTAAATTTTCAATTAGAAATCCTGAACATGAAATTCAAATCAAAAATTTTTTAGAGAGAGACTATAATACTATAACTATGGGCCATACAATTTCTGGACAATTAAACTTTCCACGCAGAGTATACAGCTCTTATTTAAATTCAGCAGTTCATGATACATTTATGAACTTTTCCCAAAATATTAAAAAATCTTTAAAAAAGGAAGGTGTAGATGCTCCTTTATTTATATTAAAAGCTGATGGAGGCACTATGGATATTGATACAGCTGAAGAAAGACCTATAGAAACTATACTTTCAGGACCAGCTGCTAGCTTTATGGGTATAAATGCCATGTTACAAACGGAAGAAGATGGAATTCTTTTAGACATTGGAGGAACTACTACAGACATATTTTTCCTAGCAGATGGTGTTCCTTTATTTGAACCATCAGGTATAAAAATAGATAATTATAAAACATTAATTAGATCTATATATAGTACATCTATTGGTTTAGGTGGAGATAGCTTTATAGAAGTCAAAAATAATCAAATTAAGATAGGACCTGAAAGAAAGGGTTACCCCATAGCCTTTGGAGGTAATTATCCTACTCCTACTGATGCAATGGTAGTTTTAGAATTAATTACAGAGGGAGATCAGGATCAAGCATACAAAGCTATGGAGTCTTTAGGAAAAGAAATAAACCTATCTCCGAAAGAAATATCTGAAGAGATTTTAAATACTATGGGAGATATTATCAAAAACAAAATAGATCAAACTCTACACAAAATTAATACCCATCCAGTATATACTATTGAGGAATTATTACATGGTAAAAAGGTTAATCCAAAATTAATCCATATCATAGGTGGCCCAGCTAAAATATTAGCACCTATACTAGAAAATAAATTTAAATTACCTACCTTATATCCTAGGGACTATCACATAGCTAATGCAATAGGTGCTGCTTTATCTAAGCCTACTATAGAAATAAATATGATTGTAGATACTGAACGACAGATATTATCAGTACCAGAATTGGAAATATATGAAAAGGTAAATAAAAATTTTGAACTAGAAGATGCTCGGCAGAGATCTTTAAATCTGATTAATGATGCTGGAAGTAAAATAGGTAATTATGAAGTTAATTTAGAAGGTGAAATTATCGAAGAAAATAGTTTTAATATGGTTAAAGGTCTATTTACTTCTGGAAAAAACATTAGAGTTAAGACTCAGATTAAACCAGGACTTATTTATCCGTTAAGGAGTGATCAAAATAATGAAAGCTAAAAATAAATTAGGATTAGTATTTTTCCCTGCATTTGATTGGTCTATATCTCCTACGCATCCTGAGCGAGAAGAAAGATTATTGTATACACAGGATCAAATATTTGAAGAAGGAATTTTAGATATAGATGGTATAGAAACCTTTAATCCTTTAGTGGCTAAATATAAAGATATAGAAAGAGTACATTTCCCAGTACCAGATGTAGCTTCAAGATCTACTAAATCTCATTTAATATCAATTGGTGGAACTTATAAAGCATTAAAGACTGTTATGACTCAAGAAGTAGATAAATCTTTTGCTCTAGTTAGGCCACCAGGACATCATGCCCACAGAATGGTATATGGTGATAGAGGTTTTTCTATTTTTAATATTGAAGCTGTAGCTCTAGAAAGAATTCGGCAAGAATATGGAGATTTAAAAGTAGCTATTATAGACACAGATGCTCATCATGGAGATGGAACTGAAGATATATATTGGAATGATAAGAATACATTATTTATATCATTTCATCAAGATGGTAGAACCTTGTTTCCTGGATCTGGATTTATAGACGATGTTGGAGGCCCTGGAGCTTATGGATATAATGTTAATATTCCATTACCACCTGGTACTGGTGAAGAAGGATTTTTATATGTATTAGATAATCTTGTTCTTCCTATACTTGAAGAATATAAACCAGACATAATTATAAATTCTGCTGGACAAGATAATCATTATACAGATCCACTTACAAATATGAACTTTACTGCTAAAGGATATGCTATATTAAATGAAAAACTAAATCCTGATTTAGCTGTACTAGAAGGAGGATATTCTATTGAAACTGCTTTACCTTATATTAATCTAGGCATCATACTAGCAATGGCAGGATTAGATTATTCTCATATTGAGGAACCAGACTATAAGAAAGAAAGATTAAAGCAAACTAAGGATATTACAAAAAAGGTTCAAGACATTTCAGACAAGGTATATAATAAATGGAAAAATAGATACGATCTAAAAAGAAAAAATCTAAAAGGATTAGATTATGTAGAGAGACCATTACAAGTCTATTATGATACAGATGGTATATTAGAGAATCAAATACAGAACTTTAAAGTTTGTCCTAAATGTTCTGGTATTAATACCATCAGTTCTGGTAGCGATAGAGGACAAAGAGTATTTGCTATAACTATTCCAAAAGATGCTTGCTCTACTTGTATAGATGAAGGTTATTATCTATATAAAAATACATCTACAGGAAACTTTACTAATATATATCTACAAGATAGAGTTAATGATGATTTTCATGCTAAATAAAAAAGAGAATGTTTCATAACTAATTAATTAGTTATAAAACATTCTCGTTTTATTATTATCTATGCATGAACCTTTATAATTTCTAATGCTAATTTAGCTGATGATTCTAAATCTTCAATATGAAGATGTTCTTCTAATGTATGAGGATTTTTCTCTCCTATTCCTAAATTTATAGCTATAATACCATTAGCATTTAATATATTAGTATCACTTCCACCACCTGAAGTAGTTGTATAAGGTTCTAGGCCTATATTTTCACAAGCCTTTTTTACCTTTGTAACTATTTCATGATTTTCATCTACTTTAAATGCTCCATATGCATTATCTACATCCATTTCTACTTCTGCATTAAATTTCTTAGCTGCATCTTCACAACATTTAACCATATGTTGTGTTTGCTCCTCTAGTTTTTCATCGGATAAACTTCTAGCTTCACCATGGAATTCTACTTCTTTAGTTACTATATTAGTAACTTCTCCACCATTTATATATCCTATATTAGCAGTAGTTTCATCATCTATTCTTAGTAGATTCATATTAGAAATAGCTTCAGCTGCAATCTCTATAGCACTAATACCATTTTCAGGAGCTACACCAGCATGAGCTTCTTTACCTATAAATTTAGCATTAACCTTATTTTGTGCTGGACCTTGTACTATTATTTCACCAGGATCCCCACCACTATCTAAGACAAAGCCTATTTTAGAATTTAATTTGTCATATTCTAAATTTTTCGCTCCATATAATCCTCCTTCTTCATATATGGAAAATACTACTTCTATATTTCCATGGGAAATATCATTTTCTTTAATAGTTTCAATAGCTTCCATTACAGCAGCTATTCCAGCCTTATCATCTCCACCTAAGATAGTAGTTCCATCACTATAGACTACTCCATCTCTGATTACAGGCTTAATTCCAATTCCTGGAGATACAGTATCCATATGAGCACTAAATAAGATAGATTCTCCGTCAGTATTCCCTTCTAATTTTCCTATTAAATTTCCAGAATCACTACCGACATTATCCCCAGCATTATCCATATATACAGTTAGTCCTATCTTTTCCATCTCTTTTTTCAGATAATCAGCAAATTTTCTTTCATGTTTTGTAGGACTGTCTATTTGTATATACTCTAAAAATCTGTCTAACAACCTTTCTTTATTAATCATATAAGCATCTCCTTTTTAAATATTATTCAAAAATATGAGGCTAAGTTTAGCCTCATATTTTATTATTCACTATTAAATTACATATGAATAAATGCTCCTGGACCTAATGGAAGATTAAATACATACCATATTATCATTAATATAGTCCAACCAATTAAGAATACTATAGTATAAGGTAACATTGTAGATATTAATGTACCTAATCCACTTTCTTCATCATATTTCTTAGTAAATACTACTATCATTGCAAAGTAACTCATTAACGGAGTTATAATATTAGTTGTAGAATCTCCTATTCTATAGGCTACCTGAGTAAGCGCTGGACTAAGTCCTAATTTTGCCATCATTGGCACAAATATTGGAGCCATTATTGCCCATTTAGCTGAAGCTGATCCTATAAATAGGTTTAAAAATGCTGAAACTAATATAAATCCTATTATTAGAGGTAATCCTGTAAAGTTAATACTTTCTAGGAATTCAGCACCCTTAACAGATAGAATCATACCTAGATTCGTATAACCAAAATAGTCTACAAATTGAGAAGCAAAAAACGCTAATACTAAATAACCTCCCATACTTTCCATAGCAGCTGTCATACTCTCAACTAAATCATTACTATTTTTAATCTTACCTGTTGTTTTACCAAAAGCATAACCAGGTATTAAGAATAGTAGTAAGATTCCTAATAATAAACCATTACCTAAGAATTCATCTAGAACCATTGCACCTTCATCATTTGGACTTTTAAATATTGCATTACTTGGTGCCATTAAAAATACCATTATAATAACATATATTAAAAGTGCTATACCTGCATTTTTAAGTCCCTTATTTTCCTTTTCAGTAATAGATTCCTCGGTTGGTTTATAATCACCAGTGTAAGTTCCTAAATTCTTTTCTACTATTTTCTCTGTTGTAAATACTCCTAAAAATGTTAATAGAAATGTTGAAGCTATCATAAAATATAAATTAGCAGTTGCATTTATAGTCATATCTATACCACCACTTGCTAAAGCTTCATTAGTTATATTAGCCATCATTGGATCTAATGTTCCAATTAGTAAATTTGCTGAAAATCCTGCAGATACCCCAGCAAAAGCTGCTGCTAAACCTGCAATAGGATGCCGACCTGCCCCTGCAAATACAATAGCTCCTAAAGGTATAACTACTACATAACCAGCATCAGATGCTATATTTGACATTATACCTGCAAATACTACTATAGCTGTTAATAATCTTGGATTAACACCTGTAAGTAATCTTCTTAATGAAACATCAATTAGTCCTGTCCATTCTGCTACCCCTACACCTAGCATAGCCACAAGTACTGTACCTAACGGTGCAAACCCTGTAAAGTTATCAGTTGCAGAATTAAATATATATCTTAATCCATCTGCATTTAGTAGTGAAACTGCTTCTAAAGTTACATCTTCACCTGCAGTTGCATCAAAATATGTTACCGGTTCTCCAACTTTTGCAACAATTGCTGATACTATAATTACGATAATACTTAAAATAACAAATAACATAGCTGGATGAGGTAAAGCATTACCTACTCTTTCTACCGTGCCAAGAAAACCTTTTACTTCTTGATCATTGCTTTGACTCTTTTCCTTATTAGACATGTAAGTCCTCCTTTTCATATTTTATTTGAAGTATATTGTTCTCATTATATATTAATTTTCCATAAAAGACAAGGTAGTAATTTATCGTGATAAATCGATAAATTTACCATGGATTACAAGTCTTAAACGTTTGCATTTTTAAAATATACTAATATATTCCATCCTATAAAAAAATCTTAATAAAAAAGTTACAAAAAGATTACGGAAAAGTTACAAAACCCCTTCCATTTTGTTAATTTTTAGTATATAATATTAAATACATAAAAATTTTGTTCAATTATTACTTATTTAAATATTTTGAGGAGGAAAAAATAAATATGGTTATTCGTAAGTTTAAAAAGGCAATTGTTACTTTTTCTATAGCTGGAATCCTAGTAACTTCATCTGCTAGTGCTTCACATGCAGTTGCCTTAAGGCTTGGTTCTAGAGGCTCTAATGTAAATAAACTTCAAAATCAATTAAAATCTTTAGGGTATCTGAAAATTAATAATACTACACACTACTTTGGGACTATGACTGATAATGCTCTTAGGTCCTATCAAAGATCAAAAGGATTAGCTGTAGATGGCTCAGCAGGACCTGCTACTATGGCATCTCTAAATGGTATATCTAGTTCATCATCCAATAGTAGTAATGTTCTTAATGGACCAGCACTTAGATTAGGATCTAGAGGTTCTAATGTAAAGAAACTCCAAGATCAATTAAAATCTTTAGGATATCTAAAAATAAATAGTACTACTACCTATTTTGGAAATATGACAGATAAAGCTCTTAGGGCTTTCCAAAAAAGAAATGGACTGGCTGTAGATGGTTCAGCAGGACCTGCTACTCAAAGGAAATTAAATAGTTCACCAAAAAAAGCAGCTTCTAGCTCATCAAGCAGTAGTTCTAGCCAAACTGTAGTTGCTCTAAGACTTGGTTCTAGAGGTTCTAATGTAAAGAAACTTCAAAATCAATTAAAATCTTTAGGATATCTAAAAATAAATAATACTACTACCTATTTTGGAAATATGACAGATAAAGCTCTTAGGGCTTTCCAAAAAAGAAATGGACTGGCTGTAGATGGTTCAGCAGGACCTGCTACTCAAAGGAAATTAAATGGTTCACCAAAAAAAGCAGCTTCTAATAACACTCCAAATCGTGGTTCTACAGGTAATGGTAGAAATGATATAGGAACTAGGATAGCAAATAGTGCTAAGAAACATCTTGGTAAAAAATATGTATATGGTGGAAATGGTCCAAACTCTTTTGACTGTTCAGGATTAATGGTATATGTGTATAAGGAATTTGGAATTAATTTACCACGTACAACATCAGCACAAGCTAATGTTGGTACTAGAGTAAGTAAATCAAATCTTAAAGTTGGAGACTTGATAGTATTTAGCAACACATATAAAGCAGGACCTAGTCATACAGGTATATATATAGGAAATGGAAATTTCATCCATGCTGCTAATGAGAGAACAGGAGTTACTACTTCAAGTATTAATTCAGGATACTACAATGATCACTTCTCATATGGAAGAAGAGTACATTAATAATATAAGTCCAAAATACTAAGAACAGACTATTTAGTCTGTTCTTAGTATTTTTTAATATTAATTCATTATCTTTTTATAAGTATTAGTAACCAAATCACTTGATAAGAACATAGTCAAAATAAAGCTTCCAAGAACTAATACAAATACTAATCCTAAATAAGCCCAAGTATGTAAATCACACCCTGAAAAATTTATAGCTCTTAATCCTTGAATAAAAAATCCATGTAGTAAATACACAATTATTGTATTTTGCCCATTTTTCGTATAAAAATATTCTTTTTCCGGAACTATTCCTAGAAATCCTACCACTCCTATAAATCCTAAAATTAAACTAAATAATCTTACAACAGCTCCTAATTCCACCAATCCTAAAAAGTCTTCATAAGGTTTCGACCCAAAAAATACATGCTTATCTATACTAGGTGTACATCTTATGATTAAAAATATAATGGGTAAGATTAAAAACAACCATCTACGCCATCTAAATTTTTTAAATGATTCCATACTACTTTTCTTAAAATAATACCCTGTTATAAAGAAAGGTAGAAATACGAATGTTCTTTGTAATGTTAATTCCCTTCCTATAAATGGTACATAACCTATTAATAAACTTCCTAAAATACTAATACTGATTCCTAATCCAGGCTTAAGCTTATCAAATAAATAAAGAGATATTCTCCAAAAAAACATACTTAATAAGAACCACAAGGACCAATTTGGCACTAACAAATTTAAGGAAAAGGAATCATTCCTTCCAATTAACCAATAATACAAAGAATATATCCACTGAAAAATAATATATGGAATTATAAACTTATACACACTCTTTTTAACCTGTTTCTCTTTTCTAGTAAATGATTTTGAAAAATATCCTGAAATAAATATAAATGCAGGCATATGAAAAGAATAAATCGTTAGATACAAATCATAAAGCCAGTGATCCTCTTCAGTAAAAGGTTGTAATAAATGTCCAAATACAACTAATAACATCAATAAAAATTTTGCATTATCAAAATATGCCTTTCTATTTCCTTTTTCCATATATCCTCCTAACTATATAAATTATGATAACATAGATTTACCACAGAATATTACTATTAAAACCAAAGTTTACTTGTCATAGTAACGGTAAGTATAATATCTACACGGTCCTTATCTAGAAAATTTTAATTGTAATTTTGCCTAAACCTTCCCAATCCATCCCCAAGAAAATACCTAAAACTAAAGCATAAGATTTTTCCTTTCCATATAAGGAATCATTATGATTAAAGTATAAAATTTAAGGGGTTGTTTCTAAATGAAAAACCTATAAAAGTAAAACAGGTTAAAGAGCTATAGCTCTTTAACCTGTTTTCTAATATAATTAGTTTACAATGAAAAACCATACTAACATCAATCATAAAGCAAAAATCGAAAAAATGCAACCATCTTTTAGTTTTGACTTGACTAATAATCTTAACATAGATGACGAGATTTTCCCAAAATACTTTTCAATATTAATCTATAAATATTCTTTTAATTCACTAATATTTTTTATAATTAGATCTGATTCATTCAATTCTCCTCCTAAAGAAAATCCATAACTACAACCAATTGTATATATCTCATTTTTCTTTCCTGCCTCAATATCCTGAAATCTATCACCTATTATAACCATCTCTTCAGAATATTTCTCTTTTATATCTCTTAAGATTTCATACTTTGGTATAAAATTATATTCCTCTGAACAGACTAGCTCCTCAAAATAGTCTCCAAGGCTAAAAAGTTTACTATGACAGTCCCGATAGGAAAGCTTACAATTACTTATAAATACCAGACTATATCCTCTACCTTTAAGATATTTAAGTGTATCTAAGGCACCTTCATACAGCTCTGTCTTTCCTTTTTCAGTCAATTTACTCATTTCTTCTCCAATAATTTGGCTACACTTTTTTCTTGTACTTTCTTCTAAATCTGGCATAAGGATTTTCCACATTTCCTGTGGATTAAATCCAAGCCAATAACCTATCTCCTTGTCAGACCATTCTCTCCTATCTGCAAGTCCCTGTCTAACAAGATAAGTATAAGCCTTTCTAAAAGCAGGGCCGTATATCTTTATGCTCTTATGAAGAGTTCCATCATAATCAAAAAAGATAGTCTTTATATCATTAAATGGTATCAAGTTTTTCAAATCCATTATTAAACTGATTAAGAACATCTGCCATTTCAATAGCTGTAACGGCTGCATCATAACCCTTGTTACCAGCCTTTGTTCCTGCTCTCTCTATTGCCTGCTCAATTGTATCAGTGGTTAATACCCCAAATATTACTGGAACTTCAGTTTCAAGGGATACACTGGCTATTCCCTTAGTCACTTCTGAGGATACATAATCAAAATGAGGTGTAGATCCTCTAATTATTGCACCTAGGCAGATAATAGCATCATATTTATTTGTTTTAACCATTTTTTTAGCTATAATTGGAATTTCGAAAGCACCTGGAACCCAAGCTATTTCTATTTCATTTTCTTCTACTCCATGTCTCTTTAAAGCGTCTAAAGCTCCTCCTAATAGTTTATCTCCAATAAATTCATTAAATCTTCCTACTATAATTCCATATTTTAAACCTTCTGATATCAATCTTCCTTCATATATTTTCAAATCCGATCCCTCCATCTTCTATTCATTATTATTACTTTCACTAAAACTTAACATATGTCCTAATCTCTGTTTTTTTGTTTTCAGGTAATACTCATTTATTTCATTTTGATTAATTTGTATAGGCTCTCTGTCTACAATCTCTATTCCATATTCAGTAAGTCCTGATATTTTCTTTGGATTATTAGTCATAAGTTTTACTTTTTTAACACCTAAATCTGTTAAAATCTGAGCTCCAATTCCATAATCCCTTAAGTCTGCTGAGAAACCTAAAGCTAAATTAGCATCAACAGTATCCATGCCCTGATCTTGTAGGGCATATGCTTTAATTTTATTTATAAGACCTATACCTCTACCTTCCTGCCTCATATACAGTAAGACTCCTCTACCTTCTTCTTCTATTCTTTTCATAGCAGCTGCAAGTTGATCTCCACAATCACATCTTAAAGAACCAAAGGCTTCACCTGTTAGACACTCTGAATGAACCCTTATAAGAACAGACTCTCCATCCGAAACATCTCCCTTTATAAGAGCTACATGATGTTCTCCATTTAAAATATTTATATAGCCTACCATTTTAAACTCACCATATTTTGTAGGCATTTTGGCTTCGGTTATCCTTTGTACATAGGTTTCATTCTTTCTTCTATAAGTAATCAGATCTTCTATAGTAATTATCTTAAGATCATGTTCTTTTACAAACTCCATCAATTGTGGAACTCTAGCCATAGTTCCATTTTGATTCATTATTTCACAGATTGCCCCTGCAGGATATAGACCTGCTATCTTAGATAAATCTACTGCCGCTTCCGTATGACCTGCTCTCTTTAATACTCCCCCATCTTTAGCTTCTAGTGGAAATATATGACCAGGTCTTCTAAAATCCTCTTCTCTTGTCTTGGAATCTAGAACCTTAAGCACAGTAAGAGCTCTCTCATGAGCCGATATACCTGTTGCTGTCTCTATAGAATCAATGGAAACTGTAAATGCAGTCTTATATGAATCTGTATTCCTCTCAACCATTGAAGGAATATTTAATTCTCTTAACCGTTCTCTTGTAGCAGGCATACATACTAACCCCCTGCCATACTTTGCCATGAAATTAATAGATTCTGCCCCTACTTTCTCCGCAGCTATAAAAAGGTCACCTTCATTCTCCCTATTTTCATCATCTACTACTACTATAATCTTTCCCGCTTTAATATCTTCTAACGCTTCCTCAATCGTATTGAACTTAACCATTCTTTCTACCTCCAATATTATAAATATCCATTTTCATTTAGAAACTCTAAATCTATACCTTCTTTAACTGATACTTGTTCTTCAGCTCTAAGAAATTTTTCAATATATTTTCCAATTATGTCACACTCCAAGTTGACCTCATCTCCTATTTCCTTATCAAGAAGTGTAGTTACATCCTTAGTGTGGGGAATAATAGAAACTTTGAACACTGATTCATCTACATAAGCTACGGTAAGACTTACGCCATCTATCGTAATTGAACCTTTATAGATCATATATTTTAAGATTTTGGAAGAAGATTCAATTGTAATCCATACCGCGTTATCCTCCCTTTTAAAATTTAAAATAGTTCCTGTTCCATCTATATGACCACTAACAATATGTCCACCTAATCTATCACTTAAACTTAGAGCTCTTTCCAAATTAACCTTATCTTCTGGTTCAAATCCCCTTAAATTACTTAATCTCATAGTTTCTGCCATTACATCGACAGTAAATCTACCACTATCAATAAAGGTTACAGTAAGGCATACACCATTGGTTGATATACTATCACCTAGCTTCAATCCCTCCAGAACCTTTTTTGCCCTAATTGTTATTCTGGAGGATTTTGTAGATTTAACTACAGATTCAACTCTGCCTATTTCCTCTACCAATCCTGTAAACACTAATCTAAACCTCCTTTATGATATATCCTTCTATCATTATGTCTTTTCCAAAGTTATTAACGTCTTTACATTTAAGGTTTATTGACTCATTCATATGTGCCTTCCCATGTCCACCAACTGGAGTTTTTGCAGTATCTCCACCAATTATTTTTGGAGCTATAAATATATTTACTTTATCAACGATACCTTCCTCTAGAGCTGCATAATTTAATTGGCTCCCACCTTCTAATAAAATACTATCTATCTTTCTTTCACCAAGTTCCTTCATAAGAAAATTCAAATCTACCCTCCCCTCTTTAGAAGGTAGAATGATAACTCTAGCTCCCTTTTCTTCGAGGCTCCTAATCTTATCTTTTTTAGCCCTATCAGTAACAGCTATAATAGTTTCTGCATCAGATCTAATATTTAATACTCTTGAGTCAAGAGGAATTCTTCCACAACTATCTACAATTATTCTTATTGCATCTTTCCCTATCTTACCTTCCAGCCTAGTTGTTAAAGATGGATCATCTGCCAGAACAGTACCTATACCCACCATAATTCCAGTAAGTCTATGTCTAAGTTCATGAACATATTTTCTAGAAGCTTCTCCAGTAATCCACTTTGATTCATTTGTACGGGTTGCAATTTTACCATCAAGAGTCATTGCAGTTTTCATTATTACAAAAGGTACTTTTGCAGTTATATATTTAAGAAAAATCTCATTTAACTTTTTACCTTCTTCCCCAAGAATCCCTGTAACCACCTCTATTCCTGCATCTTGAAGAACCTTTATTCCTTTTCCAGCTACTAAAGGATTAGGATCCTTTAACCCAATAACTACCTTTTTTATTCCCTTTTTAACTATCATATTTGCACAAGGTTGAGTTTTTCCATAATGAGAGCAAGGCTCTAAAGTGACGTACATTGTTCCGTCTCTAACATCCTCAGTAGCATTTAGAAAAGCATTAACCTCTGCATGATGACTACCATAAGCCTCATGATAGCCTTCTCCTATAATTCTACCTTCTTTGACTATAACTGCTCCTACTAATGGATTTGGACTTGTACATCCAATTCCTCTCCTTGCCAGTTCTAGGGCCCTTTCCATATACTCCATATCAAGACATCACTCCAATCTTTTATAAAATAAAAAACCCCAAGATATAATCTCAGGGCATTAAAGTTCCAAAATTTATCCTGATTATAAATAATATGATTAAAACATCATCTACTTATATATCAAGATCTCAGCTATTTATCTTCTTTCATCCAGACTTTACTGTCGGCCTCGGAGTTTCACCGAATCAACCTTATGGTTCGCGGGCTATACCGCCGGTAGGGAATTTAACCCTGCCCTGAAGATTTATTTAATTTTACATGATAAGATTATCAGAATGAAATGAATCTGTCAATCCTTTTTAGTATTAAATCTAGATTAGTATATTTAAGCTATTTATATTAGATTAACTCTGACACCATGATATTCCTTAATATACATACTACATACTAAAAGGATATTACAAATAACAAGCCTAAATAAGCATTTATACTTATTTAGGCTTTAGATAATTTATGAATAAAAGTTTCTTATATTAAATTCTATTTATTATCATAATGTGGAATCTCTTCTACATCCTTCTTCTGATTTCTAACATAATCATTATTATAAGGATATCTAACAACTTTTACGCGAATATCCATTTGTCTAGTTCCAGGAGACCCCCATACTAAAGTCAATTCTGTTCCTTCCTTTGCAAATTTAGGATCAATAAAACCTAAAGAAATCATACTATTATAATTGCAAGAAACTATTCTTCCTGCACTCATTCCGACATCTTTACCCCTAAATTTTACCCTATCATTTCTATAGACTGTTTCTTGGAAAAAAGAATTTGCTAGTAAATTAAAATCTGATTCTCCTGCTATAGATTCACAAGCTTCTTCATCTGGTTTAAATTGAGTTGCAAATACTTTCCCAATATCATCTGCATTCCATTCTAAAGTAACAACCTG
>DATGUA010000036.1:0-4266 GCA_035301545.1 Tissierellaceae bacterium | reverse complement strand
GAAGATATTAATATTACAGCAACTACTGTAAGACTTCCTATTGTTAGTGGACATTCAGAATCTATAAATATTGAGACTAAATTTCCTATTAATATAAAAGAATTAAGAGAACTTTTCAGTAATTCTAAAGGTATTAAAATTTTAGATAATCCTAAAGATAATCTTTATCCAATGCCTATCAATTCTACTGATAGAGATGAAGTATTTATAGGACGAATTCGTAAAGATAATTCTATAGATAATGGGGTCAATCTATGGGTAGTATCTGATAATCTAAGGAAAGGTGCAGCACTTAACGCAGTCCAAATATCCGAAACCCTAATAGATCAGAATCTATTGTAGGAGGGGTTAACATGGATATTGTCATTCAAAAATTTGGAGGTAGCTCTCTTAGAGATATTAATAAAGAAAATCATTTTTTATCTCATATACAAAATTCTATAAAACAAAATAAAAAACCTGTTGTAGTAGTTTCTGCTATTGGTAGAATAGGTGAACCTTATGCTACAGATACTCTTATTGAAAAATTAGAAAATATTAATAAAAAAATAGATCCACTAAAAAAAGATTTCATTATGTCATGTGGAGAGACTATATCAACTGCAATTGTTTCCCATCTATTAGACACTAAAGGTATAGCTGCTAAACCTTTTACAGGATTACAAGCAGGTATAACTACAGATAATAATTTTAATTCTAGTAATATATTAGACATAGATACAAAACCTATTTTAGATTGTATTAATAGAGGAATAGTTCCAGTAGTAGCTGGTTTTCAAGGTTCTACTAAAGATATGAGAATTACAACCTTAGGTAGAGGTGGTAGTGATATTACTGCTGTAAGTCTAGGAGGATATTTAAAAGCTGATAAGGTAGAGATATTTACTGATGTTCCTGGTGTTGCTTTTATAGATCCAAATATTATTCCATATACTGATTATATTGAAAATATTAATTATGATGATATGTATATATTAGCGTCTAATGGTGTTGGAGTAATACATTCCCGAGCTATTAAAATCGGAAAGGAATTTAATCTGCCAATACAAATTAAATCTACTTTCTCAGATAATACCGGTACTATTATTTCTAATTTAAATACTGAAGATTCTAGACCTATCTTAGGTATTGCTATAAATAATACAAGAGATACTAATATAATAACTATAGTTTTTAATCAAAATTTTAATCAAAATTCTCGTAAAAAATTTGAAACATATTTACTGAAAAATGAACTCTTTATAGAAAGTGTATGGCAAGACAAAAATATATTATCTCTTACTCTAAAATTTACTGATATTAATTATCTTGGACAAAAAATTTATCGATATTTCTTTTAAGAAAAACTCCCTCTTACCTTTGCAAAGGTAAGAGGGTTATTTTATATTAATACTGGTTGTAATTGCTTATATTCTATAGCATGTTCTATTGTATCTTCTATATATTCAAATTTAGTAACCAATGAATTAGGTTTACCTTTTGGATCATCCTGACCAAATGGTACAAAGTATATATTTTTTGTATTCATTAATAAGCCTATATTTTTCCCACTAGCTCCTAATCCATCATTAGTAGCTATTCCTAATACTAAAGGTTTTTGATTTCTTAAATGAGCTTTACATGCCATAGTTACTGTAGTATCTGTTATACCATTAGCCAATTTAGATATTGTATTACCTGTACAAGGTGCAACAACTATTACATCCAAATCTAATTTTGGTCCTACTGGCTCAGCATCTACTATGGTATTTATAATTTCTTTTCCTGTTATTTCTCTAAATTTTTCTTTCCATTTTTCTGCTGTTCCAAATCTAGTATCAAATGTATCTACTGAATAAGATATTATAGGATATATATCTGCTCCAGTATTAGCTATCCTTTCTATTATAGGAAATACATTTGCGAAATTACATGAAGATCCTGTTATAGCAAATCCAATTTTCAAATTACCTAATGACATAATTATACCTCCAACTCTTCAATAATATTATAGATAGTTTCCTTAATACATAATGCAGCAGTTATAGGAGCTACCCTACCTGGTAAACCTGGAGCTAAAACAGTGTTTATTTTCATTTCTTTTGCTTTATCAAGATCTACCCCTCCTGGTTTTGATGCTAAATCTATAATTATAGCCTCTTTATTTAATTCCTTTAGCATTGGCTCATCTAGAACCATTGATGGTATTGTATTAAATATAGTATCTATATTGGAAATATACTCTTTCATCTCTTTAAGAAGTACAGGTTTATATCCATAAGCCTTAATCCATGATACATCTGAATAATTTCTTGTTTCTACATATACATTACTTCCTATACCATATAACATTTTTGCTAATATCTTTCCTATTCTTCCAAATCCTAGTACTAATACATTAGATCCATGAAGAGTAGTCTTCATTTCTTCCATAGCTATTTGAATTGCTCCTTCTGCAGTCGGTATACCATTTAATACTTGCATTTCCTCTCTTTTGAAATAATCTATTAACTTAAAAGGATAATCTAAAGCTAGAGATTTATATTCATCTCCTATATATCCTCCTAAAAGTACTTTATCTTTTGATAATTTTTTAAATATATCCTTAATCATAATTTCTTGAGAATAATGAGGTGTATTTAATATTCCATCTATCTCCATAAAAGGTAATGGACCTATTATTATATTTGAAAAATCTATAGCTTTTTTAAGATTATCTTCTTTAATTAATTTAGAATTTTTTTCAATCTCATCAAAACCATATACTAGTACTTTATTTCCATCTTCTGCTAATAAATTAGCTAATGATAAACTTCTTTGATCTCCTCCTAAAACTGTAATCTTCATATTCATAATTCTACCTCCAATATATTTTAAATACTAATATATCTTATGTAATTAGAAGACTTCGGTGTATAAAAAAATTCCTAAGTTATTTTAACTTAGGAAGCAAATTAGACTTTTTTATGAACTTATATCCATCATCTATGGATATAATATTTATACTTCCATTATCTACTTTAAACTTAAAGAAATAGTCTATATTATCAAATACCCAACAAAAAGCTAATCCTATAACTCCTCCATGAGTAACTAATAATACATCTTCACCTTTTTCCACTAATTCTTCTAAAAACTCAACTACTCTTTTATAAACTATTTCTAAGCTTTCACCTTCACGTATTATAAAATCTATTGGATTATCTGTCCATTCTTTATATTCTATTGGATATTTCTCTTCTATCTCCCTATAATTTAATCCTGAAAAAATTCCAAAATCCCATTCTTCTATTCGTTCTTCTGGGATTCCATCTAATTCTAAATATTTTAATGTTTCTTCTGTTCTAGTTAATGGACTATAATACACTTTATCAAAAGTATATTCTTCTAGATTTTCTTTGCTTAACCTTATTTGTTCTATACCTTTATCTGATAGTATGGTCTCATTCCTACTATAAATCTTAGATATATTATCTTCAGTTTCTCCATGTCTTATCATTATTATATCCATAAATTTACCCCCCAGAATATTAATAAGCTTATAGCTTCTATAATTTCTATAGTAGCCCCATATATATCTCCTGTAAAACCATCTATCTTTCTATAAGTATATAATGATATAAGTTCTCCTATTATAAATGACCCTATTAATGGAATTAGATATTTTATATTTATAAAGGCAATTAAAATTATATATAAAACACTACCACCTAATATATATTTTTTGGGTTTAGAACTATGAAGCATATCCCCTAATCCACCTGGTCTAGCTACTTTCTTTAAAGCTATTTGTAATAAAACTATTAGTCTACCATTTCCCATTGAAAGTATAAGTGTGATAGGTACATTTAATTCCATATTAGATATTAGAATATATTTTAATAATATTATTAAAATAAGACTTAATACACCAAATGCACCTATTCTGCTATCCTTCATTATTTCTAAAGTCTTTTCTTTGTCCTTATTAGAAAAGAATCCATCTACTGTATCTGATAATCCATCTAGATGTAGCCCACCTGTTAATAGAATCATTAGCATTACAGTTAAAAAAGAAGCAATATTTTTATTATATGTCTCTAAAAAATAATAAGGTAGAGCAGATAGAGCTCCTAATAGTATCCCAACAAAAGGATAAAAGAAAGTACTCCTTCTTATATTCTCATCATTAAAATCTATAGCAATATTTACTGGCAATCTAGTTAAAAATTGTATAGCTAACACAAATCCTTTTATCATTTTAATTTCACTGGTAGACCACAAGCTACCAAATATACTTGATCAGAT
>DATGUA010000035.1:0-5537 GCA_035301545.1 Tissierellaceae bacterium | reverse complement strand
AAATCACTAAGTGTTTTAAATCCGTTTTTTTCATAGAACTTCTGTGATGGATAATTTTTTTCTGTATTTAATATCATTGCATTCATTCCTTGCTCTTTAATATCTTCTTCTATTGCCTTTATAAACCAGCTGCCAATAGCTCTACCCTGCATTTCATAACTAACGCAAAATTCATCTATATAATATTCAAAGCCTTCTATCCATGGTTTTTTCATACCAATACTCAAGGCTACTACCTTATCATCTAACAAAGCTGCATAACCTACAAAGTAGTTATTGTTAAAATGATTATTAAAAAACTCCACTACTTGTTTTCTTGATTCGTAAATATCATTCCATGGTTCTTTAGTGAATGTTTCAATATATAAATCCACACAATCATTAATCATATGTTTTTTAATTTTTGATAAAACTAATTCTTCCATGCTTCTCCTCCTACACAACTAGTTGTTTGCTTTTTCTTTTTACATGCACAATATTTTACCTATGTTCATCTATAGTATATAATTCACCTACCATAATATCAACCAAATTTAACCATTTACTCTTCCTATATCTCCAATTATCCAATGTCATCTGTCAAATGTCCTATTTAAAAGGGTCAAAAATCGGTGTTTTTTAGCCGATTTTTGACCCAAATTCTATCCCGAAACCACTATATATTGTGGTCGAACCCTACTTTTTCTCCTTTCAACCACAATACGTCATCAGAATTATACTCTCAACGTGAGCTGTATGGGGAAACATATCTACTGGTTGTACTTCTACCACCTTATATCTTTTATCTACCAAATCCTTTACATCTCTAGCCATAGTCGACGAATTACACGATACATATACTACGGTGTCTGGTTCTAACTCTGTTATTGCTTCTAATACTTCTTTTTCCACTCCCTTTCTTGGTGGGTCTAATATTATTTTATTTGCTCTTCTGTTTTTTTCAATTATTTCAGGAAATATCTCTTCTGCTTTTCCTGTGATAAATTCTACATTTTTTACATTATTTAGTTTAGCATTTATCTCTGCATCTTCTGTAGCTTCTTCTACTACTTCTATTCCATATACCTTTTTTACTTGATTTGCTATACATAGGGATATGGTACCAATTCCACTATATAAATCATATACTATATCTTCTTTATTTAAATCTAAATATTCTTTTGCTTTATTATATAGTATTTCTGCCTGTCTTCTATTTACTTGGAAGAAAGAATTAGGTGATATTTTAAATTTATAATCTTCTATATAATCTAATAGTGTATCCTCTCCATCTAGTTTTTTATATTTTTTTCCATAAGTCATAGATGATCTAGATTTATTAATATTTTGATATATACTTATTATGTTTTCTTCCCTTAAACTTTGAATCAATTCAGATTTATAAGGTAAATGATTACTTCCAGTAACTAGGATAACCATAGCTTCATCTTTATAATTAGTTCTTATTCCTATATGTCTCAGTATTCCTTTTCTATTCCTTCTATTATAGATTGGAATATTATATTCTTTCATCCATTTCCTAATAATACTAATTATTCTATCCCCAATTTTAGATTGAAGTATACTTCCTTCCATATCTATGATATATCTACTTCCTTTTTCATAAAATCCTATTATAGGCTTTCCTTTTACTTGTCCTACAGGGATTTGGGTGTGATTTCTATATCTAAAAGGAGTTTTCATTCCTATCATATCTTTAACTTTTACATCTTTTAATCCACCTATTCGTTTTAAATCCATTTTGACCTTATTAGTTTTCCATTTTAATTGCTCAGAGTATTTATAATCAATTAAGGGAATACCTCCTCTTGATTCTGTTAGATCAATAGGTTCATCTATTCTATCTTTTGATTCTTCTAGAATTTCTACTAGTGTTGCTACTCCATAGTTCTTTTTTACTTTATCTATCTTTACCTTTACTTTATCTCCTATTAATGCTTCTTTTACAAAAATTATGAAATCATCTGTTTTTAATACTCCATTTCCTTCATGAGTAAAGTCTATAATCCTACCTTCTACCACGTCTCCAATTTTATATATCATAAATCCCTCCATTATCCTGTATATTAATCTTCTTTCATCTATTCTACCATATTTTATAATAATTATATTATAAATAATCACAAATCTATTATTATCGCATAAAATGAAT
Organism: Tissierellaceae bacterium; assembly: GCA_035301545.1. Taxonomy (GTDB): domain Bacteria; phylum Bacillota; class Clostridia; order Tissierellales; family Tissierellaceae; genus DATGUA01. The sequence continues at coordinate 3,385 of DATGUA010000035.1, read as the reverse complement.
TTAGATAATACTTTTAAATTTAAAAGGAGGATATTAATAATGAATAATAATAGAAATCAATGTCCAGCTGGTTCTAATCCTTATACTATAAGGGCAGGAGATACCTTTTTTATGCTAGCAAAATCTCATAATGTGTCAGTAGATGAATTATTAAAGGCTAATCCAGGAGTAGATCCTGATAGATTATTTATAGGGCAAAATATTTGTATACCTTCATCTACATCTACTCCACCATCTAGTTCTAAATGTCCTACTCTTAGAATGGGTAGCCAAGGTTCTGATGTTCGCAGACTACAAAGACTTTTACGTGAAGAAGGGTTTAATCCTGGTTCTATAGATGGTATATTTGGCCCTCAAACACAAAGAGCAGTTATTGCTTTCCAAAGAAGTGAAAACTTAACACCAGATGGAATAGTAGGTGTAAATACTTGGACTGCTTTAGGTGAAGATTGTAGTACTAGACCACCAGGTGACAGATGTCCATCAGGCACATTTGCATACACAATAAGATCAGGAGATAATCCATATAGATTAGCTAATCAATATAATACTACTGTAGAAGCTATATTAAAAGCTAATCCTGGTATGGACCCTAATAGATTACAAATAGGTCAAGTTATTTGTATACCTTCATCATCTGATGATAATGATTGTTCTAACAATCCCACCCTTAGAAAAGGTAGTAGAGGATCCTATGTTGTAGAATTACAAGAACGTCTAAAAGATGCAGGTTTTAATCCTGGGGCTGTAGACGGTATATTTGGAGATCAAACAGAAAGAGCAGTTATAAATTTCCAAAGAAGTGCAAATTTAACTAGAGATGGTATAGTAGGTCCAAAAACTTGGAATGCATTATGTAAAGGAGATATAACTCCACCTAAGGATGACTGTCCATCAGGTACTTTCCCTTATAGGGTTGTTAGAGGAGATAGTCTGTATAAGATAGCTAGAGAATATAATACTACTGTTGAAGAAATAATAAGAGTTAATCCTGGTATAAATCCTAATAATTTACAAATAGATCAAGTTATTTGTGTACCAAGATAATAAAAATCAGACCTCAAATTTGAGGTCTGATTTTCATATTATATAGTAATTTATCTTAATACTGCTTGAGCTGCTGCTAATTTTGCTATAGGTATTCTAAATGGTGAACAAGATACGTATTCTAAACCTATATTGTGGCAGAACTCTACTGATTTTGGCTCTCCACCATGTTCTCCACATATTCCTAATTTTATATCTGGTCTAGTTTTTTGTCCTAATTCTACTGCTATTTTCATTAATTTACCTACACCTTTTTGGTCTATACTTTCAAATGGACTTTCATTAAGTATTCCTTTATTTACATATTCATCTAAGAATTTACCTGAATCATCTCTTGAAAATCCAAAACCCATTTGTGTTAAATCATTAGTTCCAAAGCTAAAAAAATCTGCTTCTCTAGCTATTTCATCTGCTGTTACAGCAGCTCTAGGTACTTCTAACATTGTACCTATCATATAATCACCTGCTTTAATCTCCTTTGTTACCCTTACAATTTCCGTCTTCTGACTCATACCTTTATTAAACAGTGGTGTAAGTCCAAAGCATATAAGAAGTGATAGTAGTATACAAACCACTCCGATTACTGTTCTATTCTTTAAAAATCCCATATGATTTTCCTCCTAATTTATAAAATATATGATTATAAAACCTATCCCTAAAAAGGGAGCAAGTGGCATAGATAAGTTCTTTGCCACTTGCTTTTTTCTGATGACTGCTATGATTTTTAATATTATATAAAACAATATCAGTAGGCTAAGCCCTATTATCAGTCCATAGATCCCCTTCCAAAACCCAAGGACAATACCTGCTGAAGCAGTTAGCTTAATATCACCCCCACCGATACTGTTTTCTTTCAGTACTGCTGCTAAGAGAAATGGTAAGGCTACAAATATTCCCAATAGATTTATATAACTAAAATTCATCAATCCTGCTAATACAAGGAGCACACAGACTGTATCTGGAATCTCTCTTCTTTTAATATCTGCATAAGAGGCCGCCAAAAGCAGAAAAGAAAAAAGCACCCCTTGTGAGATGCTGTTAACCTGCATAATTGAACATATCTGTAATTCTCTCATTTAATGTTGGCATAACTACATCACCGAATAACATATATAACCCTGCAAGAAGTAATGCTCCTAAAACTACTGAAATAAGAATTTTTACAGCTGTATCAATATATCCTTCTCCTCTGTTATTGCTAGTTGCCGATTTTATAGCTATAGCTTTATTTGTTATAAAATTATTTGTCTTTTCAATTGCTCTTTCCATATTAATTGACCCCCTCTTTATTCAAAATGGTAATTTACTGAATAGGTTATATTTGATTTGTTGTACATGCAATTATGGTTTGTGTAATAATAAAATTCTAGTTTTGAATAAACTCCAGTACTTAAAGTTTTGCTGAATGTTATTCCATTGCTTGTTGTTCCATAGTCAAGCTGATCCCATTGTTTGGTCAATACATTATATCCACGAACACGGCCATAATCACTTCCGCTGTGTCCTGCTACTGGTGGAACAGTAAATGTATATTCACTAATAGTTGCACCTTCCAATCCATTTTCTAGAATCACTGAATCAGGACCAGTTAGCGTCATACCCCCACCACCGTTTGAATCAGCTACAAAGAATACAATCGCAGCCCAAGGAGATTCTGCACCTGTAGAATCCACAGCCTTTACACGAACTGTATTTTTCCCTAATGGATAGACTTGTGTTTCTGCATTACGTCCCTCCCAAACATAGGTAATTGGATCATTGTCTGCATCAGTACTCTTAGCTGTAATAGTCACATTAGTACCAGGAGCAACGCTATTCCCGCTAGGTGTCCTAGTGATTATAGGAGTAGTCGGTGCTGAGTTTGCAATTGTAAAGCTCTTTTCTGCCCAAGAGGAGTATGCTCCTGCTATATCCCTTGCTCGGACACGAACTGTATGTGTGCCTACTGAATAATAATTATCGCTGGCTTTCCCTTCATATTCCAAAGTGGTTGCATCTCCGTCTGCATCATTGGCTGTTACCTTTATATCAACGAAAAATTTACCATTCTTAACAGTTCTAGTAGGTGTTGCTGTTAATGCTACTGTTGGTGCTGAATTTACTATTGTAAAGCTCCTTTCCATCCAAGGAGAGTAAGCTCCAGCTATATCCTTTGCACGAACACGAACCGTATGTGTACCTACTGAATAATAGTTATCGCTGGTTCTTCCTTCATATTCCAAAGTGGTTGCATCTCCGTCTGCATCAGTAGCTGTTGCCTCAATATCAACAAAGAATTTACCATTCTTAACAGTTCTTGTTGGTGTGGCTGTTAATGTTACTGTTGGTGCAGTATTGG
>DATGUA010000034.1:0-5689 GCA_035301545.1 Tissierellaceae bacterium | reverse complement strand
GATAAGGTTGATAATGTTAAAATATCCAAAGAAGATGATAATTTAGGAATAATAGATAATAATATTGAAGAAGGTTTTAAGGACAATAAAACTACGAATATTGCCTTATTCGGTTTAGATCAAGGAGAAGATGGAACAACGTCAAGATCTGATAGTATAATGATTGCATCTGTAGATAAAAAACATAAAAAGATTAAACTAACGTCGATTATGAGAGATACATATGTCGAAATTGAAGATCAAGGAATGGATAAAATAGGACACGCTTATGCTTTTGGTGGTCCTGAATTAGCAATGAAAACTATTAATCAAAACTTCAATATGAATATTAGAGATTTTGTTTCAATAGATTTTGCTGGATTTCAGAAGATTATAGATGCTATAGGTGGAGTAGAAATTGATGTTAAACCTAATGAAGTATCACATGTAAAAATAGATGGTTCTGGTTTACAGACATTAAATGGGGAACAAGCATTAGCATATTCAAGAATAAGAAAAACAGGTAATGGTGACTATGAAAGAACTGAGAGACAAAGAGTAGTAATGGAAGAAATGTTAAATAAAGCTATGAGTTTAAATGTTACTAAGTATCCTGGATTATTAAATGAGACTTTACCTTATGTAGACACCAGCCTTTCTAAGATGGAAATCTTAACTTTAGGAACTAATGTAGTTACATCTAATATTAGAGATATTGAACAATATAGAATTCCTGTAGATGAACATGTTGAACATCAGATGATTAATGGAATATTTTATATGATTCCAAGAGATGTAGATGATAATATAGCTTTACTGAAAAAATTTATATATGAAGACGTAAAAGACCAAAGAGTTACAAATTATGACTAATTAAAATATAGATGGAGTATCAAAGGTAAAGGAGAAACCAGAGCTTGTTACTTTTAAAAATGAATAATATAGGATATAATAATATAGCCATCTTATTTAAATAGGATGGCTATATTAAATTTTTGATAAACATGATATAATTGGTAAAATACAGATATATTTTATTTAAATTATAAGATTATGTAATACATAGAGTTTAAGATGGAGGAAAATTAATGTCAAAATCGAATAAGGCAGCTAAGTCTATTGCTGTCATAATATTTTTTTCATTTGGAAGTAAAATCCTAGGATTTATAAGAGAGAGATTAATAGCTTTAAAATTTGGATCAGGTGTTGAAACTGATACCTTTTTTATTGCTCTTTCAGCAATTGGATTATTTACTTCAATGATTATTAAATCTATTAATACTACAATGATACCAGTATTATCTGAAGTAGAAGAAAAGGAAGGGAAACAGGGGAAAATAGACCATACAAATAATTTATTAAATATTATTATTTTAATTTCCTTTGGTCTAATGGTATTAGGATGGATATTATCACCGATTATTATAAAGATTTTAGGTTCGGGATTTGAAGGAAAGCAATTTGATTTAGCAGTATTAATGATGAAAATAGGATTACCTTCTATCCTTTTTGCAAGTGTACAAGGAGTTTTCAGAGGTTATCTTCAAAGTGAATTAATGTTTAATGAATCAGCAATGGCAGACTTACCTTTTAATTTTGTATATATTGGATTCCTAATATTTCTATCTAATACTTTTGGAATAATAGGTTTAATGGTGACCTCTGTTTTGGCAGTAGCATCTCAAATCATAATACAAATACCTGGGCTTAGAAAGAATAGTTATAGGTATAAATTTATACTAGATTTTAAGGATGTATATGTTCAAAAAATAATTTATTTAGTACCACCAGTACTTATAAGTGCTACAATTAGCGATTTTAATAATATAGTTGATAAATCTATGGCATCAAATTTAGTAGAAGGAAGTATCTCTTCTTTACAATATGCTAATAGATTAAATGGGTTAGTGAAAGGAACATTTATATCTGCAATTACTACAGTCTTATATCCAATGTTGTCTAATGATGCGAACCAAAAAGGATATGAAGGATTAAAAAAGACTACAATTTATGGAATGAATGTTATTATGTTAATTACTATACCAGCTACTGTTGGAATGATAGTATTAGCTTATCCTATTGTTAAGATTGCATTTGAGGGAGGAGTTTTTGATTCTAGAGCTACATATATGACAGCAGGAGCTTTAACATTTTATTCAATAGGTATGATGGCTTCTTCAATGAAATCCGTAATAAATAAGGTTTATTATTCTTTACAGGATACTAAAACACCAATGATAAATAGCTTTATCACATTATGTGTAAATGTAGTTTTAAACTTAATTCTTATTCAATTGATGGCTCATAGAGGATTAGCTCTTGCTACATCTATATCATCAATAATCACATTATTATATTTACTTTATAGATTAAGAAAAAAGATAGGACCATTTGGTTTTATAAAATCTATAAAATGTGGTTTAAAATCTTTACTAGCTGCTCTAATTATGGGAGTAGTTGTATATTTTTTAGATGCTGGACTTGTTAATTATTTAGGAAGTGGTAAGATGAGAGAACTTTTATCTTTATTAATATCTGCTGGTATAGGAGCATTAATCTATTTTATATTAATTTATATAATGAGGATAGAAGAAGTAGATTGGGCTATAAATTTAGTTAAAATAAAGGTTAAGAGGATATTTAAAAAAGATAAATAAGATTTAATAATTTTATGGTGAATTCTAAGAAGATAAGGTAAAACTTTATCTTCTTTTTTAATTACGTTTTCTAAACCAAATTGATACAATTTTTTATGAAGACGTTAAAGGAGGGGGTCATACGGCAATGTTATTAGGCGCTGGAAAGGTTTTATACAATAATTAGTAGAGGAACAAAAGTAATTGATCCAGCAGTTCTTTCTACATGTAGAATAGGTAGTATAATATCACAAGTTGATTTTTTAACTCTTAATTATTATTAATAATCATTTCTTAGATGAGAATTTGATCCTGATAACTCCCTGATTGCAGATTAAAATTGAAATGTTAGGTAGAACTCAATATACTGTTATATAATGAATCATATTAGTTTTGGTTATTTTTATTAGTATACTATGAAATGGGGGATAAAAATGGTTACGGTGAAAGAACTTCTAGCTCTGCCTGTTTTAAGAAGATTAAAGATAGTTGCTGGGTATAGAGGGTTAAATAAAAGGGTTTCAAGTTTAACGGTTATGGAAGTTCCAGATATAACTAAATGGTTAAAGGGAAATGATTTTATAATTACTAGCTTTTATGCCGTAAAGGATGATGTACAGAAACAAATAAAGCTAATAGATAAATTAGCGGATTTAAATTGTTCTTGCCTTGCAATTAAATTAGGCGAATTTATTGAGGAACTAGATGAGTTAATCATTGAAAAGGCTAATGAGAAAGGTCTTGTACTAACTGTGATCCCACAAGATATTACATATATAGAACTAATTGTAAATGGAATGGAAAAAATCCTACATAATCGAGATATTGAATTTATGATTGAAAAATATATGAAAGATATTATATTTGATAACTATGAAGCTTATGAATTTATAATTGAGAGAGGCGAGTTATTAGGATTTAAGATTCGTGAAAGTTATTCTTTAGCAATAACTTTAACACATGATGATGAAGATACTGATAGATATAATGAAGAATTAAGAAATTTGGCAAAAAAGGTTTCTAAAAGAAGTGATAGATTATTAAATTTTAATCATAATCCTGTAGTAACGATAGAAGGAAAATCATCTGTTTTATTTTTTGCAGATGATAAAAGCGATCTTAAGAATAATCTAAAACAAATACTGAATTTAATAAAAAGATATATAAATGACAGAGAGCTTCAACGAACTAAAATTGGAGTAGGTTCTATAGGAAAGGGATTAGAAGGGATAAAAGAAACATATTATAATTCTATTGAAGTTTTGAAATTAATTGAGATCTTAGATAATAATGATTCTATATTTTACTATGATAAATTAAAAATTTACTTATTTATGGAAAAGGTATTAAGGATGGAAGATTACAAAATATTTGATGATATATGTGGGGAGTTAAGTGATGATTTGTTATTGACTTTAAAAACATTTTATCAATGTAATATGGATATAATTAATACATCAGAGAAGTTATATGTTCATCAAAATACGGTACGTTATAGATTGAAAAAGGTGAAAGAAATAACCGGTTTTGATACACGTATCTTTGAAGATAATTTCAAATTAAAATTATTTTTAATGTGTAATAAGATTAAAAAATTACTCTAGTTCCTAGAGTAATTTTTTGTTCTTTCCTTATTATCACAATATTATAAGTATTATTATAATTACAAATAAAACCTGAATTTTTTGTATATTTCTATATATGATAATAAAATAATTTGTGCTAGTATGTAACTATAAACATTGGAAGGGTTTTCCTGATTACAGAATGCAAAAAAGGAGTTGAAAGATGGAATATATAGATTTGACTACATACTTAAATGATATTATGAAGAGATTCTATCCAATTGGGGTAGAGGAAGATGGTGGAGTTACAAGATTAGGTTATACAAGGGAAGAAGACCTAATGCATGAAGAATTCGTCAGAATAGCTAAGGAAGAAGGTTATTTAGTAGAAACTGATGAGGTTGGAAATACATTTATAAGTATCAAAAATTATGATGAGTATTATTTAATAGGTTCTCATCTAGACTCGGTTATAAATGGTGGAAGGTATGATGGAGTCATAGGAGTAGCAGTAGGCCTAATATTATTAAAATTAATAGAAGAAGATAATTTAGATATTCCTCTAAAAGTAGCTGCTTTTAGATGTGAAGAATCTAGTAACTTTATGAAAAGCACTTTAGGTAGTGGATTAATTACTGGAGAATCTTATGATTTTGATAGTCTAGTGTCTCAAAAAGGAAAAAAACTTAGTGAAATTTTTCAAAACAGAGGATTGAATGAAAAACCTGAACTAATAAAGGGAATTAAGGCTTATTTGGAGCTTCATATTGAGCAGGGAAGAATTTTAGAAAATAAGGATTTAAAGATAGGAATTGTAGATGCTATAGCAGGTAATATTAGGTTGAAAGCTCGAATAAAGGGATTAGCAGAACATTCTGGAGCAACACCTATGAGCTTAAGAAAAGACGCACTTTGTGCTGCTGGAGAGATTATCACAGCTATTGAATCTATAGGGAAAAATTATAAAAGTGGTACTGCTGTAACCACGGTTGGTATGATTGGTAATTATCCAAATTCCGTAAATGTAATTCCAGGCGAGGTAGAATTTTCTGTAGATATTAGGGATAAGTCTACTAAATCTATGTATGATATAAAAGTTGAAATAGAAGAGTTAATAGAAGAAGTATGTAATAGGAGATGTTTATCTTATGATATAAAATTAGTATCTAATGCAGATTCTGTAGTATTAGATGAGAATTTGAGGAGGGATCTATCTAAAGCTGCTAAAGATTTAGGAATAAATCATATTATAATGAGTAGTGGAGCAGGTCATGATGCTATGAAGTTTACTAAATTAACTAAGGCGGGTTTAATATTTATACCTTGTAATGATGGAATAAGTCATAATCCAGAAGAATATGCGGAAATTGAAGATGCAGTTTGTGGCGCTATGATCATTTTAGAGTATTTAAAGGAGGCAGCAAAATGATTATTAAAAATGGTAGAATTATAAATCCTAGTGATGGGTTCGATCAGATAGGAGATATGTTAATAGAAGACGGGAGGATT
>DATGUA010000033.1:0-9426 GCA_035301545.1 Tissierellaceae bacterium | reverse complement strand
GGGATTACAATTGTAATAACACCTAGTCGATAAAATAAATCCATTCTTATATCATGGTTCTCGATAGCGTCTAATGGATGTATATTTAAAGCGCTTATTATTCTAGGCTTGACTATTCGCTCCCTAGTTTCACCCACTCGACGTATTTTGCCAGTTTCAATAGCTCTTAATAGTTTTGGTTGGAGGTTTGGAGGCATGGAATTTAACTCATCTAGAAACAGTGTACCGTTTTTAGCTTCTTCAAATAAGCCAGGATGGTTTTTAGCTCCTGTAAAGGCTCCTTCAGTAGTTCCAAATAAAAGACCTTCTAAAAGATTTTCAGGAATTGCTGCACAATTTATAGAAACAAATGGTCCAGGTACGAGACTATTATTATGAATACTTTGTGCAAACAGTTCTTTTCCTGTTCCTGTTGCACCATAAATTAAAATATTAGAATTGGTTTTTGAAGTTGCTTTTGCTATATCTATACACTTTTTCAATTCACTACTTTGTCCGATTATGTCATCAAATTGGAATTTAGCTCTTCCGTCATCTTGGTCAGCACTTTCTATATCATGTTTATAGAATACATCTAATGTTTCGTTAAACTTCGTAATATCTTTTGTTAGGGTGAATACCCCAAGCATTTTGTTATCTTTCATTAGTGGATAAGCACTACTGACTGAGGAGATTTTTTTACCTTCTATTGTAATATAGGATTGGTAAACGTTTACAAGTGATTTTCGAGTCTTTAAGACCTCTAGTGTAATACTTGTATGACTCTCAGTTTGAAAACAATCTTGGATATGCTTTCCTATTACATCTTCTTTAGATAGTTTATCTAATTTTTCACTTGCTTCATTGTATACGACTAGTTTTCCTTCCATATCTACAACCATTATTCCATCATCTAATAAGTCGAAAATTTGAATATATGCATCTGCAAAGTGAATATCTTTCACTTTAATAAAATTCAAATATATCACCCCTTTAGGTTAATATAATTAGTTTAGTATAATAGCTTGTTAAAAATTTCTTAATGTTAAGTATAATTAAAATTATTAGACAATGCAAACTATTATTAATTTAAATACTAAAATATTTGCTTTTAAATTCTAATACTTATGTTTATGTTCTAACAAGTTAGCTTATGAGTGGCTTATTTCACAGATTAAACATCAATCACCATGTGTTTGGCATGATAATTGCAATATATAAATGTGAGTTTCAAACATCAATATACTTATGAAAGGGGATAGAAAAAATGGTTCAGTCAATGTCAGATTTAGAAAGATTAAAAAGATTAGAGAATGGTGAAAAAGATACACCCATATTTTCAAAGGAGGAAATGACGAATCGTAATAATAAATTACGGAAATATATGGGGGAAAGAGATATCGATGCAGTTTTATTTACATCTTATCAGAACATTAATTACTATAGTGAATTCTTATTTACGTATTTTGGTAGAAATTATGGTCTTGTAGTTACTCAGGATGCACATGTTACAGTAAGTGCAAATATAGATGGTGGAATGCCATGGAGAAGAAGCTTTGGAGATAATATAGTATATACTGACTGGAAACGAGATAATTATTTCTATGCAGTAAAAAATGTATTAAATGATGCTGGTATTAAGGAGGGTAAAGTAGGAATTGAATTTGATGAGGTAAGTCTAGAACTTAAAAAACAACTTGAAGATTATTTTCCTGATTTTGAATTTGTGGATGTTTCATATGATATTATGATGTTTAGAACCATTAAATCTGAAGAAGAAATAAAACATATTAAAAATGGAGCTCATGTATGTGATATTGGTGGGGAAGCGGTAGCTGAAGCGATAGCTGCGGGTGTACCTGAATATGAAGTAGCACTTGCTGGAACTCAAGCTATGACTCGTAAGATATCAGAGATATATCCTAACACTGAACTTCGTGATTCATGGATATGGTTCCAATCAGGTGTTAATACAGACGGGGCACATAATTGGTCTACATCTAGAAAGATACAAGAAGGAGATATCTTAAGTCATAATTCATTCTCAATGATAGCAGGATATTATACAGCACTTGAAAGAACAATGTTCTATAAATCAGTAAGTGATGCTCATATGAAATATTGGGAAATAAATGTTAAGGCACATGAAGTGGGACTTAAATTAATTAAACCAGGGGTACGTTGTATGGATATTGCCCATGAACTAAATGAGATCTTTAGAGAGCATGACCTACTTGCGAATAGATCTTTTGGATATGGTCATTCATTTGGTGTCCTTTCACATTATTATGGAAGAGAAGCAGGAGTTGAATTAAGAGAAGACATTGAAACTGTTCTTGAACCAGGTATGGTAGTATCTATGGAACCGATGATTATGATTCCAGAAGGAGCACCTGGAGCAGGTGGATATAGAGAACACGACATACTTGTAATACACCATGATGGTAGTGTTGAAAATATAACTAAATATCCATATGGACCTGAGCACAATATTATAAAATAATAAGATAACTATTCTATACTAAATAATTGATCCAGAAAATAGGTTTGTATATTAATATACAAACTTACTTTCTGGTGATAATTCTATATCATTTTTATATTCATTATACTATTTGCAAAATGAAAATTTTATACGTATAATAATATTTAAATAAAATTTAAGTAAGGAGTATAAAAATGAAGGAAACTAAGCTAGATACAAATGGTATATATAAAATATTAAGGAAAAGGATTATTCAATTAGAATATGAACCAGGAAAAATTTTAAATGAAGTAGAATTAGCTGAGGAATTTAATATTAGTCGAACTCCTATCAGGAAGGTGTTTCAATTATTAAGTAATGATAAATTATTAGATATAATTCCTAGGCTCGGTGCACAAGTTGCTTCAATTGATTTTAAACAAATGAAATATGTATTTGAAGTTACTAGGGTATTAGATCCTTTTGCAACAAAACTTGCGGTTAAAAGGATAACAAATGAAAATATAGAGAAATTGGAAAAAATAATGGATAGGCTGAAGAGTTATAACATAGAAAAGGATTACCAAAATGCTATAAAGGATGATGAGGAATTTCATCAAATAATATTTAATAGTTGTGGAAATCCTTGGTTACAGGATATGTTAAACTCTCTTCATTATCAGACAGAACGATTATGGCACTATTGTGAACAGTATTTTGATGATATATATTTATTCAGTAATACACTGGGAAAGATTTTAGAAGCTATAAAAGAAAAGGATGTATATAAAGCAGAAAAATATGCAGAACTACATATAGATGAATTTGTAGCTAAAATCAAGGAAGAGTTATTATAAGAGTTATAAGAAAGAGTTTTTATAATATAATTAATATTAAAGTATACTTAGATTAGGTAAAAATCAAGGTGATTAAGCCTATCTTTCTTATATCTTTCGTAAAATACACTTGAAATACATTATGAGTACATGTATAATAATATATATAAACAGTATAAATACACTTATAATTTCAAAGGAGGTTTTAAAATGACAATTTTCAATAAAGATTCAAAAGTAATTGTTATTGGTGATAGAGATGGTATACCTGGACCAGCCATAGAAGAATGTCTAAAAAACACAGAAGCAGAAGTTGTATTTTCTTCAACAGAGTGTTTTGTGTGAACGGCTGCAGGAACAATGGATTTGGAAAATCAACAAAGAGTAAAAGATCTTAGTGAAAAACACGGTGCTGAAAACATCGTAATTGTAATAGGTGGAGCAGAAGCAGAAGCTGCAGGTTTAGCTGCAGAAACTGTAACAGCAGGAGATCCTACCTATGCAGGTCCATTGACAGCAGCTCAGTTAGGGCTTCAGGTATATCATGCAGTAGAACCAGAATTCAAAGACAATGTTGATTCAGATGTATATGAAGATCAAATTGGTATGATGGAAATGGTGCTAGATGTAGATGCAATTGTAGAAGAAGTAAGTGGAATTAGAAAAGAGCATGGAAAATATTAATAAATAATTAAATAGAAAATAGATATGGGGGAAAAGGCATGACTAATACATTTAAATATAATATTGTTACAAATAATCCTAGTGTAAGAGATAAATATGAAAATACCATATTTTTAGAGGGAAGTTTTAAAGATGTTTTATTGAGAGTTAGAGATCTAGTTCATACTGGTTCTGAACTTGTTAATCATCCACTAGGAGCAAGTATAAGAATGTTTTTCTCTCCATATCGATCTATTATAATAAAAAAGGGAACTGGTAGTGATATTGAGTTCCATATTAATACTATTGAGAATAGTATCCAAACCTATGATAAACAAATGGAGTCAAGAGATCCAGATGTTGAAAATAGTGAAGACTATTCTTTCATAGATGAAGAACTATTAAATTCAGCTTTAGAAGAGTTTAAAAGAATGAGTAATTAGAAATAAAAATAAAAGTGGGGGTGTATTTTCTTGAAATTAGAGCATAGAAGAATCCATATTAAAGATATTCAATTAGGTAGTGAAAATAGTGTAAATGATGGGGTTCTTACAGTAGATAGTGAAGGGTTAATAGCTAAACTTAAAGAAGACAAGAAAATCAAAGATGTCAAATTAGATGTAGCAAGACCTGGAGAAAAGACAAGAATAATACCAGTTAAAGATGTTATTGAACCAAGGGTAAAAATAGAAGGAGAAGGAAATGGATTTCCAGGTGTTTCAACAGATATGGCACAAGTGGGAGATGGAAAAGTAAACATTCTTCATGGAGCTGCAGTAGTAACTGTTGGAGATATAGTAGGATTCCAAGAAGGTGTAATAGATATGTGGGGAGAAGGTGCAAAATGGACTCCATTTTCAAAAACTTGTAATTTAGTTGTAGATATTGAGCCAGTAGAAGGGTTAGAACCACATGATCATGAGACTGCAATTAGACTTGCAGGACTTAAAGCATCAGAATATGTAGGGGAAGCTGGAAGAGATGTAGAACCAGATGAAGTAAAAACCTATGAATTAGGAAGTCATGCTGAAGAAACTGAAAAATATCCAGATTTACCAAAAGTAGCTTATGTAGAAATGTTAATTTCACAAGGATTACTACATGATGGATATGTATATGGTGTAAATAGTCAGCTTATATTACCAACACTTCTTCATCCAAATGAAGAGTTAGATGGAGCAGTTATAAGTGGTAATTGTGTTGCGGCTTGTGATAAGATTACAACTTATCAACATCAAAACAATTCGGCTATTTTAGATTTGTATGAAGAACATGGAAAAACTATAAATTTCCTAGGCGTAATAATTACTCCAGAGCTTACTACTCTAGAAGGTAAGTTTAGAACCTGTGATTACACAGCAAAATTATGTAGAAGCATTGGAGCAGATGGAGTTATAGTATCTGAAGAAGGATATGGAAACCCAGATTCTGATCTTTTAATGATATGTAAGAGATTAGAAGACTCAGGAATAAAAACTGTATTAATAACAGATGAATGTTCAGGAAGAGATGGTATGAGTCAACCATTAGCAGATACTACTAAAGAAGCTGTAGCAGTTGTATCAACTGGAAATGTAAGTCATCCTGTAAAACTTACACCAGCAGATAAGGTAATTGGAGATGAAAAGGCCATTGCTACACTAGCTGGAGGATGGGAAGGTTCTTTAGAAGAAGATGGAGGATTACATTGCGAATTGAATGCTGTTATAGGTTCTACTTCAGAAATAGGATATCATGATTTAACAGTTGAATTATATTAATTCAGGAAAGGGGGAGAGTAAAAGATGAAATTTAAAGTATTATATTATGTAAATCAGTTTTTTGGACAAATAGGTGGAGAAGATCAAGCAGATATTGCACCAGAATATAAGGAAGGACCAGTCGGTCCAGCATTAGGATTTAATAATCTCTTAGGTGATGAAGGAGAAGTAGTAGGTACAATAATATGTGGAGATAATTATTTTAATGAAAATAAAGAAGAAGCTTTAGAATATATAATGGATGTAGTAAAGAAAGAAGATCCTGATATAGTTGTAGCAGGACCAGCATTTAATGCAGGTAGATATGGTATGGCATGTTCAGGGGTTGTAAATGCAGTAGTAGAAGAATTAGATAAAAAGGCTGTTACTGGAATGTATATAGAAAATCCAGCAGTGGAATATTCTAAAGATAAAGCTATAATTATAGAAACATTAGACTCAGCGGCAGGTATGAGAGATGCACTTCCTAAGATAGCAAATGTAGTTAAAAAGCTAATGAAGGGGGAAGAGTTAGGAAAGCCAGAGGAAGATGGATATATACCACAAGGAAAAAGACTGACTGTATTTGCTGATGAAATAGGATCAAAAAGAGCGGTTAAAATGTTATTAGCTCGCCTAAATGATGAGGAATTTCAAACAGAACTTCCAATGTCAGAATTTGATTCAGTAGAACCAGCAGATGCTATTAAGGATTTGTCAAATGCAACTATAGCCTTAGTTACATCAGGAGGAATGGTTCCAGAAGGAAATCCAGATAGATTACAATCATCAAGTGCTCAACAATGGAACAAATATGATGTAGAGTCATTAGAAGGTTTAAAAGAAGGAAAATTCGTTACTGTTCATGGAGGATTTGATCCAGTTTATGCGAATGAAATCCCTGATAGAATTGCTCCACTAGACCTTATGGAAGAAGCAGTAAAACAAGGGAAATTAGGAGGAGTGTATAAATATTTCTATACTACTACAGGAACTGGTACTGCAGTAGGAAAATCAGTAGAATTTGGTACTGAAATTGGGAAAGAATTAAAAGAAGCAGGAGTAGATGGAGTAATACTTACATCTACGTGAGGTACTTGTACACGTTGCGGTGCAACGATGGTAAAAGAAATAGAAAGATATGGTATTCCAATAGTGCATATGTCCACTATAACTACAATCTCAGAATCAGTAGGAGCTAATAGAATAGTACCAACTATTGCTATACCTCATCCTGTAGGAGATCCAAGTCTTTCAGAGCAAGAAGAGCATGATTTAAGAAAAGATTTGGTAGATAGGGCATTAGATAGTTTATCTAAAGATGTTGAAAGTCCTACTAGATTTTAATAAAAGACAATATCTAAAATAAAGTATAAAATTAAGAGAGGAATCTAGAATCCTCTCTTAATGCCATAAGTAAGGATAACGATTTCTTAAATAGGATAAGGAGTGAGATTATGGATAGTACAGGAAGAGAACCTAGAGAAAAGTGGGGTAGTAGATTTGGATTTATACTGACAGCAGCTGGATTTTCAATAGGATTAGGAAATATATGGAGGTTCCCATACCTAGTAGGAACTAATGGGGGAGGGGCATTCGTATTAGTTTATTTAGGTATAATATTATTAATTGGTATACCTCTCTTTACGATGGAGTTAAGTTTAGGTCGGAAAACTAATAGTAGTCCAGTAATTGGAATGAGGAAAGAAACTAAAAAAGGAAGTCCTTGGACTTTATTTGGATGGGCTGGAGTAATAGCAGCATTTATTATATTAACATATTATATTCAGATAATGGGTTGGATAATGGGATATTTATATAAGATGGTTACAGGGGGATTAGCAGGTCTGAGTACGGAAGGATATTCGCAGGCTTATGATAGTTTTATAGGTAACCCCTTAGTGATAGGAGGACTAACCCTAGCTTGTGCTTTAATAATAGGTATAATATCTGCACAAGGATTAGAAAAGGGAGTAGAGAAAGCTTGCAAAATAATGATGCCAACACTTTTCGCAATGCTTATAATTTTAGCCATAAGGTCTTTAACATTGCCTGGTGCAATGGAAGGAGTAAAGTGGTATTTAGGTGTAGATTTTTCTGAAATAACTATTGATACTTTTATAGCTGCTTTAGGTCAATCCTTTTTCTCTATAGGAATAGCTAGTGGTGGTGGTTTTATATATGGATCCTATTTAGATAGAAAAAGTAATATACCTGGAGACAGCTTATTAATAATAGGTTTTGATACATTAGCAGCTTTGATTACAGGATTAATAATGTTTCCAGCAATATTCTCACTGGGATTAAATACTGGCGAAGGACCTTCACTTCTATTTGTTACAATGTCAAATTTATTTAATCAAATACCTTTTGGAAGTTTTTTTGGCGCATTGTTTTTCTTGTTAATATTTTTTGCAGCCTTATCTTCAGCCTTAGGCTATCTAGAGCCGGTAGTGACCACAGGTATGGAAGTGTTTAAATTAGATAGGAAGAAGTCTGTATGGATATCATTAGCTTTGATATTTGTAATAGGATTTGCTACAATAATGGGAAATGCTACTGGTCCTTGGTCTGGAATTTCAATAAATGGAATGAACCTATTTGATTTTGCAGATTTTCTGTCAGGGAATGTAATGATGCCTTTAGGTGCATTAATATTATCTATATACACAGCATTTGTTTGGAAATTTGATAATTACCAAACCGAAGCCAACTTATCTGTAAAGAGGTTTAAAGTTTATGATTGGTGGAAACCATTAGTAGTTTTTGTAGTTCCATTAGCTTTGTTATTTATATTTATAAATGGGGTATTCTTATAAAGTAAGGAGGTTAAAAATATTTGAAGATAGTAAAAGGATTACAATCTGAAATATTTGTTCCTGGTATTCCTTCTTCAGTTTGGACGCCTGTAAATAAGGAATTAAAAAATATGAATATAGCTTTAGTTACAGGTGCTGGAATTCACAAAAAAGAGGATGAAAAATTTAATCTTTCAGGTGATTCTACATTTCGTACAATTCCCAATGATACTCCATCAGATGAATTAATGGTAAGTCATGGGGGTTATGATAATGGAGATGCTAAGAAGGATATAAACTCTATGTTTCCCATAGATAGGATAGGTGAATTAGAAGAAGAAGGGTTTATAAAATCTGCAGCACCTATTCATATAGGTTTTATGGGTGGAGGAGGAGATCAGAAAAAACTGAAAGAAGAAATGGCTCCTAAGATTATTAATATACTAAAAGAAGAAGAGGTAGATGGGATAGTAATGACTGCAGGTTGAGGGACTTGTCATCGATCTGTCGTGACGATACAGAGGGAAATTGAGAAGTTAGGTATACCGACGATTTTAATAGCAGCCTTACCTCCTATAGCAGAACAAGGAAGGACTCCTAGGGCTGTAGCACCTAGGGTGCCAATCGGTGCAAATGCAGGAGCTCCCAATAATGTTAATATGCAATATAACATCTTGAAGGATACATTGACTAATTTAGTAAAGATAGACTCATCAGGCCAAATAGTTGATCTTCCTTATGAATATATAGCAAAGGTATAAGCGAAAACCATTTTATGATTTGATATCAAATCATAAAATGGTTTCTTTATTTTAAATTATTGTAAAAAGTTAACATTATTTTTATTTTTTTAAAATTGATTATAAGATCGAAATCATTTACAATATTAATTGTACATTAAAGAAGGGAGACATAATATTTATGAGTTCATTGATAACGTCGCCAAT
>DATGUA010000032.1:0-110324 GCA_035301545.1 Tissierellaceae bacterium | reverse complement strand
TCTGGTCTAGTTTTTTGTCCTAATTCTACTGCCATTTTCATTAGTTTACCTACACCTTTTTGGTCTATACTTTCAAAAGGACTTCCATCAAGTATTCCTTTATTTACATATTCATCTAAAAATTTACCTGAGTCATCTCTTGAAAAGCCAAAACCCATTTGTGTTAAATCATTAGTTCCAAAGCTAAAGAATTCTGCTTCCATAGCTATTTCGTCTGCTGTTACAGCCGCTCTAGGTACTTCTAACATTGTACCTATCATATAATCAACTGTATTATTTCTTTCTTCAAATACCATATTTATTTCTTCTACTAATTGGGATTTTACATATTCTAGCTCTTTTACATTTCCTACTAAAGGTACCATTATTTCTGGTAAGATTCCTTCATATCCTTCTTCTTTTACATCTATAGCTGCCTCTATTATAGCCCGAACCTGCATTCTATATATTTCAGGATAGGTTATTGCAAGCCTACATCCTCTATGACCTAGCATAGGATTTACTTCTTGTAGCTCATCTATTCTATATTTTAGATCTTCAAATCCAATATTCATAGATTTAGCCAAATTCTTGATATCTTGTTCTCTAACAGGAATAAATTCATGTAATGGTGGATCTAGTAATCTAACAGTTACAGCTCTTTCACCCATAGATTGATATAGATCATAAAAATCTTTTCTTTGTACAGGTAGTAATTCATCTAATGCATCCACTCTCTCCTCTAAATCACTAGCCATTATCATTTTTCTTACAGAAGTTATTCTTTCTTCGCCAAAGAACATATGCTCAGTTCTACATAATCCTATTCCTTGTGCACCAAATTTTAAAGCTTGAGCTGCATCTTGCGGATTGTCTGCATTTGCTCTGACTTCTAGTCTTTTAATTTCATCTACCCAATTCATAAATTCTTCGAAACTCTCACTTAGTTCAGGTTGTACTTTATTAACCTTTCCTACATATACCATTCCGGTACTACCATCTAATGATATATTTTCTCCTTCTTTTACTACGATATCTTTTACTCTAAGAGTTTTTTCTTCTTCATTAATTCTAATCTGACTTGCTCCTGCTACACAACATTTACCCATACCTCTAGCTACAACTGCAGCATGAGATGTCATCCCTCCACGAGACGTAAGTATTCCTTCTGCAGATACCATACCTTCTATATCTTCTGGAGAAGTTTCTAATCTAGCTAATATAACTTTTTCTCCTCTTTGTTTAGCTTCCATTACATCTTCAGCATTAAAATAAACTTTTCCCGATGCTGCACCTGGAGATGCTGCTAATCCCTTAGTCAATGATTTAGTAGCTTTTAACATTTCTTCATCAAATGCTGGATGTAGCAATTGATTTAAATGATTAGGATTAATTCTCATTATAGCTTCTTCTTTATTTATAATATTTTCTTTTACTAAATCTGTAACTATTTTTATAGCTGATTGAGTAGTTCTTTTCCCATCTCTAGTTTGGAGGATATATAATTTTTCATCCTCAATTGTAAATTCTATATCTTGCATATCTTTATAATGCTCTTCTAATAAATGAGCATATTTAACAAATTCTTCATACACATGAGGCATTCCTTTTTCTAATTGAGAAATACCTTTAGGAGTTCTAATACCTGCAACTACATCTTCTCCTTGAGCATTTATTAAATATTCACCGTATAATTTATTTTCACCAGTAGATGGATCTCTAGTAAATGCAACTCCTGTTCCTGAAGTATTTCCCGCATTACCAAAAACCATTGACTGGACACTTACACCTGTACCTAGATCATCTGAAATATCGTTCAATTTTCTATATACAGCTGCTCTAGGATTTCCCCAAGACTTAAATACTGCTTCTATAGCTAATTCTAACTGTTTCATAGGTTCTTGAGGAAACTCTTCTTTTTCTTCTTCTAAATATACTTCTTTATATTCTTCTACTAATCTTTTCAAATCTTCTGCATCTAAATCTGTATCTAATTCTACATTTCTCTCTTCTTTCATATCATCTAATAAGGAGTTAAATCTAACATTAGGTATTCCCATAGCTACATCTGAAAACATTTGAATGAATCTTCTATAACTGTCATAAGCAAATCTTTCACTTCCTGTAGATTCTGCTAAACCTTTAACAGATACATCATTTAAACCTAAGTTTAATATAGTATCCATCATTCCAGGCATAGAAATTGCTGCTCCTGAACGTACAGATATTAGTAATGGATTTTTCTTATCAGAGAATTTTTTATTTACTTCTTCTTCCAAGTTTTCTAAGTGTTCCCTTATCTCAGTCAGTAAATCTTCCCAAAGTTTTTCTCCCTGTTCATAAAATTCACTACAAGCTTCTGTCGTAACTACAAAGCCTTGAGGGACAGGTAAACCAATATTAGTCATTTCAGCTAAATTAGCTCCTTTTCCTCCTAATAACCCCTTCATACCTTTTGAACCCTCTTTAAAATCATACACATATTTCTTATTCATTCAAATTACCTCCTTATTTTTAGGCATATTCCTCGATAACTATTCCATTTTTCTTTAATAAAGAAATTATATTCTCTGTTGTTTCTTCTATAGCTTTATTTGATACATCTATTACTGGACATCCTATTCTTTTCATTATACTTTCTGCATATTCTAATTCATCTAATATTCTTTCTAAGCTAGCATAATTTGCTCCAACTCCTAATCCTAACGCTCTCAATCTTTCAGTCCGAATTTGATTTAAACTTTCAGGTGAGTTAGTAAGTCCGATTATCTTTTTACTAGGTATTTCAAATATTTCTTTAGGTGGTTCTACTTCCATAACTAGTGGCACATTTGCTACCTTAATATTTCTATTAGCAAGATACATAGAAAGAGGTGTTTTTGAAGTTCTAGATATACCTAATAGTACTATATCTGCCTTTCTTATACCTCTAGGATCTCTTCCATCATCATACTTTACTGCAAATTCTATTGCAGCAACTTTTTCAAAGTATTCACTATCAAGTTTTCTAATAACACCAGGTTCTCTTGATGGTGAGGTTCCAGTCTTTACACTTAATGTATCTAATAATGGACTCATAAGATCTATACTTTCTAATTTTGTATTTAAGGTATATTCCTTTATATACTTAGCTAATTCCTGATCTACTAATGTATAAATAATTATAGCTCTCTGAACAGAACAGGCTTCCTCTAAAATTTCCTTTAATTGTTCAATATCATATATGTAAGGAAATCTTCTAAGATGAAAATGTTCTCCCTTAAACTGTGACATTGCTGCTTTTGCAACTAAAGTACCTGTTTCTCCTAGAGAGTCTGAAATAATAAATATATTTAATCCATCCATTAACTAGCTTACCCCCTTAATGTGTCACACTATATAAATATAGTATAACACATTTGATATTTTTGCAATAGTTTTTTATTATATATTAAGTTAAGTTTTTAATCCATTTTTTTGATAATATCCTTGGTAGGGATATAACTAATTTTGTTACTTCTTCTAATGTTACTAGAGCAAATACCCAGTATACTGGCAATTTCAGATATAGTACTCCGAAAAAAGCTAGTGGAACTCCTACTAACCATACTGATCCCATATCTAAGAATAAAGAGAAATTAGTATCTCCACCACCTCTTAGCACTCCTACGACTGCAGTAGAATTATAAGTTCTAATACCAAAAGATATTCCCATTATTATTAATATATTTCTAGCCGCCATATAAAGTCCAGGATTCAAATCACTAAATATTTTTAAGATTAAATCTGGGGTTAATGCCATAATACCTCCTAGAATTAATCCTATTAAGGTAGAAATTATTAAAAATTGTATGGCATAATCATATGCCCTCTCTTCCTCCTCAGCTCCTATCTCATTACCTATCATTACAGCACATGCATTAGCTAGCCCTCTTACTAATACAAAAAATATATTTTGAATAGTAGTTGTCAATTGTACGGCTGCTGTAGCTTCTGCTCCTATTTGTCCATAAGCAATAGTGTACATTATTTGTCCCAATGACCAAAATCCCTCATTTAATATTACCGGAGTTGTTGTTTTTATATATCTACTTATAAATTTTTTATCCCAGTCTAATAATTCTTGCCAACTTGCAGCTAAAGGACTATTTTCATTTGAATATACAGCATATATTGTCAATCCTATCTCTACTACTCTAGCTATTAAGGTTCCTAATGCTGCACCTTTCACTCCCATTTCTGGGAATCCGAATTTCCCAAAAATTAATACATAATTAAATACTGTATTAGTAATAAAAGATACTCCTGAAATTTTCATAGGTACATTTGGTTTTCCTGTACTTCTTAAAGCAAAGCTATAAGCGAATCCTAAAGCTGTAATTATATATGATAATGATACAATCTTTAAATAGTCTGCTCCTAGTTTGATAACTTCTGGATCATCGATAAATATTCTCATCATATACTCTGGGAAAAAAAATCCAACTACAGTAAAGATAATTCCTATAAATGTACTTATCGATATAGCTAATCCTAAAATTCTTCTTATATTGACTATATCTTTTCTTCCCCAGTATTGAGAGATAAATATAGATGACCCACTATTAATTCCAAAATTAATTAATGCATAAAAAAAGAATACTTGATTAGCTAATCCTACTGCAGCAATACTAGCTTCCCCTAAACTACTAATCATTAAAGTATCTACCATATTCAGTGATGATGTAATAAGATTTTGTAATGCTATAGGTACAGCAATTGCAAATAATGATTTTAAAAATACTTTATCCTTCCAAAATTTCATTTCTTCCTCCTATAATTTTAATTTTTTATAATAATTCCCTCCTTATCTTATTATCCATATATTTATACCTATAATATTATATTACTAGAAATATGTAAACAAAAAATATACCAAAGATTTAACCCTGGCATATTTTACAAATCATTCTTTTAATTTTATTCCATTTTTAGTAAATTCGATCATATCTTCTTTTAATAATCTCCCAACTGCTCTCTTAAATCCTGATTTACTCATATTTAATCTTTCTCTAATCTCTTCTGGTGAGCTTTTATTATTTAAGTTTAAACTTCCACCTCGTGATTTCATCTTTTCTAATATAACATCAGCATCTAAATTCATCTGTATATATGATCTATGTCTTAAGCTAAGATCTAATTTCCCATCTTCTAGTACCTTATTTACTCTTACTTCTACTGGTTCTCCAATTTCATGTATACCTAAAATTTCTTCTTTCGGTATTAAACCATCATATTTATTATCTACAGCTACAAATGCTCCTATATTCCTATTCATACTATAAATAGTACCTTCCACTATATCATTCTCTTTGTATGGTGAATTAGTTTCTAGCATCTCTTTTATCTTCATTGTAGCACATATTCTATTAGATCTATCAATATATACTCCTACAAGATATTCCTTTCCTCTTTCTACTGAGCCTATCGTTTCAGCAAATGGTAAGAATAAGTCTTTATCTAATCCCCAATCTAAAAATGTTCCTATTTTAGTAGTATCTACTACTTGTAATCTTCCTAATTCTCCTAAAGATATCTTTGGTTTTTTTCTTGTTGCTATTGTTCTATTTTGAGAATCTTTATATATAAAAACTTTTACTTTATCTCCAATTTTTGAGTCTTTTGGGATTTGTGTCTTTGGTAATAATACATCCCCATCTTCCCCAATCTCTTCATTTAAATAAGCTCCTTGTTTTGTAAATCTTTTAATTATTAATTCTTGTATTTCCCCTAATTCTATCATTATCTATCATCTCCGAAATCTATTATCTTATCTACCCTATCACAAGATCTACCCTATCACAAGACCTTTATAAAACAATACTCTTTACATTATATTATAAATATTTATAAAGCCATGCTATACTATCTTCCATCATATTAGTAGTTACAAAATGATTTAGATGTGTATATTTTAGAAAATTTATCTTTTCCCTATTTTCATATAAGGGTATTATTTCATTATAAAATCTTTCCTGGCTTTCTGGTGGCACTACTACATCACTACCTCCATTTTGTAAAAGTATAGGTCTATCAACCATTAGATCTAAATTACTCATTGGATCAATTTCATTTATTGTATTATCTAATTCTTTTGTCTCAATATCCATATCTAATCTTTCTTTAAATCTATTATTTAGATCTTCCCATGCACAGGATCCATTTAATACTATTGCTGTTTTTATTTTAGGATTATGGGTAAATAACCCAGCAGTTGTCATCCCACCCATAGAATGTCCCATTACACCTATTCTGTTTGGATCTGTATTATATTTTGATATTAATTCTTCGACTATAATATCTCCTTCTTCTAAATTAGTAAAAATAGTATCCCATAAATATTTTACAACATTTTCTACTTTTTCATAATCATTTAAAGGGTTACGCTCTCCATGATTTATAGCATCTGGTATTATTACCTGATATCCAACAGCAGCTAACAGAAATCCTCGTATTCTTTGAGACTCTTTTTTTGAACTCCATCCATGATAAAATATAATTGTAGGTATTGACTCATTTTCTTCTTTTTGTCTAAATAAAATAGCTGGAATACCTTTTATACTTATTCTTTCTTCTATTATACTATTAGACTGTATATAATCACCCATATGTAGTCCCCTCTCTTATGTGTTTTTCTGATTCCTTTTATCTATTTTATAGCAATTAGATTATATCATCAAGGTATTTACAATAAATGGATGTCCTAGATAGGACATCCATTTATTACTCTTGATTAATCATCTATTTCTAAGAGCTCTCCAGATTCTAAATTATATTCATATTCTAGTTCATTATCCTTGTTCTCATCTATTATTTCTACTTCAAATATAAATCCTTCATCTTTGGATTTTAATTCCCATTCGTCTATCATATAACCATCCCTAGCATCATCTAATGTCTTTGCTAAAAGTTCTTCTATCTTTTCTAGATGTTCTTTAGTTATTTCTTCTCTTTCAGTCTCATTATCATTTTCTTCTTCTGTACTTTTTGCTCCATCCTTCATATTCATCTTAATTTTATATTTCTTTGTACCGTCATACCCTTTTACCTTATAGAAATAGTCTCCATCACTTTCATCTATTTCTATTTTATGAACTTTAATTCCTGGATACTCTTCAACAAAAGCATCATATGCATCTTCTTTTGAAATATTTCCTAATTCGTATTCTGTTCTTATATCTTCTTCATTATTATTTTGAGTTAAACTGTCTTGATCATCATTGTCTTCATCATTCTCTATATCATTATTGTCTTGATTATTATTCTGATTATTAGTATCAGTTACTTCATCTTCCTCCTGATTTATTGGATTTTCATCTTCTGGTGGATTATCTGCACAGGCTGTTAAACTTAATGCGAGTACTAGAATTAAAGGTAATATCCATCTTTTCTTAAACATATATCTCACTTTCCTTTCATAATAAAAATAAACCTATTTAAAACGTAAAGGATTTATGCTATTATGAATTATACCCAAAAATGTTCTATAGTACACACATACATGAATTTTTCACTATATTATTCGAGCTTCTCCTTTATAGATCTGGCCTGTAGTTCCATCTACTGTAATTAATTCTCCATCTTTTAATATATTAGTAGCATCTTTAGCTCCTACTATAGTTGGCTTTCGGAGATTTAGCCCTACTATTGCCCCATGAGATGTTAAGCCACCATGTTCTGTTACAATAGCTCCTGCTTCTGCCATATATCTAACCATATCTTTATCTGTATTTCTAGCTATTATTATATCTCCTTCATTGAACTTATCAGATAATTCCTTTTCACTATTTGCTATACATACTTTTCCTGATATAGAAAGATTTCCAATTCCAGTTCCTTTTAATAATATCTTAGCAATAGTATGAGCCTTTATTAAATTAGTAGATCCAGATAACCCTGCTGGAATTCCAGTAGTAATTACTACTAAATCTCCTTCTTTAGCATATCCATATTTAATTGTGGCATTTACTGAATTTGTAATCATTTCATCTGTAGTATTACTCATAGGAGCTAATACAGGATATACTCCCCATTCTAAGGATAATTTTCTCATAGCCTCATCTGTAGTTGCAACTGCAATTATAGGAGATTCTGGCTTAAAATTAGATATAACCTTAGGTGTGTATCCAGAGGAAGTAGAAGTTACAATTGCTGTAGCATCTAAATCTTGAGCTGTATGACAGGTAGCTCGTCCAATTGCATTTGTCGTACTTATTTCTGTTTTATTTGATTGTTCTTTTAATATTTCTTCATAATTTAATGATTCTTCTGTTTTTATAGCTATATCATACATAGTCTTTACAGCTTTTACAGGATATTTTCCTGCTGCTGTTTCTCCTGATAACATTATTGCACTAGTTCCATCTAGGATTGCATTTGCAACATCTGTTACCTCTGCTCTAGTCGGTCTAGGATTTCTTATCATAGAGTCTAACATTTGTGTTGCAGTAATAACAGGCTTACCATAATCATTAGCAGCCCTTATTAATTCCTTTTGAACTAATGGCATAATTTCTGTTTCTATTTCTACACCTAAATCTCCTCTAGCTACCATCATTCCATCTGAAGCTTCTAAGATTTCATCTATATTATCAACACCCTGTTGATTCTCTATTTTAGGGATTATCCCTATGTTATGTCCATTATTATCTTCTAGTATTTTTCTAATTTCCATAACATCGTCTGCTTTTCTAATAAAGGATGGTGCTATAAAATCAACTTCATTTTCTATTCCAAATAACATATCTTCTATATCTTTTTCTGTAATTGCTGGTAAATTTATTTCTACATTTGGAACATTTACTCCTTTATGATTTTCTAATCTACCATTATTTAAAGCTTCAGTTTTTATATCTGTATTATCAATAATTTCTAATACCTTTAACTCCACTAGACCATCATCTATTAATATTAGGTCCCCTTCTTTTACATCTTTTGGTAGCCCTTCATATGATACATGTACAATGGACTTATCACCTAAAACATCTCTATTTGTTAAAGTGAATTTGTCTCCTGCTTTTAATTCTATAATTCCTTCTTCAAAATTTCCTAATCTGATTTCAGGTCCTTTAGTATCTAACATAATACTTATAGGTAGATCTAGTTCTTCTCTTACCTTTTTAATAGTATCTATCCTTTTTCTATGTTCACTATGATCTCCATGAGAAAAATTTAGTCTACATACATTTAACCCATTTTCAAATAAATCTTTTAAAACCTCTTCTGATTCAGAAGCTGGACCTATAGTCCCTACAATCTTCGTTTTTTTCATAATAATTCCTCCTAAATTGATAACATTTTTGCTGTTTCAAACATATCCTTATTAAACTCTTTTTTAATTTTTAATGCTTTATCTATTGGTAAATTTACTATTTCATTACATTTTATACCTAGAGCCTTTCCCGATTCTTTTTCTAATAATAATTCTACAGCTTTTCTTCCCATTTTGCTAGAAAGTATTCTATCAAAGGTAGTAGGTGTTCCTCCTCTTTGGGTATGTCCTAATATAGTTACTCTAGTATCTATACTAGCTCTTGCCTTCAACTCTTTAGCCACATCATAAGCATCAATTATACCTTCTGCTAATATAATTATATGATGTAATTTACCTCTATTTCTACCATTAATTGCTTTTTGTGCTACTTCATTTATATCAAAATCTACTTCAGGTACTATAATACTTTCTGCTCCTCCTGCTAAACCTGCATACAATGCTATATCTCCACAATTTCTTCCCATTACTTCTATAACATTAGCCCTCCCGTGGGATGTAGATGTATCTCTGATTCTACTTATAGCTTCTACTACTGTTTCTAATGCGGTAAAAAATCCTATAGTATAATCTGTATACCCTAGGTCATTGTCTATAGTACACGGTATTCCTATTGTAGGAACACCAGCATTTGATAGCTTCTTAGCACCATTTAAACTTCCATCCCCTCCTAATATTATAAGTCCATCTATATTAAATGTTTCTATAACATTTAAAGCCTTCTTAAATCCTTTTTCTGTTTTAAATTCTTCTGATCTACTACTTCGAAGTATAGTGCCTCCCCTATGTATAATATCCGCCACAGAAGATAAATTCATCTTTTCAATATTACCATCTAAAAGCCCTGCATATCCTTCCTTAATTCCAAAAATTTCTACTTCATTGTATATACTAGCTCTTACTACTGCCCTAATAGCAGCATTCATCCCTGGAGCATCACCTCCACTAGTTAATATAGCTATATTTTTCATGGAATCCTCCTATCAACCTTTTATTTTAGGACTTACTACTAATTTTATATGTTTTTATATTTATTTTAATACTAAGTCTTACCCAATTTTTTTATAATAATTTTATAGAATTATTACCTAATAATGTTTCTAGTTCTCTTATAATATTACTATCTTCTACATTTACCCACAATGATTTATCAGCTACGAAACTTTTTCTAGATCGCTCCACATACAGATATACTGGGGTATCTCCTGGATATCTTGATAATATAGGTTTTATTTTTTCAAAGATATTGTCTGATTGACTATTTGCAAGTTTAATATATAATTTATCTAGTTTATATTTATCTAAAGTCATTATTTTTTCACATATTATCTTAGGATCTTCTACTTCAGATATACTTAATTTACCCTCTATAATTATAATTTCATCTTCATGTAAAAATTCTTGATATTGTTCATAAGTTTTTGGAAATACAATACATTCTATAGCACCGTACATATCTTCAATTTTTATAAATGCCATCATATGATTATTTTTAGTAACCATATTCTTTTTCTCTATTATTATTCCACCAATCTTAACTCTTTGACCATCTCTTATTTTTTGTAAATTAACATCACTTTCTTCTAATTCTACAAATATTTCTGATGTAGTAATATTTGACAATACATCTAACTCTTTTTTATATGGTTCTAAAGGATGTCCAGATACATATATACCCAAAATTTCTTTCTCCATTGATAATAAAGCTTTTTTAGGAAACTCTTTTAAATCAGGTAGATTATCTTTATTATTATTCTCCTCTATATTATCAAATATTGAAAATTGTCCTTCTACATTTCTTTTTCTATCTGCATGTATACCTTCTATAGTCTTTTCATATACTCCTAATAATTGGGCCCTATTTGCTGGTAAACTATCCATAGCTCCACATTTAATTAAACTTTCTACTGCTCTTTTATTCATTACACTAGAATTAACCTTTTCTATTCTCTCTACAAAATCTACAAAACTAGTAAATTCTCCTGACTTACGTGCTTCTATTATAGCAGATATTAGATTCACTCCTACATTTTTTACTGCAGTTAAACCAAATCTAATATCTCCTTCAGATACTGTAAACTTATGATAGGACTTGTTTATATCTGGGGGAAGTATATCAATTCCAAGTCTTTTACATTCTTGAATATATAAAGAAACAGAATTTGTATCACCCATTATAGATGAAATCTGTGCTGCCATAAATTCTACAGGATAATAGTACTTTAGCCATCCACTCCTATAAGCTATAATTGCATAAGCAGCAGAATGAGATTTATTAAATGCATAGTTTGCAAAAT
The DNA here is from genome assembly GCA_035301545.1 of Tissierellaceae bacterium. Classification (GTDB taxonomy): domain Bacteria; phylum Bacillota; class Clostridia; order Tissierellales; family Tissierellaceae; genus DATGUA01. The sequence continues at coordinate 98,759 of DATGUA010000032.1, read as the reverse complement.
CAATCATTAAGTCATATATTTTATTAGCAGATACTTTATCTACACCATTTCTTATTGCACCTTTAGTGATGACATTTCCTTCTTCATCTACTTGGCCATGGACAAAGTTTTCCCTTTCTTCTTCCATAACATCCATTTGCATTTTACCCATAGCCCGACGGACTAAATCTGCCTGTCCCATAGAGTACCCACCAATATCTCTAACAATTTGCATTACTTGTTCTTGATATACTATACATCCATAAGTTACATCTAGTATATTTTCTAATTTAGGATGAATATAGGTAATTTTACTAGGATCATGTTTACGTTCAACAAAAGTTGGAATCTGATTCATAGGACCTGGCCTAAATAAAGAGTTAGCAGCTATAAGATCTTCAAATGTATTAGATTTTAATTCTTTTAAGAAAGATCTCATTCCAGGACTTTCAAACTGAAATATACCTAGAGTTTCAGCTTTAGCAAACATTTCTAGGACTTTAGGGTCATCATAAGTGAATTTATTAAAATTTACTTCTCTACCATGGTTTTCTTTAATTAAATCTATTGCATCCCTAATTACAGTAAGAGTTCTTAGACCTAGAAAGTCCATCTTTAATAGACCTAATTCTTCTAATTCATTCATATCAAATTGAGTAGTTATAGCTTCACCATTTCGTAAAAGTGGAACATAATTTGTAACTGGTTCTTTAGATATTACAACACCTGCAGCATGTGTAGAAGTATGTCGTGGTAGTCCCTCTACATCTTTAGCTACATCTATTAATCTTTGTACATTAGAATTATTATCATATTCTCTTTTTAATGTATGATTTACCTCTAATGCCTTTTCTATAGTCATACCTAAATCTGTAGGTATCTGTTTTGCTATAGAATCTACATCTCCATAAGGCATATTTATAGCTCTACCTACATCTCTTATAGATCCTCTAGCAGCCATAGTACCAAAGGTTACTATCTGAGCTACTCTATCTGCACCATATTTTTCTATTACATAATCTATTACTTCTTCTCTTCTTTCATAACAAAAATCTATATCTATATCAGGCATAGTAACTCTTTCAGGATTTAAAAACCTTTCAAATATTAATCCATATTCTAAAGGGTCAATATCTATTATATCCAATCCATAAGATACTAGACTTCCAGCAGCTGAACCTCTACCAGGACCTACCATTATATCATTATCTTTAGCAAATTTAATAAAATCCCATACAATTAAAAAGTAGTCAGTATAACCCATATCTAATATAGTATTAAACTCATATTCAAATCTTTCCATAATTTCCGGAGTAATCTCGCCATACTTTTCTTTTAATCCATTTAAACTTATCTCTCTTAAATAAGATTCATTTGTATAATCTTCTGGTACATCATACTGTGGTAAATGTAGTGTTCCTAATTCTAATTCTACATTACACCTATCAGCAATTTTTACTGTATTTCTTAATGCTTCTTTATTATTTGAAAAGATTCTTTCCATTTCCTCAGGAGATTTCAGATAAAACTCTTCTGTAGGCATTTTCATTCTATTAGTTTCATCTACAGTTCGTCCTGTTTGAATACATAATAATATGTCATGTACTTGAGCATCTTCTTTTTTTAAATAATGAACATCATTTGTTGCTATTAAAGGAATATCTACTTCTTCGCTGATTTTAATTAAATTATTATTTACATCTATTTGCTCTTCTATTCCTTGATTTTGTAGTTCTAAAAAGAAATTATCTTTTCCAAATATATCTCTCATTTCTATAGCAGCATTTTTTGCTCCTTCATAATTATTATCTAACAAATATTGTTGTACCTCTCCACCTAGACAGGCAGATAAAGCTATTATTCCTTCACTATATTTTTTAAGAATATCTTTATCAGCTCTCGGCTTATAATAGAAACCATTCACATAAGCTTCTGATACTATCTTCATTAAATTTTTATATCCTACATTATTCTCAGCTAATAAAACTAAATGATATTGTTTTTTATCTTTTGGCTCTTTATCTGTATATTTATTTAAAGCCATATATATTTCAGAACCTAATATAGGTTTAATATCTTGTTTTTTAGCCTCTTTATAAAATTCTATAATTCCGAACATAGATCCATGATCTGTAATAGCTATAGAATTCATGCCTAATTCCTTAGTTCTTCTTATCAAATCTTTTACTTTAATAGATCCGTCTAAAAGACTAAATTCTGTATGAACATGTAAATGAACAAATCTATTATTTTCAATCATAATGATTTCCTTTCTACTTTAACTACTTATTATTTATTTTATCATAATAAAATAAATAATAAAGACCCTTGAGAGCCTTTATTATTCTAATACATTTTCTATTAAAGATAAATCTATTGTTCTAAAATCATCTAATATCTTTTCATTCCAATCAGGTGTCTTTTTATTATTCTGAAATTTTCTAAACGTTTGGATACTTTCTTCTATAATACTTAAACTATCTTCACATAAACCATTTTTCTCTTTTGATATCATAATAGTTTTATATGGCGTTTCATTAGGTTTAACACTTCCAGACAATGGATGAGTTAATAACTTATGTCCTGCATGAACCTTATTCCTAACTTTTTCTAGTATATCCATATATGTGACTTCTTCATAATATATAGTGTCCTCTGGGTATTTATCATATACATATTTATTATTACTAATTAGTACGCCTTCCATTATACATCACCCATCTTATCTTTAATAACACTTGACAATCCATTTATAGCTTCTTTTTCATCTATACCTTTTGCTATTATAGTTATTTCCTCTCCATGAAAAGCACCTAATGACATTACCCCTATTATACTTTTTCCATTTACTTTATTCCCTTTAAATTCAATATCAATATCACTTTCATATTTATTTGCATATTGTACAAAAACTGCTGCAGCCCTAGCATGTAGCCCGTCTATATTATTTAATTCTAAATTTGCTTTTTCCATTATTCTACTCCTTTCAAATCCTTTGCTATCTTTTCAATCTTTCTAAATCTATGATTAACACCAGATTTACCTACCTGTGGATCTAACATAGTTCCTATTTCTTTTAATGTTGCATCTTTATTATTTAATCTTATCTCTGCTAGGTCTTTTAAATTTTGAGGTAATTTATCTAATCCCATATTATTCTCAATAAACTTTATATACTCTATTTGCCTCATAGATGCATTTATAGTTTTATCTAAATTAGCTGTTTCACAATTTACTATTCTATTAATATTATTTCTCATATCTTTTAAAACTCTAATATCCTCTACTTTTAATAAGGCTTGATAAGCACCTATTATATTAAGTAAGTCAACAATCTGTTCTCCCTCTTTTAAATAAACTACATAATTTTCTTTTCTTTTAACTATTTTTGAATTAAGATTAAAACTATTAACTATATTAGATAAATCTTCACTATGTTCTTTGTTATTAGTTACAAATTCTAAATGGTAAGTTTTTTCTGGATCGCTTATAGAAGCTCCTCCTAAAAAGGCACCTCTTATATATGCCCTTTTACAACATCTGTCCTTTAGCAGCCTTTTAGGTGTTTTATAATTTGGCTTAAATATATTATAATTTTCCTTATCTATAAATCCTACATCTTCTAAAATATCTTTCGATATGTCTAAGCTATTTATACTAATAAGATAGTTATTATTTTTCTTTAATTGCTTATTACGTTTAGCTATCACCTCTATATTTCCTTCATATCTTTCCCTCAATAATGTAAAAATCCTTCTTGCAATAGCTGCATTTTCTGTAGTAAGTTTCAAATTAAACTCTCCCATATCTTGAACTTGAATAGTACCACTCATTCTTACAATAGCAGCTAATTCAGCTAATTTACAACAAGAATCTTCTACAGATATTCTTGCGACCTCATTTTTAGTTTTTGAGGAAAATGACATATAATCACCTCTATTTCTTACTTCCTATTTTAAGGAAAAACGATTTCAATATAAATCCTATTACAAAAGACATCTTATATTTTATAATTCTAAAAAATATTTTTGTTTTATTACCCTTACTATTATACTATAATAGTATACAAAAGAAAAGGAGAGGATAAATTATGAATATGGATATAAATTTTATATCTGAAAAACTAAATAAATTATTAAATATTCCTAGCCCTACAGGTCATACTGAAAAGGCTATAAAATTTATAGAGGAAGAATTTAAAGCTCTTGGTCTTTCTACTAAAAGAAACAATAAAGGGGCATTAATTGCAACATTAGAAGGTAAAAATACAGAAAAAGAAGTGACCCTATCTGCTCATGTTGATACATTAGGTGGTATAGTTAAAGAAATTAAATCAAATGGTAGAGTTAAGTTTTCTCAATTAGGAAGCTATGCATGGAATACTGTAGAAGGTGAATATGCCACTATTGAAACTCTAGATGAAAAGAAATATACTGGTACAATTTTAACTACTAAGGCTTCATCTCATGTTCATGGTAGTGAAACTGAGAATATAGAACGAAACATAGATAATTTAGAAATAAGAATTGATGAAAAAGTTAGTGATCATGATGATGTAGTTGAATTAGGTATAAATGTAGGAGATTTTGTTCATTTTGATCCTAGAACTGAATTTACATCTTCTGGATTTATAAAATCTAGACATTTAGATGATAAAGCATGTGTTATTGCTTTAATATGTATAGCAAAACATTTAGTAGAAAATAATATTAAACCAAATTATACTACAAACTTTTTCATAAGTAATTATGAAGAAGTTGGACATGGTGCTAGTGCTTCAATTCCTGAAAAAACTTTTGAATTTCTTGCTGTAGATATGTCGGCTCCAGGAGAAGGACAAACTTCAGACGAATTTAGTGTAACAATCTGTGCTAAGGACAGCAGTGGTCCTTATGATTATGAATTAAGAAAGAAATTAATTAATATAGCTAAAGAGAAAGATTTAGATTATAAAATTGATATTTATCCATATTATATGTCAGATGGTTCTGCAGCTGTAAGAGCTGGTCATGATATAAATGTAGGATTAATAGGTCCTGGTGTAGATGCTTCTCATTCTTTTGAAAGAACTCATATGGAAGCTATTGAAAACACTATAAAATTAGGATTTTATTATTTAACTAAATAATAAAATAAATCTATTCTTTTAGGGTATTATAGATGGTAAGAGGTGAAAGTAATGATTAATGAAAAATTTTTAATTAAACTACAAGGAAAAGATTATGTTACTTATGAAGGGCTTTTAGACTTAGCCCATCAAAAGGGACTTTTATCTCTAAAAGTAGAAATAATTCAAGTACCACATAAAGAAAATAATATGACTGCAATTTGTAAAGCTATAGCAAAGACTGATAAAGAAATATATGTAGATATTGGAGATGCTAATCCCCAATCTGTTAATGGTGCACTAATTCCTCATATAATTAGGATGGCTTCTACTAGAGCAAAAGCTCGTGCTCTGAGAGATCTTACTAATATAGGAATGACTGCTGTTGAAGAATTATCTTTTGATGATGGGATAAATGATGAAAAAGATGTTTATCAAGTAGATGAGCCTCCAACTAAGAGACAATTAGAAACAGTAAAAGGACTGGCTGAAGATGCTAATTTTAAAGTAAATTATGATACTTTAACTAAGAGAACAGCTGGGAATTTAATTGCTAAATTATTAGATGATAAAAGAAGAAAAGCATAAAGTAACTGTATTAATATTGCCTTTTATAAATCTATTAATCAGAAATTAAAAAAGGAGTATATTTAATTAAATATACTCTCTTTTTATAATTATTTAGATCTTAATAATCTAAGCCCATTTAAGATAACGACTAAAGTACTTCCCTCATGGAGAATAACACTAATTGCAATATCTGTTAATCCTAATAGACTAATTATAATTAAAATAATTATAACTGCCATTGAGAAAATAATATTTTGCCAAATAACCCTATTCATTTTTAAAGAAGTTTTATGAGCCTTTATTAACTTTGACAAATCATTTTTCATTAAAACCAAATCAGAAACATCTACTGCAACATCAGTACCATCTCCCATAGAGATACCTACATCTGCACTAACAAGAGCTGGTGCATCATTTACACCATCTCCTACCATAGCAGTTATTCCGTATTCTTCTTTTTGCCCATTTATAATATCTGATTTATCCTCTGGCATTACATTAGCAATAACTTCATCAATACCTAATTCTTTAGCGACAGCTTTTCCTGTCATTGTAGAATCACCAGTAATTAAAGTAGTGTGAATATCTTGATCTTTAAAATATTGTATAGTCTTTTTTGCAGCTTCTTTTGGAATATCCATCAAAGCTATCGTTCCAATAACTTCTTCATCTTTTCCAATATATACAACAGTCTTTCCCTCTGAAGCCCATTTATTATTTAATTCTATATACTCATTGTCAATATTTTTAAAAGAAGTAGGTTTCCCTATGCGATAATTTTTTTGATTATAATCTCCTGTTAGCCCTTTTCCTATTTGGTTTATAACTTCTATATCTAATTGATTTTTAGCTTCAAATTTATTTAGAATAGCATTTGCTAATGGATGATTTGACTCTTTTTCAAGAGCTACTATTATATCGATAATCTTTTCTTCATTTATAGAATCAGTAAAATAATAATCTGTTACTTCTGGTTTTCCTTTTGTTAAGGTTCCTGTTTTATCAAAAGAAATTGCTTTAATATCAGATAATTGTGATAAATAAGTACTCCCTTTTGAAAGAACCCCTCCTTTAGCTAGATTAGAAGTTGTCGATAAAGTAACTGAAATAGTACTTGCAGCTAAAGCACATGGTGAAGCTGCTACTAAAAGAACTAACCCTTTATAAATACTTTCAGCCCAAGTCCAATCTAAAATCAAGGGAGTAAGAATAATTACTAATATAATAGATATTAAAACTAAATTAACATATCTAGGTTCATATTTTTGTATAATACTTGTAGCTTTTGTTTGATTATCTTGATTTTGATTAACTAATTGTAAAATTTTTGCAAAAATAGTATCTTTACTTTCTTTAGTAACTTCCATAGTAAAAGTTCCACTTCCATTAATTGTACTTCCAAAAACACTATCTCCTTCTGACTTTTCTTCTGGTATACTTTCTCCATTAATTGAAGATTCATCTATAGATGTATTACCAGATAAGATAGTACCATCAATAGGTACTTGATCTCCATTTAATACTTGGAGCTGATCTCCTAATTTTAACTGCTCAACATCTACAATCTTAATATCTCCATTATCCATTATTAATCTAGCAGTAGTTGGATTCATTTCTAATAATTTAGTAATTTCTCTTTTACTTCTACCTTCCGCATAGTCTTCAAGAAAATGAGCACCTGAGAAAATCAAAATTAATAAAGTTCCTTCACTAAAATTACCTATTAGAGAAGCTCCTATTGCTGCTAAACCCATTAATATATGAGAATTAGGGGTAAATCTTCCTTTGTTTCTAGTATTTTCAATAGTTTCTCCAATTCCTTCTAGAATAATTACATGATAACCTGCTGCTATTGTAGCTATTGAACAAAGGATATTCTTTAATAATAAATTCTCCTTGTTTAAGAACAATGCTCCTATAAATAATATTAAACCACTAAAATAAGAGACAATTGGTAATTTTCCATGATCATGATGATCCTGACTTTCATGTGATTCTGATTTTTGAATCCTCACTATTATCAACACATCCTTTCACACTGTCTAATTAAAACTTACCTCTTTATATTACATAAGTCTACTAACAATTGACTTAGCTTTATATTATTATGTCTAATATAATCCTTTCTTACATCTATTAGACTTTCCTCAATAATATTTATCCCTTTTTTCTTTAAAACTTTTTTATCTTTATTGTTTAATATTACTGGTCTTGAGCCATCAGTTGTGTATTTCGGTAGTATGTTTTCTGGAATTGTTTCTGTATTTACAATTACATAGTCTAGTAAATCTTCTCTACTATGTCTTAAAATAGCTTCTACATGTTCTATTACCCCATATCCATCTGTTTCACCTGGCTGTGTCATTACATTGCTTATATATACTTTTGGAGCTTTAGATTCGGCAATTTTTTTAGGTATATTATTAATCAGTAAATTAGGTATTACTGAAGTGTATAAGCTTCCCGGTCCTAATACTATTAAGTCTGCATCTTTAAAAGCTTGAACTCCTTCTTTTAAGGGATTCGAAGTTTGAGGATCTATAAACACTCTTTTAATAGAACTTGAATGTTCTACTACCATATTTGGAATATTAGATTCACCTTTCACTATCTTACCATTCTCTAATTCAGCAAATAGACTGATCTCTTCTAAAGTCATAGGATATACTTCTCCTGTCATAGCTAAAACATTACTAGTTTCTTTAATAGCTTTTTCAAAGTTTCCATATATTCCATTCATTGCTGCTATCAGCAGATTACCAAAGCTCTGTCCATCTAATACTCCACTATCAAATCTATAATGAAGAAGTTTTTTCATAGTAGGTTCTACATTTGCTAAGGATAGCATACAAGCTCTTATATCTCCTGGCGGTAACATACCTAAATCTTCTCTTAAAACACCAGATCCTCCTCCATCATCAGCTACAGTAACTATAGCTGTAATATTTGATGTGAATTTTTTTAATCCTCTTAATAATATAGATAACCCTGTTCCTCCACCTATTACTACTATTTTAGGATCATTAAATAATATATTATTCATACTAATATTCTCTTCCATACTAATTCCCCTATCTTAAATCTCTATGATGGACTATAGCCCTGTGCCCATTCTCTGATAGTTTTTCTCCTATTTTATTAGATATAGCTACAGATCTATGAAATCCACCTGTACATCCAATCCCTACTACTAATTGTGTTTTCCCTTCATCAATGTAAAAGGGAATTAGAAATTCTAACATTTCCATTACTTTATTTATAAATATACTAGTTTGTGGCCATTTAAAAACATAGTCCATAGTTTCCTGATTTTCACCTGAAACTTCTTTCAATTCTGGAATATAGTATGGATTAGGTAAAAATCTAACATCAAATATTAGATCTCCATCCATTAACATACCATTTTTAAATCCAAAAGAAGTAACTGAAATAGATAATCTCCTTGTTTCTCCATTTTCTAAAAACATATTATATAATTCATCTTTTAACATTCCTAAGGTTAATTTTGAAGTATCTACTATGTAGTAGGATTTATCCTTAATTTCTTCTAATAATTTTCTTTCCTTGTGAATTCCATCTAAAATACTTCCTTCAGATTTTAAAGGATGAGGTCTCCTTAATTCTTTATATCTTCTAATCAGGGTATTATTTGATGCATCTAAAAATAATATTTTATAACCTATTCCTTTATCTTGTAGATTATCTAAAGACTCAAATAAAGTATTAAAAAATTCTCCCCCTCGGATATCTACTACTACTGCTACTTTTCCTATTTTTCTTTTAGACTCATGCCAAAGCTCTGCAAAATTTGGTAATAATTCTGGTGGAAGATTATCCATACAGTAATATCCCATATCTTCCATTACTTTCATAGCTTGAGATTTACCTGCTCCTGACATACCTGTTATTATTAAAAATTCCATCCCAGATCAACCTCCCCTAATCTTTTAGAAGATTTTTAAACGCTTTTCACATCTTCCCCTATAAGCTTTATTTCTCTTTCTAAATCTACTCCATAATTATCTCTTACAGTCTTTTGTACTACCCCTATTAATCCTAATACATCTTTACAACTTGCATTATTTATATTAACTACAAATCCACAATGCTTTTCAGATACTTGAGCACCACCATATTTTAACCCTCTAAGTCCAGAATCATCTATCAATTTTCCAGCATAATAACCTACAGGTCTTTTAAATGTACTTCCTCCACTAGGTAGTTCTAAAGGCTGTTTTGAAGTTCTCCTGTAGTCTAAGTCTTCCATAGTTTCTCTTATAGTATTGAAGTCTCCAGCTCTTAATTGAACTTCTATACTTAACACTATTAAATCTTCATCTACAACGCTACTACCTCTATACCTAAAATTCATCTCTTCATTAGAGTATTCTTTTATATTGTTTTCTTTATCTAATACTCTTACTTTAGTCACTATATCTTTCATTTCTCCACCATAGGCTCCGGCATTCATAGTTATTGCTCCACCAATAGAGCCTGGGATTCCATGAGCAAACTCCATTCCTGTTAGCTCTTTTTCTAGTGCTTTTTCACTTACGGTCTTCATTAGAGCTCCTGACTGACAATATACTGTATTATCTTTAATCCTAATTTCACTTAATTTTTCATTTATTTTAATTACTACTCCTCTAATCCCACCATCCTTAACTAATAAATTACTTCCATTCCCCATTATAAAGAACTTCATATTATTCTCTCTACATAATTTTATACTATTTATTAATTCTTCTTCAGTATTAGGAATAACCATTATATCAACTGGCCCTCCTATTTCAAAAGAAGTATGTTTTTTCATCATTTCATCTATTAAAATTTCTCCTGTATATCCATCCTTAAATATTTGGATCATTTCATTCTTATCCAAAATATCACTCCTTATATTATTCTATCTCTATCTTATCATATACCCTATAATTATACTATATTCATAATATATAGGCTATATATAAGTATCTTATTTTAACTAAAGAAAAAGGTTATCGATATATCGATAACCTTTTTATCTACTAATTATATTTTTTATTCTTCAGTTACTTCCCAATTATTAGCCATTCTCTTATAGCTTTCATATCTAGCTTTTGAATTTTCTTCTGCTTTTTCGAATAACTCTTCAGCTAGTTCAGGGAATAATTTTTGTAATGATGTGTATCTAACTTCTGAAGATATAAAATCTCTAAATGATTCTTTTGGTTCTTTAGAATCTAATGCAAATGGATTCTTTCCTTCTTCCTCTAGTCTTGGATCAAATCTGTATAAGTGCCAATAACCTGAGTCTACTGCTTTTTTCTCTTGTCTTACACTAGTACCCATACCAGATCTTATACCATGGTTAATACATGGTGAATATGCCATTACTAATGACGGCCCATCATAAGATTCTGCTTCACTTATAGCTCTTATAGTTTGATTCATATTAGCACCCATTGCAATTTGTGCTACATATACATATCCATAAGTTGCCATCATTAATCCTAAGTCTTTCTTTCTAATTTCTTTACCTGATGCAGCAAATTTTGCTACTGCTGCTGTTGGAGTTGCTTTAGATGATTGGCCACCTGTATTAGAGTATACTTCTGTATCCATGACTAAGATATTAATATCTTCTCCTGATGCTAATACATGATCTAATCCACCAAATCCGATATCATAAGCCCATCCGTCTCCACCAAATATCCAGATAGATTTTTTGATTAGATGATCCTTTCTATCTTCTATATCTTTTAAGATTCTATTTGCTTTTTCATTTCCTGTATCTTTATCTAATAATGGAATTATCATACCTGAAGCTGCTTTAGATTCTTTTTCATCTTTCATTCCATCTATCCAATTACTAAAATGATCATTTAATTCTGAATCAAGATCTAATTCTATAAATTCTTCCATTAATGATTTTATTTTATTTCTTATCTGTCTTACAGCTATTGCCATACCATATCCAAATTCAGCATTATCTTCGAATAATGAATTTGCCCAAGCAGGTCCTCTACCATCTTGATTTGTACAATATGGTGTTGATGGTGCTGAACCACCCCAAATTGATGAACAACCTGTAGCATTTGCTATATACATCCTATCTCCAAATAATTGAGTTACTAATTTTGCATAAGCTGTTTCTCCACAACCTGCACAAGCACCTGAGAATTGTAATAATGGCTGTCTGAATTGACTTCCTTTAATAGTTTCAACTTTCATTGGGTCTCCTTTGCCTTTAACTGTCATAGCAAAGTCCCAATTAGGTGTTTGTTCTTTATACTCTTCTTCAAATGGTTTCATAACTAATGCTTTAGTTTTAGCAGGACAAACTTCAGCACAATTACCGCATCCTGTACAATCTAGTACTGATACTTGCATTCTATATTCTAAATTATCAAATCCTCTACCCATAGGTTTTATTGTTTCAAAACCTTCTGGAGCATTAGCTTTTTCCTCTTCATCTACTAAAATAGGTCTAATAACTGCATGAGGACAAACCAATGAACATTGGTTACATTGGATACAATTTTCTTTAATCCAATGTGGAGCTTCTACTGCTATAGCACGTTTTTCATATGCAGCTGTTCCATGTGGGAAAGTACCATCTTCTCTACCAACAAATGCACTTACTGGTAGATTATCTCCTTCTTGTCTATTCATTGGTTCTACTATTTCTTTTACAAATGCAGGAACTTCAGAGTGTTCATCATCACTTTCTGCATCTTTCCATTCAGATGGAACATCTACTTTTACTAAAGCATCTATTCCTTTATCTACTGCTTCATAATTCATATTAACTATTTCTTCACCTTTACTACCATAAGCATCAACTATAGATTGTTTTAGATATGAAATAGCCTCATCTAATGGTAATACTTTTGATAGATTAAAAAATGCAGACTGCATAATCATATTAGTCCTTCCGCCTAATCCTACTTCTGCTGCTATCTTTGTAGCATTAATAGTGTGGAAGTTAATGTCATTTTCTGCAATATATCTTTTCATTTCTGCTGGAAGATTATCTTCTAATTCTTCTTCATCCCATATAGTATTAAGTAAGAAAGTTCCACCTTTTCTTAATCCTTTTAATAAATCATATTGATATACATATGATTGTTTTGAACATGAAATAAAGTCAGCATCTGTAATTAAGTAAGTTGATTTTATTGGTTCTTCTCCAAATCTTAGATGGGATATAGTGACTCCACCTGATTTCTTACTATCATAGGAGAAATATCCTTGAGCATACATATCAGTTTTGTCACCGATAATTTTAATAGCTTGTTTATTTGCTCCAACAGTACCATCTGAACCAAAACCCCAGAACTTGCATTTAATAGTTTCTTCTGGTTCTGTATTTATAGTTTCTTTTATATCTAAAGATGTATTAGTCACATCATCATCGATTCCTATAGTAAATCTATCTTTAGGTTTATCTTGTTTTAGATTCTCGTATACTGATAATATTTGTGAAGGTGTAGTATCTTTAGATCCTAATCCATATCTTCCACCTACTATAACCGGCCTCTCTTCTCTTTCATAGAAAATACTTTGTACATCTAAATGTAATGGCTCAGCAATCGCACCTTTCTCTTTTGTTCTATCTAAAACCCCAATCTTATTTACAGTATTAGGTAATACATCGAAGAAATATTCTGATACAAAAGGTCTATATAAATGAACCTTCATTAAACCGATCTTTTCACCTTTTTCCATTAAATAATCTACAGTTTCTTCGATAGTTTGAGTTACAGAACCCATAGCTACAATTACTCTTTCTGCCTCTGGATGTCCGTAATAATTAAATGGTTTATATTCCCTACCTGTAATCTCACTTATCTCTCTTAGATAATCATAAGTAATTTCCCCTATATTGTTATAAAAAGGATTAGAAGCCTCTGCAGCTTGGAAATATATATCTGGGTTTTGAGCTGTACCTCTAGTTACTGGTGCTTCTGGATTTAATGCTCTTTCCCTAAATGCTTGTAATGCATCATAATCTAATAATCCTTCTAAATCATCATACTTCATAACTTCAACTTTTTGAATTTCATGACTCGTTCTAAATCCGTCGAAGAAATGTAAAAATGGAATCTGTCCCTTTATAGAAGCTAAATGAGCAACTCCACCTAGATCCATAACCTCTTGAACACTACCTGATGCTAATAAAGCAAATCCGGTCTGTCTAGTTGCCATAACGTCTTGGTGATCACCAAATATACTTAATGCATGTGAAGCTAATGCTCTAGCTGATACATGAAATACTGCCGGTAGCAATTCTCCAGCTATTTTGTACATATTAGGCACCATTAATAGCAACCCTTGGGAAGCAGTATATGTAGTAGTTAATGCTCCTGCTTGTAATGACCCATGAACTGCACCTGCTGCTCCTGCTTCAGATTGCATTTCTTGTACTAAAACTTCTTGTCCAAATATATTTTTCTTACCATTTGCAGACCATTCGTCTACATGTTCCGCCATATCTGATGATGGCGTTATAGGATAAATAGCAGCAACATCTGTAAATGCATAAGATATATAGGCTGCAGCCGTATTTCCATCCATGGTCCTCATTTCTTTGGCCATAATATATAAACCCCCTATTGTATTATATGTTTTCTATTAATTTATACTATTACTTATAAGTAATAGTATAACTATATATTGTTAACTTCTTACAGTAATAAGTATAGTAAACATTATTTATAAAGTCAACAATATAAATTGATTATTGTTATAAAATAATCATTATTTCTATAATATATTTTATTTGTTTTTTTCTTCCATATTCTTTCTTATTTTTTCTTTTATTCTTTGATTTAATGCATATGCAGCATTATATCCTAATCTCCTTTGCCTAAAATTTCTAGCTGCAACTTCTATAATCATAGCTATATTTCTTCCTGGTCTTACAGGAACTGTAGTAGTAGGTACTTCTTTATCTAGAATCTCTGTAAATTCTTCATCTAATCCAATTCTGTCGTATTCCTTATTTTCATCCCATGTTTCAAGTTCTATTACTAAATCTATATATTCTTCATGTTTTACTGCACCTACACCATAGAGCCTCTCAATATCTAATATTCCTAATCCTCTTACTTCCATAAAATGTCTAGTTATCTCAGGTGATTCTCCTAAAAGCATTCCTTCTATTTTTTTAATTTCAACCATATCATCAGAGATCAATCTATGCCCTCTAATTACTAAATCTAATGCAGTTTCAGATTTACCCACTCCAGATTTACCTCTTATTAGTACTCCTACACCATATACCTCTACAAATACCCCATGTAATTTTATTTCAGGTGCTAATTTCAATTCTATGAAACTTACTATTCCATTTATTATATTAGAAGTATTATCTGCAGATCTTAAAAGGGTTCTATTATATTTTTTTGCTAAAAACTCTAATTCATCAAATATAGGTAATTCTCTCGCTACTATAAAGGCTGGAATAGGATACCGAAAAAAACTTTCTATACTATCATATCTTTCAGATGGAGATAATTCATTATAATAATGCCATTCAGCATTTCCAATTATTTGAATCCTTTCTGGTGCAAATTTTTCAAAATAACCTACAATCTGTAAACCTGGTCTACTTACTTCACTAGAATATAATTTGAAATCTTCTAAATCTGTAGATGGATGGACTATTTCTAAATCTGTTCTCTCTATTATCTCTTTTAAATATACACATTTCATATATCATTCTCCTAATATCTAATTGGTATTATTATTGCCGCAATAATATAAGCTAGCACTCCTCCAAAAAGGGCCATCGGTACACTTAATAATACCCATATTAACCGGACAAGTGTTGGATCTATATTAAAATATTCGCCGATACCACCACATACACCAGCTATCATTTTATTTGTTTTAGATCTATATAATTTCTTTTCCATAATTAACCCTCCTTATTCTCACGGAAATGATTATATAATTCTTCCGCTACTTTTTGATTCATACCTTCCACTTCTACTAACTCTTGGACACTTGCATTTTTAATCTTTGCAATACTTTTAAAATGTCTCATTAAATACATCTTTCTTTTTTCGCCTATTCCCTTTATACCATCTAATTGAGATTGAAACATATCTTTTGATCTTAAACTTTTATGATAACTCAATGCAAATCTATGAGCTTCTTCTTGAATTTTATATATCATTCTAAATCCTAAGGATCTAATAGGCAAGATATACTCCTCATTATTATATATAATACCTCTTGTTTTATGAAGTTCATCCTTCACTAATCCACATACAGGTATATCTATACCTAATTCTGATAATGTATCAATAACTATATTCACCTGACCTTTACCACCATCTATCATTAATAAATTTGGAAAGGAAGAAAATCCTTTCATTTCTATTGTACTATATTTTAAGGCGTTTTTTTCTTTAAGTCCTCTTTTGAATCTTCTCTCTACCACTTCTTTCATACTTCCATAATCATCAGGATTGTGTACACTTCTTATTCTAAACCTTCTATAATCTGATCTTTTAGCTTGACCTTTTTCAAAAACTACCATAGATCCTACTGATTGGACTCCGCTTATATTTGAAATATCATAGGCCTCTATTCTATTAGGTATTTCTCCCAAATTTAGTATATCTTGGATTTCTTCTAAAGCCTTTAAGTTTTCTCTATGTTTTCTAAGAAATTTATCCCCATATTTATTTAACATATCTCTAGCATTCTTGTTTACCATTTGTATTAAATGATATTTATCACCTCGTTTAGGTACTAAAATGTCTATTTTAGATCCTCTTTTTGTACCTAACCATTCTTCTAATATCTCTAAATCTCCTATATCTTCTTCAATTAGTATTTCCCTCGGTACATAGGCAGATCCTATATAGAACTGTTTTAAGAAAGAAGTCACAATCTCCCTTCTATCTGAATTAAAAGTATCCTCCATTAAAAAGTGTTCTCTACCTGTTATCTTCCCATCTCTAATAAAAAATATCTGAATACAAACTTCTTCGATTCCTTTTGCCATTCCTATTACATCTTGATCGATCATATTAGAATTAACTATTTTTTGTTTTTCTTGAAGTCCTTTTAAAGAATTTATTTGATCTCTATACATACTTGCCTTTTCAAATTCTAACTTTTTTGAAGCTTCTTCCATCTTTTCTTGAAGATAATCTACTATACTATAGTCCTTCCCATTTAAAAATCTAATGATATCATTTATCATATCCATATAATCATCTTCATTTATATAATCTTGTTTAGCTAAATCTCCTAAATAAGATTGATTTTTTTGTCTTATATGATAGTCTAAAGTAGCTCTAAAATCTTTAGCATTCTTCTCATCTTTTAATTTTCGTCTTCTAATTGGATAAATATAATGAAGAGTATCAATTGCATCATTTACTGCTACACCATTAGGATAAGGTCCAAAATATCTAGCCCCATCATTTAGTATTTCTCTAGTATGAATCACCCTAGGATATTTTTCATTTAAAGTTATTTTTATATATGGATATTGCTTATCATCTCTTAATAAAATATTATATTTTGGTCTATGTTTTTTTATCAAATTAGCTTCTAATATTAAGGCTTCCATTTCACTATCTACTATTATATATTCAAATTCATCTATATACTTTACCATATTCCTTACTTTTAAGCCTTGGTTTTTTGATGATTGAAAATATTGCCTTACTCTATTTTTTAAAATCTTAGCCTTACCTACATAAATAATTTCTTCATTTTTATCTTTCATTATATATACACCTGGTTTATCGGGTAATTGTTTTAATTCTTCTTGTATATTAAACATCTTATCACCTATATATATTATAACATAAAGATCAATATAAAATTAGAATAGGATGAAAAGGATATTTCACAAATATTTGTGAAATATCCTTTTCATCTCTTTATTCTTCATCAGATTCCGTTACTTAAAATACATAAATATGATATGATTTTTATAGATTTAATAACATTTAATTTAAAAAGAGGTGGAAAAATGAAAAAAATAAGGTTCTTATTAATACTTACAATTTCTATGACAGGTTTATTATTTTTAAATGCTTGTAGTAGTGAAAAACCTATTGACCGTTTCGAATTATATAAAACAAGTTGGGAAAACAAAGATTATAAAGCAATGTACAGTATGCTATCCAAAGAGTCTCGTGATTATATAAGTGAGGAAGATTTTATAAAACGATATAGAAATATTTATAACGGGATTGAAGCTAAAAATATAGAAATAGATATCAATGAATCTAATACCAAAGAGGAAACTATTAAATTTAATCTAAAAATGGATAGTTTAGCAGGAGAAATATCACAAAATGATTATCTAGTCGAAATGAAGAAAGAAAAAATAGATAAGAAGTCTCAATGGTTTATTAAATGGAATGAAAACTTAATATTTCCACAGATGGAAAAAGGTGATGAAGTAAAAGTATCAATTTCTAAAGCCAGACGAGGTGAAATTTATGATAGATCTGGAAATGGCCTTGCTATAAACGGGTCTAGATATAGTATAGGTATCCAACCTTCTAAATACGATGAATCTAACACTAAGGATCTTGCTCGTTTACTTGATATAGATGAAGAAGTAATAGATGAAAAACTAGATAAAAATACTAATCCAGAACATTTTGTGCCTATAGTTAAATTATCTACTGATGAGGATAATTTAGTAGAAGAATTAATAGAAATCGAAGGCATAATATATCAAAAGGTAGATGACAGAGTTTATCCTGGTGGAGAATCTTCCGGTGCATTAGTAGGATATATTAAACCTATTACTTCTGAAGAATTAAAAAAAGATAAAGATGGAATATACAGTAGTAACAGTTTAGTAGGGAAATTTGGTTTAGAAGAAGTCTATGAGGAAGATCTCCGAGCTGTTGATGGTAAGGAAATTTATATTTCGAAAAAAAAGACTGGAGAAGAAACAGAACCAATTATTTTAGCAAAAACTGAATCTAAGGATGGAGCAAATTTAAATACTACTATTGATATTGAGCTTCAGAAAGAAATATATAATGAAATAGATGGAGATATAGGCGCTTCTACAGCTATTGATCCCACAAACGGTGAGGTTTTAGCTTTAGTTAGCTCACCTACATTTGACTCAAATCTTTATACAACATATATTTCTAATTCTCAAAAAGAAGATTGGGATGATATGGATGTTAATGTTTTTGAAAATAAATTTAATAAAGTTTATTCTCCTGGTTCAACATTTAAATTATTAACTGCAGCTATCGGTCTAGAGCAAAAAGTAATAGATCCTAACGAAAAAATTAACATTGAAGGTAAAGGATGGCAAAAGGATAGCTCTTGGGGTAACTATAAGATAAATAGAGTAAATGAAAGTAAATCTAGCATTGATTTAAATGATGCAATTGTTTATTCTGACAATATATATTTTGCTATGACAGCACTTGACATAGGTGAAGATAGGTTTCTAGAAGAATTAAAAAAATTCGGATTTAATGAAGATTTACCTATAGATTATCCTATGGAAAATTCTCAGATTATTAGTGAAGATAGTTTTGATAATGAAATCCTTCTTGCTGATACCGGATATGGACAAGGTCAAATACTTATGAGTCCACTTCATACTTCTCTAGTGTATAGTTCAATTATAAATGATAGCAAGATTATGGAACCATTTCTAGATAAAGATAAAGAAAGTAAAGTTTGGAAAGAAAATGTAATGTCTGATAAAAATAGAGATATATTGTTAAATAGTTTTATTAATGTAATAGAAGATGAAAATGGTACAGGTCATAAAGCAAATTTAGATAATATAAAATTAGCAGGTAAAACTGGCACAGCAGAATTAAAATTGACTCAGGAAGATACAGATCAAGAAAATGGCTGGTTTGTGGCTATGAATGTAGATAATCCTAAAATTGTGATTTCTATGCTAATAGAAGATGTAGCAGACAAAGGTGGTAGTCAATACCCCTTAACTAAAGTTAGAAATGTTCTAGAAAATTATTTAAAAGATTAAATACACTAATGATCCATCTAATAATAATCCTTCAAATTCATCAATATAAAAAACTATAACTTTTTTATTATATAATATCATTTTTTCCCTGTCAATAGTAAATTTGAATTATTTAACCTCTTATGATAAAATGTAGGTAATATAGTTTTGATTATATGTAGATATAATTATATTGTATAAGGTTCCTATAGAGAGGAGAATTTACTGGTGAATCTAATTAATGAAAAAGTAATCCATGATACCTTTGGTGAAGGTAGCATCGTAGACCAATCTAAAGACTATTTAGAAGTAAATTTTAAATCTGGGTCTAAACGATTTGTATTTCCTGATGTGTTTGCAAATTATATGAGTCTTGTTGATGGAGAAATAGCAAATTTAGTAAATAAAGAAGTTGACAAAATGAAAAAAGAACGTAAGAAAGAGGCTTTACAATTAGAAAGAGAACAGAAAATCGAAGAGGAACGTAGAGATATTCTAAGACGAGAAAGATCTATAAAAAACAAAAAAATTCATCTTGCATCACAGTCTGTATTTTGGTGCCAACAAGATGAAATTGAGGATATCTTTACTAAATGGGCGGTTTCTGTAGGAACAATAAAAAGTGGTAAAAGAAAAGGTCAACCGAGACGCTTAGCACGAATTGATCGAAATAGTGCTTGTCTTCTAACTGTAAGACCAGATGATAATTCAGAAAAAAACAGACGTATTATAGGTGCATTTATGTCAGATATAGGTTCTGATGATGATTTATTTAAAGATGGTTATATACCAGCCCATTCACAACACAGAATTCATCTTTCAGAAGAAGAATCAGAGAAAATATTATTTTGGAACTATTATCTTAACAAAAGAGATCCTGATAGAATAGTATGGAAATCAGGAAGACAAAGATACTTTGACAATATTTGGATGGCTCAAATCCTGCGTGATATACTTGAATTAAGAAAAGATTCTGAAGAAGAGAAAGATGTTCAGTTGTTTTTTGAATACTTCTGTCAAATAAACTCTATCAATATGGATGAAATACCAGAAGCCAATGGACCATTATCAAAATAAACCTAAATAAAATCCACCCGCTTTCAAGTGGGTGAATTTTTATGTATCCCTTTATTTATATACTTTTCTTTTTTAAAATATATACTTCAATCCACGCTTCCATCAAGGGAAGCGACATTTTTTTTCTCATTTATTTCCTTAGCTAAATATACTTCAATCCACGCTTCCACCAAGGGAAGCGACAGCTACATATAGTGAATAATTACCATATCTAGCAGTATATAGTAGTCGTCACAACAATATCACTATATATTTAATAAATTATATCTACTTAAGTCTTTTTAAAGTATTTTTAGTGCAAACTCTCTATTAAAACGTCTACCACTTATACTTCGCACTATAATATTAGTGGCTCTTTAATATTATAAGAATTATCTTTACACATTTGCTCAACACTCTTTTTATAGTTTGTACCTAATCTATAAAATCGTAGACTATTTTTATTATGATCAATAGTTTCATTTAATTAATACCTTATAACCCTAAATTATCCCTCGTCTACCTTACATTCAAATACAGAATTTTGTACTCTCTGTCTATGATTTAAACAAATACACAACCTTCTAAGTTTTTACAAATATTAGAAAACTTACCACTTATTCATATTTATATTTATGTAAGTCTAATACTAATCAAGCTATTATAAGTATGAACAAATGTCATTGGAATCTCCCAATGACATTTGTAAAACCTATTAACATACTTTATATACTTTTCGTTTTATCTTTTAACCAATTTTGTTCTTCCTCAGATAAATAAGATGATAGTTTATGATATACTTCTTGATGATAATTATTTAACCATTCCTTTTCTCTTTCTGTTAATAATGAAACATCTATTGAATCTAAATCTATAGGTGTAAAAGATAAAGTTTCAAATTTCATAAATTGTCCTGATTCTGTTTCTATATCTTTGTCTACTACTACTATATTTTCTATTCTTATACCATGTTTTCCTGCCTTATATACTCCTGGCTCTATAGATACTACCATTCCTTTTTCTAATTCTATATTGTTAGGGGCAGCTGCTATATTATGTGGTCCTTCATGTACATTTAATAAAAATCCTATTCCATGTCCAGTACCATGCTTATAGTCTAATCCTTCTTGCCATAATGGGTATCTACATATAACATCTAATTGATATCCATTAGTTCCTTCTAAAAACTTGGTATCAATTAAATTTATATGTCCCTTTAAAGTTAATGTAAAATCTTTTTTTTCTTCATCAGTTATAGGTCCTAATGCCATAGTCCTTGTAATATCCGTAGTCCCATCTAGATATTGTCCTCCAGAATCTACAAGATAAAACCCTTTTGGCTTTAATACCGCATTAGATTCTTCAGTAGCTGAATAATGTGCCATAGCTGCATTTGGTCCATAAGCTGATATAGTACTAAAACTTATATCTACAAATCCATCTTGTTCACTTCTTAAGTCATTTAATTTCTCTTCAGCAGAAATTTCAGTTATTTTTTCCTTATCTACATTATTATCTAACCAATATAAAAACTTAGTTAAAGCCACCCCATCTTTTATATAAGCATTTCTTTGATTTTCTATTTCAGTTTCATTTTTAACTGCTTTTAATTTTGTAGTTATATCTATTTCATTTACAATTTTACATCCTTTAGGAATACTATTATATAACCATCTGTTAATTTTTCTTTTGTTTAAGATTAGAGTATTATCTTCTCCAATATTGAATACTATTTCAGCTATCTTATCATAATCTTCTATATTGACCCTATTTTCAATTAAGTATTCTTCTACTTCTTTATTAATTTTTGATTTATTAACAAATAAATAAGCCTTGTCCATAGATACTAATCCATATGATATTATTACAGGATTTTGTGGTACATCTCCACCTCTAATATTATATAGCCAAGCTATATCATCTAATCCAGCTATTAGGAAATAGTCTGCATCTTTTTTCTTCATTTCTTCTCTTACCTTTCCTATCTTTTCCTCAGCTGATAATCCTGTATATTTTAATTCATGTATAAATGTTTCTTCTTTTGGAATATTAGGTCTATCTTCCCATATTTCTCCTACTAGATCATATTCACTTATAAATTGAATGTTTTTATCTTGAATTTTCTTTTCTAAATTTTCCACTACAAACTGTGAAAGTACTTTTCCATCGAATCCAATAGTATCTCCACTTCCTAAATTATCCCTTAACCATTCCATATAACTAGGAAAACCTTCTACTCCCAATTTAAATAGCTCATATTCTGAATCCTTTAGTTCCTCTTCAGCTTGTATAAAATATCTACCATCAGTCCAAAGAATCGCTTTGTCATTTGTAACTACTACTGTTCCTGCTGATCCAGTAAATCCTGAAATCCATGCTCTACTATTATAATGATCTGCTACATATTCAGATTGATGTGGATCTGATGATGGAATTATATAAGCAGTGATTCCTTTTTCCTTCATTAATCCCCTTAATTTACTAATTCTATCATTTATACTCAAAGTATCCTCCCCCTATTTTATATAGTTAATTATACTATATCACAATGTAAAAAAGTCTGGTAGATTTACACCAGACTTTAATACTAATTTTAAATTAATAAATTTTTTCTTAAACTATTATCTAATTCATCAAAATATTTTTCTTGTAAATCTTTATCTTCCCTAGGATTACCACCAAATAATATAGAATCTACTACTTCTATACCTGATGATTGTAGGATTCCACTATCTATTACTTTTTCATAGGCTTTTCTTAATCCATTCTTTTCATATATATTTCTTGGAGTACCCATTGGATTATATCTTAATGCTTTCTTATTTAAAAGAGCCTTTGGTTTACCATCTTCAAATCTATATGCATATCCATAGGATAGAACTCTATCAAAATATCCTTTTACCATGGCAGGTATCATCCACCATACTGGATATATAAATGTTATAAAATCTGCCCAATCTATATATTCTTGTTCTCTTTTTATCTCATCTACTACCTTTTCTTCATCTTGTAGTCTTACTTCTTCTTTAGATAAAACAGGATCAAATCCTAATTTATATAAATCTCTAATTATTACTTCATTTCTATTTTCTTTAGAAAACCTTTTTACATATTCTTTTATTTCATGAGAAAAACTTTCTTCTTCTGGATTTGAGTATATTATTAAATGTTTCATCATTATTCCTCAACTTTTATATAATTTACATATTGATATCCTACTTCATCCTGATAATATATATTTGAAGTTTCTTCAACTTCCCATTTATCATCTTCATCTAAATTATGAAGAAAAGTATCAGCCTTATCAAATGTTTTAAATATTTTTGTAATATATGCCTTTTTACAATTATCTAAAAGTTGATTGGCCAAATTTCCTCCACCTATAAGATAATTTTCCATCTTCCCCTCTGGATTTATTTCTTTTAATCTTTGGAAGAGCTCCTCAATAGAATGAACTACAACACTATTAGGAGGGTTATATTCTTTCTCCCTTGTCAGTATTATATTTATCCTACTATCTAATGCTTTACTATCAGGTAAAGATTCAAATGTCTTTCTTCCCATTATTATTATATTTTTTATAGTTATCTTTCTAAATCTCTTCAAGTCTTCTGATATCTTAATTAATACATCTCCCTCATATCCTATAGCCCAATTTTCATCTGCCGAATATACTAGTATCATTTGTAGCCTCCTAAATATGTATTTGAAAGCAAAAAGGTATAGTATAATATACACCTATTCATATATTACACTATACCCTAGTATATATACATCATTTACAATTTATATTTATTCTTGTATTACATTTTGAGGCTTATCTTTTTCCCAACTACTTATATTTTCAAATACTATTTTTGCTCTTCTAACCATAGCTTCTTCTGATGCAAATCCAATATGTGGTGCTACTACTGTATTTTTTGCACTTAATAATGGATTATCCGTATCTAGTGGTGGTTCTATATCAAACACATCTATACCTGCACCTGCTATTTTACCTTCATTTAGTGTTTCAGCTAATGCCTTATTATCAATTATTGGTCCTCTAGCTGCATTCACTAATATGGCATCTTCTTTCATAAGTTCTAATTTTTCTTTATCAATAAATTCTTTTGTTTCGTCTGTTAATGGTAGATGAATAGTTACTATATCGGATTCTTTTAGTAAATCTTTAATATCTACATACTTTACACCTTTAGATTTTAGATCTTTATTTTCACTTCTATTATAAGCTATAACATCACATCCAAAGGCTAATCCTACCTCTGCCACATCACTACCTATATCTCCTGTTCCTACTACTCCTAAAGTTTTACCATAGATTTCTCTCTGTCCATAACCATCTTTAGTTCCACCCTCTCTAGTTACCTTATCTAATGGGACTATATTTCTAAATAGAGAAATCATAAGTCCAAAAGCTAATTCTACCACTGCAGGAGTACTATATCCTGCTGCATTAGATACTAATACCCCTTTTTCTTTACATGCTTCTAAATCAACATGATCTACTCCTGTGAAAGCCACAGATAACATTTTTAAATTTTTAGCTGCTCTTATAACTTCTCCTTCTAAAGGTGAATTAGCTATAATTAATACATCTGTGTCTTTTACCCTTTCTTTTAATACTTCATTATCTGATGATTTTTCATTATAAATCACTAATTCATGTCCTTCAGCTGTTAGAGGTTTAGCTATTTCCCTTAATTCTTCCTCTGAAACTCCTAATGGTTCTAAAATAGTTATTTTCAAATTATTACCCCTTTCTTTTATTAAACTTTTAAAATATCTTTTAAAAATTCCCCAGTATAAGAATTTTTATTTTGACTTACTTCTTCTGGAGTACCTGTAGCTACTAAAGTACCACCCATATCTCCACCTTCAGGTCCTAGATCTATTATATAATCTGCTGTCTTTATTACATCTAGATTATGCTCTATTACTATTACTGTATTTCCACCTTCTACTAATTCATTTAATACTTTAATCAATTTATGAATATCTGCAGAATGTAGACCTGTAGTAGGTTCATCTAATATATAAGTGGTTTTACCAGTAGATCTCTTAGATAACTCGGTAGCTAATTTAACTCTCTGAGCTTCTCCACCTGATAATTCTGTAGAAGACTGTCCAATCTTTATATACCCTAATCCTACATCAAATAAAGTCTGTAGCTTTCTTTTTATTTTAGGAATATTTCCAAAAAACTCTAGTCCTTCCTCTACTGTTGTTTCTAATACATCATATATAGTTTTGCCTCTATATTTTATTTGTAATGTTTCTCTATTATATCTTTTGCCATCACATACTTCACAAGGTACATAAACATCAGGCAAAAAATGCATCTCTACTTTTAAGATTCCATCTCCTCTACAAGCCTCACATCTACCACCTTTAACATTAAAGCTAAATCTACCTTTTTTGTATCCTCTAATTTTAGCTTCATTAGTCATAGCAAATACTTCTCTTATATCATCAAATACTCCTGTATATGTTGCTGGATTTGATCTAGGTGTCCTACCTATTGGACTCTGATCTATAGATATAACCTTATCTAAGTTTTCTAAACCTTCAATTCTCTTATGTTTTCCTGGCCTTATCCTAGCATTATTTAGATTATGTGCTAAAGATTTATAAAGAATTTCATTAATTAAAGAACTTTTCCCTGATCCTGATACACCTGTTACAGTAATAAACACTCCTAATGGGATTTCTACATCTATATTTTTTAGGTTGTTTTCCTCTGCTCCTATGACTTTTATTGATTTACCATTGGATTTTCTTCTTTCTTCTGGTATTTCAATTTTTAATTTATTAGATAAATATTGACCAGTTATAGAATTTTCATTTGATTTTATAGAATCCATATCTCCTTCGGCTACTATATAACCTCCATGAACCCCAGCTCCTGGACCTATATCTACTATTCTATCAGCCATATACATAGTTTCTTCATCATGTTCTACCACTATTAAAGTATTACCTAAATCTGTTAGATTTCTAAGAGTTTTTAATAGTTTTTTATTATCTCGCTGATGAAGTCCTATACTAGGCTCATCTAATACATATACTACTCCTACTAAACTAGAACCTATTTGAGTAGCTAGTCTAATCCTTTGGGCTTCCCCACCTGATAAAGTTCCAGCCATCCTAGATAGAGTTAGATATCCTAATCCTACATCTTCTAAAAATTTTAATCTTTCATTTATTTCTTTAAGGATTTGACTGCCTATTATTTTTTCTTTTTCTGTTAACTCCAAGCTTAAAAAGAATTCTATTGCTTTAGTTATAGATAAATCTGTAGTTTCTATAATATTTAATCCTTCTATTCTTACAGCTAAAACTTCATCCCTTAATCTAGCCCCATGACATTTTGGGCAAGGATTTTCTGCCATAAATCCATCTATTCTTTTTCTCATAGCATCTGATTTTGTAGATTCATATCTTCTTTCTAAATTTGGTATAATTCCTTCAAAAGTTCCATTAAAATCACTCATACCTTGAAACCTGCTTTTAAATTCAAATTTTATGACTCTATCAGTACCATATAATAATTCATTTATTAATTTTTTCGGTGCATTCTTTAAAGGTTCATCTAGACTAAAATTATTCTCCTCAGCTAATACTTTGAAAATCTCATAATAATAAGTTCCTGGAGCAGATGTGCTATGTGGTGCTACTCCACCTTCTTTTATACTTAGATCCTTATTAGGCAATACTAATTCTGGATCAACCTTTTTATAAAATCCTATACCATCACAAGTAGGACACATACCAAAAGGACTATTAAATGAAAACATCCTTGGTTCTAATTCTTCCATAGAAATATTACAATCTGGACATGATAATTTTTGACTAAACATTATTCTTTCTCCGTCTATTATATCTGCTACAGCTAATCCGTCTGCTAATTGTAATGCTAATTCTAAAGAATCTGTTAATCTACTTTCAATTCCCTCTTTTACTATTATTCTATCTACTACTACTTCTATAGTATGCTTCTTATTTCTTTCTAAATTTATATCATCAGATACCTCATAATTCTCTCCATCTATTATAAGTCTTATATATCCTTCTTTTCTAATATTTTCTAAAATCTTAACATGTTCTCCCTTTTTTCCTCTAATCACAGGTGCAAGTATCTGTATCCTACTTCTTTCAGGCAGCTCCATAATTTTATCTACCATTTGATCTACAGTTTGACTAGATATTTCTTTTCCACATTTATAACAGTAGGGAGTCCCTATTCTAGCATATAACAGCCTTAGATAATCATATATCTCTGTTACCGTCCCTACTGTCGATCGTGGATTATTACTAGTAGTTTTTTGGTCAATAGATATAGATGGAGATAAACCTTCTATATATTCTACATTTGGTTTGTCCATTTGACCTAAAAACTGTCTAGCATAACTAGAGAGGGACTCTACATACCTTCTTTGTCCCTCTGCATATATAGTATCAAAAGCTAAGGAAGATTTTCCAGAACCACTTAATCCAGTAAATACAATAAACTCATTTCTCGGTATTTCTATATCTACATTCTTAAGATTATTTTCCTTAGCTCCTTTAACAATTATTTTATCTTTTTTCATTCATTATTTCACCTCAGTTTTTTAACATCTTCTTCAATCGAATGACTTTATCTCGTAATTCTGCAGCTTTCTCAAAATCTAATTCTTCTGCTGCCTTTAACATAGCTTCTTCTAAACCTATTATCATAGATTCTACTTCATCGTCAGTAAAACTTTCCTCATATTCAGCCTCTTCTTCAGCTACTACTGTAGCTTCTATAATTTCTCTAACGGCTTTATTTATCGTTGTAGGTGTTATATTATGTTCCTTATTATATTCATCTTGGATTTGTCTTCTTCTATTAGTTTCACTTATAGCTCTATCCATTGATCCAGTAATTCTATCAGCATACATAATTACTTTACCATCTACATTTCTCGCTGCCCTACCTATAGTTTGTACTAGTGATGTTTCTGATCTTAAAAACCCTTCTTTATCTGCATCTAATATGGCTATTAAAGATACTTCAGGTAAGTCTAAACCTTCTCTTAAAAGGTTAATTCCAACTAATACATCATATTTCCCCAATCTTAAATCCCTAATTATCTCCATTCTTTCTATTGTATCTATATCTGAATGTAAATAGGTAACTTTCATATCTATTTCTGTAAAATATCTTGTTAAATCTTCAGCCATCTTCTTAGTTAGTGTAGTTACTAATACTCGTTCACCTTTATCAATAGTCTTTTCGATTTCTAATACTAAATCATCTATTTGATGTTTTATCGGTCTTACTTCAATACGAGGATCTAATAAACCTGTAGGTCTTATTATTTGTTCTACAGTTTTTTGACTATTTTTATATTCATATGGCCCTGGTGTTGCAGATACATACATTATTTGATTTACCATAGATTCAAATTCTGTAAATTTTAAAGGTCTATTATCTAATGCAGAAGGTAATCTAAATCCATATTCTACTAAATTCATCTTTCTAGCTTTGTCTCCATTATACATACCCCCTATTTGAGGTATAGTAACATGAGATTCATCTGTTATTATTAGAAAGTCGTCTGGAAAATAGTCTATAAGTGTATAAGGTCTACTTCCTGGTTCCCTACCACTCATATGTCTAGAGTAGTTTTCTATCCCTTGACAAAATCCCATTTCTTCTAACATTTCTAAATCATATCTAGTCCTTTGCTCTAATCTTTGAGCTTCAACTAATTTATCTTGATCTTTAAGTTCTTTTAATCGTCCTTCTAATTCTTGTTCAATAGTTACTAATGCTCTTTCTACTTTTTCCTCACTAGTAGCATAATGAGAAGCTGGAAAAATAGATATATGATTTCTATATCCGATAACTTCTCCAGTTAAATGATTAACTTCTACTATTCTATCTATTTCATCTCCAAAAAACTCTATTCTAATTGTATTTTCATCAGAAGCTGCTGGGAATATCTCTAACACATCTCCTCTTACTCTAAAAGTTCCTCTAATAAAATTTACATCATTTCTCATATATTGTATATCAACTAATTCTTTCATTACTTCATCTCTATCTTTTATCATACCAGGTCTTAAAGAAACCATTAAATTTTCATAATCTATAGGATCTCCTAAACCATATATACAAGACACAGATGCAACTATTATTACATCTCTTCTTTCAAAAAGTGCTGCTGTAGCTGAGTGACGTAATTTATCTATCTCATCATTTATAGAAGCATCTTTTTCTATATATGTGTCTGAATGTGGCACATATGCTTCTGGTTGATAATAATCATAATAACTGACAAAATATTCAACTGCATTATTAGGGAAAAACTCCTTAAATTCACTAGCTAATTGATAGGCTAGAGTTTTATTATGTGCTATAACTAATGTAGGTTTTTGTACCTTTTCAATTATATTAGCCATAGTAAAAGTTTTTCCTGATCCTGTTACTCCTAAAAGTATTTGTCCTGTCAGATCATCATTTATTCCTTGAACTAATTTATCTATTGCTTCTGGTTGATCACCAGTAGGCTCAAAATTAGATTCTAATTTAAATTTATTCATAGTCTTTCACCTCATTTGAACATAAGTTCCAATCTACATTATATAACACTTCCCATGAATGTCAAAATCATTTAATATCTTGTTATAATTTAACTTTTGTTATAAAATATTACAAAGAGGTGACAAATTTATGAAACGTATATTACTTAGTTTAACAATTATTTTTACTTTATTACTTTTAGGATGTGATATAAATCCTATTATCCATAACAGAACAAATACTTCACAAAAAAATTCAGATATAGATATTGATTATGAAGTAGAAAAAATTTCAATGTCTAAAAGTTATCAACATATAAATCCTAAGATTGAAGTTATCAAGAAAGATATGAATTCTAAAGTATTAGTTTCTTTAGGACTAATGAATAGTTCTGGTATAGATGTAACTCAAATTAAAAAAATCAACGAGGAAATTAATATACATATCAAAAACCAGAAAAAAATTCGTAAGTCGCAAATTGTAAATCCTCAAGTTTTAATAGATTTAAAGGACATAAAATATAAGGATATAGAAAATCTCAACTTTAATATCATTAATGAAAATTATGAGCCTATTAGATTAAAGCTTGGAATTAATGAAATTATAGATAAGGTTAATTCAAATTTTAATCTTTCTGTTAATGATTTTCCTGATGTTAATATAATAAGTACATCTGATCAATTACTATGGGATATTTCATATAATAATACTTTTGATAAAGCTAATATAAACAATCCTATTATTAATCTATCGGTTTTAGTAGATGCAGATACTGGAGATATTGTTGACTCATCTAAAGAAACAATTTCCTCCTTTATTGATGAAGGCGAAATATTAGATTATATTTCAGATAAATTCATACTATATAAAAAAACTAAAGAGAATAAAGAAAATAAAAATATAAAAAGTAATTTATGTATTTTTGATATAGATAATAATAATACCGAAATCATATATAAATCTAAAGCAGAAATTCAATCTGCTGTTCCTAATTCTAATCTTAGCTATATTGGGGTTTTAGAATCTAATGAAGAGAATAATGAAGTTTATATTGTAGAAACTAATAATAAAAAAGCATATAAAACCTCCTTAAATAGTAATATTAATCCAAGTATTATCAGATGGAAAAATAATAAGGAATTATATATTGTAGATAGTAAAGAAGAATCTTCTAATATCTATACTTACAATATTGAAAACAATGATTTTGATTTAGTCTCAAAAGTAGATAAAAACATAGTCGATCTTAAGATCTTAAACAATTCTATATTTATCACGGAAAAAAAGATAGATTCTGATAATTTGAAATTTCACTTAAAGTCAAATTGGGATGAAACTATATTTAATGATTATGGATTTAAACCTAATTATATTAATAATAATCAAATTGCCTATCTGAAACTAGATGAAGAAAGTCATAATAATAGATTTGAAATTTATGATTTAAAAGAAGAAAAAGTTTACGATAGTGTAGACTTAAATATAAGTCACTATTTTACTTTAAGTAATGGAAATATAATATTAATTGAGAAAAATGATTCTGATAACAAATATACCATGTATAAATATAATATAAATGAAAAGTCGCAAGAGCTTATAGCTACGATAAATAATGATAATGTTTATTATAATAAAAACAAAGGATTATTATATATAGATCACAAGGCACCATTTGATAGTAAAAAGTCTCAGATTATATATTCTATAGATTTAGATCAATTAGATAAGTAGATAAAAAAAAGCTAGAAAGTAAACCTACTTTCTAGCTTTTAAAATATAATTATATTTCATAGAATTCTTTAAAAGATTTATATATATTATAATGATCTAATACTCCACCTAATTCTCTTATTGAATGCATTGCTAATATTGGATTACCTATATCTATTGAAACAATATCAAGTTGGGAAGAAGATATGGGCCCTATTGTAGATCCTCCCTGTGCATCAGACCTATTTACAAACTTTTGTACAGGAACATCAATAGATTTACATATACCTTCATATACAGCTGATGAGAAATTGTCCGTTGTATATGCTTGATTAGCAGCTAATTTTATCGTTGGCCCTTCATTCATTATTGGTTTATTAGTTGGGTCATATTTTTCTGTATTATTTGGATGTAGTGCATGGGCTTGATCCGCTGAAATCATAAAAGAATTAGACAATGCTCTATAATAATCTTCTTTATCTTTATCCATAGCTAAAGAAATTCTTTCAAGAACTGTTCTAAGCATAGGACTAGCAGCTCCTTGTTTAGTTCTACTTCCTACTTCCTCATTATCAAAACACACTAATACATTTGTAGCCATTCCTACTTTACCATCTACAAGTCCGTATAAACCTGCATGGATCATTGCTAAATTATCTAATTTACCAATAGAAATAAATTCTTTATTTAAGCCTATTAAAGACCCTTTTTCTGTTCCGTATAAAAATAATTCAAAATCTAAAATATCATCTATTTTTATATCTAACTTTTCGGCAATTAAATTTATTAAAAAATTATTTTTTCCAAAATTACCATTAATATTAGATACTAAAGGTAAGGTGTCACTCTGTGGATTAATTTTAGTCCCTTCATTTACCTTTCTATTCATGTGTATTGCTAAATTTGGTATTGTAGTAATAGGATCTTCTATATCCACTAATAATTCCTTAGGTTCTAATGGATTATCAGTCTTTAAACTTACCCTACCTGCTATAGATAAAGGTCTATCAAACCAAGTATTTAATATAGGTCCACCATAAACTTCGGTGTTTAACTTTAAATATTTATTTTCAACTACCATTTCAGGATTAGGCTTAATTTTAAAACCTGGTGAATCAGTATGAGCTCCTATCAGGTTAAACCCATCTTTTTCTATTTCACCTTTTCCTATTTCAAATCCTACTATAGCCGAATTATTTTTAATGGTATAATACTTACCTTCTTTTTCTAAATCCCATCTATCTTGTAAATTAAGTTTCTTAAATCCTTTTTTAATAAGTATATCTTCTACATTTTTTGTCGCATGAAATGAACTTGGACTTTCATCAATAAAATCAATTAAATTTTTAGCAAAATCTTGTTCCTTATTCATAAAATCACCTTCCTCATTTTAATATCTAGTAGTCAAACTCATTTATTAATTTATAGCGAATTATAAATATCCTGAAGGTAATTTTGAATTCTAATTTCTTTTATATCATTTATCGTTTCTTCTGCACTACTTGTTATTCCTTTTTCATATTCTTTTTTAATAATATTAGTTAAAACTTCAGTAGTATATTTTACTCCTTCTCTTATATCTGTACCTTTAGATATATGGCCTATCATTAATGAGGTAAATATATCTCCTGCTCCTCCTACATCTACAGGAATATGATCATATTCTACTCTAAATATATCATTATCTACATCTGAATATCCATATACATAATGTTTGCTATCTATTTTCACACTAGTAACTATTGCAGCTTTAACTCCTCTACCTTGCATCTTAGTTAACCATTTTTTTATAACTTCATCACTTACTTCTTTTGGATATTCTTTGCCAACTATTAAGGATAATTCTGTTAAATTAGGTATTAATATATCTGCTATTAATGCCATTTCTCTAGAAGCTTTTACTACATCTTTAGATAATCCAGGATAAATTCTTCCACCATCTCCCATAATCGGATCAGAGATTATGATTGGTCTATTTTCATGAAGATCTATTATCTCCTTTACTACATCTACTTGTTTAGTATTCATGACTATACCTGTAGAAATAAAATCAAATCTTAATTTATGCTTTTCCCACATATCTTTACTTTGTTCCATAAAGTCATTAAGTTCTTGAACAGCAGCTTCACCATAATCAAAATTATTAGATATAACTGCAGTAGGTAAATAATTTAAATTTGCCTCCATAGTAGATAGGACTGGTATCATCATAGATAATGCGACTTTTCCTACTCCTACAAAATCTGAGACTAAAAGTACTTCCTTATCCTTCATCTTATTAAACATCCTTTCCTCATTATTACGTTATTTAAATTTTATAATCTAGAATATCTTTATCGTATCTATTATCTTGTTCATAATAAAATCATTTATTAAGCCGCTATCTTTATCATACACTAATTACCTTATAAATTAAATATTTATTATAATTTTAAGACGATTCTCTTTTAAAACTTTTATATTCTTTATATTTATTCAAACTCATTATAAATTCATGTCCTAATATAGCAAATATAGGTGGTAGGAAGGGATGTACATCAATTTTAGTTATTATAAATAATATAATACTATAAAAGAACAGCATAATAGAGGTTTTTATTGTTTTGATCTTTGGTGAGTCTGATATTGTAAAATCTGAATAATTTAGCATTGCCAATAAGGTTACAGGCTTAATTATAGTATCACCTATAAATATAACTAAAGGTAAAGGCCAAAACCTAATAAAATTATAGCCACTATCCAGTCTACCATTTATATTGAACACTTCTGCTTTCTTTTGTCCTGCTCCATTTATTAAAATTAACAAACTTTCAATTAAATGTAATACTGAAATTACTATCATAAATTTATAGGCATCTATATCTGGATAACCTATTATTAAATTACTTAATACTACCAAACTCCCTCCATAGGCGAAACATACTAATCTTGGGTCTATTAAAGATAAAACAATTGCTACTATAAATATATAAATAAAGTCTTTTGGTATAATATAAATCTCTAAATATATAAATACTACAGTGCCTATAACTCCTCCTAATATTCCAAACATCATAGAATTTAATGTTGCTTTTATAGGCTTATCTATTCTTTTATAGTATTGTAAAAATACCATTAAAAGAATTAATATAAAAAAAGGAGAAGTAAATGTTTTAAGTATATCTATTATTGTAAAATACACAATATAATATAACCCGTCCATATATCTTTCCCCTTTTTTATTTGATACTATTTAATTTTTTCTTTTAATACATCCATAGCTTCTTTCAATTGATTATCTTCATTTAGATTCTCAACTCCGATAACTTCCACATCTTCATTTAATTCTACTTCAATATCTGGTTTGACTCCAATACCATGTATACTAGTTCCATTTGGAGTAAAATATTCTGATATAGTCAATTTTATTGCTGAACCATCTGATAATGGTTTGATCCTTTGTACCACCCCCTTACCAAAAGTGGTGGTTCCAATTATCTCACCCCTATTATGATCTTGTATCGCTCCTGCTAATATTTCCGAAGCACTTGCACTTCCTTCATTAACTAATACTACTAAAGGTAATTCTGTATGAGATTCATCTGATTTTAAATATTCTCTTTTCCCATTTTTATCCTCTGTATACACTATATCACCTTTATCCAAAAGTTCATTTGCTATATCAGCTGTTGAATCTAATAAACCTCCAGGATTATTTCTTAGGTCTATAAGTAAACCTTCTACATTAGAATTTTCTAGTTCTTCTAAAGCTTTTTTAAAATCATCATATGTTAATTCATCAAAAGAAGTTAATTTTATATAACCTATATTATCATCTATTATATTAGACTTAACTGTTTCTAGTCTTATTTTTTCTCTGGTTATATCCATATCTATCATTTCATTAACATTATTATCTCTTCTCATTATTGTTAAACTAACATCTGTATTTGGTTCACCTTTCATAACTTCAACTGCTTCGTCCATTTCTTCAGCTGAATATTCTTCACCATCTACTTTTATAATCTTGTCTCCAGATCTGATACCTGCTCTTTCTCCTGGTGTATCTTCTATAGGAGATACTACGGTAATTAAATTATCATCTCCTGGTGTTACTATAACCCCGATCCCTCCAAAACTTCCTGATGTCTCTTCACTTAAAGATTTATATTCTTTTTCAGTTAAATATTGTGAATAAGGGTCTTCTAAAGATTGAACTACTCCTTTAAATTGACCTTCTATAAATTTATCTTGATCTACATCTCTTAAATAATCTTCTTCAATAATAGATTCAAGTAATAATATCTTAGAATATTCTTCTAACACAGAGCTTATTTCAGCATATTCTTTTTTAGGTACTATAACCTTATTATTAAATTGTAAAGATAATATATTAGTTAGACCAAATGTTACTATATTGGTCAGAATTAACAATATAACTGATATTGTAATTATTTTCTTTTTTGACATTATCTCACCTCCAATATTTAAGCCTATAGATATCTTATTATATTATTAGCCAGTTTATACTAAATTTTTTTAACAAAAAAAGGGGATTAATTTCCCCTTAACCATGGACTTGGATTTATAGTCGCTCCATTTTTTCTAACTTCAAAATGACAATGTGGTCCTGTAGAATCACCAGTACTTCCTGCTCTAGCTATAGTTTGTCCTTTATTAACAGTTTGTCCATTAGATACTGTTAATGAAGAATTATGCGCATATACTGTTACAATACCACCGCCATGATCTATCATTACTACATTACCATACCCACCTAATCCAGAAGCATGTATAACTTTCCCACTTGCCGCTGCTACTATAGGTGTTCCCGTAGGTACTGGAATATCTATACCTGTATGTAGTCTTTTAGTTCCATGTATAGGATGAGTTCTGTAT
Source organism: Tissierellaceae bacterium (assembly GCA_035301545.1). GTDB lineage: Bacteria > Bacillota > Clostridia > Tissierellales > Tissierellaceae > DATGUA01. The sequence continues at coordinate 61,940 of DATGUA010000032.1, read as the reverse complement.
CCATAAGAAGAACTTATACTACTATATCCTGGAACAGGCCATGCCCTACCACCGCTAGAAACCTCTCCTCCTGACGGCTTAGGCTTACTAGCTGAAGTTGTATTATTTGACTGATTTTCGTTTGGTTTGCTTCCCTTTGAGGAGTTACCACCTGTAGATGTATTATTTGTTTTTGACTTTTCTACTTCAGCATTTGCTTTAGCTTCTTCCCTAGCTTTAGCCTCAGCTTCTTCCTTAGCTCTAGCCTCAGCTTCTGCCTTAGCTTTAGCCTCAGCTTCTGCTTGAAGTTTCTTCAATTTTGATTCTACCATTTTAGAGTCATTAGCTAATCTATCTTGTGCATCTTCATAAGTTTCTAAATCTTTTTCTAATCTTCCCATAAGATCTGATTTCTTACGAGTTGCTTCTTCTAATTTAGTTCTTCTAGATTTAATTTTAGACTTTGTAGTTTCAACTGATGCTCTCTGAGCTTTTAGTTCAGTTCTTTTCTCATCTATTATATCTTTTTGTTCCTTCATAAATTTAATTAAATCTTTATCATATTCGGCAATAGATTGTACTACCTCTTTGTTAGATAAAAAGTCTTGAATATTATCAGAAGATAATAATATATCTATGTATCCTATATCTCCATTCATATACATAGCCCTTATTCTTTGATTAAATGTATCTTCCTTTTCTTCTAGAGCTTCTTCTGCTTCCTTTAATTCCTTAGTATTTTTATCTATATCTTCTTGTATTTTTACTAATTCGTCTTCTACTTCTTCTAAGTCTATACTTGCTTTTTCCATTTTTTTATCTAAATCTTTGATTTCTTTAGATACATTCTCAGTTTTTCCTTTAACATTATCTATCTTACCTTTAGAATCTTCCATTTCTTTATCAATGGCTTCTTGTTCCTTCTTTAAATCTTTCATACTATCAGCATTTACTTGAGCAAAGCTTACAAATAACATAATTACAACAATCGAAATTACACCTTTCTTTTTCATTAATATCCCCCTAAACATTTAAAAATCTCTTCATTGATACTAAGCTACCTAAAGCTCCAATACCTGCACCTATAGATAAAAATATAATCGAAATATCTTTAAATATAAATACTGGTTGTACTAAAAATACAGAAAACATATTGAATACTTTTTCATTTATTAATTCAAAAAAGTATCCATATCCATAATAGACAACTACCATAGATATTAAAGCACCAATAATCCCAAATAATACACCTTCCATTATAAATGGTCCTTTAATATACCCATTAGTCGCTCCAACATATTTCATAATATTAATTTCTCTACTTCTAGCTGTTACTGTTAATTTAATAGTATTAGAAATTATAAATATTGACACTAATATTAGAGCAATTATAACTGCTAGTCCACCTAATCTAATATAATTAGCAAATACTATAAGCTTGTCTATTATTTCTTTATGATGTTGAACCTTTTCTACTCCGTCTATATCTTTTACAACTTCTATGACACTGTCAGCATCCTCTACATCCTTTAATTGTACTATATATGAATTTGGTAGAGGATTTTCCTCTTCTAATCCTTCAAGTAAATATGCTTCTTCATCCCAATCTTCTTTTAATAAATCTAAAGCATCTTCTTTAGATTTAAAAACAGTAGATTTAACTTCATCTTTACTGGATACTAATTCTTCAACTTCTTCTATCTTTTCCTCACTAATATCATCTTCTAAAAATACTTCTATTTCATCAAACTTACCTTGTGTTTCCATTACTAAAGAATTAATACTTAAAATAAGTATTAATACAGCACCTAATATCATAAGTACTGCAGAAATTGAAGACACTGAAGCTAATCCCATTCCTCGATTTCTCCACATACCTTGGAAACCTTGCTTAGTAACATTTTTAACTAATCTAAATCTCAAGTCCATAACCGCCCTTCTCTTCATCTCTGATTATGGATCCATTCTCTATAGCTACTACTCTTTTTTGCATACTATTTACAATCTCTTTAGCATGAGTAGCCATTAAAACTGTTGTCCCTCTTTCATTAATATCAGATAACACATCCATAATTTCTCCAGCTGTATCTGGATCTAAATTACCAGTCGGTTCATCAGCTATCAATATTGGAGGACTATTTACTATAGCTCTAGCAATAGCCACTCTCTGATGCTCTCCACCAGATAATTGATCTGGAAAAGATGATGCCTTATCACTAATATTTACCATTCCTAAAACCATAGGTACTCGCCTTCTAATTTCCTTAGGATCTGATCCTAAAATTTCCATAGCGAAAGCTATATTTTCATATACTGTTTTATTAGGTAGTAATCTAAAATCCTGAAACACTACTCCTATTTTCCTTCGTATATGAGGAATCCATCTATTTCTAACTTTAGTTATGTTTTTATTTTCTAAATAAAGACTACCCCCTGTCGGTTCTTCCTCTTTTAATAATAATTTTATAAGAGTTGATTTTCCTGCACCACTAGCTCCTACTAAAAATACAAACTCACCACTATCTATATGCAAATCTACATTTGATAAGGCTTTTACACCATTATCATATTCTTTGCTTATATTCATAAGCCTAATCAAAACTTCCACCTCTATATTCTATCATATTTATATTTTCTTTTCTTATAATTGTATATTATAATACATATTAGAATATAAATAAACTATTTGAGGTGATTTTTTTTGAAAAAAAATATAATTAGAAAAGAAATATTAGAGGAAAGGGGAAAATTAGACGATAAACGTCATAAGCAGTCGAGTAAAAAAATTATAGATTCAGTATTAAAATCTCCTTATTACAAAAAATCGAAAATTCTTATGGTCTTTGTCAGTACTCCAGACGAAATAGATACCCATAGATTTATTGAACAAGCTATCGAAGACGGGAAAATAGTCACAGTACCAATTACTATCCCAGAAACAAAAGAACTTAAACCTTCTCAAATTACCAGTTTAGATGAACTTGAATTAGGATTTTATAATATTTTATCTCCTAAAGAAGAATTTATTAGGCATATTGATCCTAAAGAAATAGATTTAGTTATAGTTCCTGGACTTGGATTTGATTCTTCTGGTTATAGAGTTGGATATGGCGGTGGATATTATGATAGATTTCTATCTAAATTACCAAATGTAATTAAATTATCTATAGCATTTGATTTCCAAATATTAGAAAAAGTTCCTAAAGACGATTTTGATATACCTGTTGATTATATATTTACTGAAAAAAGGATTGTTGATTGTAAATAAACAAGGACTTATAATAAATTATCTTTTCAATTTTTACCAGAGGAGTGTCCTATATATAATTATTCCTTTTACCATAAGATATATTCTAAGTTATTTATTAAAAATAATGGAGCATTTAACTTGTTAAATGCTCCATTATGATATAATATAGTATAGGTTTTAACTTTACTATTTGAAAGGGGAGCAGGATATGAGTAGAACTGTTGGTACTATAGCCAGAGGAATAAGAACACCTATAGTAAAGGAAGGAGATAATTTAATTAATATTGTAGTAGATTCTATATTATTATCTTCTGAAAAAGAGGGTTATGAACTTAGAGATAAAGATGTGGTTGGAATTACAGAATCTTTAGTTGCCAGAGCACAAGGTAATTATGTTACAACAGATGTTATTGCTAGAGATATTGCGTCTAAATTTCCCGGCGAAATTGGAGTGGTTTTTCCTATATTAAGTAGAAATAGGTTTTCTATTTTATTAAGAGGAATTGCAAAAAGTAATAAAAAAATTCATCTTTTATTAAATTATCCAGCTGATGAAGTTGGAAATCATCTAATGGATATTAAAAAAATGCATGAATTAAAAATCAATCCATATTCTGATGTATTAACTGAAGAGGATTATAGAGATTATTTCGGAGAAAAAGTTACACATCAGTTTACTGGTATCGATTATGTAGAATTATATAAGCAGATGGCTTTTGGAAATATAGATATTTATTTTTCTAATGACCCTACAACTATATTAAATTACACTAAAGATGTTTTAGTTGCTAATGTACATGATAGAAAAGAAACTAAAGAAACACTTAAGTCTGCAGGTGCTAATATTTTATTAGGATTAGAAGATTTATTAACATCTCCTATTGATAATAGTGGATATAATCCTGAATATGGATTATTAGGTTCAAACTTAGCCTCAGATGATGAAGTTAAATTATTTCCTAAAGATAATCAATATTATGTAGATGAAATTCAGAAAAAGCTAATCGAAAAGACAGGCAAAACAATAGAAGTTATGGTATATGGAGATGGAGCATTTAGAGATCCTGTTGGACGTATTTGGGAACTAGCTGACCCAGTCGTATCACCTGCATATACTGATGGTTTAAAAGGTACACCTAATGAAATTAAATTGAAATATATAGTAGATACAGAACTAGATGAATTAAATAAAGAGGAAGTTTTATCTGCTGTAAAACAAAAAATATATGCTAAAGATGTAGATCTCTTAGGTCAAGCTGAATCCTTGGGTACTACACCAAGACAGATTACTGATTTATTAGGAAGTTTATGTGATTTAATTAGTGGTAGTGGAGATAAAGGTACACCTGTAGTACTTGTTCAAGGATATTTTGATAACTTTGCTAGTGATTAAAATATAAAAACACCTTCGAAATGTTGGATTATATCTAACATATATCTAACATTTCAGGTGTTTTTTCTTAATTTTCATATTCAAATTCTAAATGAACCTCTTCTGGCATTGACTTTAGTTTAGTCTTAACAATAACAAACGGATAGTCATATTCTTGTGGTAAAATTTCATCAACTTTGGGATCTGTAAAATTTGCATAGACTACTATATCAAATTTATCTTTTGAATGTTTCTCTTTGACTATTTTTTCAATATCTACATCAAAACCTTGGGACTTTTTCTCTCCTCGAGTAACTATAACATATATATCATCTCTATATTTGCTTATTAATGCTCTTTCTTCCATTATGTATTTCGGCAACATTTCCGTAATTTTTTCTGGTATTTCTTCTTCTTCAAGTTCCTTAAATTTAACATTCTGTTCTTTATCTCCTAAGATCTTAGGAGCTGCTAATACTCCAATTATAACAATTAAGATTAAAGCAAATATTAGGTATCTTTTCACACATATCCCTCCAATAAGTAGAATATCTTCTACTCTATTTATATTCATATTATTAGGGAATATGTTATAGCAATAAAAAATAAGCATGTAAACATGCTTATTTTTTTCATATGTATTAAACCTTTCCTACTTAAGGGGCACTGTACCTACACTAATTTTCAACGCATCATCTACATATTTCATCATTTGCTTATCCAGTCCACCTATTTTTTCTCTCAGTCTTTTTTTGTCAATAGTCCTAACTTGTTCTAATAATATAACTGAATCCTTAGGCAATCCATACTCTTTTCCTTTAATCTCTACATGAGTAGGTAGTTTTGCTTTATTTATTTGTGATGTAATTGCTGAAATAATTATAGTTGGGCTATACTTATTTCCTATATTATTTTGCACAACTAAGACTGGTCTAACTCCCCCCTGTTCAGATCCTATGACTGGACTTAAATCCGCATAGAAAATATCTCCTCTTCTAATAATCACAATTTCTCACGTCCTATCAACACGGATTCATAATTGTATAAATCTGAGTTGTCTTGCTCTAATCCTGATTCTGCTAAATTCAAATTTATACGACTCATTTCCTTATACCCATGTTTAAGATTTTCATTCATATCTTGGGTCCAGATATCCTTAAAATAGACTTTTACACATTCTCTAATTACTTTTATTGTACCATTGCATTTCATTGGGACAATCAGATTCTTTTCAACCATCAATTCCCACCCCCATTTCCTTATGCAATTAAAAAGATAAGAAGACAATACGATTATATATTGTTATACTGCTATATGTCAACCAATTAACCTATAACTATTATCCAAATATATAATCTACTATATGGTCATATTTTCCATCTTTAAGGTAGACTTTTGGTACTCTACGGCTTATTATAGTTGTCACTTCGTAAAAAGTAGTTCCTAATAACTTTGCAATTTCCTCAATATGAGGATGTTTTTTATTTTTATATCCAAATAATATAACTTCATCTTCTCTTTTAATATCTTTTATATCGGTTACATCAACCATCATTTGATCCATACATATTTTTCCGACTATTGGTGCTCTTTCTCCATCAATATAAACTTCTCCTTTACCTGTTAACAGCCTATAATATCCATCGGCATATCCTACAGAAATAGTAGCTATTTTAGATTGTCTATTTGTGATAAACTCTTGATTATATCCTATTCCTGTTCCTTTAGGTAGAGTTTTTAAATATGCTACATTAGTTTTAAAGGTCATAGCAGGTTTTAATGATAGTTTTTTTACATCTACTTCAGTTGAAGGATAATATCCATATGATATGATTCCTGGTCTCACCATATCTAAATTATATTCTGGATAGTCTATTACCCCGGCTGAATTAGATATATGTTTAATGGGTATATTGATATTATTATCCTTTAACTTTTTTATAAACAAATTAAATCTATTATATTGCTTTTTAGTAAAAGTTTTATCTTTTTCATCTGCAGCAGCAAAATGAGAATATATACCTTGAATCTCTATATTAGGTAATTTACTTATTTTAATTATATCTTTAGTACTTTCTTCATTAGGTAGAAAGCCAACCCTACTCATACCTGTATCTATTTTTATGTGTATCTTTACATGTTTATTCATACTTTTAGCTTTGTTTGACAAAAATAGTGCATCCTCATAATTATATATACTTATCATTATATCATTTTCAATCATAGTATCATATTGGTAGTGAGGTATATAATTAAAAGTTAGAATAGGGGCATCAATGCCAGCTTTTCTTAATTCAACAGCTTCTTGAAAAAGTGAAACTGCAAGCATATCTGCTCCATTTTCTAAAAAAACCCTAGATGCTGCAATGGCTCCATGTCCATATGCATTTCCTTTTACTACAGCCATAATCATAGTATCTTTATCAATATATCTTCTTATACTTCTCATATTAAAAGCTAAATTATCTAAATCTATTTCTACTCTAGTTCCTTTATATTTATTTAGTGTCACAATATTCGCCTCTACATTTCTAGTTTTTTCTATATTCAAAGTTATTATATTTTATCTTTAATCTTTCTTTATTATCTTCATCTAATATTATTATTTGTTCTGGTATAAACTTTTCCTTATTTAAATAAATTATCTTTTTGTTATTATATCTGTTATTGTCTTCAAGATTATATTCAATAATATAATAGTCTCTACCATCTATCGTATCTATGCCTACCCAATCTATACTATCTCTAATTATAAATATTTCTCCGAATAGCAATGATTTATCTATTTCTTTAATCTTATTTAATGAAATAGATTGATCTATGGATGTATTCTTTAAATATATATTATCTCCTTTGTATTTAATCACAATTTCATTGTTTTCTTTAGGCTCTAAAACTTCTATTTTTATTTCATTTTCATTTATATAGGTTTCACGTAATTTATAAACAGAATCTTTTTCCTCTCCTATAATCGTCAAATCTAATTCTGTCTCATATCCTGTATATTTATCTAAAATTTTATCAAACTTTTTCTTAATTCTCTTTTCATTATTTCCAGAACATGAAGTTAAAAATAATATGGCAATCAATATAATTAATAGGACTCTTTTCACACTAATCAACCCTTTTTAACTCTATTATCAATATATAGATTAGACATTAGTATATTATATTTAAGTCCTAGTTATTTAGAAGATAAATTTACAATTTTATTTTTTATAATTATAATCATAATACCCTATTACAAAAGCTACAGCATACTCTTTTTCATGGGAAATAGATATATCAAAATTATTTATTTCTAATTTTTTAATTATATCCCATCCTTTAGAAGATATATTAACTATAGGTTTTCCTTCAGAATTGTGGGAAATCTCTATATCTTTCCAACTTAACTTTCCTATACCTCTACCTACAGCTTTAGATACAGCTTCCTTTGCTGCAAATAGTCCTGAAATAGTTTTAATATTATGGTTTCTTTTTTTTATGTAACTAATTTCTCTTTCAGTAAAAATCCGATTATAGAAAGATTCTCTCCTTTTTTTTATAATATTATCTATTCTATTTATCATTACTATATCTACACCTATAGTTATCATATAATTATACACTTCCATTAAAATAAAATTTTACATAATTTAATCCATACTATTATTATAGACTTTTTAACATATAAAATCAATTATTTAAAACAAAATAAGCCCTTAGAAAACTATTTCTAAGGGCTTTCATAATATATTTTATTATATTTTAATTTGAAGAACTCATTGAGGATGTTAAACTATTTTTTATTTCTTGAATGTCATTTTCATTTGCAGTAGGTGCTGGGGTATAGTATCCTTTTTGTTCTGCCATTTGATAAATTTGATATTGTAATTGTTCTGCTTCATTTCTTAAAGTTTGTAAAGTTGATCTTAGTTGTTGATTTGAACATTCTGTAATAGCAGTTGTATAAGTCCCTATACTGGCTTTAGCTCCTGATAGTATATCATTTACCATTTCTTGATCTTGCATTTTTTTACCTCCTAAAGTGAATTTGTTAGATTTGTTGCAGTTTCTTGTGCATCTTGACTAGATTGTTGAAACATCTGTTTAAATTGGGGATCTTTTACTTGATTAGAATATTGTTCAAACTTTTTACTCATAGTTTGATGTGCAGATGCTATCTCTTTAACTGTATTTAATTCTTCAGTAGTAATGTTATTTAAATTTATAGTATTTTTAAGTGCCACTTTTTTTCCTCCCTCAGTTTCTATTTCACACATTATTATCATTGCTTAAAAAAATATATTTATACTAATAATTATGTATTTTTTAAAGTTTTTATATATTATATGTAAATTCTTTTTTCTTCTGATATACTAAATATATAAATAAATTAAAGGTGGGATAATTAATGGAATTTAAATTAGAGCAAGGTGGAAAAACTAAAATTCTTTTAGTTACTGAATCTATGGATGAATTAAATATTCAAAATGAATTATATCAATACTTAAAAGAATCGGAAATATTTAAAGGGAGTTTAAAAGAAACTTATTTAGATTTAAATTTGAATAAGGAAAACTTCTTATTTTTAGGTTTAGGCAAAGAAAAGGATCTAACTATTAACGATGTAAGAAAAGCTTTTCATAAGGCTGGTAAGGATTTAATGAATATTAAGGCTAAAAGTGTTGGTATTTCTATTACAGAACTTGGAGATTTAGATTATAATGAAATTATAGCAGCAGCTACTGAGGGTTTACTTCATTCAGAATATGCTTTTGAAAAACATCTTACCGAAAAAAAGGTTAAACCTACATTAGAAGAAGTTTATTTTGATATTCCAAGCGAGGAAAAAGATAAAGCATTAGAAGCTATTGAGGAAACTAAATCATTAATAAATGGTATATTTTTAGCTAGAGATTTAGTTAATGAGAGGGCTATAAATATGTATCCTAAAATTTTAGCTAATACAGCTAAAGATAATCTAGAAGATTTAAATGTTAAAGTAGACATATATGATAAAAAAGCAATTAAAGATATGAGTATGGAAGCTCTTTTAGCAGTCTCCCAAGGATCTGATAAAGAACCTAAATTTATAGTTATGACTTATAATGGAAATCCAGATTCTGAAGAAAAAATTGCTCTAGTCGGTAAAGGATTAACTTACGATTCAGGTGGATATTCATTAAAACCATCATTAAGTATGGATACTATGTTTTCAGATATGGGTGGAGCTGGTACAGTTATAGGTGCTATGAAATCTATAGCAAAGTCTAAATTAAAAAAGAATGTAGTAGGAATAATTCCAGCATGTGAAAACTTAATCTCTGGTTCTGCCTATAAACCTGGAGATATTATAGGATCTATGTCTGGAAAGACTATTGAGGTGTTAAATACTGATGCAGAAGGTAGATTAGCATTAGCTGATGCATTATGGTATGCTGCAACCGAAGTTAAAGCTGATAAGATAATTAATCTAGCAACATTAACAGGAGCTTGTCTAGTAGCTTTAGGTAATACTACTACAGGAGCTATTACTAATAATGATAAATTTATGGATGAAGTTTATCAAGCTTCTAAAATTTCAGGTGAACCAGTATGGCAATTACCTTCACATCCAGATTACAAAAAGCAAATTAAAGGAGACTTTGCTGATTTAAATAATACTGGTGGTAAAGGTGCTGGTACTATTACAGCAGGTCTATTTTTAGAAGAGTTTGTAGATGATACTCCTTGGGTACATTTAGATATTGCAGGAACTGCCTATATTGACAAACCAAATGGGTATCTTCCAAAAGGTGCTACAGGAGTACATGTAAAAACATTATATTATCTAGTAAAAAACCAATAATATAAATAGGGACGATTGATCGTCCCTATAATTTTATAATATAAGATCTAGCTATATAATATAGCTTATTTACTTCATTTTCTCTAAATACTAGATAATGCATTGGTCACTGGTGGAACAACTTGTTTCTTTCTCGACAATACATCTTGAGCATAGAATGAATCTTCAACTAAGGATTTATCAAAAGCCTTTGCTACCTGATCCTTTTCTTCTCCGACTACTATCATCTCCGAAGCCTGATTAAATATATCAGTTAGCATAAGTATATATACAGAATAATTATATTCTGTTGATCTTTCTTCCATTGATTTTATTAAATCATTTCTCATATCTCCTAAACTATCTAAATCCATTGTAAACACTTGAGAAATACCTACCTTATTTTCATCGATGGTAAAAGATTTAAAATCTTGATTTAATAATTCTTGAGGAGTTTGTCCTGTTAAGGATGTTCCGGCCTTAAACATTTCCATAGCAAAAGCTTCAATATCTAAATCTGCAATTTTAGCTAGTCTATCTAACATAATCTTATCAGTATTAGTAGATGTTGGAGATCTAAATAATAATGTATCTGAAATAATTCCAGCCGATAAAATTCCGGCTATTTTCTTAGAAGGTCTTCTACCATTTTCAAACATTATAGATGCTACTATCGTACAGGTACTTCCTACTGGTTCATTTCTAAAATATATAGGATGACCTGTAAATACATCTGCTATTCTATGATGATCTATTATTTCTAGTATTTCTGATTCTTCTAAGCCGTCTATAGACTGACCTCTCTCATTATGATCTACTAAAATCACCTTTTTCTTAGCACTAGATATTAGATGATATCTAGATATTGTTCCTATTACTTTATTCTTATGATTAATTACTGGATAACTTCTATACCTAGTTTGAGACATTTGAACCTTTACATCATCTACTAAATCATCTAAAGAAAATACTACTAAATTTTCAGTAGTCATTACATGACTAATAGATACACTTTGGGATATTAGTCTAGAAGTTGTAAATGTATCATGTGGCGTAGATATAATAGTTATATCTTTTTCCTTTGATAAGTCTATTAATTCCTCATCTATTTTCCCTTTTCCTGTAACTATCATTAATGATATATTATTCTTAATTGCTACTTCCTGAATATCAACCCTATCACCACATATTACTATATCATTTTCTGCTACATATTCTTTTAATGTATGTGGTTCCATAGCTAATACTAATAATTTACCTTTATATGGTCTTTTTTCATCTGGTATTAGAATAGCTTCTGCTGATAAAGTATCTATTATATTTTCTATAGAAACTTCTGACTTTCCTAAAAAAGAATTATCCCATACATCTATATAACTTTGAACTATATCTGAAACAGTTACTACTCCTATTATTTTTTCATTCTCATCTATTACTGGAAGACTATTTATATCATTTGTAGTCATAATATTTAAAGCCATTCTTAAAGATATATTTGGGCTAATAGCAGCTATACTATCAAATTCTAAGTCTTCTACACTTAATCTTACCGTTTCCATTAATTCAGGTTTTTTCACATCAAAATAATTTAAAACAAATTTAGTTTCTCTATTTATATCTCCTAATCTTACTGGGATAGCCTCTATTCCTCCACAGCTATTCTTATAATCTGCATAAGCTAAGGCAGAGCATATAGAGTCAGTATCTGGATTCTTATGCCCTATTATATGCACTGTTTCCTTCATTACCTTTCCTCCTACTTTATCTATTAGTATTGATTATATCATATCATCTATTTAGGAAAAACTATATCTATAATATTTTGATTTTCATCTATTTTATCCCTAAGCTTTCTGTCCTACTTTTGAAAATACTATAAGATAGTTTCAGGATTTTCTCTAAAACTATCTTAGCCTAAATATATTATTCATATTCTCCCTTACTAAATTTAATAATTCTTTCGGTAATTTCTCTACCTTCTCACCTATAATTATTCCTCTTGGTCTTTTGTATCCTTCTTTCCATATATAGTTAAAAAGCTCTTCATTCCTTTTACTATTTTTTCCTATTTGGAATCCAAATACTTCTACATTCTTAGATAGAAGTTCATCTATTGCCTCCTTTGTTATCCCTGGAAAATCTGATGCACCATCTGTTATTTCAAATATTATTTTTACTTCCTTTCCTTTCTTTAGTTTTTTTTCTTTATTCTTTGATATAGATTTAGATATTTCTTTAAGACAGCTACCATCATCTGTTGCACCATCACTAGCATTTAAATCTACAATAGAATGGATTACATCACTTTTATCTTTAGACTTTATACCCTTACTATCAAATTCTTTAACCATATAATAATCACTTCCGAAGAACCAAGTTTCACTTAAAACTTCTATTTCTTGATTTAGTTTTTCTAAACTATTCTTTAGATATCTATTAAAGTCCTCTATTGAAAGTAATGTAACTGCTAATGTCCTCCTAGCAGCTTCAATTTTCGATTCATCCATAGAACCAGAATTATCTATAACAAAGGATATTTCTATTTTTTCAGGTAATATTTCATAGCTTGATTCTAAAAGATATCTATTAAATATTGAAAGATTTTTATAATTTCCTTTTTCTTCTGCCTCTATAAAGTCTGGATAAGAATAAATAAAACTATCTATATCTAATTTTCCTTTTGTTTGTTTATCCTTCTTTACATTTACCTCTTTCTTTGCTTCCCCTATTAATTCTCTCCAGAATTTTTTCATTTCTTCTCTTTCTTTAGTCATTTTATTTTTATAATAATAAAATAGTTTTTGATCATCTTCTGTAATTCCATAGGAATTTAAATCTATTTTCTCACTTAAGATATTTTTAAGTTTTAAGTCTAATTCTTCTTCTTTTTCTAACATCTCCTCCAGGATTTCCTGTTCCTCATCCCTAGTTGTCTCCATTTGTTCATCAATTTTTTCTCCTGAATCATCTTTAGATACACCTTTTTCCTCCCAGTCAATTCCCTCTGATTCTTCAAGCTCCATTTTATCTATTTCTATTTTCCAAAGATTTTCAAATACTGGGTAAATAAATGATCTAATAAGAGGATCTCTTTCTATTATCCCTTTCTCATTATTTATATTTTCAATTAATTTTCTATATAAAAACTCGAAAATTCTTACACCTAAAATTTTATTATCAAAGGGATTATCTATAGATCTATCTATTTTAGGTTTTTTATCATATAATTCTATAAGTAAAAAACCTTTTACAAAAGCTCTATGCATAGGTAGATGCGAAAGAGAATCTATATCTTTACCTATACTCTCCATATAAAACACAATTTTTTCAAAATTTTCTTTATCCCTATATATAGGAGCCATTTGCAAAACTCTTAAAAAAGATGTAAATCTATCTAATTCATGTAAAAAATCTAGTACTTCTTCTTTTACATAATTTGAAATGATACTAGGCTTATAAGCCTCGTCTTTTGATAGTCCCTCTTCTCTTACCTTATTTAAAATATAAATAGTCATACTATCTATTTCTTTTTGCCAATTCCTACTTCTTTTTACATATTCTTTAGTATTCTTTTTCCAATCAGGATAAAGAGAAAGTTCATAATATATATGCCACATAATCTGATTATAATCTAATTTTTTATCCAAAAAATTTGCTAAAGGTAAATATAAGATACCCTCAGCAGGAGACAATTTGAATTTTTCAAGTTCCGAATCTGCTATATACATTAAGTTAGGATCCCCTGTAAAGGTAAGTAATGAACGTTTTTCTTTCTTCAAAAATTCTTCTAAATGTGTTTTCGATTTTTCAATTATAGCTTCTTCATTTTCATTAAACATAATTGCCTCCTAAGTATATAATGCTGTAGACCATAAATCATCTGGTGTAATAATTCTATTTATATATATTGAATATACATCACCATCTAAATCTAAAGCTAAATATTTTAAAGTATCTAGTTTAAATATATTTATAAAAAAGTAATCATCGATTATACTATCCTTGCTTAATTGCCATATTCCAAAATTCTCCTCAAGAAGATATAAAAAGCCACTCTCACTTAATATAATAGCCGTACCTTTACTAGACTCAGCATCAAACAAATCTCCACTTAATCCTTTTATATTTTTCTTTATATCTTTATCATTTATAGATAATATCTTCGCATTTCCATTATTACCTATAATTAGAATATCATCTATATTTTTAAATTCGTTATCAAGTAATTTAATATTTTTTACTTCCCCGTTGAAAACCTTAATCCTATCTAACACTTCCAACTGATTTTTATCACGCTTTGTAATATAAATATATCCATCTATAGTTCCAACAATAAAATAATCTTTCTTTACCCTTTCAATATAAGAATAATTAGTAATATCAGAGTTTAAACATAAGGATTCTTTATCTAAATAACCTTTACCTTTTTTAGTTTCTTCCCTTATCTCTATCCTTTGAGCCTTAATATCTAGACCTTTTTCTAAACTATTATAATAGCTATCTAAAGATACCCTGTAATAATTTCCCCTTATTCCACATAAAATTATATCATTTTCTAATCTATACATAGAAGATATATTCTCATTTATACCTTTAATCGATTTACTCCATTCAATCTCTAATTTTGACTTTTTCTTATCTCCCATATTATTTATATATAAAAATCTAACCTCTTTTTTTGTACTACTAATGATATAAAGACTTTCATCTAATTTCAATTTAGATTTTAAAAATCCTTCAAGTCTAATATCCCCTATTTCTTCTACCTTACAAATTTCTATAGAGGTTTTTTGACCTATATCTTCTAAGGTTCTATAATAGGGAATCAAATCTTTTAAAAGTTTTTCCTCTATTTCAGTAAACTTATCTATTTCTTCTTTTAAGCCTTTATCTAATACCCCACTCTCTCTACACCTATCTAGTCTATTTCTTAAGGTCTTTACTCCTTTTTTAAACTCATCTATATCTATTGAAATATTCATTCTAACTTTTCTCCCTTATTATATTCTAAATACTCCAGGAGGTTTTTTGAGTGTTCTAAATGGGATATTTTATTATCTAAATTTTTGTATTCCCTTAATCCAACTTTATCCTCATAATCAACACCTATTCCCATGTCATTGTATAATTTTTTCGGCATCGATTTCCTAGATGATTCTTCTCCAAATATAAGATAAATTAAATCTAAATAACTTAAGGTACTTATATCTTCTCTCTCATAATTATATTTAAAACTTCTAATTTCTTCATAGGTAGTTTTAGACTCTCCCTTTGCTTTTATTTCTATTTCCCATCCTTCTTCTTCAGGGAAAAAACCAAAACGGATAGCTTGGGAAAGTATATAATTCTGGTCATCTGGATAAGTAATAGAACTAATAAATCCATCCCAAATTGCTTTACTAAGATCCTTTTCTTCTCCTTTATTCCAACTATTCAAAACATATATTATATTTCTTATAGATAGTACAGATTCCCTAAGTTCTAGTTCCTCTAGTACTGAACCCTCTTTAAAATCATCCTCTTTCCATTTTCCTATAAAAACATTTTGTGTCACCTTACACAACTGGGAAAATCTAAATAATTCTTCCAATGTTCTTTTAGGATTAGGTAATCTCAGACTACCATCATCTTCAGCTAAAATAGTTAATATAATCCTAAATAATTCATTTTTTTCTGGCAAATCTTCTTCCTCTAAGGAACCAGTAGTGTTTTGTGGTACATAATTATATTCTATAGTTTGAAAACGTGATTTAAAAGCTGGGTTCAATTCATTTGTTCCTTCATAATTTACCCCTTGACTACTAAGATTCCCTGTTCCTATAAATCCAAATCCTTGTTTTATTAAAACAGGTCCTACACCTGTTATATATGCTGTACTTCCTGCATGACGTTGTAGAATATCGTTTAGACCAATTAAATTTTGCATTGCTATAGTGTTTAATTCATCTACTATCACAGGTCTACCTTCTTTTACAGCTACCAATATTTCTCTCTCTATTTTCTTTACTTCGGTACCAAATGCACTATTTCTTGCAACTAAAAGATCAGAAAAACTTTTCCATATCTGAATTTTAAGTTGTAATTGCTCTTCATCTGTCATTTTCTTTAGTTCTTTTTCATGACTATCCATCCAATTATAAAAATCTTTTATAATTATATTTAAATAGTCAGAAAAAGCTCCTTCAGAAAAACTCTGTTCTAATACTAAAGTTTTTTCTACAAACATATCTTCATAGGTAAGATTATAAGATCCAGATATAAATAGAGGTTGTATTGATCTTATCTCTTCCTCACTTCCCTTATTTAATATATCATTATAATATATTTCTTTTTCTTCCTTTAATTTACTAAATTCTTCTACTACATCTTTTTCCGTGGCATTTGAATTATCTAAATACCATTTCTCCATTTCCACCTCAAGTTCCTCTTGTATGCGATTTTTTATAGTAAAATTTAAAGCTGATTCTAAAGCAAGTTGTGTCTTACCACTACCTAAATGACCTACCAGATAAACTGGTACTCCTGCATCTAAGGAATCTAAGATTTTCTTTTTCTTATTTTCAACATAAGGAACCTTTATCAGATCATTTTTCTTATTTATTTCTAAATCATTTAAAAATTCTCTTCTATGATAAAATTCCCAAGCCTCTGGTGAATTTTTTATTATTTTATTTAATTTATTTCTTAATCTCTTTATAGAGTCTACTCTATATCTTGTAGCTGAATTACTTATAGATACTCCATGACTGCCCTTTTTTGCTTTTCTTTTCTCCCAACTTAAGAAAAATTTTTCATATTCAATTCGTTTTTCTATTTCTTCTATCTCTTCCCTTTTATCTTTTATTTCACTATCTTTATATTCTTTATATATCTTATAAAAATTAGTCTTTCTTTTAGACAAATAGATGTCTTTGCTAGTTTCTTTTTCAAATCTTCTAAAACTATTGAAAAATAAATCCTTATTTCCATTTTCCTCCTCTTCCTTGTATCTTAAATTTTTATCAGCTTTTTGCCTAATATCATCTCTATATAAATGTTCTAATTCTTCTATACTAGGTATCTTTTGATCTCCATTATCTTTCTTTTGGCTCATAATATCCCTTCCTCAATATATTTATATTAACCTTATAAATTAAAATCCCGACTCTTAAAGGAATCGGGATTTTAATTAAGTCATTCTAATTTACCTTAAATTATATTATATTCTTTTAAAAGTTCTTCAATCTCTGTACCTGCTATTTGTTTTTGAATTTTACGTTTATTCATCGGGGAAATTGGTATGTCTAATTCTTTTCCATCTAATAGACTAACACCTGCATTTAACAGATAACGTATATCATATTTTGAAGCATATACTTCAGGTACACTTCTTTCCACTCCTGTTAACACATATACTGCTTCCATAGCTGTACGGCCAGAATATTCAGTAGTAAATACTGTATCACGACCTGGATTATCAAGTGTTTCAGCAAATTGACCAAGGAAAGCAAAATTTACTGCATTTTTTGGTACAACATATGGTCTATCTCCATCTTCACGAGGCATAAATTGAGATGTAATAAATGGCATCATAACAGGTATTGCACTACAAGATCCTGCAAGTTCATCTATCTCATCTGTAGGAACTCCTATATGGTATAACCATTCTTTTGTAATTTCTTCTCCAGTACAATCTCTCATAGGTTTCTTAATATAATCTCCTGGAGTATCTGAAAACAATCCATATATCCAAATAACAATATCTTCCTCAGGTTGACCATAATATTGGCCTTGACGATTTATTGTCCAACTCATAAGCCATGAAGAGTCATGCACCGTAACTATACCACCTGTTACAGTACCTCCACTATATGGAGAACGCTTTGTTATCTTTTCAATATATTCTGGGACTCTTTCATCATGGGAAGTAATTGTACAAGATTCCCAATTAGTTTTTTCTGGTTGTGAACAAAATTTATCTGGATTTCCAAATTCATCTGATTGTTCTGCTATATTCTTCCATAGATTCCAAGCTCCACCTGGCTCTTTAATAAAGGGAGCTGGAGTATTGTAATCACCGTATCCAGAACTTTCAGTTAATGATCCATTAGTTATAAATACTAAATCTTCTTCTTTAAGATCAATAGATTTAACATTTCCATCTTTATCCTTTGCCACTATCTTATTTGCAACCTTTTTTTCTTCTGATATTGTAAATTCAACATTTTCTACAGTGATCCCATATTCAAATTTTACTCCATGATCTTTAAGATATTTAACCATTGGTTTTACAAATGAAGTATACTGATCATGTTCCGAAAACTGTAAGGCAGAAAGATCAGGTAAACCTCCTATATGGTGAATAAATCTATTCATATATAATTTCATTTCCAAAGCACTGTTCCAGTTTTGGAATGCAAACATAGATCTCCAATATATCCAAAAATCACTATCTAAAAGTTCTTCTGAAAACATATCCTCTATAGATTTATTTTCTAATTCATCATCTGACATTATGGCAAAACTAGCTAATTCTTGAGCTAATTCTTGACTTAAATTAAATTGACCATTGTCATAACGTTCACCTTGATTTTTAGTAATCCGACAATGACTAAAATTCGGATCATCACGATTTATATAATAAAAATAATCTAAAATAGACATGCTAGGATCTTCTTCAGATGGTATAGAGCTAAATAGATCCCATAATACCTCAAAGTGATGACCCATTTCACGTCCACCACGTGCTACATAATCTTCATTTTGACGAACCTCACCATCTAAAGAACCACCTGGAATTTCTAATTGTTCTAAAAATGTAATCTTACTTCCATCCATATGAGCATCTCTTACTAAAAAGCATCCAGCAGCTAATGCACCAATTCCAGTACCTATTAAATATGCACTTTTTTCTTCTATCCCTTTTGGTTTTCTTGCTTTTACCAATGACTGATAATTACCATTTGTAAGTTTTAATCTTTCGTCATGTGTTTTTAATTCCATTTTATATCCCTCTTTCTTAAACTTTATCTGTTTCCTAACTTCTATATATAGAATATAACCATTTAATATATAAAATATAACAATTTTATGAACTCTCTTCATTAGATAAAAGGACCCTAGTGTGAGATTTTCAAACACTAGGGGTAAATTATCTAGTTTTTAGGCACATGATATAATTTGCCTAATAATATTATATTTTAAAATGTACCTAAATTAGTACTCCTCTCAAGAGATATTTCAATATTCCCATCAAATAACAAACCTATTCTTTTAATAATAGATTCTGGATCCCCTTTCATACCAGAACTAACCCATCTTACTACCATTTCAGTCAAAGCACATTGAT
Organism: Tissierellaceae bacterium; assembly: GCA_035301545.1. Classification (GTDB taxonomy): domain Bacteria; phylum Bacillota; class Clostridia; order Tissierellales; family Tissierellaceae; genus DATGUA01. The sequence continues at coordinate 42,199 of DATGUA010000032.1, read as the reverse complement.
AGAATGAAGCTATCAATCTTTTATCCTCTTCTGATGCACCTATTCCTTCACTTACCTTATCTACATAATTACCCATTACACTTCCTGCCATTTCATATATATAATTTACTATTTCCTCTCTTCGCATAGAATTATAAACATGATACACAGCCTTTTTATTTTTTAAGGTCAACTCAGTAGCTTCTATAAAACTTTCTTCCCAAGAAAGTGTATCATTAGATTCTGTAACTACTCTCTCAAGTTCTATTTCAAATATGTTTGATAAAAGCTTATATATATCGGAATAATAATAATAAAAAGTGTTTCTGTTAATATCACAAGCATCAGCTATATCCTTAACAGTTATCTTATTAAGCGGCTTATCATTTAACATCTCCATAAAAGTATACTGAATTAATTCTTTAGTATATTGTCTAGCCAAGAGTATCACTCCTAATCTTATCTAATTATATCATAATAAGTTTGTTCTCAAACAAAATTCACTCTAATAATTTATCTCCTAAACTATTAATTCCTATAGCTCCTAAAGGTGCTGTTACTATAATAGATAATACTGCAATAGCTAATATCAAATCTCCAGACTCCACACCTAAAGATAAAGGCACTGCTCCTATTGCGGCCTGGACCGTGGCTTTTGGTGTATATGCTATAATTGAAAAGAGTCTTTCCTTCCAATTTAAATTTGTTCCCATTAAAGAAATTACTACTCCTACACTTCTTCCTACAAGTCCAATACCTAAGATAATAAGACCTATCTTTCCTGAATTTAACGCTACTGATATATTTACTTCTGCACCTATTAATACAAATAATAAAATCTCGGCAAAGGTCCATATATTATTTAATTTCCTGGCTAAACTTATTCCTATCTCTTCATTTAATTCTTCTATAATAAATCCTATAGTCATTACACCTAGTAAGGAAGCTATACTTATTATTGGTTCTAAATAGTTTTCTATTTCCCTTAATAATATAGATAGTCCTAAAAGTATTAAAAATTGTTTCGTATCTTCTATCTTATATATCTTAAATAATCTTATTAGAATTAATCCTATCAATAATCCTAAACCTATTCCTAGTATAATCGATATAGGAATATTTAATAATTGTTTATATAAATTAACTCCTTCCCCCTGATATAAACCTAAAAAAGCTGTAAATATAGTTATCGCAACTACATCATCTACAGATGCTCCTGCTAATATTAGTGTAGGTACTCCTTTTTCCTGCCCTAGACCTTTATCTATTAGATTTATCATAGATGGAACTACTACAGCTGGTGATACTGCTGCAATTATAAATCCTAATATACCACCCTGTATAAATGTAAAATTTAATAATTTAGTCGAAAGAAATGCTATTACAGTCCCTTCTATTATACCCGGAATAAAACTCATCCTTATTGCTGGATATCCAACCTTTTGTAAGTCGTTTTTATCAAGGCTAAGTCCTGCCCTTAATAAAATTATAATTAAAGCAATCCCTCTTAAATCCTCTGATATATTTAACAATCTTTCATTTAATAAATTTATTCCATAAGGTCCAATTATCATACCTAGTATAAGCATTCCTAATAATCCTGGAAGTTTAAGTTTTTCTGCTAATTTGCCCCCTAATAAACCTAATAATATAATGATTGCTAAACTAATTGCCATATATACTCCTCCTATTTTCAAAATATGAAAATAATTCATCTGCTTCTTTTTTTCCAAGAACTGCAAGTGGATATTGAATTCTTTTTGCTGTGTCTTTATCTTTCTTAATCTTATTTATAGTTTTATTTCTTTTTTTAATATTTCTTTATTAAATATTGGATTTCTAAGCATATTATATAAATATTGCATTCTAGGTAAACATTTCGTATGATCTATTTTTGCAAAAACTTGGTCCATATTTAAATCTTGCCAAGTTATATCATCAACTTGAAATTTTTCCTTAGATTGTGCATTTAAAACTTTATATAATCTTTTTATATGTATAAAATTTCTTTTCTCTTTATGTTCTTTTCCCCATTAATTTTCAAGCTGCTTCATATACATTTGAAATATCTGTTTTTTCTTTCTATTATTTAAATACAATGTCAGTATTAAAGATAATATTGATACTCCAAAGTATAGATATCCAAATTCAATTCCTAAAACAATTCCTCCAAATATCATAAAATTAATCATCTGCTCAAAAAAGGACTTTAATGGTGATATTTGATTATTCAATGTCTATCACATCCTATTCATAGGTTAAAACCTTATTATATCCATCACAGCCTATTATGGTATTTTTGAATATATTACTAGCATTTTCTTTATATAATTCTGGATTATTCATAGCTGTAGAAAAATGAGTTAATAATAATTCTTTTATATTCCCATTATTAGCTAATTCCGCTGCTTCTTTAAAAGTCATATGTTTGTTCTTTTCTGCTTTTTCTATATCTTCATTATCTCCGTAAGTACCTTCACAAATAAACAAATTACTTTCTTGTATAAAGTCTATTATTTCCTTTATAGGTCTTGTATCAGTTATATAAGACAATTTTATTCCTTTTCTTTCTTTTCCTAATACCATATTAGGTTTATAAATTTCATCTTTATATAATACTTCTTTACCACTTTGTAATCTAGACCAGTATTCCTTAGGAATATTTAGTGCCATAGCTTTTTCTGGATGAAATTTAGGATTTCTTGATATATTAAAACTATATCCTAAGCATATAGATGAATGGTCTAGTTCTAATGTTGACAATATTATATCAGCTTGTCTAGAATTATTATTTCTTTCTACCTGTAGAATCCCTGATTTAATCTTTAAAGATAATTTACTTCTAGATATCTCTACTAATTTAATATCATAAGGTAAATATGAAACTAATGATAAAAGTCCTTTCATTATTTTCTTTAAACCAGTAGGTCCTATTATAGTAATAGATTTTTCTCTACCACTATTTCCCATAGTTGAAAGTAATCCAGGAAGTCCAAATATATGATCCCCATGAAAATGGGTAATACATATTATATCTATAGATTTAAAACCACTGTGATTTTTTCTAATAGCTACTTGACTACCTTCACCACAGTCTATAAGTATTTGTCTACCTTTGTAATTTAAAACCATAGAAGATAAATGTCTATTAGGTATAGGCATTCCTCCACCACTTCCTAATAAGGTTACGTTTAACATTGAAATCATCCTTTTATTTTAAATGTTAATTTACATTGCTTGCTCCAAGATCCATTATAGTTTATTATAAAATTAATAGAAGAGGTAAAATTATGTTTAGTAAAATCTTAAGAATTTTAGAAAACAAAAAGATCTTTCCCAAGAAGAATTAGCTGAAAGAAATAGAAGAAGTCGACGTATTTGGAGAACAATTAAAACAATATTAATTTCCATCACAATTATAAGTATACTTTTAACATTATTTGATATATTATCCTTTACTAACCTTAAAAAGCCTGCATCACAAGAATCTATAGACTAAATATAGTTCTTTTATAACCAGTATTACCATAATTTATTAATAAAAGGACGTCTTTTCACGTCCTTTTATTAATTATACAACACATAAATAATTTATAAATTTCTTTACTTACTATTTTACAGATTTAAGTATTGCAATTTCTTTCCAATTTTCCTCTATATTTATTTCTACCCGACCTACAGAAATTTTAACTTCCCTTAATTCTTTGTTTATCCTTCTAATATACATTGGAATATATCATCCTTAGTTACTATACTTTTATCTACTTCTGGTAAATCTATATTGTCCGCATTTTCGTCATAAGGTTTTACCAAAGGTGGTTGAGGAACTTCCTTTATTTACTTCATAATATCTATTTTCAACTAATGGATAAGTCCTATACTATAATATCATTTAATTATAAATGTCCTCTATTTATTAATATTAGTATTATATATTAAATTTCTTACCTTTAGTTGTCATAATCCATAAGTTATCATTTCCTAAATCTATAGTCTGAGATCCTTTATCAGATATTATTGTTTCTATTTCTGGTGATTTTCTAGATAATACCACTTCTACCTTTTCTATCTTCTCTATTTCTACATCTTCTATTATCGCTTTTCCTAAAATTTTCGAAATATAATTTTTAGATTTATATAATATATCGGTATGATTCCCTTCTAATATTATTGAGTTCTTTCCAAAATTACCTAAAGTACTAAATGTAGTCACAGTCCCATCTCCATAAGTAGTTTGATATGAATTTACAGGTTTTCCATCAAACCATTTAGTTTTTTCCTTATCTGTTTCTTTTATAATAAAATCTTTATTGGTATAAAAATCTTTTCCACTTATTATATAAATATTATCTTCATCTACAGACTTATTTATTTCATTTAAAAAGTCATTCTTTATAGACATCTCTTGTATAGGGATCTGTTTATCATCCTTATCTTCTATACATAGATAATCACCATATTCATAGCTAGGTAACAAATCTTTTGCCACAGGAAAAAGATTTCTCAACCCTCTTATATAGTCTTCTCTATGATATAAATCATAATATAATTTAAATCCCTGTTTTATCCCATTATAAAGAATATTATCCTCTACTTTTGAATAAGGAATCTTACCACCACTCCAAAAACAATATGCATTTATAGCTCCAAAATTTGGCGTTCCTATCATAATTAACTTCTCTACATTTGATGGGTTAAAATATGTCATATAAGCCCTACCTAATAATCCACCTAAACTATGTCCGATAATTATTACTTTTTTATGTCCTGTATCTTTCTTAATCTTTTTTATATCTTGAGCTAAGTATTTATCTACAGATTCTAATACTGATTTTTTCCAATCATAATAAGAAATAAATAAATCTTCCCCTTCTATGTAACCCATAGAGTTTAAAATTTTAATAAAGGGTTTATAGACTTTTTCTGCAAATCCAAATGAGAACTCTCCAGTACCTTTTATTACATCATCTCCTAAGGAACCAAATAATCCTGGTATAAAAACTATAGGATAATCCATATCATATCACTCCTTGACTTTATACCAGGATATGCAAGTTCATTATATTAGTTATTATTTATATTTTACTTCCACATTTAGGGCAATATTCAAATTCTAATTCAACCGGATAACTACAATTATTACAATATCTTGTCCTATTATGGTTTACATTTACAGATTTAAGTTTAGATTCATCTATTCTTTCTATAAATCCTTTTTCAATATCCTTTCCTAAATCTTTGTCTATAGTATATAGACTATTACAACAAGTACTTCTTATATAATATTTTTTATTCCATTTTAAAATCGGAATAAAAAATAAACTAAAATATGAATATCTCATAAAAGCTTCTAATCTCCCATAAGCTCCACATACCTCACATACAATAGTTTGTGAAAAGTCAATTTCTTTTTCTTTATTTGAGATTCCAAAAACAAAAAACATTTTTTCTTCCTTTCTCATTTATATTAGCTCAATATATTTAAACCCTAATCTTATAATTTTATTATATACTTCTAGACCTGATTTTTCCAAGTTTATATTTTTTATACTTTTAATTTCAAGAATAATCCTATTTATTTGAAAAATACTCTTGACATTATCAATTTAAAGTATTATGATAATAAACAATATTCTAAATGCTTTGCAGGAGACAAAAATATCTAAATTTATTTACAGGGAATTGGATTAAGTGAGAACCAATAATTAAAAGGATATATAATATTCACTCCTAAGCAGATTCGTTAAAAGTTTTTAACAAGTAGATGAATCCGAAAGCCCATCGTTATAAGGGATAGGACTGTTAGGTCTGATTGAGTGTGACTTGTGTCATAAAATAGGGTGGTACCACGAATATAATCTTTCGTCCCTATAAGTATAGCTATATGCTGTATTTATAGGAGCGAAAGATTTTTTTATTTCATAAAACATTCAATTAAATAATAATTTTAAGGAGGAAGAAAATGAGAAAATGTATAGTAAGTAAATTAATCCTATTAGTAGTAATATTATCTATGACTCTTGTAGCTTGTACTTCTGGTACTAATAGTATAAATAATGATGACAATATTATTATAGGAATTAGCCAATTATCAGATCATCCTGCTTTAGATGATGCAAGACAAGGTTTTGAGGATGGTTTAAAAGAGCTTAATATAGATGCTGAAATAGTCTACCAAAATGCTCAAGGCGATGTTCCTACATCTTTAAGTATCTCACAAAAATTTGTAGAGGATAAAGTAGATTTAATATATGCAATAGCTACTCCTGCAGCTCAATCTGCTAAACAATCTACAGATGAAATACCTATATTATTTAGTGCAGTCACTGATCCAGTAGCTGCAGAAATAGTTGATGATTGGGATAATGTTGGAGGAAATGTAACTGGGACTTCTGATATGGCTCCTACCTCCTCCCAATTAAAAATGTTTAAAAAAATAGATCCTGATATAGGAACTATCGGAATTTTATATAATACAGATGAATCTAATTCAGAGGTTCAGATTGAAGAAGTTAAAAAATTAGCACCTGAAGAAGAATTAAAAGTTGTCACAAAAGGAGTAAACAATGTAAATGATATTCCACAATCCTTAGATTCATTACTATCTAAAGTAGATGCTTTATATATTGTTAGTGATAATCTTATAGCCTCTTCAATCGAATTAGTTTCTAATAAACTTATAGAAAAAAACATGATATCTATCTCTGCAGAAGAAAGTCAGGTAGGTGGTGGCATACTTCTAACCAATGGATTAAGTTATTATGAATTAGGAAAACAAACTGCTGAAATGGCCAAAAGAATATTAGTTGATGAAGAAAATATTTCTAATCTCCCAGTGGAAAAAGCTGAGGAAACGCTAATTAAAGTAAATGAAAAAACATTGAAAGAATTAAATCTTGATACAGATTTACCTATATTTAAAGATGCTACAAAAATTTCAGAATAAAAACTTTTTACAATTTAATACAATAGCTAAACTTATGATTAATCCTTACTTAGGTAGAATTAAAATCACTATTCAAAGACTTTAATTAAAAATACTTTAAATTACCTATTGACATTATCCATTTAAAGTACTAATATATATCTTAATAATTAAATGCTTTGATGGAGAGAAAAATATCTAAGTATATTTACAGAGAATTGGATTAGGTGAGAGCCAATAATAAACTGATATATAATATACACTCCTAAGCAGATTTGTTGAATGAATCTTCTAGTAGACAAATCCGAAGGCCCATCGTTACAAGGGATAGGACTGTTAGGTCTGATTGAGTATGACTTATGTCATAATTAGGGTGGTACCGCGGATATAATCTTTCGTCCCTATAAGTATAGCTATATGCTGTATTTATAGGACGAAAGATTTTTTTATTACCTAATTATTCCATGGAATTCAATCTTAGCTAATTATCCTAAAAATAATAATTCTATTTTAAGGAGGATAATGAAATGCCAAGAAAAAAGTTTAGCCAAATATTAACAATAGTAATATTAGGATTAGTACTATTATCTGGTTGTAGTACAGATACTAGTAAGGAAAATAAACATAATGATAAAGATCAGTTTACAATTGGAATAAATCAATTGACACAACATCCTGCTTTAGATGATATTCGTAAAGGCTTTGAAGATGGTTTGGAAGAATTAGGATTAAATATAGATATAAATTATCAAAATGCCCAAGGTGATATCCCTACTTCAACTACTATTGCTCAAAAGTTCGCAGAGGATAAAGTAGATTTAATCTTTGCTATAGCTACACCAGCGGCTCAATCTACAAAACAAGCTAGCAATAATATCCCGATCTTATTTAGTGGGGTAACAGATCCTGTAAATGCAAAATTAGTTGATTCTATAGATACTCCAGAAGGAAATATCACTGGAACTTCAGATGAGAGCCCAATGAATAGACAGTTACAACTGTTTAAAGATATAGATGATAATATAGAAAAAGTTGGAATCATTTTTAATACTGATGAACAAAATTCTCAAGTTCAAGTAGATAAAGCTAAAGAACTAGGATCTGAAATTGGATTAGAGATAGTACCAATGGGAATATCAAATATAAATGATATTCCACAAGTAGTAGATTCTATTGCACAAAAAGTTGATGGTATCTATACCATAACAGATAATATGGTGGCTTCTGCTATAAATATAGTTTCCGAAAAGGCAATTAATCATAATTTAATTACTGTTGGCGCTGAAGAATCTCATGTTGATGGAGGAATTCTTATAACTGATGGTATAAGCTATTATAGTCTTGGCAAACAAACTGCCGAAATGGCTAATAAAATATTAATTGATGGAAAATCACCTTCTGATATTTCTATAGAAACCGCTAAAAATACTAGGAAAGTATTTAACGAAGAGACTTTAAAAGCTATTAAATTAAAAGAAGATATTCAAGTATTTCAGGATGCTACAAAAATAAGCAAGTAATAAATTGGAGGTTTAAGTAATGAATTCGTTAATAATTACATCAATAGAACAAGGATTAATATTTGCAGTACTGGCTATGGGTATATTTATAACTTACAAAATATTAGATATAGCTGATCTTTCTGTAGAAGGTACTTTCCCTTTTGGAGCATTTATATTTGCTAAATTTGTTTCAATAGGAATTAATCCTATAATTAGTACTTTAATGGCATTTTGTTTTGGTACTTTAGCTGGTATGTTGACAGCTACTCTTTTTACTAAATTAAAAATTAAGCCTATACTGGCTGGTATATTAACTATGACTATACTATATTCTGTAAATCTAAAAACTAATGGAAAATCTAATGTACCTTTATTTAATTATAGTACTATTTTTGATAAATCTTCAACACTAATAATATTAATTGAAATTGTATTATTAGTAAAGATAATCTTAGACCTCTTTTTAAAAACAGAAGCTGGATATCTGCTAATAGCTACAGGAGATAATGAATCTTTAGTAAGATCTTTAGGACAAAACAGTAATAAATATAAGCTAATAGGTCTTATGATAGCTAATGGATTTGTAGCTTTAAGTGGAGCATTAATGGCACAATATCAAGGATTTGCTGATGTAACTATGGGGCATTCTATTATAGTAGTAGCTTTAGCTTCTATTATAATAGGTGACACCATTAGTAAGAATTCTACTAAATTTAAAAACACATCTAGAGCTATTGTTGGTGCTATAATATATAAAATTATTGGTGGAATTGCTATATGGGTAGGTCTTGATCCTCATAATCTAAAAGCTGTAAATGCTATAATAGTAATCGTATTTATAGCTTATAACAATTTTGCAGCTGACTTGTTTAAATTTGATACAAAAAGGAGAGGAAAAACTAATGCTTAAAGTAACTAATCTGTCTAAGAGTTTTAATAAAAATACTGATAATGAAATAGATGTATTTAATCAATTTAATTTAGAAATTAAAAAAAATAAGTCTACTGCTATTATTGGACCAAATGGATGTGGAAAAAGCACCCTTTTAAATATGATAGGTGGTAGTATTCTTTCAGATACAGGTGAAATATTACTCAATAATAAAAATATAGCTGATCTTGAAGAAGAAAGAAGATCCTTTTATATCGGCCGAGTCTATCAGGATCCGTCAATGGGAGTCTCTCCCTCTCTTACTATATTAGAGAATATGGCTTTAGCTGATAAAAAAGGAGAAAAATTCTCCCTGAAAAAACTAATCAGGCAAAATAGAATCTCTATGTACACTAGGCTTTTAAAGGATTTAGATCTAGGTCTAGAAAATAAGCTCAATACAAAAGTTAAATATCTATCTGGTGGTCAAAGGCAATCTCTATCTTTAGTAATGGCTACAATGAAGCATCCAGATTTGTTACTTTTAGATGAGCATACTGCAGCTTTAGATCCTAAAACTTCCCATGTAGTTATGAATAAAACTAAAGAACTAATAAAAAAATATAAGATAACTACAATTATGATTTCACATAATATGAGAGATGCCATCGCATATTCAGATAGAATTATAATGTTAGATAATGGAAAAGTAGTTTTAGATAAGTTAAGTAACACTATAACAGAACAAGAATTAATAAATATATATAATGAAAAATTAACTGCAAAATTTCTATCATAAAAATTAGGAGGGGTAAAATTATACCTCCTAATTTTATTCCGCTATTATTTTTCCTTTATCATATGCATCTTCTATCATATATTCTGCAAAACGCCATAATTTTTCAGATGATTTCCTTATTGGTGCTACTCTTTCATATATTTTAGATTTTGGAACTTCAAACCTTTTCCATGTTCCACCATCATTGTAATAATTATTTAGAATTGGCTGCAGCCTGTCCATAGCTGTTGCAAATAAAGCTTCTGGAGTCTCCATTTCTTCAAATTCATCCCATAATGCTCTTAGTTCTTGCCCTTTTTCTTCATCTATCATTCCGTATAATTTTTCAGCAGCAGCTATTTCTCGTTCTAGTTTATCCTTGTTAGCCTCTGCATCATAGCAGAATGTATCTCCAGCAAATAATTCTACTAAATCATGAATTAAAAGCATCTTTATTACCTTATAATTATCTATATCTTCATCTGCATATTCAGATAATATCATAGCCATTACAGATATATGCCATGAATGTTGGGCATCATCTTCTCTTTCATCTTTTCCAATCAGATTAGTTGCTCTTATTACTGATTTCATTTTATCTAATTCAGTAATAAAATCCATATCTTGTTTCAATCTTTTATCAATCAAAATATCATCTCCTCAAAACACTGTTCTTTTATTATAACATAAAAATTATTTAATTTATATTTTTGTAATTTTCGAGATAAGTTTTAGTATAATTTTATCCTTTTTGTCAAAAACTATTCTAATAATAGTCATTGGAGGATTTATAGTGAAAAAAACTACATTTTTAATATTAACTTTTTTTATAATTATAAGTTTCTCTTTAAATGGTTTTGCAAATGAAGACGATATTTTAATGGATCAAGTTGAAAATAATTATGATATACCTGATCAATCTGGTCCAGTTGAAAATTTACCATGGAGAAATAAGGAGGAATTTCAGGACTGGAAAGACAAACATAATACCCCTTTCCTATTAGCTGGATTTTGTGCAGTTCTAACAGATCCATTACCTGGTGAGGAGTTTAATGTTAAATTGGCTAGTGAAAAAATAAGTAAGTATGTAATTAAACCAAATCAAACCTTCTCACAAAACTCTGTTCTAGGCCCTTATGATAAAGATAATGGATATAAAGAAGGAGCAGCTTATACAGGTGGAAATGTTATTATGTCTGAAGGTGGTGGTGTATGTAAAATTGCAGGTACTTTATATAATCTAAGCGTTCTATCTGATTTAGAAATTATAGAAAGACATAACCATTCTATGGCAATCAATTATCTTCCACATGGTCAAGATGCAACAGTTGCTTATGGCATTAAAGATTTTAAATTTAAAAATACTACTTCAGACAATATTCTTATATGGTCACAACTAATTGAGAATAGATTATACATGGGCTTTTATGGTGCTAAACCTTCTCCAGTTGTTAAATGGCATCATGAGGTTTTAGATACAAAGGACAAATCAACTAAATATATAAAAAACGAAAAATTAAATTCTGGAGAAATGAATACTATTACTAATGGATTAGATGGTGTTACAGTTAAATCTATTGTAGATATAGAATATATGGATGGTTCTACCTCTACTAGAAATATGGGGATTAGTCAGTATAACCCTTTGCCTAAATTAATAGAAATAAACTAATATGATAATGGTTAATTCACACTATCATGGGTATATGTACTGTAATTGAGATCAATATCCACAAGGAGGTATTAGGATGAATAAATACAAAAGAGGATTTAAAAATGTAAAATCAAATTTAAAAAAGAATTTAACTAAAGGTGAAGGAACTTACAGAGCTTATTTAGATCCAAAATGTGAGGACACTGCTACAGATATTTATTATAAAACAGAATATAAGCTTAAAGATTCTGATGTAGCCATACCTACTGAAGATGCAGTAGTAGAAGCAAAAGATTGGGTAGATGATGCTAACAAAATGTAGCATTAGATAATACATTTTTTAAACTTCCTACTTTTATAATATTTTTCATATAAATCCTTATAATAAGTATATAGACTTAGAAAGGATGAATAAATTGAAAAATATTAACACTGTATCTGAAATGATAAATCAAGTAAAAGAAATCGAAAAAAACATGTCTACTAATCAAGAATATACTAATAGTATGACAATGCTTATGAATTCTAATGATCTATCTAAATCAAAAGATAAAGACTTAACAGATAAGGTAGAAAAACTTAATAATCATATTGAAGATATTAATCAATTAACTTCTGACCTATTAGAAGATCTAGCTAGTAGACATAATTAATATTATCAAGAGCCATAGTCTTTGCAAAGACTATGGCTCTTAATATCTTTATTAATGATCTGAAATATCATATGTCTCATAAAACTCTATCCGCTCTTCTAAGCTCGGATGAGTAAGATACCAAATCTTATAAAATTTAGAAGGTCTAGGTAATCCTAAGCTTTCTTTCTGAAGTTTTTCCATAGCAGATGTAGCTGCTTCTCTATCTTCAGTTAATATAATTTCATGTCCATCTGCCTCTACTTCCATGGTCCTTGATATATAATTCATAATTGGATTTCCTAAAAAAGTATATATATTTAAAACTAAAATTAATAAAGGGATAGAAGCGTAATTCCCTAAATTATGGAATCCAAATATACCATTAGATCCTTCTAATATCCGATTAGATGTTAAATATAGTAAGTACATAATAAATAATGTTCCTAAGCTAGACAATAATATAGATTTCCAAATATGTCCTTCAATATAATGTCCGATCTCATGAGCTGTAATTGCTAACACTTCTTCCTGCTCTAGATTATTGATAGTAGTATCCCATAGGACGATCCTTTTAGATTTTCCTATACCAGTCATATATGCATTCATCATTTTAGTATCTCTACTTTTATCTACTTCAAATATATCTGCATCTTCTATATTAGCTTTCTCTAACAATTTACTTATTTCGTTTTCTAATTCCTTATCTTCTATATATGAATATTCATTAAATATTGGATCTATAATAGTAGGAGATATAAAAGTTACAAATATTATAATAGGTACCATTAGGATTCCTAACTTTAACCACCAGGTTTTTGGATTATTTAATATAATATAATAAGGAATCCATAATACAAAAATTAATATAAGATCATTAACTAAAAAGCCTTTTAAATTTAATTCAAGCCAGCGAAATATACTTTGATTAGTTAGTCCATATTTATGAGCTAAATGGAAAGATCCATAATATCGTAAAGGTAAATTAATTATGAAAGTAATGGTGAAAAATATTAACCCATATAATAATCCAGATCGAAAGATCCCTTTATTATCACTAGCCCATATACTAATCCGTTGAGATAATCCTGTTATCAAAAATAAGAATGGAACAACAAATTGAAGTAGTAAATCAATAGCCCAAACCCTAAGACTATCTTTTCTATATGCATAAACATCATCAGATAAATCTGGATATTCAAATTTAAGTTTATTCATATTTCTATACTCACTAATTATCATAGTAGTTATAAACAATGTTAATACTAATAAAAATACAAATATAGATAATTTAAGTTTACTATCCAAATCTCCACCTCCAAATAATTAAATCTATCATTATAATTAGTATTAGTCCTATATTTATTATATTCATTATCCTATCACATAATCACATATATTATTTAAAAATCTTACTCACCTTGTCCTTCTTAATACATAATATATTAATAGGAGGTAAATCCTTATGCATTGTGAAATTAATAGAGCATATGCAAAATTGAAAGGAAGTATGTATGCACCTGATTTAAAAGGCTATGTATATTTTTATTCTGTTAAAGGTGGTACTGAAGTTAATGTTGAGGTATATGGACTTCCATTGTATGAACCTGGATTTGATAATGAAGATCCTATAGGTCCATTTGGGTTCCATATTCATGAATATGGAGTATGTCAAATAATAGATCCAATGGATCCTTACCAATCTGCTGGTGGACATTATAATCCTGATGATCAACCTCATGGTAATCATGTAGGAGATTTTCCAGTATTATTTTCTAATAACGGATATACACGTATGGGATTTTTTACTAATAGATTTAAACCTAAAGATATAATAGGTAGATCTGTAGTTATCCATCAAAATCCTGATGATTATAGGTCTCAACCATCAGGAGATTCTGGTAAACGTATAGCTTGTGGAGTTATAGAATCAATATAGAAAAGATGGAGCTAAAGCTCCATCTTTTCTATATTGATTCTTCATTCATCTTATAAATATTTCCTACAGGCACTGTAAACATACTCCTCAACCTGTAAGTTTATAAATCTATTCTTTTTTCAATTAAATATCCTGTTCCTAAAAATAATCCTATTGTAGTTAATATATTGAATATACTACTTCCAATATTCATTTGTAATATTCCCCTATTAGCCTCTAACTTAACTCCTCCATTAACTTCAAACATAATTTCATTATTTAACATATCACCAAATCTAACCACTTTACCTATACTCATATCTTTTACATTAAAATAATACGGTATTAATTCGGCAACCTTTAGTTGACCATAGGATAATATTATACTTACTAATATAAATATTATAAACCATAATCCGCCAATTTTTTTATTTCTAAATGTTACCTTTCCAAGAGCCATAGAGAAATATATTAAAACTAATAGATTTATTAAACTAAATATCGGAATTAAAATCATAGAAATTATTTCCTGTAAAGATATTATTTGTCCTAGTCCAGAAAAAGTTTCTTTTATAATTGTCCATGTTTGCGCATCAAATGAATTAAGAATTAATATTATAATGAAATTATATGCTAATATTATTGCTCCTAATATTATAAACCACATTAAAGCTACGATTAATTTTGATCCTACTATTTGATTACCTGTTAATGGTAGTGTAAATGTTAAATATCCTCTATCCTCAGATAATTCTTTTTTAAAAGAACCTACTATATAAAAAAATGTCACTACTGCTGTACCAAATAAAATTAAAACTGATAAAAATACAAATATACTATCTAAGGTTGATATTGAACTAGTATCTTTATGTCCGTATAAATGTAATGCTGTAGTTAATATTAGTACTAATGCTAATACCCCTAATATATATTTATACGTTCCCTTTATTTCATACTTCATAAACTTCATCATTTTATTATAACCTCCTAACCAAATATATCTTTATATAAATCATCTATTTGCATTGATCTTTCTTCTCTTAATTTTTCAGCACTTCCTGCCAATTCAATAGTACCATCTCTTAAAAATGCAACATCATCAAATACGGATTCCATATCCCTAACTAAATGAGTAGCTATTATCATTGCACCTTCTTTGTCATAATTTTTAATTATTGCATCTAAAATTTGATCTCTAGCAACTGGATCTACACCAGCTATTGGTTCATCTAAAATATATAATTTTGCTTTTCTAGATAGAACTAATGTAAGATTTATTTTTTCATGCATACCCTTAGATAAAGATTTTATCTTCATATTTTTATCTAAATTCATAAAATCTAATAATTGATATGCTTTTTTTTCATCAAAATCTTTGAAAAAGTCTTTATAAAAATCTATAGAATCCTCTATACTCATCCATTCATATAAGAAGTTTCTATCTGGTAGGTATGATACTATAGACTTAGTATCTACTCCTGGCACTTTTCCATCTATTTTAACATCTCCTTTAGATTGTCTTAATATACCCGTCAATATTTTTATTAAAGTCGTTTTTCCACTTCCATTAGGTCCTAAAATTCCTATTACTTTTCCCTTTTCAATATTTAAATTTAAGTTATTTAAAGCTCTATTCCTACCATATAATTTAGATAAATTTTTCACTTCAACTATATTATTCATCATTTCCACTCCTTATTTCCTCATTTATCAAATTTATAATATCTTTATTCTTAAATCCTAGAGAATACATATCTTTTATAAATTCATTTATTAAATTAGATGCTTTATCAACCTTTATCTTTTCTAACCTCTCCTTATCTCCTGTTACAAACCTACCCATTCCTCTTTTGGTAAATACTAATTCATTTCTTTCTAATTCCTGATAAGATCTTTGAATAGTATTTGGATTTACTTTTAATTTTTCTGATAATTCCCTTACAGATGGCAGTTTATCACCATCACTAAACTCTTCAGCTATAATTTTATTCTTAATATAATTCATTATCTGCATATAAATTGGTAAATTATCATTAAATTTCATTTTTCCACCTCCATGTCTCAGTTATGGTGTGTTAGTTATATAATACACTAATTATATATATGTGTCAAGAATTATATAAAAAATAACCTAAGAAAATTTTCTTAGGCTATTTTTTGTATACTTAATTAATTTTCAAATCTATCTTCTAGTCTTCTGTGCCATTGGATCTACTAACATTTCATAACCACCTATACTTGCTATTGTAACCATCGTAGAATTTATAATCATAAGAATTATCCCTTGTATATTAAAATTATCATTTGTAAAGACTCCAATTAATATTAGTGAAATTAAAAAACTGTATAATCTTACAAAATGATCCCCAAATCTCTTTTTCACTAATGGTTTAGTAAATTGCACTATAACTATTACTGCAGTAGTAATTCCAGCAAAAGTTGTCAACATATCTATTGTCATAAAATCCTCAAACATAATACCTCCTCCTTTATATCTTCCTATAAGATATTATGTTAATTAGAAGAATTTTATGAAAATATAAATTAATCTAGATAAAAAATAAGCTACGGTATATACCGTAGCTTACCTTAAATTTATGCTTTACTTTCTTTAGTTTTATCTTTTCCATATAATCCTGTTAACATAAGAGCAATCGCCCCATCACCTACTATATTACAAGCAGTACCAAAGCTATCTTGTAGGGCAAAAACAGACATTAGCAACGCTACCCCTGAAGAATCAAATCCTATAATCCCTGTTACTAATCCAAGTGAAGCCATTACAGTACCTCCTGGTACTCCTGGCGCTCCTACTGCAAATATACCTAATAATACTACAAAGAGAATCATATTTATTAATGATGGCAGTTCACCATATAATACTTGAGATATTGTCATCACAAAAAATACTTCTGTAAGTACTGATCCACAAAGATGAATTGTAGAACAAATTGGTATTGCAAAGTCTACTACCTCATCATCTAATACAGATGAATTTCTAGCAGATTCTAAAGCAACTGGTAATGTTGCTGCTGATGACATAGTTCCTACTGCTGTTAAATATGGAGATACATAGTGTTTAAATACCTCTTTAGGATTTTCTCCTGATATTACTCCTGCTATTCCATATAACACAGCTAACCAAATAAAGTGACCTATTATAGCAATTACTATTACACTTAAGAATACAGGTAATTGTTTAGTAATTCCACCTTCATATGCTAAAGTTGCGAAAGTTGTAGCTATAAATATTGGTAATATAGGAATTATCATTCTTTCTACTACTGACAACATTATATTATTAAATTCATTAAGAATTTTTTCTATGGTTTTAGACCTAGTCCATATTACAGTTAGACCTATCACTATTGCAAATACTAAAGCTGACATTACAGGCATAATTGCTGGAATATCTAATTGAAATATCATCTCTGGCAATTCTTTTAAACTACCTATATCTGTTGAAATATTTAAATTTGGAATAATGATATATCCTGCTATAGTAGAAAATAAAGCTGCACCTACTGATGATAAATAAGCTATCATTAATGTAGTTCCTAACATTCTACTAGCATCAGATCTTAAACTTGTAATTGATGGTGCTATAAATCCTATAATAATTAATGGTACACAGAAAAATATAAATTCTCCAGCTACATGTTTTATAGATTGAATAATATTTATAAATTGTTCATTAGCCACTAATCCTAATATAACACCTACCACTATTGCTAATAAGAGTTTTACAATTAAACTATCTTTAACTTTTGACACTTTCTTCCTCCCCTTTACTATTTAGTCATTATCCTAATAATCTCATTATCTGCATTTTTCATACCTTTGTTACAAAAACTTGCTAAGTTTCTAATAGTTTCTTCTGCCTTCGGATGAACAATTCCATCATTATCATCAATGACTACATTTTCCATAGCTAATTGTGCTTGGATAATTGCTTCAGATGTGGCTGTAGATATTTTAAATGCACATCCACCTTTGGCTCCATCACATACCATACCTGTTAAGGTACCTACTATATTTTTTATTGCTCCACCTATCTGCTCATTAGTGCCTCCTAAAGTCCATACAATAGATGATGTAGCACCAATCCCTGCTGATACTGCACACCCACATACTGGAGATAATCCACCTAAATATACTTTTGTATATGCGACAACTAGATGACTAAAAGCTAAAGTTCTAGCTAACTTATCATCATCACATCCTATATGATCACATACAAGTGCCGGTGGAATTATAGCTGTAATTCCTTGATTACCACTACCTCCACTACTCATCACTGGCATATTTACTCCTGCCATTCTCGCATCACAAGCAGCAGAAGCTAGCATTCTTGCTTCACTAATGATATCCTTTTGCATCACCCCCTCAGATATTAATAAATCCATAGCAGCTCCTATTCCAGGTCCAGATTTTTGTTCTAATCCTACTTCAGCTATATCTATATTTAGTTTTACACCCTCTAATAAAAACTCTATATCAGAAAAATCTACAGTCTCAACAAATTCTCTAATATCTTGTATAGTAATATTTTTTAAATATTCATTACTATTAGAATCTGAACTATTAACTTCATCTTTCTCAAATAAAACTTCCCCATTAGCCTCTACGTATACTATATTGGTATGATTTGACTTTATAATGCAAATACCTTTTCCATTATTAGTTTCTATATTTGCTTCTATATAAAAATTCCCTTTTCTATCTTCTAATTCTACTTTTACAATCTCTTCTTTTAATAATCTATCAGCTTCATTAATAGCTTCATCATTAACAGGACTAAATACTTCAAGTCCTAAACTTGCATCCCCACAGGTAACTCCTAAAGCTGAAGCAAATACTAATCCTATTTCTTTAGTTCCTGGTATTCCAACTCCCATGCCATTTTTAAATACATTAGGACTTACTTTAACATGTATATTTTTTACATCTCCTTTTACTCCTTCATAAGCTTTAGCTGTAGCTAATCCAACTGCTACTGGTTCTGTACACCCTAAAGCAGGTTTTACACCATTTATAAGAGTTTGTAAAAATCTTTTAGAATAATCTGTTCTAACTTTTTCCATTGTTATCATAATATATTACCTCACTTTAATTTCTATTTGCCACTATATTAATGCAAATATCATGCCAGGTAATTATATATTTTAATAAAATTAAAGATAGATACTTTCAATATTAATTAGGCCTTGTTTTATTTATAACAAGTCATTTTTAAATAAAAAGACAATCTATTTTTCATATATAAGAAAGATATTGCCTTTTTTGGAAAATTAATTTTCATAATGATTTATTTTTCTATAGAGAGTTGTAAGACCTATATTCAATTTATCTGCCACTATCTTTTTTCCTTCAACTGTACTTCCATATTCACCCATTAACTTATTTATAACTGTTCTTTCAAAGTCTATCTTTAATTCTTCTAAACTTTTATCTTTTTTAATTGAAAACAACCTGTCCTCAACTAAAACTTCTTTCTCTTTTGTATGATTTTCTCTTACAAAATATTCTGGTAAATCTTCTAATTCTATATAACTATTTGTTGAAAAACATATACCATGTTCTAATATATTCTCTAGTTCCCTAATATTTCCAGGCCATGAATATCTTCTAAATAGTTCTTTTACTTTATCAGATAATATCTTCACCCCTTTATCCATTTTATTACACATCTTGTCTATAATATATTCTGAACATAAAAATACATCTTCTTCTCGTTCTTTTAAAGAAGGTAAACCAATAGGAATAACATTTAATCTGTAATATAGATCTAGTCGAAACTTCCCCTCTTTGACTAACTTTTCTAAATCTTTATTAGTTGCTGATATTACTCTTATATTAATATCTATAGATTCTTCTCCACCTAATCTATCAATAGTTCTTTCTTGTAACACTCTTAATAATCTAGTCTGTAAATAAGGAGGTAAATCTCCTATTTCATCTAAAAATAAAGTTCCATTGTTAGCTAATTCTATTTTACCTTTTTTTCCATTTATATTAGCCCCTGTAAAAGCTCCCTTTTCATACCCAAATAGTTCTGATTCTATTAAGTTTTCTGGAATACTACCACAATTTATAGCAACAAAGGGACCTGATTTTCTTAGACTTTCATTATGTATAGATCTAGCAAATAATTCTTTTCCTGTCCCACTATCACCTTGAAGCAATATAGTTGAATCTGTAGATGCCGCAATTTTAGATTTATTTATTGCTTTTAAAAGTGGCTTGCTATTTCCTATTATATCTTTAAAATATATTTTTTCTTTATTCTCATAAGTTTTAGCTATATTTATAATATCACTAATTATATCAAAACTTATCATTAATGAATATTTGGAATCTGTAATAGTTATTTTATTTACCGTATATATAACTCTAACCTTCTCCCCATTAATCTCCCAGCAACCTATTAACTCATCATTTCCTCTATCTCTTAACTCTATTCCTTCTATAAAATCATTGATATGTTGTTGAGCTATCTTATCATCTGATAGGCTTAAATCTAGAGACTGTAAAGCTTTTGCATTTATATGAATGATTTGCTTGTCAGAGTTTAATATAAGTATTCCTTTATTTAAACCATTAATTATCTCATCTACTTCTGCTATGTCTTTTTTAAATTTATTTCCTATCTTTATATTAGTTATTTCCTGTTCTACTATTCTAGAAGATTCTTTTAACATATTAAAATATTCATCTTTTTTTACTCTCATAATATCAGTCTGATCAGGATCAAAAGAAGCAAAACTAACAACCCCTATTACCTCACCATCTGATCTTATAGGATAGGACATATTAGCAAACTCTGGACAATTCTTTCTATCTGAACAATTAATACAATATTTATTTTCTGTTAAATTTATTATATATTCTCCATTTTCTATAACTTTTGCAAACAAAGAGTCTTCAGAGCAATTCTCATTAATTTTATTATAGAAATCTCCAGTACCTACTATTCTAGTTAAGTTTTTATCTGCAATAGCTACTTCTATATTTAAAGCAGAAGCTATAGTTTCTGATAGACTCTGCATTTTGTCTTGTGCTAATTTTAAATAGGACATAGTATCCCCTTTCTAACTTTTAAAAATTTTAAATCTTATCATCTACATTATAGTATAAAAGCCGAACTTTTGGTAGTTATTCAAGATTTTTATAATTTATAAGATAAGGCCAGTGAATTTTTAAATTCACTGGCCTTATTGATTAATCAAGATTTTCTATTATTGCTTTTAAGAATGCAGGTAAATCATTAGGATTTCTTGAAGTAATTATCCCTCCATCTACTACTACCTCTTCATCTACATGTTCTGCTCCAGCATTTATTAAATCATCTCTCAATGAAGGGAAAGAAGTTAATCTTTTACCTTTAATATCACAAGCAGATGCTAATATCCACGGTCCATGACAAATAGCTGCTATTAATTTACCTTCTTTATTCATATCTTTTACAAAATCTACAGTAGCCTTACACCTTCTCATATAATCTGGAGAAAATCCACCAGGTATTACTACCCCATCATAATCTTTTGCTGATATTTCTTCAGATGAATATGTGCTTTTTTCAGTCACTCCTGATTTTGAAGTATATACTGTATCCTTCTCAGTTCCAATTAGATCTACTTCATATCCTTCTTCTAATAATCTAAAATAAGGATATATTAATTCTCTTTCATCAAATAGGTTTTCTAACAATATAGCAATCTTCTTCATTTATATCTCCTTTCTATAAATAAAAACTTGCTGTCATAATTATACATACCCTATTAATTCATTCTTAAAATCTAATAGATATGTCTTATTTGTAGACCACATTACTAATTATGTTTTAACAGGATCTTTATCTAAAAAATTCGCTCCTAATACTCCGCCTACAATGAGAATTGAACCTAAAATATGATAATAAAATATTTGTTCTCCTAGGAAAAAAGTTTCCTAAACCTTCATTAATTAAATATTTTCCGATAGATATAATATTAAAGAAAATAAAGCTAATAATATTCATCATATAAGTAAGTTCTATACTTGAAAAATCTTTAGTTAAACCTCTAACCATAACACTATATCCTGACATAGATAAAGCAGATAATACTAATAATATAATTCCTTTGAAATTCCCTAATTGAAGAGAGACTCCTTTCTTAACTGTAATATAGATTACTCCCAAAACTAATAAGAATATAGATATCTTTTGTAAACTTGTAGTTTCCTTCATTTAAAAAATATGTAGCCAATATTAATGTAAATACTGGTGACACTGCTAATAAAATTTCAGTTTCCGAAGAAGTAGCATATTAAAGTCCAAATGTTTGAAAACTAAAAAATACTAATGGATAAAGTAAAGATAAGAATACTTTAGGATTTTAGTTATAAACATTCCATTTTAATAAAATATTAAGATTGTATCTTTAGGGTAGAAGTATAATAGGATAAATTTAGTATAAAATATACTATAGCTAATAGAAAGGTGATATAATGGAGATTAGAAAAAATGTGATAGTACCTTTAGGTTATGGAAAGTTTATTAGATCAGATAAAATTATAGGTATGGAACCTATTGAGGAAGATCGTGGTCCAGGTAAAAGGACTTATGTCTATGTTGAAGGCACTGATAAACCTATGATTGCATCTAGAACTGAAACAGCCATACTATCTAGTATGGTAGAGACACCAAAGGAAGTTATTGAAGCTACAGCAGCATTAGAACTCCTACAAGACATTCTAGATGATATAACTCAAATTGGACCTATGTTAAAAAAGAGTATAAAAAAGGAAGCTAAACTAGACTTAGAAAAGATTGCATTAAAAATCGAAGAAATTATTAATGAACAAGAGGAGATTGAATAAAATAAATATAAGGAAAAATAATAATTAGTTATTATTGAAAACTAATTATTATTTTTCTTTATACTATTGATTATCTTATTGTTTTAGTGTTATAGTCTTAGTAATCACTTTTTATAACTAAATAAAGGAGGTTAACTTTTGAATGTATTAATTAATCGATTTAAAGAGGTAGCTTTGTCTGTTTTACCTATAACTTTAATAGTAATTATACTTAATTTTACTGTAGTACCTATAGAAAATGAAATGCTTATTAGATTTCTTGTTGGTTCTATATTTATAATTATTGGATTAGGTATATTTTTATTTGGTGCCGATTTAGGTATTAGCCCTATAGGTCAACTTATGGGAGAAACTATTGCTAAAACTAATAAATCTTACTTTGTTGGTGGATTTGGATTTATATTAGGCTTTTTAATAACAATTGCTGAACCTGATTTACAAATTCTTGCTAATCAAGTTAATGATGCAACTGGAAATCTTATCTCTAGCTCTTCAATCTTAATCGTTGTATCTATTGGAGTTGGATTAATGGTAGGTATAGGATTACTTCGAATTCTATATGAAAAACCATTGAATAAACTTTTTACAATAGTGTATTTCATTATTTTCATTTTAGGTTTTTGGGTTACTGAAGAATTTCTAGCCATATCTGTAGATGCATCAGGAGCAACTACTGGAGCCATGACTACCCCTTTCATATTAGCCTTAGGATTAGGTGTATCACAATTAAAAGGCGGGAAAACTTCTGAAGAGGACAGTTTTGGTTTAGTAGGTCTAGCATCTTCTGGCCCAATACTTGCTATTATGATGATGAATATTATAGCAGCTACAGATAGTATTCAAGGAGAAGCTGAAGCCGTTGTAAATAATGTAGGTATTATATCTCCATATCTCAAAATCTTTCCACAATTAATGTGGGAGTCTATGATAACATTACTTCCTTTAACTATTTTATTCTTAATCTTTGATTATTTTAGATTTAAATTAGATAAAAAAACTAGAAATAGAATATTAAAAGGATTGATCTATACATATCTTGGACTTACACTATTTATGGTTGGAGTAAATGCTGGGTTCATGGAAGTTGGTAGATTTATGGGAGATGGTATTGCTAGTTTAGAGTCATCTTGGTTATTACCAGTTATTGGCTTCATATTAGGAACAGTAGTAGTATTAGCCGAGCCTGCAGTATATGTATTAACAGAACAGGTAGAAGAAGTCACAGCAGGTCATATAAAGAAAAAGGTTATATTAGTAACTTTATCTATCGGTATTGCTTTCGCAGTATCTATGTCTATGTTAAGAATCATGATTCCAGGTCTGAAATTATGGCATTTTTTATTACCTGGATTTGCATTAGCTGCGTTTTTAAGTTATAAAGTTCCACCTATCTTCGTTGGTATAGCATATGATTCTGGTGGTGTAGCTTCTGGTCCAATGACTGCCACATTTATACTAGCATTTGCTCAAGGGGCTGCTGGTTCTCTCCCTAATGCTAATGTGTTAATAGATGGATTTGGAGTTATTGCTATGGTTGCTATGACTCCATTAGTAGCTATTGAACTTTTAGGTCTTATATTTAAACTTAAGGCAAAAAAGGAAGGTGATAATAGTGATTAAGGATTATTCATTATTTTGTATTATAGTTGATTTTGGGGAAGCAAATAAAATGTTAAAAGAAGCAAAAAAGATGGGAGTTACTGGTGGAACCTTTTTTCTAGGGAAAGGAACTACAGAAAGTCATTTACTTAATATTCTAGGATTAAATGAAATTCGTAAAGAAATATTAATTATGATCTTAGATAAGAATTTAGAAGATAACTTATTTGAAAAATTAAATGACAAATTCCATTTAAATAAACCTAATCATGGAATTGCATTTTCAATGCCTTTAAATAATTGTATAGGATTAAGAAAATCTAAAGATTCCTTCTATAAATCTAAAGGAGATGAGATAACTAATATGGAATATGAAGCTATATTTACAATAGTAGATAAAGGGAAATCTGACAAGGTATTAGAATCAGCAAAATCTGCTGGATCTACAGGTGGAACTGTAATCCATGGTAGAGGATCTGGAAGCCAAGAAAAAATGAAATTATTTGATATTGAAATAGAACCTGAAAAAGATATCATACTGATATTATCTAAAATAGAAACAACTGAAGCAATAGTTAGTTCAATTAATAAAGATTTAAATTTAGATATTCCAGGTTCAGGAATAATTTTTGTTTTAGATGTTAATAAAACATTAGGTCTTTTTCAAGATTAAAATAAAATATAAAATAAAAGCTAATAGATGATATCATCTATTAGCTTTTATTTTATTCCATTTTTTCTTTTATCTTAGGAATTGCATATGCTAACCCAATTCCTATTATTCCTGAAGCAACTATTTTACTTACTGTTTCCTTATTTTTTTGATTTTGACTTTTAAAATTAGGTATAAATTTATTGCTGTTCATATAATCCCTCCTAATTTTATTTCAGTACAATATATAGTATCCTTGATATCTTAACTTTTATCCTATGAATTATATAGAATAAAAGTTACTTTTTACTAATTAACTATAGATAATAGGTATACTAATTCCTTCTTATGTTTTCTAACCATTTTTTCATTATCAAGAAATAAATATTTTTTTATCTTTTTTAGGACAATATTCAATTTTTTTGATTCTTTATAATTTAAACCTTTTATTATCTCCTCACTATATTTTACTACTGCTTTAACTAAATAAGCTAATCTATAGTTTTCCCAATCTGTATAATCAATACTTTGATTAAAGTCTATTAAATCTTCATCTATATCTAAAGTATTTATAGTAGTTCTATATATTTGACCATTTTCCAGAATTCTTACTTTTACATTTAAAATTCCGTCTATTCTATAAAGCAAGCTAATTTCAATTTGTTGTTTACTAATTAAAACATTAGGTAGATCTTCTATAGTCATATTTCCTATTAATAGATTATCATATACACATTTTGAATTACCTTGATATATATTTATTTTAATAGATTTTTGATTATTATAAACAGTATTATAAGTTTTAGTTTCTATACAAGGGATTTCCATATTTTTTAATATAATAGGATCAAAAATCCCTGATTTCTTATTACCTTCATTGTCTTTACAAGTTACACTTATACCTATAGATTGATTACATCTTGTTTCTAAGTCAAAATTTTGATTATATGTATTATTAAATTCCATATTTTCCTCCTAAATATCTAAATATTAATAGTCCTTATAACACTATACTTATTCTATTATCTTAAATTTAATCTTTATATTTACACTTCTTTATTAAGATATTAACCATAATTAGAATTTTTAGACATATTAAGGGAAATCAAAACAAAAAATGCTTATGAATATTCATAAGCATTTCTATGGTACACCCGAGAGGATTCGAACCCCCAGCATTCTGATCCGAAGTCAGACGCTCTATCCAGTTGAGCTACGGGTGCATATAAATAAAAAAATTGGCTTAGGCCAATTTTTATATGGTGCGGGAAAGAGGATTTGAACCTCCACGTCCGAAGACACTAGATCCTAAGTCTAGCGCGTCTGCCAGTTCCGCCATTCCCGCCTATTAAAATCAAAGCTGGTGACCCATCCGCGACTCGAACGCGGGACTCCCTGATTAAAAGTCAGGTGCTCTGCCGACTGAGCTAATGGGTCATATGGGGTGGATAACGGGATTCGAACCCGCGACCTCCAGAGCCACAATCTGGCGCCCTAACCGCTAGGCCACATCCACCACATTAATTTTATATTGTTGAATTTTCCTCAACCCAACAATATAAAATTATAGCAGGTTATTATAAAAAAGTCAATGACTTTTCAATTTATTCTTTTATTTTTATTTTATATTTTCTATAAACTGTATCCTTAAGCCATTTGGATCTAGTATAAAAAAGAATTTTGTATTAGGATTTGGTTGGATTATTTCACCTTCTAAATTAATATTTTTTTCTTTTAAGAAGGATATTTTTTCATCTACAGAATCAATTTCAAATCCTATAGAGATATCTAAACCAATTTCTATATCTTCCTTTGATTTATCATGTATAAGTTCTAATTGAGTCTCTCCATTACCTAAAAATGCTATTTCTACATTTGGACCTGCATCAAATCTCTCAACAGCTTTAAGTCCTACTATCTCTTCATAAAAATTTAATGATTCCTTCATATCACTTACATATAATGTCGTTAATGATAAGTTCATATTATTTCCCCCTTCTTTTCCATCCTTATTATTTAATAAATTATTAAACTTATCTTGAATCCTTTTCTTTCTTTTTTCTGTCTCGGTTTTATTTATCTCAATACTAAGAATATCTCCTTCTTTAGAATCAGGAGGTAATATCTCTCTAGAAATATTAATCATTTCTCGATTTTCTAATTCAACAACAACTAGATTGCCTTCAAATCTATCTATAGTAAATTTCATATTTAAGTCCCCCATTTTTATAATATTCTATATATCTTCTATTAAATTATCTATAAGTCTATCTTTTACTTTAGATATTTCTCTTAATATAGAATCTGTTACTCCATTTATAGAAGAGCCATCCTGAAGAATAATATTAGACTTATCACTTTTAATTATTATATCTCCATCTACATCTGTTCTAAATACCTTTATATCTTTCTCATCTAATCTTTCTAATATATCTTTATTTGGATGATTATATTTATTATCTTTTCCTACTGAGATTACACCTATAGAGGGATTTACTTCATTTAAAAAATCTTCTGTTGTAGAAGTATTACTACCATGGTGACCTAGTTTTAATACATCAGATTTTAAACTTTTAGAATAATTCTCTATCATTTCATTTTCTGAGGTTTTTTCTGCATCACCAGGAAATAAAAATGAAGTCTTACCATATTCTATTTTTATTGAAATTGAATAATCATTTATACTACTATATTTATCTCCATTTGGTGCCAAAAATAGTATATCAGCATCTTTTAAACTATATTTATCTCCAGCTCTTCCTACAATAATACTTAATCCCTTATTTATTACACTATCTAAGACATCTTCGAAAACTTTAGTATTATGAGTTATATCTGGCATGATTACATTTTCTATTTGAAATCGATCTACTACCTTTTTCAATCCACCTATATGATCTTCATGAGGATGAGTACCTATAACGTATTTTAGACTTTCTACATTCTGTTCCTTAAGATATTTAACTACTGTATCACCATCTGCCCTTTTGCCTCCATCTATTAACATAAATTCATCTTCTTCTTTTATTAAAATAGAATCGCCCTGTCCTACATCTATAAAATGAATTTCTAGATCTCCTTCACCTTCTCCAGCAACTAGAAAACCTTCTCCTATCCATATAATTAAAACTAATACTATTATTGCAATTACAGAAATTATTTTATTTTTGTTTTTCATTACAACCTCCTATTCAAATCTATTTATCTTCTATATTTATTATTTCCATACTTATAGAATTATTTATATGAATTATACCGAATGTCTTTTCAAAAAACCTACCTCTTGGAAAAGCAGGACTTCCAGGATTCATAATATATATTCCATTTTCTTTTGTATTTATTGGTATATGAGTATGACCAAATAATATTATATCTGCTCCTACTTCTTCACCCTTATATATTATTCTATCTAAATTATATTTTACTTTATATTGATGCCCATGAGTTAAAAATATCTTTTTTTGATTAATTTCTATTAGTTCATCATCCTTATATTTAGAAAAATAATCTCCATTACCTCTAACTATAATAGTCTCTACACCTAATTCTTCACTTATTTTCTCTCCATCTTCTACATAATCACCTAAATAAAGTATTATATCTGGATTCTCTAGTTTTGAAATATAATCTATTATTCCTTTATTGCTACCATGAGTATCACCTATTACAAAAATCTTCATTTCTCAATCATCCTTTATTAGGTCAGTTAAAACATCTTTAATCTTTTCTAGTGCCTTGGCTCTATGACTTATCTTATTTTTTACATCATTATCTAATTGGGCAAAAGTCTTATCATATCCTTCTGGAATAAACAAAGGATCATATCCAAAACCCTTATCACCTTCTGGTTTTAAACCTATGTATCCTTTACACTCTCCTCTTATAAATATAGTCTCCTCTCTATCCTTTATCAAAGCTATTACAGTTTTAAACTTAGCTGTTCTCCTTTCTATAGATACATCTTTCATTTCATTTAAAAGCTTTTCATTATTCTTTTTATCATTTCCTTCCTCTCCACCATATCGAGAAGAATATACTCCTGGTTCACCATTTAAGCTATCTACAAATAAACCTGAATCATCAGCCATGACCATATACTCTATTTTAGAAGATAAAATCTTAGCCTTTTTTTCACTATTTGCTTCTAAAGTATCTCCATCTTCAACTACCTCTAGATTTCCCATATCTATATCCTTTTTTGATAATACCTCTATAGGTAAATCTTTTAATATATCTTTTATTTCTTCTACTTTATTAGTATTATTAGTAGATAATATTAATTTATTATTTTCCATTTATATTATTCTCCTTCTTTAGCCTATAAGTTCAATTACATCTTTTAATATATCCTTTTGAATATCTATTAATTCCTTAATACCCTTTTCCCCTAAATCTAATATTTTATTTAATTGATCTCTAGAAAAGTTAGTTTCCTCACCCGTTCCTTGTATTTCTATGAATTTATTATCGTCAGTCATTACAATATTCATATCTACAAAAGCCTTGTAATCTTCTTCATAGCATAAATCAAGAATAGGCCCATCTTCTCCAAGTCCTACACTTATTGCTGCCAGAAAGTTTTTTATAGGCATAGAAGATATTTCCTTCTTTCGGTTGGCTTTATAAAAAGCATCTACCATAGCTATAAAGGCACCAGTTATAGCAGCAGTCCTAGTCCCTCCATCTGCTTGTATAACGTCACAATCGATCCATAAGGTTCTCTCACCCATTTTTTTCATATCTACCACTGTTCTTAAAGATCTACCTATTAATCTCTGAATTTCTTGGTTTCTTCCATCTACTTTTCCTCTAGATGAGTCTCTTATTTTTCTTCTGTGTGTAGATCCAGGTAACATAGAATATTCAGCTGTAATCCAACCTGAATTTTTACCCTTTAAAAACGGTGGTACTCTATCTTCTAACATTGCAGTACATATTATCTTTGTATTTCCCATTTCAATAAGTACTGAACCATAAGGATGTATTAGATAATCTCTAGTAATCTTCACTTCTCTTATTTCATTAAATTCTCTTTTATTATTTCTCATTATCATCTCTCCAATCTTTATACATTATTTATTTTACCAAAGATTGAGACCTTTATCTATTATTATACAAAACAATAAGTCTTAGAAATAAATTCCTAAGACTTTGTTCTAATATATAATTAAATAATTATTTAATTATTAATATTCATTAACAAATACTGGCACAGTCGTATTTACAATCTCACCATCTAATAATAATTCTACAGTTTCTACTTCTTCAAATTCACTTAAAGTTAAACCTACATTTTTTAATACCTCATTTACAGCATCTTCTTCTGAAAGTTCAGATCCATCTTGTAAATTTACATCTACAAAGGCAGTTCCTTCTTTTACTTCTACTGCTTGAAGACTTATTTCATTTGGTATATCTGTTTTTAATCCTGAGTCCTCAGGTGGTCCGTCAAATAATAGATCTAAAGCTGTATACACATTAGATACAGGAGCAGAAGTAGGTATAGTTACAGGAACAAAATAATCTTCATCTTCTTCTGTCTCTCCTTTATAATATACTACTACTTTTGAACTTCCATCATCTGCTTCTCCTATCAAATTTATATCTTCTCTGTTTAACGGCTTATCTATTGCATAAGTATTATTTAATCTTGGTATAACTTTACCATCTACCATGATTTGTACCTCTTCTATATTAGGAAATTCTGTTAAAGTATAAACTACACCTTTAATTAAATTTTCTTCGTCTTCATCAGATTCTATATCTTGAATTTCTTCTGAAAAATCTGCTTTACATAATCCTGTTTCTTCATCTACTGATATTCCTTTCAGATCAGTACCTGCTGGTA
Organism: Tissierellaceae bacterium; assembly: GCA_035301545.1. Classification (GTDB taxonomy): domain Bacteria; phylum Bacillota; class Clostridia; order Tissierellales; family Tissierellaceae; genus DATGUA01. The sequence continues at coordinate 10,979 of DATGUA010000032.1, read as the reverse complement.
AAATAGGTTTTAAACCAAGTTCTTCTAATGATTTACCAAATTCAGCACCTTCTACCATATTCATTAACACAGTTTTTGCTATTCCTTCTTCCCATGGAATCGGCTTCATTACAGGTACTAAATAATCTTTATCATTTTTAAAATAGAATACAGTTTTTCTCATATCCTCATCTTCTACTATTTCCATATCTTGTTCATCTGATCTTATGATTTCAATTTCATCATCTATAGATGATAAATTATCACTTATCATATTTGTACCTAGTTTAACAATTGATATACCTAAGATAGCTACTAATCCAAATATCAATATCCTTCTATTAATCATAATCACCCCTCCTCTATATTAATACTAATATATTATAGAGCTTAGATAATTATACTATTATTTCAAAGAATCCAATAACAGCTTCATGAACTTTTCCACTTTGTATTACCATTAAAGTCCTGTCTTTCTTATACCACACTGTTTATGTCATCTAATAATATATTAATATTTTAATAAAATACCCTATTATGGTTAAAATAATTTCAAATCATTATTAGGAGGAAAATTTATGATTACATGTACAGAAAAATGTATCCATGAATCTGATGGATTATGTACTTTAAAAGAAGTTACTAAACCTTCTAGTACTCCTATTAAAGATTGTCCTTTTTTTAAAAAAAGGGATAAAAAAAAGAAGGCTAAAAGAAATTAGCCTTCTTTTTTTACTCTGCTTTGGTCTTTACTTTATCGTTAAATACATCTTTATCTAGTTCCTTTTCTTGCTTAGCTATAACAGTAGTACAAACTGCATCTCCTGTTACATTAACAGCAGTCCTACCCATATCCACTAATCTATCTACTCCCATAATAAGAGCCATTCCTTCTAACGGTAAACCTACAGATTGTAAAACCATAGATAACATTATAGCTCCTGCACCAGGTACTCCTGCAGTTCCTATAGAAGCTAATGTAGCTGTTAATACTACCGTAGCCAACATTCCTATAGTCATTGGTATATTATATACTTGTGCCACAAAAAATGTTGCTATGCCTTGCATTATAGCTGTACCATCCATATTAATTGTTGCACCTAGAGGCACAGTAAATGAAGCAATTTCTCTGTTTATTCCTAATTCATTTTCACATATGTCTAAAGATACTGGTATAGTCGCTCCACTACTAGCTGTAGAAAAAGCAACTGACATTGCAGGTAAAAACTTTTTATAAAACTTAATTAGAGATAGTCCAGTTAAAGATTTAAATATTCCTCCATATACTATAGTTGCATGAATTATTAAGCCTATATATACTGCTAATACATATTTTGCTAAGGGGATTAGTGCTGCTACCCCTTCTGTAGCAAAAGTTCTAGCTATCAATCCAAATACACCTATTGGAGCAAATAACATTACTATTTCTACTAATTTCATTATTAATTCATTAAAATCTTCAAATAATTTAAGTAATGACTCTCCTCTTTCCCCCAATAAAGATATTCCTACTCCAGTTACTATAGCAAAAACTATTACCTGAAGCATATTTCCTGTACTCATAGCCTCAATTGGATTATCAGGAACCATTTCATACAATAATTGAACTAAGTCTGTTTTTTCTCCAACAGTAGTTTCTACCATTTCAATAGAACCTAGATCTAAGCCCACTCCTGGTTTTATCACAGATCCTAATAATAAAGCAATAATTATAGCTAAAGCTGTAGTTGATAAGTAAAATGCTATAGTCTTTACCCCTACTCTTCCTAATTTCTTTACATCTCCCATACTAGCCGCTCCTGTAACTAATGAAACAAATACTAAAGGAACAACTATCATCATAATTCCTCTTAAGAATATTTGACCTACTAATTGAAATACTCCATCAACTAAAATAGTATCTTTTAATGTACCATCTGGTAAATAGAAAACTCCAATTCCTACTACTAAACCAATTAATAAAGAAATCATAATCTTAGTTGCCAAACCTACTTTTTTCTTCATATCCACTCCCCCATTCTTATATGTATTTTTTAATTATAATTTACATTCACTTTTTTGTCAATTCACAATTATCAGAAAATAGTGGTAAATAGAAGACAGATATTATCTGTCTTCTATCATTTCCATTATCATCTTATTTACCATTTGAGGATTGGCCTGACCTTTAGTGGCTTTCATAACTTGACCAACTAAATATCCTATAGCCCTATCTTTACCATTTTTAATATCTATTATAGATTGTTGATTCTCATCTAAAACTTCAGTCACTATATTTTCTAACTCATTCTCATCACTTATCTGTACTAACCCCTTTTCTTTTACTATAGTATTAGGATCTACACCTGTTTCAAACATTTCTCTTAATACTTTTTTACCAGTATTATTATTAATCTTTTCTTCTTTTACTAACAGAAGTAAATCTGCTAAATTTTTCGAAGTAAATTTTAATGAATCTATTTCTAAATTTTCCTGATTCAATCTACGTAGTACATCACCCATTATCCAATTACTTACTAAATTTGAATCATTTATATGTTTTACAGTGTCTTCAAAAAATATAGATACATCTTTAAATTGAGTTAGGACTCCTGCATCATAAGGAGTTAATTCATATTCTTTTATGAATCTTTCTTTTTTATGATGTGGTAGTTCTGGTAAGGATTTTCTTACCTCTTCAATCCATTCTTCATCTACTTTAATAGGCAATACATCTCCATCTGGTAGAAATCTATAGTCTTCAGCACTACCTTTATCTCTCATAATTATAGTTTGTCCTTCTACTTCATCCCATCTTCTAGTTTCTTTTTCTGTATCTTCTTTTTCTTTTAATAAATTTTTATGTCTTTCTTCTTCATACTCAATAGATTTTACTGCTGCACTAAATGAGTTGAGATTTTTAATTTCAGTAATAGTAGTCTTTTCTCCAGAATCTTCATCTACCATATTTATATTTATATCACATCTTAAAGATCCTTCTTCCATTCTAACATCTGAAACACCTATATATTTTAATGTATCTCTTAATTGTTCTAAGAATAATCTAGCTTCTTCGGCCGAATTCATTTCAGGTTTAGTTACTATTTCTATTAAAGGTACCCCTGCTCTATTATAGTCTAATAAGGTATCTCCAGTTTCTGTATGAATAGACTTTCCCGTATCCTCTTCTATATGGATTCTTTCTAAATGGAGTTTCTTCGATTTATTTTCTAATTCTATTTCTATATATCCACCTTCACATAAAGGTTGGTCTTCTTGGGATGTTTGGTATCCTTTTACTAAATCTGAATAGAAATAATGTTTTCTATCCATTTTACTTATTCTATTAATTTTAGAATTAAAAGCCAGTCCTGCCTTCATCCCATATTCTACTACTTGTCTATTTAAAACTGGCATTACCCCTGGTAATCCCAAACATATTGGACAGCAATGGGTATTAGCTTCTCCTCCAAACTCATTAGTACAAGAGCAAAATATTTTTGTATTAGTCATTAATTCTACATGTATTTCTAAGCCAATTATAGTCTTATATCTCAATTATCTCACCATCCTTTCATATCCTAATGCCGCCTTAATAATATTATCTTCTCTAAATCTATTTCCAATTAATTGTAATCCAACAGGCAATACTTCTTTACTTCCTGTAGGCATAGACAATGCACAAAGCCCTGCCAAATTAGCTGGAGTTTGCAATAAAGCACCTTTAAAGCTATTTTCCTCAAGACCAAGTTTTCCTAAATCATATGGTAAATCTTCTACTGTAGGAGATAATATTACGTCAAAATCTACAAATAGTTTATTAAATTCTTCTATAAGTTTTGCTCTTAATTTTAAAGCTTTAGAATAATATTCTTTTCCTCTACTTCCACTTAATAAATATGTTCCGAATAATATTCTTTTCCTTATTTCAGCACTAAATCCTTCTGTTCTAGAATTAATATATAATTCATCTAGATCTTCATAATCTTTAGATCTATGACCATATCTTATCCCGTCAAATCTAGCCATATTAGAAGAAAAATCACTATGAATAATAATATAAAATGCATCTACTGCATATTTTAAAATAGGTAGTGATACCTCTTTTACTATAGCTCCTCCATCTTTAAATAATTCTATAGACTTTTCTATTTCTTCCCTTACCTTTGGATTCATAGATATTTCAAAATATTCTTTTGGCAAGGCTATTTTCATGCCTTTTACAGAGCTCATAGATTCTATATCTAATCTAGTATTATCCTTATTAGTAGTAATATCTCTTTTATCATGACCTGATATTGTATTTAACATTAATACAGCATCCCTTACATCTCTACCAAATACTCCAATCTGATCCATTCTATCAGATACAGATATAAGTCCATATCGAGAAACCAACCCTTGAGTAGGCTTAATACCTACAACACCACAAAAGCTTGCTGGCATCCTATTTGATCCGCCAGTATCACTACCTATACTTAATGCTACTTCTTTAGCTGCTAGCGCTGCAGCAGACCCTCCTGATGAACCTCCCGGTACTTTATTTGTATCTAATGGATTTTTTGTAGGACCATAATGTGAGATTTGTCCCGAAACTCCCATAGCAAATTCATCTAGATTAGTTTTACCAATAATTATTCCATTATTTTTATTAATTCTTTCAACAACTGTAGAATCATAAGGGGCTTTAAAGTTTTCTAACATTTTAGAACCTGCAGTAGTTTTAAAATCTCTAGTGATGATATTATCTTTCACTCCAATCGGAATACCTGCCAATGATCCTAATTCTTCATTATTTTTAATCTTTTCATCTATAGCATCTGCTTCTTTTAAAGCTTTATCTTTATCAATACTTATAAATGCGTTAATATCATTTTCTACTTCATCTATTTTAGATATATGGGCTTCTATTATTTCCCTACTAGAAATTTCTTTATTTAATAATCTTTCTTTCATTTCCCATGCTTTTAAATTTATAATATCCATAATTTATCACCCCTTAATCCATTACATTTAGTATTTTAAAGTATCCATACTGTTGGTCTACAGTATTTTTTAAAACTTCTTCTACAGGTAGACTTTCTTTTACAATATCCTCTCTTAAAGGATTTGTAAGCTTATTTTCTCCATCATCTAATTTAAAATCCTCATCTTTTAGATTTTTTATTTTATCCATGGATTTTATCATAAAAGATAATTCTTCTACTAATGGTTCTGTTTCTTCTTCTGATACTTTTAATTTAGCTAGTTCTGCCATCCTTAATATTTCTTCTTTATTAATCATAATTTCACTCCTTCTTTTATACTATTAAATTTAGTTAACTACAAAGTATTTAGGGCAAAAGAATAATTATATATAGAACACTCTTCCAATAAAAATCGAAAACCAAATTTATTATAAGTCATCGCTTATCTATATATAATTATTCCAGACCGTATTTATAGTAAATAAGTAGATATAAAATCTAAACTTATTACTTCAGCTTTTTATCATTAACCAATATCTTATACATGGTAAGCGAAGAGAAAATAATATAGTGTAAGGATGACTTCTAACAAAATGTGGTTTTCATTTTTTAGCGGAAGACGTCACTATATTATCTTCTCGTAGCGAAGTATCTAAATATATTCAGATAAACCAATAGGAAATTTAATTAATCAATTCATTAATCCTATCTTCATCTATAATTTCAATTCCTAATTCGACTGCTCTATCATATTTAGAGCCTGGATTATCTCCTGCTATAACAAAATCTGTATTCCTGCTTACAGATCCAGTAACTTTTCCACCCATTTCTTCTATTTTAGATTTTATATCTTTTCTAGTCATTCCTTCTATAGTTCCAGTTACTACTATAGTTTTATCTGTAAATATAGATTCAGTAGTTTCTATTTCTTCATATACAGGAGTAACACCTTCTGCTAGCAATTTATCTATAGCTTTTTGGATTTCTTCATCATGTAAAAATTCTAGTATACTCTCAGCTATTATGGGTCCTATATCTCCTACTTGTAGTAGTTCCTCAAAACTTGCTTCTTTTAATTTATCTAATGATTTGAAATAATCTGCCAAATCCGTAGCCGTCTTTATTCCTACGTTAATAATTCCTAAAGCATATATAAATGAGGATAAAGATACTTCTTTACTTTTTTCTATTGCTTCTAATAAATTATTACTCTTCCTTTCCTTAAAACCTTCTAGTTCTATTAAATCTTCAAATTTCAATTCATATATTTCTGGTAAATCTTTTAGATCTACTTCTTCTAAAAGTTGTTCTGCTGTCTTTTCACTAAATCCTTCTATATCCATAGCATCTCTACTAGCAAAATGAACTAATCTAGCTACTAATTGAGGCTTACATGATAGAGAATTTGGACAAAATATATGAACTCCTTCTTGATGTAATTCACTATCACAGTATGGACAATGACTAGGTTTTTCAATTTTATAAGTTTCTTCCTCTGTTTCTAAAGTTCCTAATATTTCCGGTATAACATCATTGGATCTTCTAATTAGAACTTTAGAATTTAGTCTAACACCTTTTCTCTCTATATCATCATAATTGTTTAAAGTAGCTCGTCTTACAGTAACTCCTCCTATATCTACTGGTTCAAGTATAGCAATAGGTGTTACTTTTGCAGTTCGTCCTACATTCCATTGTACATCGATAAGTCTTGTACTAGTTTCTTCTGCTTCAAATTTATATGCCATAGCCCATCTTGGAAATCTATTAGTATATCCTAAAACTTCTCTAGTTTGCATATCATCTATCTTTATAACTAATCCATCTGTAAGGACATCTAATTCCTTTCTATCTTCTTTAATCTTTTCTATTTCCATAATTAAGTCTTCAATAGAATCGAATTTTTTAGCATAAGGGAATACTGGAAGCCTATTTTTTCTTAAAAAATCTAATATCTCTCTATGATTATTAAATTTTTTCCCTTCAATATACCCAATATTATAAAAATATGCAGTTAAATTTCTCTTTGCAGTGGCTTTAGGATCTAAGTTTCTCAAAGCACCTGCTGCAGCATTTCTTGCATTCTTTAAAGGTTCTGCTACAGTTTTATTATACTCTTCTAAAGCTGATAAAGGCATAACACCTTCACCTTGAACTTCCATAGTCCCCTTATAATCTATTCTTAAGGGTATAGATTTTACAGTCCTTAATTGTTCTAATATACCTTCTCCAATAGTACCATTACCTCTAGTAGCTCCCTGTACTAATTCACCATTTCTATAGGTTAAATTAATAGTTAATCCATCAAATTTATATTCCATTATATAAACAGGATTTGGCAATTTATCTTCATGATCAGCGTTATAATCATCTATTAATCTACTAACCCTATTACCCCAACTTCTTAATTCTTCAAAGCTTTGACTTTTATCTAAGCTCCACAATCTTCCTAAATGAGTATGTTTTTCAAATCTATCTAGTATAGGTCCTCCTACCCTTTGAGTAGGAGAATAATCATATACTAGATCTGTCTTTTCTTCTAATGATACTAATTCATCATAGAGAGCATCATATTCCTTATCACTTACTTTTGGATTATCTAATGTATAATAATCATAATTTAAATCATTTATAATTTCTATAAGTTCATTAATTCTTTTCTTATCTTCCAAATTATTACCCCCTAATTATTTCTATAGGTGCCCTAGATAATAATAATCTTTTCAATCCATCTTCCTTATCAAAAGCTATTACTAGTTCTTTATCATTTTCTCTTTCTTTAATCTGTACTATGGTACCTGTACCCCATTTATTATGTTGAGCTTTATCACCTACGGATACATCTTTTTCCATATTCTTTTTAAAATTCGTACTAGACTTAGATTTTCTAGTTTGCTTAATATTTGGCTTTGTAAAGTGCCTGTATCTAATTAAGTTTTCTATATTTTTTTCAGGTATAACCTTTTTTGTCCTTCTTTCTATAGTATCCCCCATCTCAGCTATAAATCTAGAAGGAACAGTATAACTAGTGTTTCCATATATAGTTCTTCTCTGTGCATTAGTAACAAATAATCTATCTTCAGCTCTAGTTATAGCAACATAACATAATCTTCTCTCTTCTTCTAAATCATCTTCATCTTCTAATGCTCTTGAAATTGGAAATAATCCTTCTTCCATACCAACTAAAAATACTACTGGAAATTCTAATCCTTTAGCACTATGAACAGTCATCATAGTTATTAGATTGTTTTCATCTACAGTCTTATCTACATCTGAAAGTAGTGATATAGATACAAGAAATTCTTCCATTAAGTTTTCTATCTCATTATCTTTATTTTCTTCTTCAAAAGTTATAGCTACAGAGATAAACTCTTTTATATTTTCAATTCTCGTTCTTGCTTCAACTGTATCTTGTTTCTCTAAATCCTGTATATATCCTGTACTTTCAATTAAATCTTCAATAAATTCTTGTAATCCTATAACTTCTTTCTTTGCCATTAAAGTGCTCATCATCTCCATAAAAGGAACTACACAATTTTTAGCTCTAGTAGTTAAAAAGTCCAATTCATCCATAGATAATAATGCAGAATATATAGATTCACCTTTATCAATTGCATAATTCTCTATTTTTTCAACAGTTGCATTTCCTATTCCTCTTTTTGGAGTATTAATTATTCTTTTTAAAGAAATATTATCATGAGGGTTTTCTAATACTTTTAAATATGCTACTATATCTTTTACTTCTTTTCTATCATAGAACTTTAATCCGCCAACTATTTTATATGGGATTCTCTCCCTCATAAAGGCTTCCTCAAAGGTACGGGATTGGGCATTAGTTCTATATAATATAGCTATATCTGAAGCCTTATATCCTTTATCCAATAATCTTTCTATATTGTTAGCAACATAATATGCTTCCTTTTCTGCATATTCTAATTGTTCATATAATATATATTCTCCTTCTTCTTTAGCTGTCCATAAGTTTTTAGGAGTCTTAGTAGTATTATTTTTTATTACTTCATTAGCCACATCTAATATCTTTTGAGTAGATCGATAGTTTTGTTCTAGAAGTATTACCTTCGCATCCTTAAAGTCTTTTTCAAAGTCAAGAATATTAGAAATATCTGCTCCTCTCCATGAATAAATCGATTGTTCAGGATCTCCTACTGCACATACATTATTATATTTATCAGAAAATAATTTTACTAATTCATATTGAACTTTATTTGTATCTTGATACTCATCTACAAACACATATTGAAACTTTCTTTGGTAAAAGTCTAATATATCTTTATTTCTCCCTAATAATTCTACAGCCTTAATGATTAAATCATCAAAATCTAATGCATTATATTCTAATAACTTCCTTTGATAAATTGAATATAATTCTCCAATATTTTTTTCTCTAAAATCATATTCATTTTCTTTAATATATTCATCTGGACTTATCTGCTCATCTTTTAGACTACTAATCTTTGATAATATAGCGGATTCTTTATACATATCCTTGTCTACATCCAATTCTTTAATACATTCTTTCATAAGGGTAATCTGATCATCCCTATCATATATTGAAAAAGATCTATCATATCCTAATTTATCTATATCTCTTCTTAATATTCTAACACATATAGAGTGGAATGTTCCTATCCACATACTATCTACATTTTCATTTAATAATTGGGCAGCTCTCTCTTTCATTTCACTAGCAGCTTTATTGGTAAAAGTTATAGCTAAGATATTACCTGGAAAAACATCTCTTTCTTTAATTAAATAAGCTATTTTATGTGTTACAACCCTAGTCTTTCCTGATCCAGCTCCTGCCATAATAAGTAAAGGCCCCTCTGTATGAAGAACCGCTTCTTTTTGTCTATCATTAAGTCCTTTTATATAATCCATTTAAACACCATCCTAAATTTCATTCCTATATCATTATATAGTAAATACAGTATTTTTCCAACAAAAAGCAATAACCATATAAATGATTATTGCTAAAAATACATAATATACTTTACTTACCTCACAATTATATCATTCTGGCTAGGTTACACTAGATCAGACATATTTCCTCTAAACATAATATAATAATATTATAAATTAATTTGATTTTAAGTTTATTATATTATTATCTATAGAGGAAAATATGACAAAATCTTATAGCACTAAAAGGATAATTTTTATTATTATTTTACTAACATTTAGTATTTTCTTTACAAAACAAATTTTCCGTATAAATATTAGTCTTTTAGATGATGACTATGACGGTAAGTATATTTATGTAATAGATAGAAAGTCTCAAAGTAAAATCATAAGTAAAAATCATAAAACTAAAGCTTATCCAGCCTCTCTTACTAAGATTATGACGACTGTAGTAGGAATAGAAAATATAGAAGATTTATCAGCTATTACACCAATCGATAGGGATACTTATTTAAAAATGGTAGATAATAATTCTTCAATGGCAGGATTCTACGCAAATGGGCAAACTACATATAGAGATTTACTTTATAGAATTATATTAAACTCAGGAGGTCAGGCTGCTAATTCATTGTTTATAAATATATCAGGAAGTGTAGAAGATTTTGTTAAAATTATAAATAATAAAGCTTCTGAACTTGGATTACATAATACGCATTTTACTAATCCTAAAGGTCCTCACGATAAAAAAACAATATACTACTGCTTATGATATGGCAATACTTTTAGACTATGTTTTAGACTATGTTTTAGACAATGGTCATTTTGAAGTATTATTTACTAAAGACAGCTTTCATACTCCTTCTACACTAGATCATCCTAAATGATACAATTCAGATTTATGAAGATATAAAATAGATTTCTTTAAGTACCACAGAAAGTCTTATAAGGTCGTGGTGATACGGGAGGTAAGGTCGCATATTCCTCCTGTTTATTATCGTAGGCATAGGGATTATCAAGAATATCTAAAAGTTTATTCATTACAGATAGATCTCCTCTTAATACAGCTTCATCTAATGCTTCTTCTACTCTATGATTTCTAGGTATTACTGATGGATTATTTTCTTTCATCAATTTTAT
>DATGUA010000031.1:0-8147 GCA_035301545.1 Tissierellaceae bacterium | reverse complement strand
AGAATTAGAAGAAGATTGTATCTTAGGGAATACAGGAGATAAAGTCACAGGTAAAGAATACCATAGATCAATAGTAAAAACTAATGAAGAAGAAATATATAAAATAACTAAACCTAAAAGTGAGAGAAGTTGGAAGTGTGGTTATCAGAAAAATAATATTTTAGTAGGTTATCCTCATATTCATTTTTTAGGTAATAAAAAGGTGTTAGATAATATATTAGATAGTGTACATTTTTAATAAGTAATTTAAAATATATGGTTGTATGAATAAGATTAGTTTAGGCAAAAGGAATAATTATATATAGAACACTCCTCCGATAAAAATTGGAAATTAAATTTATTATAAGACGTCACTATATTAATTTCTTATAACGGTTTACCTGAATAAAAGGAGTCACTATACCTGGTAAGTAGAAATAAATTTATATATAAAAAAGATGACTTCTAATAAAATACAGTTTTTATTTTTCAGGGAAGACCTTTATATAAATTTATTGAAAGGGTTTACCTATAAATATTTATAGTAATTTGTAAAAATAATTATCAAGAAAACAAGGAGTGAAAATATGTACATCAAAAACCCAATGAAAATAGAAAACAAAAGTATGGATATAATTCAAGAAGTAATGTCAGATACAAACTTTTCAGAAGAAGAGTTAATTGTAGCTAAAAGAATGATACATACTACAGGAGATTTAGAATATAGAAAAATAATAAATTTTAGAAATAATTTTATAGAAGTAGCTAAAGAAAATATAAAAGAAGGAGCTACTATATTTACAGATACTAGAATGGGATTTATGGGGATTAATAAACCAGCATTGGAAAAAGCAAATTGTGATTTAAAATGTTATATAGATGATGAAAGAGTATTTAAAATGTCTAAAAAATTAGAAACTACTAGATCTGCTTGTGCAGTAGATTTAGCAGTAGAAGAGGGAGTAGATATATTTGTAGTAGGTAATGCTCCAACAGCTTTATTTAGAATATTAGAATTATATAAAGAAGGAAAAGTAGATCCTAAATTTATAGTAGGAGTACCAGTAGGATTTGTAGGAGCTGCTGAATCTAAAGAATATTTAAGAGAATTTGATATACCACAAATTACTACTATGGGAAATAAAGGTGGTAGTAATGTAGCAGCATCTATTGTAAATGCATTATTGTATATGGTAGTAGGAAGATAATATGGGACTAGATTTATATGTAGTAAAAGATGGGAAAAATCTAAGATGTGGCTATACTACAGGAAGCTGTGCAGCAGCAGCTTCTAAAGCTTCAGTGATAATGTTAGAATCTCAAGAAGAAATAAAGTATATAGAAATAGATACCCCTGCTAATGTAAGACTTAAATTAGAAGTTCATAATCCAATAATTACTAAAGAATATGTATCCTGTGGAATTATAAAAGATGCAGGAGATGATCCAGATAATACGGATGGTATGGAGATTCGTAGTAAAGTTACTAGGAGAGAAGATAAAGAAATAGAAATAGATGGTGGAAAAGGTGTTGGAAGAATAACATCTAAAAGTCTATTTGGGCAAGTAGGACAAGCAGCTATAAATGAAGTACCTAGAAAAATGATCTTACAAGAAATAAAGTCTCTATCTAATAAAGGATATAATGTATTGATTACAGCACCTAAAGGAGAAAAGATAGCAAAGCAAACCTTTAATAAAAATATAGGTATAGAAAATGGAATATCTATAATAGGCACAAAAGGTATAGTCTATCCTATGTCAGAAGAAGCTTTACTTAAAACTATATATATGGAAGTAGATACTATAGATAAAAATCAAGGAAGAGATAATATAGTATTAGTACCTGGAAATCATGGAGAAAAGCTAGCTAAAGAAATATATCCTAATATACCTAGAGTGAAGATATCTAATTTTATAGGAGATAGCTTATTATACATTCATAATAAAAGATTTAAGTCTATAAAGTTATTAGGACATGTAGGGAAGTTTGCAAAATTATCTATAGGAGTATTTAATACTCATAGTAAGGTTTGTGATGCTAGAATGGAAGCTTTTATATATTATCTTGCATTAATGGAAGCTTCTATAGAATTAATTCAAGAAGTCAATAGTTGTTTAACAGCAGAAGAAGCCTTAAATATTTGTATAGATAAAGGATATGGCTCAATAGTAGAATTAATGGAAAAAGGTGCAGAAAAAAGAGTTAAAAGATATATTAAAGATGAAGACTTAGATATAGAAGTAAAAATGTATTCTATGGAGAGAGGTGTAGACATATGCTAACTATTGGAGGAGTAGGACCAGGAAATCCTAAGTATTTAACATTAGATGTAATGGAAGCTATGAATAATGCTAAATGTATTTTAGGGTTTGGTAGAATAGCTAAATCTCTTAAGATGATAAATAAGAATATTATATCTATAAATAAAGTAGATGAAGTATTAGATTATATAGAAAAAGAAGAGGACATATTATTATTAGCCTCAGGAGATCCTAATTTCTTTGGAATAGTACAGTTTATACAAAATAAAGGAATAAAAATTAAAGAAATATTACCAGGATTATCTTCTTTCCAATATCTAATGTCTAAATTACAAAAACCTTGGCAAGATGCTAAATTTATATCTTTACATGGAAGAAAAGGGGATTTAGATAAAGTAAGGAAAAATAAATTATCTATAATATTAACAGATAAAGATAATAATCCAGCATATATATCTAAGAAATTAAAAGAGTTAAATATTAGAGGGAATATGTATATAGGTTTTAATCTCTCACATGATGATGAAGAAATAATGATAAAAAAGATAGGAGAAGATATTGAAGATATATCTCCTTTAGCAATTGTGGTGATAGAAAATGAAATGGATTAAAGATGATAAGTTTATTAGAGGAAATATTCCTATGACTAAATTTAATATAAGAATCCTTGCTATGGCTTATCTCTCAATTGAAGAAGGGGATAGGCTATTAGATATTGGAGCAGGGACAGGTTCTGTATCTATAGAGGCAGCTTTACAAGGGGCTGAAACTTGGGCTATAGAAAGAGAAGAAGAGGGAATAGAACTAATTCATCAAAATACAGAAAAATTCGGAATAGATATACATATTATAAAAGGACAAGCCTCAGAAGATTTGCCAGATAAAAGATTTAATAAGTGTTTTATAGGTGGGAGTGGTGGACAATTACCAAATATATTTAAATATTTAGATTGTCATCTAGAAAAAGAAGGGATTTTATGTGGGAATTTCATTATGTTAAAAAACCTTGTAAAATTTCAAGAATTATTAAAGAAACATAAATATAAAGATATAGAGACTCAACTAATTCAGGCATCATATATAGATCATATAGGATTACTTAGAGGGAATAATCCTATATTTATAATAAAAGGAGTGAAATCTAATGATTAGTTTTGTAGGAGCAGGACCAGGAGATGTAGATTTAATAACTATAAAAGGAAGAAAACTCCTTGAAGAAGGAGATATTATTATATATGCAGGTAGTTTAGTATATAAGGGTCACTTAGAATTTTGCAAAGAAGAGGCAAAGTTTTACAATAGTGCATCTATGACTTTAGAAGAAGTTATAGATCTTATGAAAGAAGGAGTTAAGGATAATAAAAAGATAGTTCGACTTCATACAGGAGATCCAACCATATACGGAGCTATACGAGAACAGATGGATGAATTAGATAAATTAAATATAGAATATGAAATAATCCCAGGAGTAAGTTCCTTTACTGCTGCATGTTCATCTATTAAAAGAGAATTTACCCTTCCAAATGTAAGCCAAACCGTAATCCTTACAAGAATAGAAGGTAGAACTCCAGTACCAGAAGGAGAAGATATAGAAGGTCTAGCAAGACATAAAGCTTCTATGGCAATATTTTTATCTGTACAACAGATAGATAAGGTAATAGAAGAATTAGCAAAAGGATATGGTTCTTATGATATACCAGTGGCTGTAGTATACAGAGCTAGCTGGGAAGATGAGGAAATAGTAATAGGAACTCTGAAAGATATAGGAGCAAAGGTAAAAGAAAAAGATATTAGTAAAACAGCCCAGATCCTAGTAGGGAAATTTATAGAAGGAGATTATGAAAGATCTAAACTATATGATCCAGGCTTTAGTCATGAATATAGGAGTGTTAAAAAATGAAATTAGTATGCCTATCCTTTACTGAATCAGGAGGAATACTAGGAGATAAATTAGAAAGACTACAGTCTTATAATATAAATCATATTAAAAATTCTTCTATAAAAAAGGGAAGCAAATCCATAATGAAAAAACTTTGGAAAGAATACGATGGAATAATATTTATATCGGCAACAGGAATAGCTACTAGATTTATAGCACCATTTATAGAAAATAAAACTAAGGATCCAGCAATAATAGTTATAGATGACAAAGGAAAGTTTATTATAAGCTTATTATCAGGACATTTAGGTGGAGCTAATAAAATAACGGAAGATATAAGTGAAGAAATAGATGGAATACCAGTAATAACTACCGCTTCAGATAGTAGAGGATTTGATTCTATAGATATATTTGCTAAAGATAATAATTATTATATGGAAGATATGAAAAGTATAACAAAGCTAACCTCTATGATGGTTAATTATAAAAGAATAGGCTTTTTTACAGAAGATAAGCAAATTCTAAATTATCCTAATATAAAGGTCTTAGATAATTTAGAAGATATAGGAAACCACAAAAAGGATATAGATGGATTAATAATAGTATCATCAGAAATTATAGATGGTAAAAGGTTACAAAAGATTCCATACACTGTCCTTAGACCTAAAAATATAAATATAGGTATAGGTTGTAGGAAGGATGTGGAAGGAAAGAGGATAAGAAGTGCTGTTGAGACAGCTTTATCCACAGTAAATATTTCTAATAAAAGTATTAATAATATAGGAACAGTAGAAATTAAAAAAGATGAAAAAGGAATTATTCATACAGCTAAATATTATAATGTACCTTTAAAAATATTTACTATAAAAGATATAGAAAAGGTTGAAGGAAAATTCGAAAAGTCTCAATTTGTAAAAGATACTATAGGAGTATATTCAGTATCAGAACCTTGTGCATATCTTTTAGGAGGAAATATAATATTACCAAAATTTAAATATAATGGAATAACTATAAGTGTTTCAAAGGAGGAAAATAATGGCTAAACTATATGTAGTAGGAATCGGACCAGGCGGCAAAGAGCATATGACTTATAAAGCAGTAGAAACTGTTAGATCTTGTGATGTAATAGTAGGATATAAGCCATATATAGGATATATAGAAGATTTTATAGAGGGAAAAGAAATATTCTCTACAGGTATGAGAGGAGAAATAGAAAGATGTAAATTTGCTATAGAGAAAGTAAAGGAAGGTAAAAATACTACTATATTAAGTACTGGAGATGCAGGTTTATATGGAATGGCAGGACCTATATTAGAATTAAAGGAAGATATAGAAGTAGAAATAATTCCAGGGGTAACAGCAGCATTTTCAGCTGCAGCAGAATTAGGTGCTCCTATAATGCATGATTATGCTTCTATATCTTTAAGTGATTTATTAACACCATGGGATGTAATATTAAAAAGAGTAGAAAAGGCAGCAGATGGAGACTTCGTAATTACAATATATAATCCAAGATCTAAAGGAAGGCCAGATCATCTAGAAACTTCTATCAATATAATAAAAAAATATAGAAAAGGGGCTACACCAGTAGGTATAGTAAGAAATTCAGGCAGAGGAGACAGAACTATTACTACAACTACATTAGACAATATAAATTATGAGGAAATAGATATGGTAACAGTCTTGATCATAGGTAATTCAAATACATTTGTAAAAGATGGACAAATAGTAACTCCAAGAGGATATGAAATAAAATGATTTGGATAATAGGTGGTACTAGTGAAGCTAGAAAGCTAGTAGATAGAATCGATGATTTAGATAATTTTATAATAACTGTAGCTACAGATAGTGGAAAAGAATTTATAGATTCAGATAAGTTAAGAACTGGCAGAATGAATTATGAAGAAATGGGTAAATTTATAGATAATGAAAAAGTAAAGGTAATAATAGATTTAACCCATCCATTTGCAAAGATAGTGTCTGATAACGCGAAAAAGGTAGCTAATGATAAGGATATAGATTATATTAGGTATACGAGAGAGGTAAGTAATTACGACAATGCTATAAATCTAAACTCTTATGAAGAAGCCTATGAATATTTAAAAGCTATACAAGGAAATGTATTCTTCACTACTGGATGTAAAAATATAGGGGATTTTGAAAAGGTTAAAGGTGAAAATAAATTTACATATAGAGTCCTTCCTGCTATAGAGAGTATAGAGGAATGTAGAAAACATAATGTTCATATAAGAGATATAGTAGCAATAGTAGGCCCATTTTCTAAAGAATATAATAAGATTATGTTTAAAGAAAATAAAGCGGATTTTGTTATAATGAAAGATAGTGGAAATTCTGGTGGTACATTAGAAAAGGTAGAAGCTTGTGAGGAATTAGGTATAAAGCCTATTATTATAAATAGGGAAGTTGAAGAGGGGATAAGTTCTTTAGATGAATTAGAGGATATTATAAGAAAGTCTTTTGTATAATTTGTTTATTAGTTTTATATTTAGATAAGTGGCAAATAGGGCTGATGTAATTAAAAACGCCCTTCCGGCGGTCACTTCACCGCAAGTCAGGAGCTTATTTTAATTACATCAGCCCATATGTACTAGACAGTTATTTATTAAAAAGACAGTGTTAGGATTCTTATAATGAAAAGAGATGACTTATGAAAGGTAGTCTTCCTTTCATGGGAGGAGCCTTCATTATAAGAATCCGAGTATTTAGACTATGCTACTTAATCAAAGGTATTTAAACTATTCTATCTAGTAATAACTAAATAAATAAGAATACTAAAAATTGAAGGTGTTAATATGATCACATTAATTACAGGTGGAGCTAGAAGTGGAAAAAGTAGCTTTGCTGAAAATATATATAAAGACAAAAAAGATGTAGTATATATAGCTACATCTAAAGTATGGGATAAGGAAATGGAAGAGAGAATAGATTTGCATCAAAAAAGTAGACCTTCTATATGGCGAACTTATGAAGGTAATTATAATTTAAATAATGCAGTAGAAGATGAAAGATATTATCTATTAGACTGTATAACAGTAATGGCAAGTAATATAATGTTTGATATAGTAAAAGATACTGAATATATAGATTATAAGCTTCAAAATAAAATAGAAAAAACTATATTAAAAGAGATAAAGGATTTAATAAATGAAATAAAGGATAGGGATTATGATTTAATCCTAGTAACTAATGAAGTAGGGTATGGGATAGTACCAGAACATCATATATCTCGAGTATTTAGAGATATTCAAGGAAGGATAAACCAAAAAGTAGCAGAATTATCTGATCAAGTATATTTGGTAGCTTGTGGTCTACCAGTGAAATTAAAATGATAAAAGGATTTGTGTTAGCTATACAATTTTTAACTAGATTACCAGTAAATATTTCTATAGATTTTAATGATGAAAATATAAGAAGGAGTACTTTCTTTTATCCTTTTGTTGGGATACTATTAGGAGCTCTATCTGCCCTACCTTATTACTTTTTAGGGACATATAATAGAAGTATTGCTTCTTTTTTAACTGTAATGCTAATGATTATATTAACAGGTGGGCTACATCTAGATGGATTATCAGATACAGCAGATGGATTCTTTTCTAATAAGGAGAAAGAAAAGACTTTAGAAATAATGAAGGATAGTAGAATAGGTGCATTTGGTGTATTAAGTCTTATTTTAATAATATTATTAAAATATATTCTAATATCTAATATGGAATTAAATGTACCTATCACACTTATACTTTCAATGGGAAATGGTAGATTAATAGTTTTATTACAAATAGCTTTAAAGAAGGTGGCTAGACCAGGTGGATTAGGGGATATGCTTCATAGTTCTAAACCAAAAAAATATATATTAAGTGGTAGTGTTTTATATATAATTTTAATTGCTTTTATAAATATAAAATATCTAATTCCATTAATAGGGTCATTTATAATAGGAGAACTTATATCATTATATACTTATAGAAAGATAGATGGTTTTACAGGAGATATATATGGGGCTACT
>DATGUA010000030.1:0-34031 GCA_035301545.1 Tissierellaceae bacterium | reverse complement strand
ACTTTAGCAGAAGTAATACCATCTGGTTTGCTAAAGCTATTTATACCGTCTAAACCATTATGAATTTTAGTCATTGAATATTGCCAAAATCTAGCTGCAAGTCCACTACCTTGATTTAATTGAATCTTAGGAGAATCATTTCCTATCCATACACTAGATACATAATATGGAGTAAATCCAGAAAACCACACATCTGCCTGATCATTAGTAGTTCCAGTTTTACCAGCTACAGCCATATTAGGTATTCTAGCAGCAGTAGCTAATCCATTATTAACTGTAGAATGTAATATATCTTTCATTATATAAGCAATCTGTGGAGATACTATAGTAGTTTCTTTAGGCGTATTATCAATTAATACATTACCGTCTTTATCTAATACCTTAGTAAAGGCAATAGAATCTACGTATACTCCATCATTGGCTATAGCACCAAAAGCTCCAGTTACTTCTAAAGGTGTAAGTCCTCTAGTCATACCACCTAAAGCTAAAGATGGAAGATTTTCATCATTATGATTAGGATTTTCTTCTTTAGTAATAAAATTATCTTTTTCAGAATTTTCTTTATCAATAATTCCCATTTTCTCTAAATATGCCATAGAAGTTTGGATACCTATATCTTCTAAAGTTTTTGCAGAGTTAGTATTTATAGACTGTTCTACTGACCTTCTTAGAGATTGGATTCCTCTATGTCCTGAATACCAATTCCTTGGATTCCAACTGTCTGGTTTAAATGGTTCATCTTTTATAGGTGATGCAGCAGTATATCCATTATCTAATGCAGGTAGATATACAGAAATAGGCTTTATAACCGAACCTGGTTGTCTTGGAGAATTAGTAGCTCTATTAAGGATTCTATTTCCTTTAACATTAACATCTCGTCCTCCTACTATAGCCTTAATATGTCCAGATCTATAATCTAATACTACTGATGCAGATTGTGGCTGAACAATTCCTTCAGTAGATCTATAGAAATAATCCTTATTAATAATTAGATTATTATTATCATCAATAGTATAGAAGTCATCTATCTTATCTAAAAATTCTTTAGATATAATTAATTCATTATCTTCTCCTTCTGAAAATTCATCTTCAGATATACTTAAAGATCCCATAGTATGAGTTACTAGATTCTTTCTATCATCAATCCTATAATAATTAGATACTTCAACATGTTTAGGATAGATAGTAAATTTGTTATTTTTGATTAATAAGTTTTCATTGTCCGTAAATTCATAAGTTCCATTATCAACTATTAAATCATTATCATCATTAATTATATTATTTGAACGATAATATACTATTTTACCATTCTCATCTATTATGTTACCAGAATTGTTTAATCTCCAGTTTATTAATGCTGGTCCACGTATATTAGCAGAATTTCCTATCAAGACTTCTTCAAAGTTTTTATATACATCTTCTAATTCTTTTTGTAGGTCAATATCTATAGTAGAATATATTCTCAATCCACCTGTAAAGAGCATTTCCTCAGCTTCCTCTTTTGAGTATCCTAGTTTATCTCTTAAAGCATCAATTACTTCTGATTTAACAAAATCTGTAAAGTAGGAAGTAATATCTTCTACCTTTTTTTGTCCTGGTTCTAAATTTTCTTTAATATCTTCTTCTAATGCTTCGTCATATTCTGATTGACTGATCTTTTCTAAGTCTAACATTCTATCAAGTACTACTTTTTGTCTCTTTATTGAATCTTCGTTAAAAACTAAAATGTATTTTTCACCTAATACATCAGATTCTCCTACTTTTTGATGAATATCCTCATCATAATCTTCAGGACGTACCCTAGTATATGGTTGATATAAATTTGTACTTTTAACTACACCAGCTAATAAAGCAGATTCTGCTATGGAAAGATCTTGAACATCTTTTGAAAAATATGTTTGTGATGCTTCTTGAACTCCATAGGCATTTTGACCAAAGAAGTTTCTATTTAAATAAGATTCAAGAATTTGATCTTTATGGAGAACTTTTTCTGTTTGTAAAGCTAAGTATGCTTCAGTAATTTTTCTAG
This sequence comes from Tissierellaceae bacterium, assembly GCA_035301545.1. Lineage (GTDB taxonomy): Bacteria > Bacillota > Clostridia > Tissierellales > Tissierellaceae > DATGUA01. Next base: position 32,002 of record DATGUA010000030.1, on the reverse strand, counting down.
ACCATTTTTTTTCTGGACTTAAGTACACATTTTTAACTAATTGTTGGGTGATGGTACTAGCACCTCTAGCAGCATGACCAGCCTTAATGTTTTCAACAGCTGAACTCATAATTCCTTTAGGATCAACACCATGGTGACTATAGAATCTTTCATCCTCAATAGCTAAAAAAGCATCTATTAAATGTTGAGGAATTTCATCTAAGTCTACAAATGTTCTATATTCTGCTGAATCTATTTTTTCTAGTAGTTCTTCATCACCATCATATATATATGATGTTTCTTCTAGAGATGCATTAATTTCAGATGGATCTATATCTGGTGCATCTTTAAGTACAGATATGACCATACCAGCTAGGACACCACCTGATATAATTACTAATATTAATATAATTATTAAAGATGTTTTTAATGTTCTTTTGATATTATTTTGTTTTTTATTATTGTTACTATTATTATTTTCTGACATTTTTTCCTCCTTAATATAAGGGTCTAGATTAGTTTAATTATATCATACTAAGATAAAAAAGTTAATAAATATAATTAGTATCTAGTGTAAGTAGTGTAGATTAGATAATAAGTGAAAAAACTGTTATAATACAAGTAGGAGCTATTAAAAATGGATGGTGATAAATTGGTTCTAGAAAATTTAAATATGGAGAAAGCTTTAATTGTAGGAGTAGAATTAAGTACTGATACAATTGAAATTGGAACATCTTTAGATGAGTTAGAAGAATTAGTAAAAGCAGCACAAGGTATTGTAGTATCTAGAGTAGTTCAAAAACGTAGTAGTATAGACTCTGCATATTTTATAGGTAAAGGTAAAGCCCAAGAAATAAAAAGATATTGTGAAGAATTAAATATTAATACTGTAGTATTCAACGATGAATTATCAGGAGCACAATTAAGAAATTTAGAGGATATAATTGATAAAAAGATTTTAGACAGAACAAGTTTAATATTAGATATATTTGCTCAACGTGCTAATTCAAGAGAAGGTAAATTACAAGTGAAATTAGCTCAATTAAAATATAGGCTTCCTAGATTAGTAGGTTTTAGAGATTATCTTTCAAGAGAAGGTGGAGGTATAGGAACTAGAGGTCCAGGTGAGCAAAAATTAGAAACTGATAGACGGCATATACAAAGAGAGATTAATAATATTGAGAAACAGCTTCAAGAAGTACAAGCTAATAGAGATATAAAAAGAAAGCGAAGATCAGATTCTAATTTACCAATAATGGCTTTAGTAGGATATACTAATTCAGGCAAATCTACATTATTAAATAGATTGATTAGATTGTATAATGAAGAAAATGAAAGTAAAAATGTATTCGTAAAGGATATGCTGTTTGCCACATTAGATACATCTTTAAGAAGGGGGAAACTACCTAATGGTCAAGATTATTTACTAACAGATACAGTAGGATTTGTATCAAAACTTCCTACTCATTTGATAGAGGCTTTTAAAGGTACTTTAGAAGAAGTTCAATATGCAGATGTTATATTACATGTAGTAGATGCTTCAAATGAAGAATTAGATATACAGATTAAAACTACTTTAGATATATTAAAAGATTTAGATATATTAGATAAGCCTATTATTACAGTTTTTAATAAGATGGATAAAGTAAATATTACTAATTTGTTGTATGATAATAGAAATATAGAAGATAAGATATTTATATCTGCAAAAAATGGTGAACATCTTGAGGAATTAATGGAGTTAGTAGAAGACAGATTACCTTATAAATATAAAAAAGTATTATTAAAAATTCCATATGATAAACAAGTAATAGTAAACTATTTTATGGATAGGTATGAGGTTGGTAGTATTAAACATGAGGAAGATGGAACATATATTAATCTAACTATAAACTCTGTAGATTTAGAAGAGTATAAAGAATATGTAGTAGATTAAAATATTAGATATCTGAGAAGGAGATTTTATAATGGATGAAAGATATAAGACTGTTTTGTCCTATGGAGAAGATGAGTTTATTGTTAAAAAGTCTAGATTTATAGGCTATGTAAAGCCTATATCTAATGAAAAGGAAGCTTTAGAATTTATAGAAAAAATACAGGCTAAGCATAGGGATGCAACTCATAATGTTTATGCTTATATTACGGGCCAAAATGCGAATACTCAGAGATTTAGTGATGATGGAGAACCATCAGGTACTGCAGGAGTACCTGCTTTAGAAGTAATAAAAAAGGAAGGTTTAAAGGATGTAGTAGTAGTAGTGACAAGATACTTTGGAGGAGTAAAATTAGGCGGTGGAGGACTTATAAGAGCCTATACTAAAGGAGCAAAAATAGGATTAGAGGCAGCTAGAATTGTAGATATGGTACTCCATAGACAAGTGAAATTTGAAGTAGATTATGATCAATATGGAAGAATTGAAAATTTTTTAATGAATGATGGCCTTCTGACCAATGATGTAAAATTTACAGATAAAGTTACTATATATATTTACATTGCTTTATCTCAATTAGAAAGATTTAAAAATGAAATAACTAATCTAACTAATGGGGATGCAGAAATAGATGAATTAGATGATTTATATTTACCTATGTTAAAAGAAAAAAGATTATCTTAATAATTTTATTGATAGGAGGTAAATAAAAGATGGATTTTAAAAAGATAAAAGAAGAAATGCTTAATATGAAATCTTGGGCTGTAGTAGGAACAACAATTAATAAAGACAAATTTGGTTATAAGATATGGAAAAAATTAAAGGAACATAATTATAATACTTATGGAGTAAATCCTAATTATGAAAAAATTGATGGGGAAATAATTTATCATAGTTTAAATGATATACCTAATAAGATAGATGTAGTAGATATAGTAGTTCCACCTAAAGTAAGTATAAATATATTAGAAGAAATAAAAGAACTAGGTATCGAATATGTATTTTTCCAACCTGGAACTTATGATGATACAGTAGTAAAAAAAGCAGATGAATTAGGTCTAAAATATTTAACTGATGATTGTATATATAGTACATTGGTTGAAAAAGAATAAATAGGCCTAGGCCTATTTATTCTTTTTGAGAAATTCATATATTCCTATAATTAAAAGAAATATTCCAAAATACATTCTTAAATTATTAGGGTTGATTTTTGTTGCTAGAATAGATCCGATTATAGCAGATATAACTCCACTTAAAGCTATTTTTTTAGTATATTTAAATTCAATATTATCTTGTTTAATATGGGTTATTATAGCAGTTAATCCAACAGGAATAAAGACTAATAGATTAACTCCTTGAGCTTGTATTTGAGGCATTCCATATATCATTACTAAAGAAGGAATTAGAATAGTACCTCCACCTATTCCCATACCACTGATTATACCAGATAAAAAACCTATCAATATTAATATCATTTTAAAATCATCCTTATAGCTGTATATATAATTACTGAACCAAATACTTTTCGTAATAGATTAACAGGAATTTTAGGAAGGAGCTTAGCTCCTAGAAAGCTACCTAACAAACCACCTGACATTACTAAAAGACTAGCTTTAATAGGGATAGAATTATGAATTAAGTATACTATAGTGCTTATAATAGAAATAGGTAAAATAATTGAGATAGCAGTAGCATGAGATTTATGATCTTCTAAACCTATTAAAAATACCAAAGAAGGAACTATAATAGTTCCACCACCTGATCCAAATATACCATTTATTAATCCAGTAAAAATTCCAATTATTATTAATTTAAAATTTAAATTATCCATCATATACTCCTTTATGATATAATAAAACGACTTTAGATTATTTTTACCGTATATGTATAGTATATACATATAAAGCTATGGAGGGATTAGTTATGAATAGAGTAGAAATTATAGTAGATGATTTAGTAAAATGGTTAAAGCTTAAAGTAAAAGATGCAGGAGCTAAAGGTCTATTATTTGGACTTAGTGGAGGGGTAGATTCAGCTGTGATGGCTGGATTATCAAAAATGGCATTTCCAAATACATCTTTAGGTATTATAATGCCTTGTCATAGTAATCCTATAGATGAAGAACATGGATTATTAGTAGCGGAAAGTTTAGAATTAGAAACTAAAAAGGTAGATTTAACAAAGACATTTGATAATTTAGTAGAATCGTCAGATTTAGATATTAATAATAAGATGGCAGCAGCAAATATTAAACCGAGATTGAGAATGACTACACTATACTATTTTGCTCAGAGCATGAATTTCTTGGTAGCAGGACCAACTAATAAATCTGAATTTGTAACAGGATATTTTACTAAACATGGAGATAGTTCAGTAGATTTACTTCCATTAGCAAGCTTTGTAAAAAAAGAGATATGGGATATAGCTAGATATTTAAATATACCAGATATTGTTATTGAAAAAGTGCCTGAAGCTGGTCTATGGGATAACCAGACTGATGAAGAGGAGATGGGATTTAGTTATAAGGAATTAGATAAATTTATAAAAACTGGAAAAGGTTCTAAAGAATTAAAAAAGAAAATACATAAAATGTATTATATGAATATGCATAAGAGAGAATATCCACCTATATACGAATATAAAAAATAGATGAAAAGACTCTTTTATTATGTTAAAATGATAATGGAATAATTTAAGGAGAGTGGAAAAATGGCAGGACATTCAAAATGGAGTAATATTAAACATAGAAAAGGAAAAGAAGATGCGAAAAGATCAAAAGTATTTGCTAAACTATCTAGATATATAATGGTAGCCTCAAAAGAGGGAGGATCAGATCCAGAATTTAATCCTGCATTACAAACTGCAATAGATAAAGCTAAAGCGGAAAATATGCCAAATGATAATATAGAAAGAGCAGTAAAAAAAGGAGCAGGACAATTAGGTGAAGATAATTTTGAGGAAATAAGTTATGAAGGCTATGGACCATCTGGTATAGCAGTACTAGCTACTAGCTTAACTGACAATAGGAATAGAACTGCATCAGATATAAGACATATTTTTGATAAATTTGGAGGAAATTTAGGCCAATCAGGATCAGTTTCTTTTATGTTTGATAGAAAAGGATTTATAGGGGTAGCAAAAAAGGACTCTATAGATGAAGATGAATTAGCAATGCTTGCAATAGAATTAGGAGCAGATGATTTTGAAGTAGAAGAAGAAGGTTTCGAAATTTTTACGAGTCCAGAAGATTTTAACGACGTAAAAAATGGTTTAGAAAAAGAAGGCTATGAATTTGCAATAGCAGAACTTAGTTTTATCCCTCAAAATCTAGTAAGTTTAAAGGATGAAAATGATATTAAAAATATGGAAGGTTTAATAGAAATGTTAGAAGACAATGATGACATTCAGGAAGTATACCATAATTGGGACATGTCTGAAGATTAATTTGTTTTACTGTATAAGTAAACACACTAATCAGCATAATAATAGATGACAAACTATTATTAGGAGGGTTAGTGATGGAAGAAAAAGAAAATTTTGAGCAGATATTAAATCGGTTTAAAAAGGCTGATTTAGATGAAAAAATAGAGATGTATACTACATTACAAGGATTATCAGTAGAGCAATTTAAAGAATTATTAAGGTATTTCCCTATAAAACATTTATCTAAATTAGAAACCTCAATGGGTTAATATGAAATTAAGGATGGAGTAGGAAATAAATATACTTCATCCTTTTTATTTGCTATAATAATACCAATAAACAATAAGTATAGAAAGGTGAATAAAATTTGAAAAAAATATTTTCTATTATTTTAATTATATCTATTTCTTTATCTTGTTTAGCATTTAGTATAGAGTTAAATTCTTATAATAAGGATTTTTATATTAAATCATATAAGAAATATGAAGTACCTAAAATTACAAACAAATCTATAGAAGATTTATCAGAAATTACAGATGATATTATATCTTATTTAAAAAATTCTGGAGGAGATGAATTATTAAGTAAGCATTTTAATGAAAAAGAAGTATTACATATGAGAGATGTACAAAATTTATTTAATATATCTAGGTGGGTTAAAATTATAGGTTTAATTGTGAGTGGAATGATCTTATATTATTTTTATAGAAAAAAAGAATATATTAGTTTAGGTAAGACATTGTTTATTGGACTTTTTATAAATCATATTTTATTTGGTATATTGGCTATTCTTGCTAGTATAGATTTTAACAGATATTTTACTTATTTTCATTTATTGTTTTTCTCTAATGATTTGTGGATATTAAATCCTAAAACAGATTTAATGATTCAAATGTTACCTGAGGAATTTTTTATGAATATAGCCTTTAGAATAGTGTTATCTTTCTTTATATTATTGGCAATACTACAAATAGTAGGCTATTTGTTTATAAAGAAAGGTCGGGATAGAAATGCAAATCATATTAAAAAAAATGAAAGGTTATTTTATAGAAAAAAATAAGAAGGCTGTGTTAAAAAATTATTATTCTAGAGAAATGAGGAAGGGGAAAACTTATAAAGCTTCTTTTATGGATAAATTTTTATTTACTATTGTTTCTTTTATTATATTATTTATAATTCTATTAGTAAAATCACAAAAAATACTATTATCATTCTATTTTAGCGGATTGGTAGTATTTTTTACATTTAATTTATTAAAATTAGGATTAGATAAGAGAAAACAAACTAAAATAGATGAAATAAATCAAAATTTAAAGAAAAAGAAATTAATTAGAGAATTATCACATTTAAATAAAGATGGTTTTATAGATTATGTAAAAGAATTACTAGAAGAATTTTATGAAATAGAAATAAAAGAAGGAAAATCCCCTTTAGATTTAACAGCTAATATAGATAAAGAAACATGTGGAATTAGATGTTATAAAATAAGTATGGAGGATAGAGTTAGATTAAGGGATTTAGAAAGATTTGAAGGAGAATTAGGAATTTTAGGAGTAGATAAAGGGATAGTAGTTACTAATTCTTATTTTAGAGATGAAGTTTATGAAGAATCAAATATTACATTCTACGATTTAGATGGGATTATTAAAATATTGAAGAAATTAGAAAAGTATCCAAGTGATGAAGATATGGAAGAATATATATTAGATCGATTTATGAACAAAAGAAATAATTATAAAAAAGAAATAACAGAGATGAGTGTAGGTAGAATAATTCAATTGTATTCTTTAGCTATTGTATTATATCTTTTATCTTTTATTATAAATTATACTTTGCTATATAGAGCTATAAGTGCAATTTGTTTTATAATAGCAACAGCTATTTCAGTGTATAAAATCAATGGATATATAGTAGCGAAAGATAGATAAACATTGTAATATTTTCAAAAATCATTATAATGGTAATTAGTTAGATAATATTAATGATAAAATGTTGGATATACAGAGTAGGTAAAAAACGTTAAGTGCTAAAAGATGGGAAGTTGCTTTTGGACGAAGGAAGATCTGCGATTTTTTACTGCATCCGCTGACCACAAAAGAAGCTCTTTTCTTTATGGGACAGCTTGCTGTTTCTAACAAGAAAGGAGATTATTTATGGGAAAGAAAAAAATTAATACAAGAACTATGGTACAGGCTGGATTTTTAGTAGCTATTTCTATAGTCCTTACTAGATTTCTAGTATTTATGCCAACTAATACTTTAAGGATTGGATTTGGTGATTTACCCTTAATGTTGTCAGGTTTTTTATTCGGTCCAGTGGTAGGAGGAATAACTGGAATAGCTGCTGATTTAATTGGATTAGTGATTAATCCCTTAGGACCACCACATCCAGGTTTTACAATAAGCTCTATGTTATGGGGGGTTATATCTGGATTGTTTATGATGATATTTAAGAGAAATAAGGATAAAAATCCTTATAGCAAATTTAATGTTGTAATTGTAGTGACTATGTGTACTATAATAATTTCATTAGGTCTAAATACCTATTGGTTATCTAGATTATATGGAAAAGGATTTTTAGTAATGTTTCCAAGTAGATTAATAAGTGCTATAGTAAATATTCCGATTCAAAGTATCATAATATTTAATTTATTAAAATATCTAAAAAATATAGCAGGTGTTCAAAATGGATAGGACTAAAATCTTAGCTATAATGGGAAGTCCTAGAATAAATAAAAATACAAATATAGCATTAGAATCTATATTAAATGAAATAAAAGAAAATAATTGTGTCGTTACTAAATATAATTTAATAGATTTAAATATTAGTCATTGTACTGGGTGTGAATATTGTGGTATTAAAGAAGGTTGTACTCAGAAAGATGATATGGATATAATTTATAATGAATTTGATAATAGTGATATAATTATTTTTGCTGCACCATTGTATTTTAATTCAGTTAATAGTTTATCAAAGGCTGTTATAGATAGATGTCAAAAATACTGGTCTTTAAAATATTCTTTAGGAGAAGATTACAAAAGATATGATGATAGGAAAGGAATATTTATATCAGTAGGTGGTGCACCTTATACTCATGATCAATTTTTAGGTTCAATTCCTGTAATGGATTATTTCTTTAGGGCTGTTAATGCAGATTATATTGGGAATTATTTTATTTCAAATACAGACAAAGTCTCTGTAAAAGATAATAAAGATGTACGGGAAGAACTTAAAGATATAGGAAGAAATATTTTAGATATTAAAGAATTTCATATTCATAAATAAAATAGTAACTAAATTAGACTATAAAACATACACTCTAATTATTTAACCTTAAATGATTAGAGTGTATAATTGTTCTTGTGGTAAAAATGAATAAATTTAATAAGTATATAAAAAGCTAATCTTTTTGAAGTAAAAACAGTGATAAGATGAATTAGGAGGTAAATATGAATAATATTAATACTATGATTGATCATACCCTATTAAAAGCCGATGCTAATAGAGAAGAAATTAAAAATATATGTAAAGAAGCAATAGAAAATAAATTTATAGCAGTATGTGTAAATCCAACTAATATTGAATTATCCAAAGAAATATTAAAAGGTACAGGTGTAAAGATTGCTACTGTTATAGGTTTTCCTTTAGGTTCAAATACTAAAGAAGTGAAAGCTTTTGAGGCTAAGGATGCTGTTAAAAAAGGAGCATCTGAAGTAGATATGGTTATTAATATAGGTGCATTAAAAGATAAAGAATATTCTAAAGTTCAAGAAGATATAGAATATGTTGTAGATTCTGTAGGTAATGAGATTATAGTAAAAGTTATTATAGAAACAGCCTTATTAACGGAAGAAGAAAAGAAAAAAGCTTGTGAATTAGCAATGGAAGCTGGTGCTGATTTTGTAAAAACTTCAACAGGATTTAGTACAGCTGGAGCTACTGTAGAAGATGTTAAATTAATGAAATCTATAGTAGGGGATAAGTTAGAAGTAAAAGCTTCTGGTGGAATTAGAGATAAGAATACTGCGGAAAAAATAATAAAAGCAGGGGCCACTAGATTAGGTACTAGTTCAGGAGTTGCTATAATTAGGGACATAAATTTAAAATAATATATTTGTTATAAAATCCCAAATAAATGTGAAACCTATACTAGGAGGGATTTTATGAGAAAGAATATATATGTATTTTCTTTATTAAGTATTATATTATTTACTGGATGTGTTCATATAGAAGATCAAGATCATAAAGCTCAGGATTTACAAATTATGGATGTAGGTGCTGTAGATAAGGAAATATTAAGCACATCAGAAAATATTGCTAATGATGTAGTAGAATTATACGGTATTGATGATGTAACTGCTATTGTGTTTAATGATGATGTATTAGTAGGAGTAACGCTAGCATCTGAACAGAAGATGACGGAGGATATGATTAAATCTATAACTACAACTATTAAGGACAATTATCCTTATATTGAAGATGTTCATTTAAGTTTAGATAAAAAGACATTTACTCAAATAGATAATATAATCATAGATTTATTAAAAGGAAAATCTTATGATACTTATGTAGATGAAATTAGTAAAATTAAGAAAAGGATAAAGGATGAAGAATAAAACCCATAATTATTATGGGTTCTATTTAATATATAGCATATTATAGATTAGGATATTAATATAAATAAGGATATAGATTTTTATATGGCAAAATATGGGATATGGAGGGATAAGTATGTCACTAGAATCTAAAAGAATTCAAATAGGAAATGGAATATTTTTAAATTTAATTAAAACAGATAAATTTAAATCTAATTTATTAAGTTTTTATTTTACTAGGCCTTTGATAAGAAAAGAAGTTACATTAAATGCACTTTTACCATTAGTTTTGAAAAGAGGCACTAGAAATTATCCAACAAAATTAGATATAGAAAAAAAGTTAGAGGAGAATTATGGAGCAAATTTAAGTATTGATGTTAATAAAAGAGGAGAAAAACAAGTTACAAGGTATACAATGGAATGGGTTCCGGAAACCTATCTTGATAATGAAGATTTTAATTATGAAATAATTGAAATATTAAAAGAAATTATTTATAATCCAATATTAGAAGATGAAGCTTTTAACAAGGAATATGTAATACAAGAGAAAGAAAATTTAAAAAGGATAATTCAAGGGAAAATTAATAGTAAAAGATCCTATGCTATAGATAGATGTATTGAAGAAATGTGTAAAAACGAAAGATTTAGCCTATATCAATTAGGATATATTGAAGATTTAGAAGACATAGATGAGAAGAAATTATACAGACATTATCAATATATATTGGAAACTAGTCCAATAGAAATATTTTATGTAGGCGATTATAATAATGATCTAGTAGATTTTTTAAAGAAAGAGAACAGTATAGAAAGAAAGGAAATAATATCTATTCCAGATGACCAAATTATACCATCAGTTCAAACTAAAAACATGATTCAAGAAGAACTAGATGTAAATCAAGGGAAATTAGTAATTGGTTATAGAACAGGAATAACATTTAAAGATAAATTATATGATGCTTTATTAATAGGGAGCAATATTTTAGGCGGAAGTCCTAATTCAAAATTATTTAAAAATGTAAGAGAAAAAGAAAGTTTAGCATATTATATAAGTACTTCTATATTTAAATATAAATCTATACTATTTATAGATGCAGGTATAGAATTTGATGATTTTGATAAAACAGTAGAAATAATTAAACAAGAATTAGATAATTTGAGAGCAGGCAAATTTACAGAAAAAGATATGGATTTATCTTTTAAATCTTTAAAAGCTTCTATTGAATCTATTAAAGATAGTATATTTTTAATTTCTGAATATTTCTTTAGTCAATTATTATCAGGAGATAATAGGAATATAGAAGAGGTTATTCAAGGACTTAGTAATGTTAGTAAAGAGGAAATTATAGAAGTGTCTAACAAAATTGATATAGATACTATTTATTTTATGAAAAATAAATCTCAATAAACGGAGGTAAGTATGGTTATTAAGGAAGTTAAAAATGAAGATATAAACGAAAAGTTATTATATACAGAAACTCAAAATGGTTTGAAAATTTATTTTATGCCTAAAAAAGGATATATTAAAAAACATGCTATGTTTTCTACAGATTATGGTTCTATAGATAATAAATTTATTCCTATTGGAGAAGATAAACCTTTAGAAGTTCCAGAGGGAATTGCCCATTTCTTAGAACATAAGTTATTTGAAGAGCCTGAAGTAAATATATTTGAAAAATTTTCTGATATAGGTGGAAGTGTAAATGCTTTTACAAGTTTTAATCAAACATCATATCTATTTGAAACTATAGATAACTTTTATGAAAATCTAGAATTATTAATTAAATTTGTACAAAGCCCTTATTTAACAGATAAAAATGTAGAGAAAGAAAAAGGAATAATTAGTCAAGAAATAAGGATGTATGAAGATGATCCAGGATGGAAAGTATATTTTAATTTATTAGAAGCTATGTACCCTAGCAATCCAGTTAGAATAGATATAGCCGGAACTATAGATAGTATAACTAATATAAATAAGGAATTATTGTATAAAGCCTATAATACTTTTTATCACCCAAGTAATATGGTTTTATTTGTAGTAGGCGATTTAGATTTTAAAGAGATAATAAAAGTAGTAGAAAAATCTGAGAAAAAAACTAAAAACAAAATAAGTAATATAGAAAGAATAAAGTCGTTAGAAATAGAAGGAATTAATAAATCTATTGTAGAATATAAAATGTATACTTCTAATCCAATATTTCATATAGGGTTTAAAGACAAAGATATAGGGAAACTGGGCAAATCTAAAGTTGAAAAGGATTTAAAAACAGATATAATATTGGATATGTTATTTGGAAATAGTTCAAAATTTTATAATGAATTTTATGAAAAAGGTTTAATTGATTCGAGTTTTGGGGCAAATTATACTGGAAAACAAAGTTATGGCCATTCTTTAATATTTGGGGAATCAAATAATCCAAAATTAGTTTATGATAATATAATAGACTTAATAGAAGAAAATCCAGAAGATATTTTAAAAGAAAAAGATTTTGAAAGAATAAAACATAAATACCTAGGAGAATTTCTATTAAGTTTTAATTCAATATCATCTATTTCACAGATGTTTACAGATTTTTATTTTGATGAGTTTTTATTGACAGATTATATTGATTTAATAAGAAAAGTAAGATATACAGAGATTATAGAAAGATTTAAAGAACATTTTAATAAAGATAATACTGTATTGTCTATAGTAAATCCACTATAATATACAATAAATATAAAATCTATGATATAATAACTTAGTTGATTCTTGGAAGAAAGGTGGGTTTGTTTTGAATCCAGTGGCATTTAAAATATTTAATGTAGAAGTAAGATGGTATGGAATACTAATAGCAGCTGGTGTAATGATTGGAACGTTAATTGCTATGAAAGAGGCAAGAAGAAAGGGTGTGGAAGAAGATACCCTTTTAGATTTACTGTTATTTGCAATTCCTTCAGCTTTAATTGGAGCACGAATATATTATGTTGTATTTAGCTGGGATATGTATAGAGATAATCCTATAGAGGCATTAAATTTTAGAGGTGGAGGATTAGCGATCCATGGAGCTATTATAGCTGCTGTTTTAGTAGCAATAATTTTTTGTAGAATAAGAAAAGAAAATTTTTGGAAAATGGCAGATATTACAGCACCAAGTCTAATACTAGGTCAAGCTATAGGAAGATGGGGAAATTATATTAATGGAGAGGCTCATGGTGGTCCTACTAATTTACCATGGGGTATTATGATAAATGGTACAAAAGTCCATCCAACATTTTTATATGAATCAATTTGGAATTTTCTTGTTTTTGGATTTTTATTATGGTATAGCAGGAATAGATCTAAGATAAATGGAGAAATATTTTTACTGTATTTAATATTATATTCAGTAGCTAGATTGGCTATAGAAGGTCTTAGAACAGACAGTCTAATGTGGGGTTCTATTAGAGTGGCTCAATTAATTAGTCTTATAGGTATTGTCCTACCAGCAATAATTTTATATAAGAAAAGAAAAATCAATAGGGAGTTTTAAAAACAGAGACAGTTGTCTCTGTTTTTTTATTATATATTACAAGAAATAAAAAGAAATTTTGGGACTAAAGTCCTAAAATTTCTTTTAAAATATATAAATGTGTGGAAGGTATTGAGAAAATAGTATAGAATATACTTAATGTGGGGGAAAGTGGAGTGAAGTGGTAACTAACTTTTAGAAGGTGGGAGATTATGTTTATTGGTGAACATCAACACACCGTAGATAATAAAGGAAGAATAATAATACCATCTAAATTTAGAGAAAGCCTTGGTGAAAAATTTGTTATTACCAAGGGGTTGGACACTTGCCTTTTTGTATATCCTAAAGATGAATGGAAAATATTAGAAGAAAAATTAAAGACCTTACCACTTACTAATAGAGATGCGAGAGCATTTATTAGGTTTTTCTTTTCTGGTGCAAGTGAATGTAGTTTAGACAAGCAAGGACGAGTATTAATTCCAGCAAATTTAAGGCAACATTCTCAAATGAATAAAGATGCAGTAATTATTGGTGTTGCTACTAGATTAGAAATTTGGAGTAAAGAGGAATGGGATAATTATAATGATGATGATAATCTAAGCTATGATGCTATTGCAGAAAAAATGGAAGAGTTAGGGATTTGATTGGAGGTTTTTAGATGGAATTTGAGCATATACCTATATTAGTAGATAAGGTTATGGAAAATTTAGATATTAAAGAGAATGGAATATATGTAGATGGTACATTAGGTGGTGCAGGACATTCTTTAGAAATAATTAATAAATTAAATAATGGTAAATTAATAGGTATTGATCAAGATCAAAATGCGTTAGCTAAAGCCAAAGAAGTTTTATCTCCTTATAAAGAAAAAACTATTTTAATACATGACAATTTTGAAAATATAGAAAAAATATTAAAAAGATTAGATATTGAAAAGGTAGATGGAATACTTTTAGATTTAGGAGTATCTTCTCATCAACTAGATGAGAAAATTAGAGGGTTTTCATATCATAATGAAGCTAAATTAGATATGAGAATGGATGAAACTAGAGAATTTACAGCATGGGATGTTGTAAATAAGTATTCAGAGAGAGAATTAGAAGATATTATCTGGAGCTATGGTGAAGATAGATGGGCTAGAAGGATTGCTAAATTTATAGTAGTTGAACGAAAAACAAATCCAATAAATACAACTTTAGACTTAGTAAATGTGATTAAAAAGGCTATACCTAAAGGAGCACGAATGAAAGGTGGACATCCTGCAAGACAGACATTTCAAGCCATTAGAATAGAAGTAAATAGAGAATTAGAAATACTTAAAAATACTATTGAAACAATGATAGATTTACTAAATCCTAGTGGGAGACTTGCAATAATTACTTTTCATTCTTTAGAAGATAGAATAGTAAAAAATGCATTTAAATATGCATACAAAGATTGTATATGTCCACCGGATTTACCTATATGTAATTGTGATAAAAAAAGAGAAGTGGAGATTATTACTAGAAAACCAATAATTGCCAGTAAAGAAGAATTAGATCAAAATCCGAGATCTAAATCAGCAAAACTAAGAGTCGTTGAAAAAATTTAAGGTTCTAAAAATGTAAGGGGGAGAATAAATTGTTAGCAAAGGCTGAACTTAATTATTATCCTGAAGAAATTTTAGAAAGAGAAGATAAGAAAAACGAGAGAAATAATAAAAGAAATAATCGGAAAAGAAATAGAAGAAATAAAAAGAAATCATCATTTAAAATGACTAGCATTATTGTTGCTATACTATTAATGTGTAGTGGTTTATTGATATTAAGAAGATATGCTAATATTAGTAAAATGAGAATGGAAGTTACAGAATTAGAGAAACAAAAGACTGAATTAGAAAAAGAAAGGCTTAGTTTGACTTCAGAACTCGAAGGGATGAAGAATGGATCAAAAATTAGTAAAGATGCTATTGAAAAATTAGGAATGTCTTATCCTCAAAAAGATCAAGTAGTATATATATCAGTAGAAGATATTGTAAATGAAGAAACTAAGAATACTAAATTTGATAAATATTGGGATAAGGTATTAAGTGTTTTCTCTAGATTGTTCTAGGAGGTTTTAGATTTGCGTATACCTAAAAATTCATCTAAATCTAGATTGAAGTTTGCTTTAATAACTTCGATTGTTTTAGTTATACTTTTATTATCTAGACTTGCATATTTGCAAATAGTAAAAGGTGAAGATTTAAAGAAAGGTGCTTTAGAACAGTGGATGAAATCTATAGATATAAAGTCTAAAAGAGGAACTATTTATGACAGGAAAGGTAAAAAGTTAGCAGTAAGTACTAGTGTTTTTACTGTATGGGCTACTCCTGCAGATATAAGTGAACCTAAAGAGACGGCAGAGACATTATCAGAAATATTAGATATGGATGAAAATACTATTTATGAAAAAATCACTAAACAACAAAGTGCCGAAAAAATTAAACAATGGATTACAAAAGAAGAAGCAAATGAGTTAAGACAATTAGGTTTAGAAGGAATTAATATAGTAGATGATAATAAAAGATATTATCCTTATGATAATTTTGCCTCTTATATTTTAGGATTTACTGATATTGATAATAATGGATTAGATGGAATAGAAAAAACTTTTGATGAATATTTAACAGGTGTTCCAGGAAAATGGATAAAAATGACAGATGCAGCTAATAGACAGTTACCTTATGATGGAGAAAAAATATACGAATCTCAGGATGGGAATTCTTTAGTATTGACTTT
This sequence comes from Tissierellaceae bacterium, assembly GCA_035301545.1. Classification (GTDB taxonomy): domain Bacteria; phylum Bacillota; class Clostridia; order Tissierellales; family Tissierellaceae; genus DATGUA01. Next base: position 15,824 of record DATGUA010000030.1, on the reverse strand, counting down.
AGATGAAAGTATACAACATTTTTCAGAAAAGGCTGCTCAACAAGCTTTAGTAGATAATAAAGCAGAAAATGTATCAATAATTATAATGGAGCCAAACACTGGTGATATATTAGCTATGGCTAATAAGCCAGATTTTAATCCTAATGATCCTAGAGAACCTATTGATGAAAAACAAAGGAAAGAATGGAAAGATCTTTCAGATGAAGAAATGCAAGATAAATGGTATGATTTATGGAGAAATTTTGCAGTTACTGATGTATATGAACCAGGTTCTACTTTCAAAGTGATTACAGCTGCAGCAGCTATAGAAGAGAATGTTACTGATGAAAATGATATGTATCACTGTGGTGGGACTACAAAAGTTGGTGGTGAAACCTTAAAATGTGCTCGTTGGTATAGGCCACATGGTTCTATAGATTTTAGAGAAGCTTTAAATGATTCTTGTAATATAGCCTTTATAGATGCAGGAAAAAAGTTAGGAAAAGAAAATCTATATAAATATTTAAAAGCTTTTGGTTTTGGGGAAAAGACTAATATAGATTTATTAGGAGAACAAGAAGGAATAATACCAGCAAATACCGATGTTATAAAAGAAATAAACTTAGCTACAATGTCATATGGCCATGGTGTTGCTATTACTCCAATTCAATTAGTGAGTGCTGTATCAGCTATTTCTAATGGAGGAAATCTAATGGAACCTCGAATTGTAAAAGAACTAATTGATGATGATGGAGAGGTAATTAAAGAGTTCCCAACTAAAGCAAGGAGACAGGTATTGTCAAAAGAAACTTCTGACACTATGCTTAGTATGATGGAAACTGTAGTTTCAGATGGTTCAGGAGGTAATGCTATAATACCTGGATATAGAGTAGGAGGTAAGACTGGTACTGCTGAGAAGATTATAGACGGGAAATATGCAAAAGGTAAATATATAGCTTCTTTTGTAGCAGTAGCACCTATTGATGATCCACAATTAGTAGCACTAGTTATAGTAGATGATCCGAAGGCAGAAAGTTATTATGGTGGATCTGTATCAGCACCTATTGCTAAGGATATATTAGAAGATATATTTAATTATTTAGAAATTCCGCCTACTGAAGATATTGAAGATGAAGATGATGATAATACAAAGAATATTAAAGTGCCAGATGTAAGAGATATGAATGTAGGAGATGCAGGTAAAAAATTAAAAGACATAGGACTAAAATATACAACTGAATATGTCGATATTACCAGTGATACTACAGTATTAGATCAATTTCCAACTGCTGGGACTGAAGTTGAGGAAGAATCAATAATTGATTTAGTACTTGATGTTAAGTCTTCAAATAATATAACAATCCCTTATTTAATGGATAAAGATAAGGAGGAAGTAATAGATATTTTAGATGAAGTAGGTTTAAAATATGAATTAAAGGGGAAAGGAAAAGTAGTTTCACAAGACCCTATGCCTGGAGAAGAAGTAGATTCAAATATTACTGTAATTGTTGAATTTCAATAAACTAAGGATGATGTAGATTAAAGGCAACTTATTTAAGTTGCCTTTAACTACTTGTATAATAATGGGAGGTGCACTATATTTGAAATTATATGATATAATAAATAATTATCCTTTAATTGATACTTACGGATCCTTAGACATAGAAATTTCCACAATTAAACATGATTCTAGACAGATTGATAAAAGTGATTTATTTATAGCCCAAAAAGGTTTTAATAATGATGGTCACAACTTTATTAAGAAAGCTATAAAAAACGGAGCAATTGCAGTATTAGGAGAGAACCACTTAAATAAAAAAGGAAATATAACTCAGATAAAAGTAAATGATTCTGTAGATGCACTAGCTTATTTATCAAGTAACTTTTATAATTGGCCTTCAAAGAAAATGAATATGATAGGTATAACAGGTACTAACGGAAAAACTAGTGTGTCTTATTATATTAAAAAAATATTAGATACTTATAAATTAAAAGTAGGAGTATTAGGAACTATAGGTGCTACACTTGATTCTGAAACTATTAATTTGAAAAATACTACCCCTGATTCTTTAGTTATACAAGAATTACTTAATAGGATGGTAAGGAGAGGTATAGATACTTGTATTATGGAAGCTTCTTCTCATGCTTTAGATCTAAAAAGGGTAGAATATATTGATTTTGATATAGGTATATTTACAAATTTATCACAAGATCATTTAGATTATCATGGAACAATGGAAAGGTATTTTGAAAGTAAGTTAAGTTTATTTAAAAAGACAAAAAAGTTTAATATTATTAATATAGATGACAAGTATGGTAAAATAATAAATGAATCTGTACAAGACAGAGTGTCTTGTATTACTTATGGGTTAAAAGAGTCAGCTATGGTATATGCTAGCAATATTACTTATAGTGATAAAGGGATTAAATTTGTTTTAAATACCCCTAAAGCTAGTACAGATATAAAACTTAATATACCAGGTGAATTTAGTTTATATAATGCCCTTGCTGCTTCAGCATGTAGCTATGTACTAGGAATAGACATAAAAACAATAAAAAGAGGATTAGAGAGCTTTTATGGTGTAAAAGGAAGATTTGAATTTGTGCCAAATAAATTAGGTTTAAATATTATAATTGACTTTGCACATACTCCTGAAGGCTTAGAAGCTATTTTAAAAACTACAAAAGAGTTTGTAAAAGGAAAAATTTATATTGTGCTTGGAGCAGGAGGAAATAGGGATAAAGAAAAAAGGCCTAAAATGGGAGAAGTTGTAGGACAGTATGCTGATCTTTCTATAATAACCACTGATAATCCTAGATTTGAAGATCCAGAGTATATTATTGATCATATTGTAAAAGGGGTTAAAAAGACTAATGGAAAATACGTAAAAATAGTAGATAGAAGAGATGCTATTGAATATGCTATTTTACAGGCAGAAGAGGAAGACATTATATTACTAGCAGGAAAGGGACATGAAACTAATATGATAATAGGGGAAGACTCTGTTTTGTTTAATGAAAGAAAAATAGTATCAGATATAATGGATAAGTTTTAGGAAAATTACTCGGGAGGAGAGAATGAATGGTACACCATATAGATATAATAAGAACTATAGGAATTGCATTTTTTGTTACTTTAATTTTAGGACCAATTATTATACCACTTCTTAAGAGGCTTAATATTGGGCAAAGTGTTAGAAAGGAAGGTCCTAAATCTCATTTATCAAAATCAGGAACGCCGACTATGGGTGGACTGATAATGTTTGTAGCATTAATTATAACAGTGTTTTCATCAGGTGTAATAACACAAGATACGTATGTTTTAATATTATCAACTTTAGGATTTGGTTTGATTGGTCTTATAGATGATTACTTAATAGTAGTTAAAAAAGATAATACAGGTTTAAAACCTTCGCTAAAACTATTAGGTCAAATTGTTTTAGCAATAATTTTAGCAATTTATAAGTCTAAAACATCTGTCCTTGGTACAAATTTAATAATACCCTTTTTAAAATATAAGTATCTTGATTTAGGAATATTTTATATACCTTTTATAGTATTTGTAGTAGTTGGAACTGTAAATAGTGTTAATCTAACAGATGGTCTAGATGGGTTAGCCTCAGGTGTTACTCTAATAGTATTATCTTTCTTTGGTCTAATATCTATGAAATGGGGTATGGATGATATTTCTATGTTTTCATCAGCATTAGCTGGATCATGTTTAGGATTCTTAGTTCATAATTCATATCCGGCTAAGGTCTTTATGGGTGATACTGGTTCTATGGGACTTGGAGGAGCTGTTGCAGCTATAGCTGTATTATTAAATGTTCCTTTAATTTTACCGATTGTAGGTGGAATATATTTCATAGAAACATTGTCTGTAATTGTTCAAGTATTATCTTTTAAACTTACAGGAAAAAGAGTCTTGCTGATGAGTCCTTTACATCACCATTTTGAACATAAGGGTTGGAAAGAAACTAAAGTAGTTGGAGTATTTTGGACAGTTACAATTGTACTATGTCTGATAGGAATCGTAGCATTAAATTAAAGTAGATAGGTGATAATATGGATTTAGAAAATAAAGAGGTTTTAGTAATAGGTATGGGAATATCTGGATTAGCTACTATAAAAGCATTAAATAATATAGGAGCTAAAATATCTATAACTGATTCGAAGACAGAAGAAGAGTTAGATGATGTTTTACAATCTATAGATCATATTAAATATAATAAATATTTAGGTACTAATAATGTACCTTTAGATAATACTGATTTAATTATAAAAAGTCCTGGAATCCCACCAGGCATGGAATTGATTAAAAAGGCATATAAATCTAATATACCTGTTATCACAGATATTGAATTAGGATTTATATTGTCTCCTACAGATAATATAATCGCTATAACTGGAACAAATGGTAAGACTACAGCGACTACATTGTTAGGAGAGATTTTCAACAAAACTGAATTAAAAACATTTGTAGTAGGAAATATAGGTGTAGGTATATTACAAGAAATAAATAAAGGGAAAAAAGATGATGTATTTATTATAGAAGCAAGTAGTTTTCAATTAGATGATACTAATTTATTTAAGCCAAAAATAAGTCTTATACTAAATATATCTCCTGATCATCTAGATTGGCATGGAGATTATGATAATTATATTAATGCTAAAAAGAAAATCTTTAAAAATCAGAATGATAATGACTACACAGTATTAAATTATGATGATAAAATCTTAAAAAGTTTTGAAAATGAAATAAATAGTAAGATTATTTGGTTTAGTTTAGAAGAAAAATTAAAAGAAGGTATATATCTAGATGAGGATTATATCATAATTAATGATGGTTCTAATAAGGTAAAATTAATGTCTATATCCGAAATAAAAGTACCAGGTAAACATAATATGGAAAATATATTAGGAAGTATAGGAGTTGCTTATGCTATGGGGGTAGATCTTGAGATCATAAAAAGCTCTATTAAAGCTTTCCAAGGAATAGAACATAGATTAGAGTTTGTAGAAGAGAAAAATGGTATATCTTTTTATAATGATTCGAAAGGAACAAATATTGAAGCAAGTATTAAAGCTATAGAAGCCATAAATACACCGATTACATTAATAGCTGGTGGATATGACAAAAAGATAGAATTTGATGATTTAATAAGGAACTTTAATAATGTTAAAGTTTTAATTTTGTTAGGAGAAACAAAGGAAAAGATTAAAAATGCAGCTATTAGGAATAATTTTGAAAGATATTATTTAGTAAAAGATATGAAAGAGGCAGTGGAACTAGCTTATAAATTATCTCATAAAGGAGATAGTATATTATTATCTCCGTCTTGTGCAAGTTGGGGAATGTATAATAGTTTCGAAGAACGGGGTAATCATTTTAAAAAGCTGGTGTCGAATTTAGAGGAGGAGTAATATGGCTAAAAAAGATAAACCTAATATTAGAAAAGCTGTAGATTTTACTTTGTTTTTATCTATAATCTTATTAGTTATTATCGGAATTATAATGGTTTTTAGTGCTAGTTGGCCAGAAGCTATGAAAAACTATGATAATGGGTATCATTTCTTAAGAAAGCAATTAGTATCTGCATTAATAGGTTTAGTTGCTATGATAATTTTTATGAATATTGATTATCGAAAATATAATAAATTTGCTTTTCTCATATATGTCTTTGCACTAATATTAGGATTGTTGGTTTTTTCTCCTTTAGGGGAAGAAGTTAAGGGAGCAAGAAGATGGTTAGATCTTAAAGTTATTATGTTTATGCCATCAGATGTCATTAAATTTGCATCTATAATGTTTTTTGCTAAGTTTCTTGCTATCAAGAAAGAAGATATAGCTTCTTTGTATCAAGGAACAATTCCAGCATTTATTTATATAGGAATTTCTTGTGGAATTATTGTAATAGAAGATCTAGGGACAGCAGTAACTTTAGCTGGTGCTATGATGATAATGTTTATGATCGCTGGTATGAATTTAACTCATTTAATACCCTTTGGGGTAGGAGGGAGCGGACTACTTGTTTATGCAATCAAAAGCCATCCTCACAGAATGAGTAGAATTACCTCTTTTAGAGATCCTTTTGCTGATAAATTAGGATCAGGCTGGCAAGCAGTACAATCTTTGTATGCCCTAGGATCTGGTGGTATGTTTGGCTTAGGATTAGGCAAAAGTCGACAAAAGTTTTTCTATTTATCAGAAGCCTATAATGATTTTATATTTTCTATAATAGGTGAGGAATTGGGATTTTTTGGAGCTATGATAGTAATGATCTTATTTTTAATAGTTATATGGCGAGGAATAATAATTGCTTTAAAAGTAGAAGATAGTTTTGGATCTTTCTTAGCTGTTGGTATAACTGCTTTAATAGCTGTTCAATCATTGATACATATAGCAGTAGTTACTTCTTCAATTCCTACAACAGGTATTACATTACCCTTTATTAGTTATGGTGGAACATCATTGATTATATATATGTCTTCAATAGGGATACTATTGAATATTTCTAGGTATACAAATTAGGATAGGAGTTGATTAATATGAAATATTTAATATCAGGTGGTGGAACAGGAGGGCATATTTATCCTGCATTAGCCATTGCCAAGGAAATTAAAAACAAAAATAAAGATGCAGAAATATTATATGTTGGTACAGAAAAAGGTTTAGAATCGGAATTAGTACCTAAAGAAGGGATTAACTTTACTACTATTCGAGTAAATTACATGCCTAGAAAGTTAAGTATTGATTCTTTAATAGCGTTAAAAGAATTGTTTATTGGTTTAAGACAGTCAAAAAAAATAATTAAAGATTTTGAACCAGATATAGTAATAGGTACAGGAGGATTTGTAAGTGGTCCAATTTTATATATGGCTGCAAAGAGGAAAATACCGACAGTAGTACATGAACAAAATGCACTGCCAGGTATAACTAATAAAATTTTGTCACGATATGTAGATAAAATTGCTGTTACTTTTGAGGATGCAACTAAACATTTTAAATATTCTGATAGAGTTGTTTTTACGGGGAATCCAGTTCGAAAAGAAATTTTAGATATAGATAGAGACCAGGCATATAAAGATTTAAAAATTGATAGGAAGCTTCCATTAGTCTTGTCTTTTGGAGGAAGCGGTGGACAAAAAAAATTAAATGATGCAATTAAAGATATTTTAATAAATAATAGGTTTAATCAAAGGATACAGTTAATTCATATAACAGGAACTAGAATGTATGATGATTTTATGAAGGAATTAAGAGAAAATGATGTTAAATTAAAGAATAATATACAAATATTACCTTATTTATATGATATGCCTAAAGCTTTAAATATTGCTGATATAGTAATAGCCAGCTCAGGTGCAATTACTATGGCGGAAATATCTGCAATTGGTGTAGGTAGTATTTTAATTCCGAAAGCTTATACTGCTGAGAATCATCAAGAACATAATGCGAGGTCTTACGAAAAGGCAGGAGCAAGTTTAGTTATACTTGAAAAGGATTTAAATGGAAAGATACTTTCTAAAAATATTATAGATTTATTAGATAATAAATCAAAATTAGGAACCATGGCAATAAATAGTAAAAAACTTGCTAATATAGATGCGACTAATGATATAATTGAAATTATAGATAAATTGTTATAATAATGTATCACTTATGCCATCCATATACATAAAATGAATTGTATAATCTTTAATGTAATGTGGAGGTGTGTAGTGATGGAAAAGTATATTATCAATGGAGGAAATAATTTAAAAGGTGAATTAGATATAAAAGGAGCAAAAAATGCAATACTTCCAATTTTAGCTGCTACAGTGATAAGTGGAGAAACTAGTGTGATTTCAAATGTTTCTATGCTAAGAGATGTAGAAGTAATGATAGAAATATTAACATCCTTAGGTGCTAAAGTAGATTTAGAAGGAGATAGTTTAATTGTAGATTCGAGTACTATAAATTCTATATCCCTGTCTGAAGAATTAGTAAGAAAGATGAGATCATCTATAATTTTAATGGGATCTCTATTAGCAAGATTTCAAGAGGTTAGAATTAGTTATCCAGGTGGGTGTGAAATCGGACCTAGGCCTATAGATCTACATTTAAAGTCCTTACGTGAAATGGGAGCTATAATAGAAGAATCCCATGGATATTTACATTGTAAAACTATAGGATTGAAAGGGGCAGATATTCAGTTGGACTTTCCATCAGTTGGAGCAACAGAGAATATTATGTTAGCAGCAATAACTGCAGATGGAACCACTATTATTAGGAATGCTGCTAGAGAGCCAGAAATAATAGATTTACAAAATTACTTAAACAAGATCGGTGGAAAAGTAACAGGTGCTGGAAGTAATGTAATTAAAATTAAAGGAGTAGAATTAAAATCATTAAATAGATGTACTCATAAAATTATTTCTGATAGAATAGTAGCAGGTACTTATATGGTTGGTGCAGCTATGACTAAGGGAGAAATCATCCTAAACAATATTATTGTAGATCATTTACAAAGTATTATAGTTAAACTAAAGGAAATAGGGGCATATATATATATATATGATGATAAAAAAACTATAAAAATAATAGGTCCTAAAAATATTAAATCAATTGAAATGTTACAAACCTTACCCTTTCCAGGATTTCCTACTGATATGCAAGCTCAATTTATGTCTTTATTGTCTATAGCTGAAGGAACTAGTATAATAAATGAGACTGTATTTGAAAATAGATTTAAACATGGGGAAGAATTGAGAAGGATGGGAGCAGATGTTAAGGTGTTTGGAAAAGTAGCAATAGTTAAAGGAATAGAAAATTTAACTGGTGCTTCAGTGTATGCCAAAGACCTCCGAGGAGGAGCCGCATTAGTACTAGGTGGTCTAGCAGCAAAAGGTACAACTGAGATAAAAGATATAAAACATATACAGCGTGGGTATGATAAATTTCATGATAATTTACAGAAATTAGGGGCAGATATTAAATGTGTTTAATGCAGCTTTTTGCTGCAAAATAGAATTAGGACAAGCATGAGGGGATATATATGGGTAGAATGACAAAAATTGAAAAAAGACAAAGGAAAAAGAAAATTTTATTAAGCATTTTTCTATCTATCACCATATTATCCTTAATATCTTTTATAATAATTAGATCAGATGTCTTTAAAATAAGAAATATTGAGGTTCGTGGAAATATTAAATTAGAAGAAGAAGACATAATTGAACATTCTACTGTAAATATTGGAGAAAATATTTTTAGATTGAGAATGAAAGATATTGAGGAGAGGCTTGAAAAGTTATCATATATTAAGGAGATAAAAGTACGGAGAAGTTTACCTGCAACGATAATTATAGATATAGTAGAAAAAGAAGAGAAAGCTTTAATAAAAACTATATCTACATATCAAATTATAGATGTTGATGGATATGTATTAAATCAAGTAGATACATCAGATGGAGACCTACCAGTTATACTAGGCTTAAATATTTATGATGTTGGAATAAATGATAATCTATTTGAAACTATATCTGATGAATATGTTATAGATCTCTTTAAAGAAGGAGATAAATTAAACCTTTTAGAAGAAATAGAATTTATAGATGTAGAATCTAGAAATGATGTAAAAATTTTGTTAAAAAATGGTATTGACATTACTTTCGGTAACTTAGATAATGTAGAATATAGGCTAAGATTGTTGAATGAAATACTAAAAGATATTAAAGAAAAAGGTATTAATGTCAAAGGGATAAATATGAATAAGGGAGATCATCCTGTTATAATTACTGATGATTAAGGAGGATAAAATGAAAAACAGAAAGAATACAATTGCAATTATATTAGTTTCTATTTTCTTAGGATTAATTTTATCCATCCAATTAAAAACTGTTAATCAAACTGTAGGTGGTATACTTCCTACTCAAAGATCACAACAATTAGCAGCTGAACTAAAAAAACTACAATCAGAGAAAGACTCCCAGACAGATCATATAGAAGAATTAGAGAAAAAGATTGAACAGTATGAACAAAATGAGGTAGATAAAAATGTATATGCTGAAAATATATACAATGATACTGTAAAATATAAGATGCTAGGTGGATATACCGATTTAGAAGGTCAAGGAATAGTGTTAAAGATAGAGGATCCTCCGGAAGATATACAGTATGGAGAAGGATATGGAATAGTAGATGAATTAGATTTAATTTTACAGACTATTAGTATATTAAATGCAGCAGATGCAGAGGCGATTTCTATTAATGATCAAAGATATACTTCTTATACAGAAATTGTTAGAGCAGGAGATCATATAGAAATCAATGGTGTATCTACTAGTGCACCTATTATTATAAAAGCTATAGGTGATCCTGATATTTTAGAATCTGCTTTAGGAATAAAACATGGAATAGTTTGGCAATTAAGACATTATGATTATCTTGTTAATTTAAGGCAAGATAAAAATATAAATATTCCTAAATATAGAAATGTAAAAGACTTTATATATGGAGATCCAATCGAAGAAATTTCTAATTAAAATTGGAAGTGGTTATTATGAAAATAAATAAAACAAAAATTATATTAACATTCTTTGGTGGGATTTTAGGCATGCTCCTAACTATTCAGATGAGGGAAAATTTAGAACTTTATATGCCAGTAACGATTAATTCTCTAGAAGATATGTCTAATGAAATTGAAATTGCTAAAGGTGAAATAGAAGATTTAGATAAAGTGATTTCAGAAAAAGAAAAGGAATTAGAAATTTTACAAAATGTGGAACAAGGTGATGAAGATATAATAGATGTATTAGCCGAGGATTTAAAACATAATAGATCTTTGTCAGGTTATAGTCAAATTGAAGGTCCAGGAATTTCCATTAAAATGTTTGATAATCCAGATGATGAAATAGTTGGATATGATATAGATGATGATATTATACATGATGTTGACATTTTGAATATTATAAATGATTTAAGGGTTGCAGGTGCAGAGGCTATTTCAATTAATGATGAAAGAGTGATGTCTAATTCAGAGATCAAATGTTTAGGACCTGTTGTAAAGATTAATAAAAAGAGTGTAGGTACACCTTTTATAATTAGGGCAATCGGTGATCCTAAAGCTTTAATGGCTTCAGTAGTAGCTTCTGGGACTTATGGAGATGCTTTAAAAAATGTCTATTCAATTGGATTTGAACCAAAAGTTGAAGATAATGTAGTGATATATGGGTATACAGGTAGCTTTTCCTTTAAATATGCTGAACCAAAAGAGGAGGATGAGTAAATGGCTTTCGCAATTATGGGTATTTTAGTAGGTGGGATAATTGGTTTTATATTACCCTATACTTATAATACTGAATATTCTTTATATATAACAATGATTATACTAGTCTCTTTAGATTCTGTATTTGGTGGTATTAGGTCTAATTTAGAGGAAAGTTTTGATATTAAGATTTTCTTATCAGATTTTTTTGGAAATTCTCTATTAACAATTTTTTTAACTTATATAGGAGATAGATTAGGAGTACCATTATATTATTCAGCTATATTAATCTTTGGTGGAAAGATCTTTAATAATTTTTCAACTATCAGAAGACTAATATTATTTAAAAAGAAATCAATATAATTTCAGCAATAATTAACGAGGGGGATGAAAAATGTTCGATTTTGATGTTGATGTTGAGCAATTTGCTAAGATTAAAGTTATAGGAGTAGGTGGTGGAGGAAATAATGCAGTAAATAGAATGATAGATCATGGAGTAAGAGGTGTAGAGTTTATAGCTCTTAATACAGATAGACAATCATTACATTCATCAAGGGCTGAATCTAAATTGCAAATAGGGGAAAAGTTAACTAAAGGTTTAGGAGCAGGTGCAAATCCAGAAATTGGTACAAAAGCAGCTGAAGAAAATAGAAATGAAATATCTGAGGCTGTAAAAGGATGTGATATGGTATTTATAACTGCAGGTATGGGTGGAGGAACTGGAACAGGTGCTGCGCCTGTAGTAGCAGAAGTTGCAAAAGAATTAGGAATCTTAACTGTAGGTGTAGTAACTAAACCATTTACATTTGAAGGTAGACAAAGATTAAATAAGGCTGAGAATGGAATAAATTTTCTGAAAGAAAAGGTTGATACCTTAGTAACAATTCCAAATGATAGACTATTACAAATTGCAGATAAAAACACAACAATGTCAGATGCTTTTGTAATGGCTGATGAGATTTTAAAGCAAGGTATACAAGGTATATCTGATTTAATATCTGTGCCTAATCTTATAAATTTAGATTTTGCTGATGTTGAAACAATTATGTATAATAAAGGTATAGCACATATGGGTATAGGAGAATCTAGTGGAGATAATAGAGCTACTGAAGCAGCTGAACAAGCTATAAAAAGCCCATTATTAGAGACTTCGATTGAAGGAGCAAAATCAGTACTTCTAAATATAACTGGTGGACCAGATTTAGGTATATTTGAAGTAAATGAAGCGGCTGATCTTATAAGACAATCAGTAGATGAAGATGCAAATATTATATTTGGAGCAGGAATAGATGATAATATGGATGACCAAATTAATATAACAGTTATAGCGACAGGTTTTAATGAAGAATCTTCATCAGAAACTCCTAAAAAAACACGAAGGACTAAAGAAGAAGTTAAAGAAGAAGATGATGAAAATGAAGATGATTTTTTAGATGATTCTTTAGATGAACTAGATATACCTATATTTTTGAGAAGAAAAGGTAAAAAATAATAATATTATGATGAAAAACGTATCTAAATAGAAAGATACGTTTTTTTTATTTCTCTAATATTGACAAATTTTTCATAGTTTTTATTCTATAATAGTCATAAAGAAGGAAGAGATGAATAAGTTTTAAGGATGGTAGATTTTAAGGAGGAGAAAATTGTATATAATATTAGAGTATTATTTATTAGAGAATTTTATTATTAATTTTTTAATATTATATTTAACTAAATTAATTACAAAATCTACAACCCTTATAAGAAATATAATATTAGGGGGGATAATAAGTGCATTATATTCTTTAGTCTTTTTTTATCCATCATTGTTATTTTTAACTAAATTTTATATGAAAATAATTATTTCTATTATTATAGTTTTATTTACATTTAAAAGTGACAACCTAAAAATATTTATATATCAATTAATAGGATTTTATATTATGTCTTTTATTTTTGCAGGTGCTATCATGGGTATATCATTTAATTTCGGAAATGTATACCATGTTTTAATAAAAAAAATACAGGTACAAGAATTATTTAAATTGAAATATATATTGATAGGACTATTTATTGCTATTTTAGGAGCTTATAAAATTTTTGAATACTATGATAACAGATCTATACAAGAAAAGTTTTTAGCAACAGCTACCATATCTTATAATAATAAAAATATATCAATAGAAGTTTTAGTAGATACTGGGAATACCTTAGTAGAACCTTTTTCCAATCGTTCAGTTATGGTAGCAGAATATGATAAATTAAAGGACTTTTTACCAATAGAGCTTAGAAAAGTATATGATAACAATAATTGCAATGATTTTATTATATTAGAGAAAACTTTGAAAGAATTAAGAGATGATATATCACTACATTTAATACCATTTGAATCTGTAGGAAATAGTGGAGGAATATTATTAGGATTTAGACCAGACTACATAATAATAGATTTTAATGATGAAGAATCTATATTAGAAGAAAATATGATAGTAGGTATATTTCAAGGGAAGATATCGGAAGATTTAAATTATAGTGGCCTATTAAACTATAAAGTTATATCACAGGGGGAACTAGCATGAAGAATATTAAGTATAAAATTAAATTGTTATGGTTTAAGTTTTTAAGAAAGTTTAGATTATTAAAGAGAATTGATTATATTGGAACAGGAGAAACATTACCTCCACCATTATCTTCAGAAGAAGAAGAATATTATTTAAAGAATTTAAAGAAAGATGAATCTATTAAAGGGATATTAATAGAAAGGAATTTAAGATTAGTAGTGTATATTGCTAGAAAATTTGATAATACAAAAATACCTATAGAAGATTTAACTTCTATAGGAACAATTGGATTAATTAAAGCAGTGAATACTTTTGATCCAGATAAGAAAATCAAATTGGCAACTTATGCTTCGAGATGTATAGAAAATGAGATATTAATGTATCTAAGAAAGACAAGTAGAATACGGAGTGAGGTATCTTTAGATGAACCTTTAAATGTAGATTGGGATGGAAATGAACTTTTACTTTCAGATATATTAGGTACAGAAGGAGATATTATATATAAATATATAGAAGGGGAAGTCGATAAAGAATTATTAGGCCAATCTATTGGGAAATTAACTAATAGAGAAAAAACTATAATAAAACTAAGATTTGGATTACCTAATGGTATAGAGAAAACTCAAAAAGAAGTTGCAGATTTACTAGGTATATCTCAATCCTATATATCAAGATTAGAAAAAAGGATAATAAAAAGACTACAAAAAGATATGAGTAAGTTAGTGTAAAAGGTTATTGAATCTCCAATAACCTTTTTTATATTATAAATATATTTGTGAATAAAAAACATACATATGTCAATAATTTAATTAGAAAGGGGCAAATAATCTTGAAAGGATGAAACATAAATGCAAACAACTAAGGTGGAAATTTGTGGTGTAGACACTGCTAAATTACCAGTTTTAACAAACGATGAAATGAAAGGATTATTTGTTAAGATTAAAAAAGGGGATACAGCAGCAAGAGAAGAGTTTATACAAGGAAATCTAAGGCTTGTATTGAGCATAATACAAAGATTTAATAGACGTGGAGAGCCTGTAGATGATTTGTTTCAAATAGGATGTATTGGATTAATAAAAGCGATAGATAATTTTGATTTAAGTCATAATGTAAGATTTTCAACTTATGCTGTTCCAATGATAATTGGGGAAATTAGAAGATATTTAAGAGATAACAATCCAATACGTGTAAGTAGATCCTTAAGAGATATAGCATATAGGGCATTACATGCAAGAGAACAATTAATATATAAAAACTCTAAAGAGCCTACTATAATTGAAATATCAGAAGAGTTAGATTTGCCAAAAGAAGATGTAGTATTTGCATTAGAATCCATACAGGATCCTATATCTTTATTTGAGCCCGTATTCCACGATAGTGGAGATGCAATTTTTGTAATGGACCAAATAAAAGATGAAAAAGAAAAGGATGGATTTTGGAGTGAAAGGATAGCATTAAATCAGGCAATAAAAAAGTTAGACAATAGGGAACAAGAAATATTAGATTTAAGATTCTTTAAAGGTAGGACTCAAATGGAAGTAGCAGATGAAATAGGTATATCTCAGGCACAAGTATCAAGATTAGAAAAAGATGCATTAAAAAGAATGAGAAAATATATTTAAACAATATTAATAAAACTAATTAATATAAAACTAGAAAATATTTAAAATGGAAAGTATTTAGAAATTAATTTCTAAATACTTTCCATTTTAAATATAAAGAAGTTTAAATGAAAAAATTTCGATTCTATTTATTCATATATCATAATAAATCTTATCATAAATAATATTAAATAAAAATTAAAATATAAACCAAAAAAGCACCTAATAAATAAGAATAATTTTAAATAAAACTAATATACATATATAGACAAGATGGTAAGGAGGGATTATTATGTTGAAAATTTCTGATATAAAGATGAAAGAAGTTATAAATATTTATAATGGTGAAAGATTAGGATATATATATGATTTTGAAATTAGCTTAGAAAGAGGGATTGTAACAGCTATGGTAATGCCTGGAGATGGAAAAGGATTAAGTTTTTTTTCAAAGCCAG
>DATGUA010000029.1:0-12713 GCA_035301545.1 Tissierellaceae bacterium | reverse complement strand
CTTCCTATAGTTTTTGCTGCATTTTTATATGCTGTCTCTGTAAGAGTTGCTTGAGCAAATTCTTTAGTATGGGCTGTCAATTCCTGTCCTTCTGATATACTGAAATTAGGATGTATGGCAGGGCATATATGACTTACATTTCCCATATCTACAGATCCAAAGCTTTCCTTAGGCTTTTTACAATTATCTACTCCAAACTCTTTTAGATTTTTAGTAAATCTATCTGATAAAGTTTGATTTGTTATTAGATCATCATAGGATAATTCATAATTACTTATCTCTAGTTCAGATCCTGTAGCTAAGCTAGCAGCTTTAGCACAATTTTTTACTTTTTCACTTAATTCTACAAGATACTTTTTCCTACTTGCTCTTATATAAAATTGAGCTATTGCTAGATCTGGAACTACATTGGCAGCTTTCCCACCTTCTGTTATTATACCATGAATTCTAGCATTTGGTAATATATGTTCCCTTAATGCATTTATTCCATTAAAAGTTTGTATCACTCCATCTAATGCATTTATCCCTTTTTCAGGTGTTGAGGCTGCATGAGAGGATTTCCCTCTGAAGGTAAATTGAATTGGCTCTATTGCTAAAGACTCTCCACTTTCATGAAAATTTTCATCTGGATGGGCCATCATAGCTACATCTATATCATTAAATCCGCCTTTATCTGCTATTATAACTTTAGCACCACTTGTTTCTTCAGCTGGAGTTCCAAATACTACTACCTTTCCACCTATATTATCAATTAATTTGGATAATACAATTCCTGCCCCTGTACTAACAGTGCCTAATAAATTATGTCCACATCCATGACCAATTACAGGTAATGCATCATATTCTGCTAGATAAGCAATAGTAGGTCCTTCCTTTTCAGATTCATATACAGCTCTAAAAGCCGTATCTATCCCTAAATATTTTTCTTCTACAGTAAATCTATGATTTTTAAGTAGATCTATATGAGCCTTTGAAGATTTATACTCTTCATATCCTAATTCAGGATTATCATATATATATTCACTTAAGTCTATTAATTCACTTTCTACATCTTTAATTAAATCTTGTATTTTTTCTTTCATTTAAATCCCTCTTTCATTAACTTTTATAATATATTAGAATGGACCATAAGAAATAGCATTAGCAATTACTAAAAATACTCCTCCAACACCTAACCAAATTACCATCAAAGGCCATATAAATTTAAACCATTTTTCATAAGGAATATTACCAATAGATAAACAAGCCATTAAGGAACCAGAAGTCGGTATTATAGAATTAGTAAAAGCATCTCCAAACTGGAATGCTAATACTGCAGTTTGTCTCGTTATACCTAATAAATCTGCTAAAGGTGTCATTATTGGCATAGTAACTGCTGCCTGACCACTACCTGATGGAATAAAGAAATTAATTATAATTTGGACTATATACATACCAAAAACAGCTATTGATCTTGGTAGTATCTTTATTAAATTACTTAAACTATAAACTAAAGTATCCATAATCATTCCCTCAGTCATTACAACTAATATCCCTCTAGCAACACCAACTACTAAAGCTCCAAATACAATACCTTTTGCTCCTTCTACAAATTCTTCAGCTACTTTACTAGGTCCTAATCCTCCAACTAAACCACTTAGAATACCCATAGCTAAAAATGTAGATCCAATTTCAACTATATACCAATCAAATTTAAATACTCCTATTCCTAGCGTTATAAATCCTAAACCTATTATTAGAAGTATTAGTTTATGTTTTAAAGTCATAGTAATTAAATTGTTTATATCTATATTTTTTCCTTTTTCCTCAATTTCTAAATCTCTAACTACACTAGCAGATGGATCTTTCTTCACCTTTTCTCCATATCTAATAATATAAATAGATGTAATTATTAACATTACAATTAAAACAACTATTCTTAAGGCTGCTCCAGAAAATAATGGTAGTTCTGCTATACCTTGAGCTACACCTATAGTAAATGGATTCATCACTGCTGCACTAAAACCACTAGCTGCCCCTAAACTAATCATAGCAGTACCAGTAATAGCATCAAATCCTAATGCTCTTGCTAGAGCTATTCCTATAGGCACAAAAACTATAACTTCTTCAGACATACCAAAGGTAAACCCACCTATAGAGAATATTAATACAAATACTGGAATCATAATTTTTTCTTTTCCATCTAACTTTTTAGCTAGATTTCCTATACCTGATTCTATAGTACCAGTTGCAGTTATAATTTGAAATGATCCACCAACTATAAATATAAAAAATATAATTTGGGCAGATTCTTCCATACCTTTTGGAACTGCTTTTACTAAATCAAAAGGCTTTGTTGGATTTCGTTCTACCTGATGAAAAGATTCTGAATCTACTAAGGTCCGATCTGTAGCTTCATCATGATACCTATCAAACTCTCCAGCTGGTATAATATACGTTAGTATAGCCATTATTAACATTACAGAAAATAGCATTACATAGGTATGTGGTATTTTAAATCTTTTATTCCTTTCTTTCATTACAATCCCCCTATTATTCATTGCTTTATTTCTAATTTAATACTCGTTTTAAAAATTCTTTAGTTCGTTTCTTTTTTGGATTATTAAATATATCCTCTGGTTTTCCTTCTTCTGCTATTACTCCCTTATCCATAAATATTACCCTATCAGCAACATCTTTTGCAAAATCCATTTCATGGGTTACTACTAACATAGTAAGTCCTGTGCTGGTAAGATCTTTCATAATTTTTAATACCTCTCCTACCATTTCTGGATCTAATGCAGATGTAGGCTCATCAAATAACATTACATCTGGCTCCATAGAAAGTGCTCTTGCAATTGCTACTCTTTGTTTTTGTCCACCTGATAATTGCCTCGGTTTAGCATTTATATATTGGGACATTCCTACTGTTTCTAAATATTTTCTAGCTGTCTTTTCTGCCTCTTCTTTAAACCGATTTAAAACCTTTATTTGTCCTACCGTACAATTATCTAATACATTTAAATTATTAAATAAATTAAAATGCTGAAATACCATTCCAAGTTTTGTTCTATATAGGTTAATATCATGATTATCATCTAATATATTTTCATTATTATAGATTATTTCTCCACCATTTGGTACCTCCAATAGGTTTACACATCTTAAAAGGGTAGATTTCCCTGATCCAGAGGAACCAATTATACAAGCTACCTCACCTTTTTTTACTGACATATTTATATCTTTCAGTACTTCATGATCTCCGAACGATTTATTTAAATGTTTTATATCTATTATATTTTCCATACCTTCACCCTTCTCCTAGCTATTAATTTACACCTGAACATCTTCTGGTTTTTGTACCTGCATTTGATTTCCTATAATATTATAATTTTTAGGTCCTTCTAACTTCTTCTCAATAAATCTTAATATTCTAGTTACAGTAAATGTCATTATAAAATAAATAATACAAGTTATAAAAAAAGGTTCAGTAAATATAGCTGTATTTCCTGCTATAGACTTAGTTTGAAAATATAATTCTGTTACGCTTATTACATTTAATACTGAAGTATCCTTTATATTTACTACAAACTCATTACCTGTAGCTGGCAAAATATTCCTAATTACTTGTGGTAATATTATATTTGTCATAGTTTCTACATGGTTCATTCCTAAAGCATGAGCTGCTTCAAATTGTCCTTTATCTATAGCTATTATACCTCCACGAACTATTTCTGCCATATATGCTCCTGTATTAATAGATACTATAAATATGGCAGCTAATAATCTATTAATTTGTATTCCAAATACACCTGCTATCCCATAAAACATAAACATTGACTGTACCATCATAGGAGTTCCACGGAAAAACTCAATATAAGCAGAAAGTAGTCCATTGTTTATTTTTAAGAGTATTCTTTTTATACCTTTATCTGGAATTGGTATAGTTCTAACTACTCCAATTAATAATCCTATTATAGCTCCTAGAATAGTAGCTGTTATAGATATTAATAATGTCATATAAGCTCCACGTAAAAACATAGGCCAATTATCTATTAATATTTTCCTTACCATTTCAAGACTCATTTTTTCACTCCTTTAAACCTTTATTAATTTGATGGTTGATTCAATATAGCTTCATCCATTATTTCTTGACGTTCTTCTTCTGAAATCTCTGATAAAACTTCATTTATCTTTTCCCTTAATTCACTTCCTTTTTTAAGCCCTGCAGCAACTGCTGTATCTTCTTCTGATGTTTCAAATCCATCTTCAAATTCTACCATAACTAGATTGTCATTAGCATTAGATGCACTTATAGCTTCAGGTCTTTCTGACACATATCCATCTATGATCCCAGATTCCAGAGCCACTCTCATTGCTGAAAAATCTGACATAGCTTCTTCTTGTATTACTCCGTCTATTTGATCTATTACTGTATAGTGAAAGGTACTTAATTGTGCTGTCACTTTAGCTCCGTTAAAATCTTGAATTGAATTAGCATCTTCATACTCGCTACCTCTTTTAACTACCATAACTAAATCTGATTTATAATACCTATCTGTAAAATCTATAGATTTTTTACGTTCTTCAGTAGGAGACATACCTGCAGCTATTGCATCTATTACACCTGATTCTAATGCAGGTAGCAAGCCATCCCATTCTATTTTTACTACTACTAATTCTTTTCCTAGACCTTCAGCAATTCTTTTAGCTATTTCTACATCATATCCTCCTGCATATTCAGAACTTCCATCTATCTTTACCCCACCATTTGAGTCATCATTTTGAGTCCAATTAAATGGAGCATATCCTGCTTCTAATCCTACTTTAAATACATCATCTTCCTTCTCTTCCTTTTCTCCACAACCAATTAGTACTGTAGATATAAGTACTAAGATAACACCTAATATTCCCAATCTTTTTTTCATTATGATCCCCCTTATAATTTTTGGTATTAAAAAAACACCTGATAGGTTATCAGGTGCTTTTTTAAATATGACTAAGCTAATGATATCCTTCACCATTTTCTTTCTAGTTACTACGAGATAGCACACCATTATATTATTAGAATATAATAGCAGTCCTATATTTATTAAATATAGTCCCAGGTCCAGATTTTGGTTTCTAAACCTTCGGCGGTAGCTCCTTTCACTACATTTCAATGGATTCCGTCCTCCATATAGCTACTTATAGGTATCGCTCCTCTACCTCATCTGAAAGATAGATGAGGATTTTATTGAATTTTAATTACGTATATACTAACACTATATTATAGTATTGTCAAGAAGTATTTATGCTTAATTTTATAGAATAATTGATTAATCTTTAATTTCTTGGATATATCTATAGTAAAGGAGAGATGTATTATGTCTTATAATAAAATTTATGTTAATGGTTCATGGATAAATCCTAATAGTACAGATAAAATTGAAGTAATAAATCCTGGAAATAAAGAAATTATAGGTAGTGTACCTGCCTCTAATGAAAAAGATGTTAATATGGCCGTTACAGCAGCTAAAGAAGCATTTAAAGAATGGCAATTTACCTCTTTACAAGAAAGAGTTAAACTCTTGACAAATCTATTACATGAGTTAGAAGAGATTAAAGAAGATATGGCTAGTACTATAGTTAAAGAATTAGGATGTGGTCAAAAGTTTGCTTTAAATACTCATGTAATTCCTTATCTAAAAGATATGAAATATTATTTAGATATTATTCCAGACTATAATTTTGAAGAAAAGTACGATAATTATATAATAAATAAAGAACCAGTAGGAATTGTCGGTGCCTTAACTCCATGGAATTATCCTTTAGGTCAAATAATGAAAAAATTAACCCCTGCATTATTGACTGGTAATACTATGGTTTTAAAACCTAGTCAAAATACTCCATTTGTAGCTTATTTACTAACTGAGGCTATAGATAAGGTTGGTTTCCCTAAAGGTGTATTTAACTTAGTTCCTGGTAGAGGATCTGAAGTAGGAAATGTATTATCTACACATAAAGATGTAAATATGATTACATTTACTGGCTCTACTAAAGGTGGAAGGGAAGTTTCTAAACTAGCAGCAGATGATGTTAAAAGAATCACTTTAGAATTAGGAGGCAAATCCCCTGCTATTATTCTAAAAGGAGCCGATTATAATCTGGCTCTTAACAAAACCTTAGATAAAATATATCTTAACACTGGACAGTCCTGTAGTGCCTATAGTAGACTACTAGTTCCTCGAGATGAAAAAGAAAATATTGAAGATATGATTATTGAGAAAACTAAATCCTATAAATTTGGAGATCCTAAAGATCCAGAAACTGTAATTGGTCCTGTAGCCTCAAAGAAACAATTTGATAAAATTTCTTATTATATTAATAAAGGAATAGAAGAAGGGGCTAAATTATTATTAGGAGAAATACCTAAAGAATCTAAAGGATATTATATAAATCCTGTAGTATTTACAGATGTAGATAATCATATGGAAATAGCCAGAGAAGAAATTTTTGGACCAGTCTTGTCTGTAATTTATTATGATACGGTGGAGGAAGCTATCCATATTGCTAATGATACCAAGTATGGATTATCAGGAGCAGTATTTGGCCCAGATAAAGAAGCTATAGAAGTAGCAAAACAAATTCGAA
Organism: Tissierellaceae bacterium; assembly: GCA_035301545.1. Classification (GTDB taxonomy): domain Bacteria; phylum Bacillota; class Clostridia; order Tissierellales; family Tissierellaceae; genus DATGUA01. The sequence goes on along the minus strand of DATGUA010000029.1, from coordinate 6,101 downwards.
CAGGTGAAGTAGCTATAAATAATGGTAGCTCTCTTCATCAAGCTCCTTTTGGTGGATTCAAACATTCTGGTCTAGGTCGAGAAGGTGGAAAATATGGTATAGACGAGTTTGTAGAAATCAAAGCTATATTTATTTAAATATAATCCATAAACTTCAAACAAGATAACAAATCTCAAGAACACTGTGTCCACTTATTTCATATAATATTACTAGTAGTTATAATTCCGGAAATATAAAACTACTATTCAATTATAGATAAAGAATTAAAAAGGAGAGATTGCTGTGCGTGATTGGATTAGAAGTTTAAAAACTCGTACTCCTAAGGAAGGTTTTGAATTAGCTATTACCCTTGCTCAAAAAGGAGTAGAATATACCCAACCTTCTGAAAAGATTAGACAAGGATTAAGACCTATGTATTCAAACAATCCTGATAGTCTAACTGCGGCATCTCAGGTTATTGCAATTCATTTTCAAACAATAGCTGCCGTAAATAATTACTGGGATTATAGACATCATAAATATGAAGATTGTAAACATGATAATTGTAATTATCAATTATAAAATATCTAATTAATATAAAAAGAACCTACTTTATAATTATTAATAATTATAAAGTAGGTTCTGGAAATATTCTATATTATCTTCTACCAATACTTACCACCTAATCTAATTTAGCAAGTTCTACAGCTAATTTAGCTCCAACTTTAGCATTATTATATGCTAATTGAATATTAGCTTCTAAACTATCTCCCTTTGTAATATCTTTAACTTTGGCTAATAAAAATGGAGTACTTTCCTTACCTTTTATTCCTCGTTCTTCAGCAGCTACTAAGGCATCTTGTATAGCATTATTTATTAGATCAAAATCCATTGCATGTTCTTCAGGTATTGGATTAGCTACTACCATTCCACCATTTAAGTCTAAATCCCATTTAGCTTTTAATACTTTTGCTAATTCATCTGCTTCATCTACTCTATAGTCTACACCAAATCCACTTCTTATAGTATAGAATGCTGGTAATTCATCAGTTCCAAATCCAACTACAGGAACACCTGCCGTTTCTAAATATTCTAAAGTTAATCCTATATCTAATATAGATTTAGCACCTGCACATACTACTGCTAAATTAGTATTAGCTAATTCTTCTAAATCAGCAGATATATCAAAACTTGTTTCAGCTCCTCTATGAACACCACCTATTCCACCTGTAGCAAATACTTTTATTCCTGCTAATTCTGCTATAATCATAGTTCCAGCAACAGTAGTAGCTCCATCTATTTTTTGTGCTACTATAAATGGAATATCCCTTCTGGAAGTTTTGATTACTTCTTCTCCTTTTTTTCCTAAATATTCTATTTCTTCTTCAGTAAGTCCGACTTTTAATTTACCATCTAATATAGCTATAGTTGCTGGTACTGCTCCATTCTCTCTTATAATTTTCTCTACCTTCAAGGCTGTTTCTACATTTTTAGGGTATGGCATTCCATGAGCTATTATTGTAGATTCTAGTGCTACTACTGCTTCCCCTTTATCTAAAGCTTCTTCTACTTCTGGCTTAATATCTAAATATTTTTCTAACATTGTTCATTCTCCTTTATTTTAAACTTAATCTCATCAATTGACATATTAGGATTTATAGTATCTTCATGAGAAATTGCTACTATAGAAGCATACATAGCTAATTTAGCTAAATCTTCTATTTCTATATCATTTACATATCCATAGGCTAAAGCAGCTACAAAAGCATCTCCTCCACCTGTAGCATTAGTAATTTCTACATATGGAGACTTAATATGTTCCATAACTATTCCATTACTGTAAAAGACTCCATATTCTCCTAATGTTATAAATATCTTCTGGACTCCTTCTTCATGTAATAATCTAGCAGCATTCTTCAAATCTTCAAGATTATTTATCTCAATACCTGTAAGTATTTCCGCTTCTAATTTATTTGGTTTTATTGTATGAAAATATCCTATTAAATCTTTAATTTTTCTAGTCTTTGCTGTAGATACTGTATCTAAGAAAAAATCTATATTTCTAAAATTCTTTACCATATATTCTATTACATCTTTAGGAATATTACTGTCTATAATACATAGATTAGCTCCTTCAATTAAACTTCTTTTTGTTTGAATAAAATCTATATCCATATAATCATATATGTCCATACTAGATATGGCTAGTTCCATATCTCCTTGCTTATCTAATATAGATAAGTAAACTGAAGTATCCTTGTCCCTAAGTACTAAAGTATCCTCCATATTGATCCCAGTGTCCCTACCACTTTTAAGTATACGCTCTCCATTAATATCCTTACCTACTACAGAGATTAGCTTAGTATCTATTCCTAATTTAACTAAATTCTCTCCTATATTTCTACCTACACCACCTAAAGATATTCCAACATTCCCAATATTAGAATCCTTATAAATTAAATCTTCCTTTGGAAAACCTTGTATATCTATATTAGCTCCTCCAACTATTACTACATATGTCATAAAATCATCCTTAATCTTTTCTATCATACACTCTTATTATATCCTAATATAGGGATAAATGAAATAAAATAATAGTCTAAATTAAAACAGACCCTAAAGTATTTTTAGAATCTGTTTTAACTACTAACTTATCTTATTAAACTAATTTATCTAAGGCTTTCTTAAGATCATCAATTATATCTTCTGGAGTTTCTAGTCCTACTGATAATCTAACTAAACCTTCAGAAATCCCACCTTCTGCTCTTTCTTCTTCAGTATATGGTGAATGAGTCATACTTGCCGGATGTTGAATTAAGGTTTCAGCATCTCCTAAACTTACTGCTAATGTACAAAGTTTAACTGAATTCATTAATTTTTTTCCTGCTTCTAATCCACCCTTAATTTCAAAAGCTATCATAGCTCCTGGTAAATCCATTTGTTTCTTAGCTAATTTATATTGTGGAAAGCTTTTTAATCCGGGATAATTTATTGTTTCAACTGCAGGATGTGCTTCTAAAAATTCTGCTACTTTTTGAGCATTAGAACAATGTCTTTCTATTCGAAGATCTAATGTTTTCATCCCTCTATTAATTAAGAATGCATCAAAAGGACTTAATGTAGCTCCTGTCATATCTTTAATTCCTACTAATTTTGCTTCCTGTATAAATTCTTCACTACCTACTATAAATCCTGCTATTACATCTCCATGTCCATTTAAATATTTAGTAGCTGAATGTACTACTATATCTGCTCCTAAATCTAATGGTCTTTGTATATATGGAGTATTATAAGTATTATCTACTACTACTTTACAATCATCCTTTTCATGGGCAATCTCTGAAATAGCTTTTATATCAGAAATACGCATATTTGGATTAGCTGGTGTTTCTAAGTACACTACTTTAGTATTATCTTTCATAGCCCTTTTAATATTATCTAGATCTGATGTATCAATGAAGTCTACTTCTACTTCATACTTTGTTAGTCCATGACTTAAAAATGCAAATGTACATCCGTATAATGTTTTAGATGCTATTATATGATCTCCAGCTTCTACAAGTACCCAAAATGCTGATGTTATAGCTCCCATACCTGAAGCTGTAGATACTGCCGCTTCTCCATTTTCAAGATTTGCTATTTTATTCTCTAATTGAGTATTAGTTGGATTTCCTAACCTTGTATACATATATCCTTCTTCTTCTAGATCAAATCTTCTCCCACCTTGTTCTGCTGAATCAAATATAAATGTTGAAGTTTGATATATAGGTGTTGCCAAAGCTCCATATTTATTTTTTTCATATCCTCCATGTATTGCCTTTGTACTAAAACCCATCTTACTTAGTTCCTTTTTATCCATTATTAACTCCTCCTTTTTTTATCATCCTTATATATAGTCTAACTTGATAGCTCTAATAAGTAAAACATTTTCCTACTTATTTAATTTGTATCAAGAATACTCAATTAATAAATTTATATTAGGAGGAAATTCCCTGTGATAGTGTCATCATAGCTATGGGATTTGCTCCAAATAATAAATTATATGAAGATTTAAAAGACAAAATCGATATAATAAATATTGGAGATAGTATTCAAGCTAGAAAGGTAATTGATACTACTAAAGAGGCACATGATGCTATTTTAGCGATAAGTAGAATTTAATAAAAGGATTGTTTAGACCTAATATTAGGTCTAAACAATCCTTTTATACAATTAAAAAATATATACAATAACCAATAAGATTTGTCAAATATAGGAAACTATAATCATCCTGCTATACAATCAAACCTTATTCAAACTTTAGAAAATTTACCCCTATTTCCTTATCTAGCTCTCTATCCACTTTCCCATCTATTATATCTATAATAAATTCTCCAGTTACACTAATATATGCTGAATTTAAGTGTCCACCATGTACTTTCATATCTTTATCTCCTAAAGCAATATGAAGATGTATATAAGTTTCATTATCCATCTCAGATATATTCCCTTCTAAAGAAATTATCTCTAAATCTTCATTAAATTCTTTAGAATCATACCTTTTTATCTCTGGAGAAAACAAACCTATTTCTGCTTTATTTACCGCTCCAATTCCTGAAACTTTACCAAGCCTTATTTTTTCCTTTCTAGCTAAAGAAGTTAAAGATTCAACTATTTCTTCTCCTTTTTCTAATCTTACTATATATTTATCTTTAAATCTTTTATAATTCATATTGCTCACTCCTTCATTTTAAATATATCTAAATAATAATATTACCAAAGTATATACTTTGGTAATATTATTATAACTATTCTATCTTTTAGTTTCTTTGTATTTTTTCACCTTCGAATTCATAATCATAATGTAAAGGTTCACCACTTGCTATTTGTCTGTCGTAGTCATTTAACATTTCTTTAGAGTATTTTGCTAAGAAAAATAAAGCGATTACGTTTGGAATAGCCATAATACCATTAAACATATCTGCTAAGTCCCATACTAAACCTACTCCTAAGAAAGATCCTAATATGATAGATGCAAATACTAATACTTGATATACTCTGACAGATCCTTGACCCTTAAATAAAAATCTCACATTATTTTCACCAAAATAATACCATCCGACAATGGTAGTAAATGCAAAGAAGGCTAAAGCAACTGCTAAGAACTTTTGTCCTAATGGGCCAAAGGCAATAGCAAATGCTTCTTGAGTTATCTCTGCTCCTTCAAGTCCTGCTACTTCGTGAGCACCTGTCGCTAATATAGATAGCGCTGTTACAGTAGCTACTATCATAGTATCTATAAAAACTGCCACCATTGCTGAAAGTCCTTGTTGTGCTGGATGACCAACATTTGCTACAGCATGTGAGTTTGGTGTAGAACCCATACCAGCTTCATTAGAGAAAAGTCCCCTAGCAACTCCAAATCTAACAGCTTGCTGCACACCATAACCTAATGCACCACCTGCTGCCGCTGAAGGCTTAAATGCACCTGCGAACATATTTTGGAGCACTTGTCCTAAATTATTTCTAAATACTATTAATACAGCTATAGAACCTACAATATAAAGTAATGCCATAATAGGAACTACTAATTCAGCAAAAGAACCAATTCTTTGCATACCCCCCATAAAAATTAGAGCTGCTAATATTGCAATAACTATTCCAATAACTATTTGTGGTACATTGAAAGCTACACTTACTGCCCCTGCTATTGAATTTGATTGAACCATATTTCCAATAAATCCTAATGCAAGTACTATTGATACTGCAAAAAATCCAGCTAAAAATTTATTTCCTAAACCATTTCTTATATAATATGCTGGTCCACCTACTAATTGACCATCAGATGTTCTTTCACGATACTTTTGGGCTAAAGTAGCCTCGGCAAATATTGTTGACATACCAAAAAATGCGGAAATCCACATCCATGGAATTGCCCCTGGACCACCTGTAGTCAAAGCTGTTGCTACACCTGCCACATTACCTGTACCTATTTGTGCAGCTATAGAGGTTGCTAATGCTTGGAAAGAAGATAAACTTCCTTCTTCTACTTCTTCTTTTGAAAATAATCCTCCAAAAACTTCTTTTGATGCTTTTCCAAATCTTGATATCTGTGGAAATTTTAAAATAATAGAAATATAAAT
>DATGUA010000028.1:0-23992 GCA_035301545.1 Tissierellaceae bacterium | reverse complement strand
TCTTTATATAAATCTTCCAATACTTGTATTAAGTTTTTACCTCGTTTTTTATAATATGCTGCCATTTCTGCTATTAACATAGTAGTTACTACAGCATCTTTATCTCCTACTAATCCTCCATAAGTATAGCCAATACTTTCTTCATATCCAAATATAAAGTCATATTCACCAGTTTTTTCCCATTCATTAGCTTTAGCACATATATGTTTAAATCCTGTTAGAGTAGAGAAAGTCTCTACACCATATTTCTTTGCAATAGCATTACCTAAATCTCCTGTTACTAAACTTTTTACTATAGCTCCATTTTCAGGTAATGTTCCTTTTTCATGTCTTACAGATAAAATATAATTAACTAATAAAGCAGCTGTTTGATTACCATTAAAAAATTTAAACTCATCATCCTTACCATTAACCATCATAGCAATTCTATCTGCATCTGGGTCTGTAGCTATTAGTATATCTCCGTCTTCTTTTTTTCCTAAATCTAATGCATATTTAAAAGCTTTAGGGTCTTCTGGATTTGGATATCCAACTGTTGTAAATTTATAATCTGGTTCTTCTTGTTCCGGTACTAGAAAAATATTAGTAAATCCTCTATCTTTTAATATTCTTCTTACAGGAATATTTCCAGTACCATTTAAAGGGGTATAGACTATCTTTATATCTTTATCTATATCATCACTAATAGCTGATTCAAAAATATCTTTATTATATGCGTCATCTATTTCTTTTCCAATATAAGTAATAAATTCTTCGTCTAAAGCTTCATCTAAATCCATCATTTTTATTTCATTAAAATCTTTAATTTTATCTATTTCATCTAATATTTCATTAGCTATATCGTCTAGTATCTGAGAGCCTTCTTTCCAATATGCCTTATATCCATTATATTCTTTTGGATTGTGACTAGCAGTTACTACTATTCCTGAAATAGTACCAAGTTTTCTAATAGTATAACTAAGTACTGGTGTAGGCCTAATGTCATCAAATAAATACACTTTAATACCATTAGCAGCAAGTACTCTAGCAGCCATTTCTGCAAACTCATCAGAAAATTGTCTTACATCATAAGCTATAGCCACTCCCATATCCATAGCTTCCTGCCCTTTATTAATTATAGTCTGAGCTAATCCCTGAGTAGCTAATGCTACTGTATATTTATTCATTCTATTTGTTCCAGCACCTATTAATCCTCTTAAACCTGCAGTTCCAAATTTTAAATCAGTATAAAATCTATCTTCAATTTCTTTTTCATCAGTAATTCCTCTTAATTCCTTTTTTGTTTCTTCATCAAAATAATCACTTTCTAACCATTGATTATATTTATCCATGTAATTCATATAATCTCCTCCTTATTTTATTATATTTACAAATTTCCCATCGATCTGGTTAATTAGATCTTTAGGATTAATTTGAATTTGTAATCCAATTTCCCCAGCACTTACAATAATCTTATCTAGTTCTAAACTATCTTCTTGGATAAAACTAGGATATAGTTTTTTCATTCCAATAGGAGAACATCCACCTCTCCTATATCCAGTTAGTTTTACTATATCATTTACATTTACTAATTGTATTTTCTTTTCTCCTGTCACCCTAGCAGCTTTTTTAAAATCTAATTCTTTATTTACAGGAATTATAAATACATATACCTGTGATTGACCTTCACCGACTAAAGTCTTATAAACTTCTTTTACATCTTTCCCAATCTTTTTAGCAACAGATATTCCATCTACTAAATCATCTTTGATATTGTAAGAATAAATATCATAAGAAATTTCTTCTCTGTCTAACATTCTCATTACATTAGTTTTTGTCATAGTCTTACTCCTATACTTATATATTGTTAATACCCTTTATCCATTACCTTATAATTTCAAAATTATTGTCATTATCTATTAAATCTATTTCCTTAATTTTTACATCAATAACCCTTCCTCTTTTTAATGATTTCATATGACTTATTAAAAATGTAATTTTATCATTTTCACCCTGTATCTCAGATTCTACAGTTCCATCTACTTTGTTTTTTACCCAACCTTTTAATCCTATACTATTAGCTAATTGATATGTTTCATATCTAAATCCAACATTTTGAACTTTTCCTGAAAATATAATATGTTTCCTTACAATTGAAGATGGTTTAAAATCTGGCTTATGCGCATAGCTTACCTTAGTTTCAATATACTTTTTCTTAAATTTATCAATATAATCTTTTAAACTCAATTTAAAATCCTCCCTTTATTACTTATTCATATTTCTATATCTCTCTAAGTCCTCAGCATCTTTGATTTCTAATCTTTTTTCACCAGCTAAAGATTCTAAATGATGAATAAATTCATGTAATAAAGTCTCTTTTAGTTTCTTATATATATACCCCTCTGATTGTCCATTATAAGCCATCTTAAAAGATCCATAATATATTTTAATATTTCTTCCAGTTATACTTCTTGAATACTCTCCCATAATATATAAAGGTATATCTTTTCTACTTTCAGGATGGAGTTTATGACTTGATAATAATACTACACCTTCATTTAATTTTCTAAAAAATTCTTTAGGTATTTCTTCTACTATATTATCTAACATATAATGAACCTTCTCTATATCCGGGAAGCTATCCATAATATCATTCCTCTCATATATAATATTTTACTGTATTATCTAAATATATACAATCTATAATATTAAACTTTATATACTTAGCCTTATTGTGTGACTGGAAATATTGTGTTATGATTGATAAAAGTTAGATACATAAATATCTAGTTTAAAAATTTGAATCTACTATTAATAATTATTAATAGTAAATAATAAATTAATAGTAATAATAAATAATTATTTAATTAAAGGAGGAATTATATTGGCTGAAAAAAGAAAGATAGGTTTATGGGATTTAGTATTAATGAATGTATCTGCCCTATATGGAATTAGATGGATTGCTAGATCTACTGCATCTAGTTTTGGTCTAGGTTTGGGAGCTATACTTGTATGGGTTCTATTTTCATTTATATACTTTGTTCCTAATGCACTTATATGTGCAGAATTAGCATCTACATACCCAAGCGATGGAGGACTATATGAATGGGTAAAAGAGGCCTATGGTAAAAAATGGGGCTTTATGGTTTCATGGTTAAACTGGACTGCTAAATTATTTTGGTATTCTTCATTCCTAACATTCTTAACAGTAAATGTAGCATATACATTTGGTAAGCCAGAATTAGCTATTAATAAAACCTTTGTTTTAATAGTTTCTTTAGTAATATTTTGGATAGTTTCTTTAGTTAGTACAAAAGGAATGAATTTCGGTAAGTTCTTTACTAGTGTTGGAGCTTTAGGGTCGACTGTTCCTACTACATTATTAATAGTAATGGCATTTATTTCTATTTTTATATTAAAAAGAGAACCAGCATCAACATATACTTTAAGTACTATGATGCCTAAACTAAATATGGACTCTTTAGTAGCTATATCAGCAGTTATGTTTGGACTTGCAGGATCAGAGACTACTGCTAATTTTGTTACTGAAGTAGATGATCCACAAAAGAATTTCCCAAAAGCTGTATTTATTTCAGCAGCTATTGTAGCATCTCTATATGTTTTAGGTTCATTAGCTATTACTATGATATTACCACCAGATCAAATTACTGCATCTGAAGGAATATTAGTAGCACTGGATTCAGTAGCAGCAAGTCTAGGAATTGGTAGTTGGTTTGTAAGAGTAGTTGCTTTAGGAGTATCTCTATCAGTATTTGGAGCTATTCTTCTATACATTGCATCTCCTATAAAAATGTTATTTGGTAGTGTAGATGAAGGAATATTTCCAAAAAGATTAACCAGAGTAAACAAATATGATATTCCAGCAAGTACAGTTATTCTTCAAGCTATATTAGTAAGCTTTATCTTGTTAGTAACTAATTTATTACCTTCTGTTGATGCAATATATAATGTATTAGTCACGATGACAGCTTTAACCTCATTATTTCCATATATAATGCTATACTTTGCTTATATTAAATTAAGAAAGGAAAACCCAAATAAAGAAAGACCTTTCCAATTAAGTAAAAATGATGGTACTGCTATAGGCTTATCTAGAATGCTTCTTGTAATAACGTCTTTAGGAATAGTATTCTCTGCTGCACCTGTGATGGACACATTTAAAGAAAATCTTATATATGAAATACAAATGATTGGTGGAGCATTAATTATTATAGTAGCAGGACTTGCTATATGGAATAATTATGAGAAAAAGAATAAATCTAGAATTAATTAAAAACAAACTTTAGGAGGGTTTACTATGAAAATTAACAGAGTTGAAAGATTATTAAAGGAAATGGAAGAAAATAATATTCCACAGGTGTTAATATCTGATGCACCAGCCATCTTTTATCTAACTGGCAAATGGGTTGATTCAGGTTCAAGATTAATTGCCTTATACTTAAATGTAAATAAAGATCATAAATTCTTTATTAATGAATTATTCCCTGTAGAAGAAGATTTAGCTGTAGAAAAAGTATGGTTTGATGATACACAAGATCCTATAGAAGTTATGGCTGAATATATTGATAAAGATAAAACTTTAGGTATAGATAAGAACTTACCTTCAAGATATTTACTTAAACTTATGGAACTAAATTCTGGAAAAGATTTCAAAAATGTATCCCCTATCATAGACAGAATCAGAATGATCAAAGATAATGAAGAAATTAATTTAACGAGAGAAGCATCTAAAATTAATGATATAAGTGTTGAGAAAATGATTGAATTAATTCCAGAAGGATTAACAGAAAAAGAAATGGCCCAGGAACTTGGTAAAATATATTCTGAATTAGGTGGAGAAGGATTTTCATTTGAACCTATAATAGCATATGGAGCTAATGCAGCTGATCCTCATTTTGTACCTGGTGATGCTTTAGCGAAATCTGGCGATAACGTACTAATAGATATTGGATGTATTAAAGACCATTATTGTTCAGATATGACTAGAACAGTATTTTACAAAGAAGTATCTGAAAAACATAAGGAAATTTACAATATTGTACTTGAAGCTAATAAAAAGGCTATAGAAATAGTTAAGCCTGGTGTAAGATTCTGTGACATAGATAAAGCAGCAAGAGATCATATAGTAAAAGCAGGTTATGGAAAATACTTTACTCATAGAACAGGTCATTCTATAGGAATAGAAGCTCATGAATTTGGAGATGTATCTGCTGTTAATACAGATGTAGTAGAACCTGGTATGATATTTTCTGTAGAACCAGGAATATATTTACCTGGAGATATTGGAGTTAGAATAGAAGATTTAATCCTAGTTACTGAAGAGGGATATGAGAATCTAAATGATTATAATAAAGAATTAATGATAGTCGAATAATAATTAATTAAGGGGTGGATATTTATCTACCTCTTCTCTTTTATTAATTTTAGGAGGTATAGGATGAAGATATATGTAGATGGTGATGGATGTCCTGTTATAGATGTAACCATAAATATTGCTAAAAAATATGAATTAGAAATTATCATAGTAAAAAACTATGCACACAAAATCGAAGATGATTATGCTACTATAGTCTCAGTCGACATCTCTAATGATAGTGCAGACTTCTATATAGTCAATCATATAAATAAAGGGGATATAGTAGTAACTCAGGATTATGGTCTAGCTGCTCTCTGTCTATCTAAAGACGGATATCCTATTAATCAAAATGGATTTATATTTACAGAAAATAATATAGATCAAATGCTTAATAGACGACATATTCATAGGGAACTTAGAAAGCAAGGTAAATCTCATAGTAATGCTAGTAAGAGAAAGCCTTCAGCTGATTCTAAGTTTAGATCTAGCCTGGAGAGGTTGATCAATTCTATCTAATTTGGTTTAGATATATTAAATATATTTAGTTTATTAGCTTCAGGAAATATATATAATAAACGTCATTCCATGAAAATTAGAACCATATTTATCATAAGTCATTCCTTTCCATTATATATATTTCCTTCCTAATTACCTTATACACAATATCTATATAAAATGGCTATAGGCCAAAGGACTAACTTGCAAAAATTCACCTTTTAATTTACTACATTAAAAATATCCCTACAACTGTAGCCACTACTAATCCAGATATAACTGGAATAAAATTCTTTCTAGCTAGCTCAACAGGTGATACTTTTGCTACACCTGCTGTTGCTGCTAATCCAAAACACCATGCTACAATTGTACCTCCTCCAGTCCATACTGTTGATACTTGACCAATAGATGCTAAGGTAGGTATATCGATACCTGCTGGTCCTCCTAATGCTCTAGCTAAGCCTCCGACTAACGGAATTCCTGAAAATCCAGAACCATCAAGTCCTGCAATTACACCAATTATCATATTACCAAAACCTAATGATATTTTATTTAGAGGTAAAGCTCCAGCTATCATTTCTCCAATATCGAATAGAAATTTTGGCGCATTTTCCCCTAAGATCATAGCTGATTCAGATCCTCCTAAGAAAAAGAATCCTGCTATAGGTATAACTGGAGCAAAGATCCCTATAGATAATTTAAAGCCTTCTTTAAGATGATCAATAACTTTACTTAAAGATTTTCCTTTTTCTTTAGCTATTGTGGCAGCAAGTAATATTCCTATACCAGTTCCACCTAAAAGTGCTGTTGCATCTCCACCTTGTATCTTATTTACAATCATTACAATAATAATCATCAATAATATAATAGGCACAATTCTCCCAAATATTTTAGCTAAGGGTCTTTCTATCTTTTTAGATTCTAAATCTTCATTTTCTTTTTCTTTAATATCTTCCTTAGTATCTTCCTTTAACTCTTTCCTCATCATAATATAGGTTATGGTAATAGCTACTACTCCAGTTACTATTGATAAAACTCCAGATTTAAACAGAACTAAATCTATATCTACATCTGCTGATTTTGCAGCTAATTGAGGTGCTCCTTGAAGTACTAAATCACCTGAAAGGCCCATACCATGACCAGCAATATTTACTATCATTGCTGCAGCCATTGCTGGAAGTCCTGCCTCTATAGCTACAGGTATTAAAACGGTGCCAACTAATGCAGTAGCTGGTGTAGGCCAAAAAAATAAAGAAGCTCCATACATAACTAAACCTAATATTAAAAAGGCAGTTGTAGGTGTTTTCATTAATTTTTTCACAGGAGACAACATTACTTGATCTGCTTCTATAACTTCTAATGACTTTAACATAGCTACCATAATTGCTATAATTAGCATTATATTAAATATCTCTGTTCCTCCAGTCATAAGAGCATGAAATACTGTTTGAATACCAGATACAACAGATCCTGTATATGCTGTTCCAATTAAAAAAGTTCCTATTAGACATATTAAAACTACATCTTTTCGCCAAATCATCGCAATAATAACTGCCAAAATTACTAAAATATATATCCAATGAGATAGTGTAAGCATTTCTACCCCTCCTTCAAACTCTATATTATCTAAACCCTTTATGATTAAATAATATACTTTTTACTATTGTATGAACTAGGTTTATAAATGCTACAGTCTTAACTATCTTAACAATAAAAAATCTAGAGATGATCATCACCTCTAGACTAGTATTGATTAATTTACTGAAATTTTATTCTCCTTTAATAATCTCATTATCATCATAACTTATCCAATCACTATATCCACCTGGATATAGTTTAGGCCTTAATCCTATCTCTTCCATAAGTAGTAAATTTACAATCCCTGTAATCCCAGACCCACAATGAACTATTACCTCATCCTTATCTTGTAAATCTTTAAACTTATCTTTCAGTTTATCAATAGATAATATTTCTCCATCCTTAACTAAATCAGTCCATGGATAATTTACTGCATTAGGTATATGTCCAGGAATTTTATCCATTGGTTCTACTTCTCCAATATACCTTTCATAAGATCTTGCATCTACTATTACAGAATTATCATCATCTATTATATCCTTTACATGTTCCATATCTATTTTCATATCTTTATTAATCTTTAAATTTAATGAATCTGATTTTTCTACCTTTGGTATTTTAGTAGTAATTTGGCCATTATTATCTTTCCAACCTTTAATACCACCTTCTAAGATAAATACATCTTCTTTTCCAAAATATCTTAAAAGCCACCACAATCTACCTGCCATGGCTATATTACCATTATCATATATTACAACAGTAGAATCATCTTTCATACCTAAATCCTTCATATCTTCAGTAAAATTTTCTATATTTGGCAAAGGATGTCTTCCACCATGAGTAGATATTTCTCCAGTCATTACCTCTTCTAAAGATACAAATTGAGCTCTTTTTATATGACCTTCATTATAAGCTTTTATTCCCTCTTCTGGATCTTGTAACCCAGCTCTAGCATCTAAGATAATAAGTTTATCATTCTTTAAATTATCCATTAACCATTTATAATCTACAAAATTTCCCATAAATTAATTTATTCCCCTTTTCTTACAATACAGTCCATCCACCATCACTTACTATAGTGGCTCCATTAATGAATTTAGACTCATCTGATGCTAAAAATAGTATAAGATTTGCAATATCTTCTGCTTCTCCTGCTACTGGTAATGGTTCAGTTGTTTTTAATATTTTATCTAATACCCTTTTATCTGGATCTGATACTGTAGAACCTATATCTGTTTTTATATTTCCTGGTGCTATAACATTAGATCTAATTCCTTGATCAGCAAATATTGCTCCAACATGTTTAGTTATTCCTATAATACCATGTTTAGTAGTTACATAACCTAATCCGCCTTTAGCTCCAAATAAACCACCAACTGAAGAAATATTTATAATATTTCCTGATTCTTCTCTTAACATATGGCCTATAGATTCTCTAATTAACTTCATAGGACCTGTCAGATTTATATCTAATACTCTATCCCATACTTCATCTTCCATATTATCTGCTGATAAATACCTATCTAAAATACCTGCATTATTAATTAATACATCTATCCTTCCATATTTATCTATTGTAGTTTTAACCACATTTTTTATATCTTCATCACTAGATACATCACCTTTAAGCGGATATATTTCTCCTTCTAAATCTTTAGCTTTCTCTTTTAATTTTTCTAATCTATCTAATCTTCGAGCAACAGAAACTACATTAGCCCCTTCTTCAGCTAATCTTAATGCTGTAGTTTCTCCAATTCCAGAACTAGCCCCTGTTAATATAATAATCTTATCTTCAACTCTCATTAGTATCCTCCTAACTAAATATTTACATTAACTCCACCTATATTAAATCTACATACATTATCAATCATACCCTTGTTATTATATATTCAATCAAATTTTATCAAAGATTATATAGGTTGAAATATTATATTTACTAGATCAGTCTCTTTATCTAAAACAATCTTTGAATTTACATCATATAAATTTTTTATTAATTCTTGAGTTAAAATCTTAATTGGGGCTCCATAATCTATAATTTTACCACCTTTTAAAGCATATATTTTATCACAGTATATAGCTGCCAAATTCAAATCGTGTATAGCTGATAATACGGTTATATTTAAATCTTTGGCTATAGACATAAATTGTAGTTGATACTTTATATCTAAATGATTTGTAGGTTCATCTAATATTAAACATTTTGTGTCCTGTGCTAAAGCTCTTGCTAGTATTATTCTTTGTTTTTCTCCACCAGATAAACTATTAAAACTTCTATCTTTAAAATCTATCATTCCTACCTTTTCTAATGATTCTAAAGCCATTTTATAATCACTAGGATTATCTCTTTCCATAAATCTCTTATGTGGAGATCTACCTATTAGAACCATATCTACTACAGAAAAGTCAAATTCCACCTCATTATGTTGGGAAACTACAGCTATCCTTTTAGCTGTTTCTTTTATTGAAATTTTCTCTAATGATTTATTATTTATATATACAATTCCATTACTAGGTTTTAAAGTCCGATATATACATTTTAATAAAGTACTTTTCCCACTTCCATTAGGCCCTATTATGCCTACAAACTCCTTATTTTTAATATGTATATTTATATTTTCTAATATTTGTTTTCCACCTAAATGAGCATCTAATCCTTTAGTACTTATCTCAATCATAATTTACCTCCAAATCCATAAGATTTACTAGTCATTAGATATATAAATATAGGAGCTCCTATTATAGATATTAATATACCTATAGGAAGTTCACTACCTGGTATAATAATTCTAGAACAAACATCTGCCCATATTAAAAATATAGATCCTGAAAGCCCAGTAATTAAAACTGTCTTTTTATGATTTGTCCCAAATATCATTCTGATAATATGTGGAATTATAAGTCCTACAAAACCTATTATTCCAGACGAATACACTATTAATCCAACCATTAAAGAAGCTATAAGTAGATAAAGTATTCTATAGAGATGGAGATCCTTACCTAATGTAATAGATACATCATCTCCTAAAAGCATTAAATTTAATGTACGATATTGAGTAATAAAAAATATAGTAGATATTAGTACTATAGGAAGAACTAATCTTATATTTTCCCAATTAGCTCCTGCAAGACTCCCCATAAGCCAATAAGTTATATCTTTTATTCCTTGTTTATTTTCTGAGAAATAAACTATAAAACTGGAAAAAGAAGAAGACAATGTACTTAGGGCCATACCTGACAATAAAAGTTTTATGGAATTAGATCTTCCATTTACATTTGACATAGATATTACTAATAAAGATATAACAAAAGCACCTATAAAAGCTGCTATACCTACATAATTAGGACCAAAAGATATTCCAACACCTAACATTATTGCTAAGGTTGCTCCTAAAGACGCTCCGGAGGATATTCCTAATATAAAAGGATCGGCTAAAGGATTTTTTACTATTGCTTGCATAACTACACCTGATACTGATAGTCCCATACCAACTCCTACTGCTAATATAATCCTAGGTAATCTTATATACCAAACTATATCTATTACTGAATTATCTGGTAGAGTATTCCCATTTCCTACTGAAAAACCTTTATAAAGTATTACTCTATATACATCTCTTACTGATATATCTACCGACCCCATAGTTACAGCTATTAATATAGAAGATACTAAAGAAATCAAAAGTGAAATACATACTATTATATAAATAGGAGTAGTTTTGACCACTCCCGTATTATTTAATTCTTTCTCCATATTATCTATCTTTTTCTGGATATAATCCATTACTTATTGATATTATTCCATCTAAGGTTCTAATACCGCTAGCATATACTTCACTTAACATTATTGGATATACTCTTTCATCTTTCACTGCTGAAATGCTATCAAGAGAAGAATTGTCTAAAATATTTGCTACTGCATCATCTTCTCCAATTTCATCTCCAAAATAAACTGTAAATATAACCTCAGGATTAAGATCTACTAGATCCTCAGCCCCTATATTTCCATTTTCTTTTGCTACTAGATCTGCCCCTACTTTACTTGCTATATTTCCCCCAATACTATCTTCACCATATATTCTATACATATTATCTGAGCCTACCTCTAATATAACTGTTTTTACAGATGGACTATCTTTTGAAAATTCCTTTGCCTCTTCTATTTCTTTTTTCATATTATCTACTATTTTTTCTGCTTTATCTTCTACATTAAAGATCTTCCCTATATTTAATATATCTTCATATTCATTTTCTAAAGTATTTGGACTTTTAATTCCACTATTTTGCGCTATATATGTATTTATATCTCTTTCATGCCAAAAATCTACATCTCCTAGATTTTTCTCTCCAAATAAAGAATACCAACTTAATATGAAATCTGGAGAAATGCCTATTACTTCTTCCTTGGTAAGAGGATTATCATAATATTTTACATCTTTAAAACTGTCTTTATATTCATCTTTTATATCATGATCTAATCCAGCTGCTACTACTATCTTATCTTCTAATCCAAGTGCCAATAATGTTTCTATTGAATTTTGATAGACAGCTAATACCTTTTCAGGTTCTTCCTCAAATGTAATCTCTACAGGTTCTTTTTGATAATTATAAGTAGTTATACTTACTGGATAGTGATCATCATTGTCATTATTTGATGTTTCTTCTCTACTTACATCTTGATTTGAATCTACTTCTTTTTCTTGAGGATCTTGTGAACAAGCAGTAATAGTAAATATCATAATTACTGCCAATAATACAGATAGTATTCTTTTCATTTATTTATCTCCTTTAATTTTAATGAGTACCTTCTACAACATCTATACCTAAATCTATAAAAACTTTCTTTATTTCTTTTAGCCTATCTTCTTTACATTTCAAAGCACATGCTCCTAAATGAAGTTTATCTACTCTATTCTTTTTTAGTCTATTAGCTATATTATTTAATTTTTCTTCTCCATTTTCAAAACAGAGATTGCAAGAGAAGAATGCCATTAGCTCTGTTTCTATATCTTTATAGACTGTAAAATGCTTGTCCTTATTATTATAAGCCCTAAAACATCCCATAGATGAACATTTACCACTAGTTTTACCACACATTCCTATAGCAATTTTCATAATATCCTCCCTTCTTTATAATAAAAAAACAGCCTATTTTCATATAAATAGGCTGAATACATCCATCTCTTCTTACCTCTTTATACTCGTAAAGTTTTGGTAATGATAATAAAATAGCTAGGTAATCTGACTTGAACTTAATCTCACAGTGGCGGTACCGTGTGGGATTTACACCCATCTTCCCCTAATTTAAAAACTATTTTTATTATTAAATTGTCTACACAATATTAATATATAATATATAGATTGTCAACTTAGTTTATTATATATTACATTATAGTTCCCATAACTTCATTATCTTCATCTTTATCTTCTATAATCGCTTCAATAGCATATTCTAATCCTTTAGAAATAGTCTCTATAGACATAGATGGAGTTCCATCCTTTTTCTTAGTAGCTTGTTTAGTAGAAAAAGGTACGTGTATAAAACCTGCACGAATATCTTTATATTTAGTATGAGTCATATATAATACATGATACATTATACTATTACATACATAGGTTCCTGCTGTATAGGAAATATTTGCTGGTATATTATGTTCTCTTATATTTTTTACCATGGCTTTAACAGGTATAGTAGCAAAATATGCGTTTTCTCCGTCTTTTTGAAGCCTTTCATTTATAGGTTGTTCATTATCATTATCTGGGATTCTTGCTTCTGCAAGATTTATAGCTACTCTTTCTACTGAGATACTAGAACGACCACCTGCCTGTCCTATATTTAGTACTACATCTGGATTATATTTCTTTATAGCTTCTTCTACTACTATTGGACTTTTTGAAAATACAGTAGGTATTTCAAGTTTAATAATCTCATTATCTAATATTTTATCTGGAAGAAGTTTTACCGCTTGATAAGCTGGATTTGTTTCTTCTCCTCCAAAAGGGTCAAAACCTGTTACTAAGATTTTCATAGATTTTCCTCCTATAATCCTATACTATTATTTCACCTTTTTTCATTATTCTTTTGCCATCTGCATAAATATCTGGTTCTAAAGATACTACATCAAAATGACCACTAGCCTCCTGGCTTCCTCCAAGAGCTAAGTTTCTACCAAATCCTATATGAAATGTCTTGTATGCAGACTCATCTTCAATATAGGAACGCCCTTGAGTTTTAGCATGTGTATTTAATCCTATCCCTAATTCTGCTGCAATATACATATTAGGATCATTATATCCTTCTATATAATTTTTTAGAATCTTTCCACTTTCATTTCCTTCTATTTCTGTAACTCTTCCATTAGCAAATTCTATTTTTACAGGTTCCTTTGGTAATCCAATATAACCAAGAGATCCATCTACTACCATAGTACCTTCTGTTCTAGTTTCTTCTATAGGTACATATATTTCAAAACTTGCTGAAGAATATCCCTCACTATCATTTACTGAGCCACTAAAGAACCCAGGATCTCTGTTTTCCTTGTATACTTTTAGATCAGTACCTATATCTGTAACTATTTGGATCATAGATGATTTTTCAATATCCTTTATAATTCTATCAGCCAGAAATTTACTTTCTTTAGTATCCATCTGAATAAAGTCATGAGATAACATAGATTCACCATTTCCTACTGACAATGGTAAGGAAAGATATTTACTTCCTTTTTCCACAGCTCTTTTTGTAGCTCTAGTAGTAACTAAAGAATAATCTGTAGCTCCTATAATAATATTATAACCATCAAAAGCCTTCTCATTTTCATCAAAAAATTCACCTACATGAATTCCTGCTTCTTGCATAAACATTATATCTACATTAGCCTTTCTCTTTAATGCGTACTTTTCCATTTTAGATGCTTCTAAGGCATATTCATGAGTAGTAACGATTAATAGTTTATCTTTTTCTTTAATTTCTGTCCAATCATTTATTATTATTTCTGCTCCACGTTCTAGACGTTTCATATATGTCATTATTATCTCCCCTTATCTTAAAATTTATTTTAATATAATCATATATATAATCTGAAAAACAATTAAAATCAATGCTGGTACTAATTGATTTTTAATTACTCCCATTCTGTCTTTCATATCAAGCATTGCAACTGGGACAATGTTAAAATTAGCTGCCATTGGCGTGAGTAAAGTTCCTGCATAACCACATGTTAAACCTACCATACCTATTACTACTGGATCAGCTCCATAAGCTAATACAAATGGCCCACCAATTCCTACAGTCATAACAGTAATGGCTGCAAATGCATTACCCATAATCATAGTAAATATCATCATACCTAATCCATATACTATAATTCCTATATTCACATTTCCCTCAGGTATAATATAACCAACTAAATTAGCTATTACATCTCCTACCCCAGCTTCTGTAAATATAGCACCTAAACTTGCTAACAACATTGGTAACATACTTAAAGGTCCTACTGTAGCTAGTAATCGTTCTGAATCTTTTAAAAATACCTCTAATTTATTATCAGATGAATAGATCATTAAAAGTACAATAGACACAATTACTCCTACACCTATCCCTACTAAAGCACTTATCTCTGTAAATACAGCAAAAATTATTGCAAAAACTCCTATAGACAATGCTGGGATAAATATTTTCATCCCTATATTATTAAATGATTCTTCCATATCTTCCTCAGTAGGTTCTTCTATTTTTCCTACTTTAACCTTTTTAAAAATAGCTGGAAGTGTCATAAGAATAATCAATATCCCATTTATAATCGATGGAATCCAATTACCAAAAGCTATCACTACACCTAAAATACACCAAAATAAGGCAGTCCCTAATCTTGACGGATTATCTTCATCCATAGCATTTTTTACACCAGTATATATTGAAATTAAACCTATAACAATATAAAGGATTTCTAAGAGTTTATCTCCTAATAAAATCTCTGGATCAGTAAAAAAACTCATATTAATCTCCTCCTTTTCTATTGTTATAATGTTTCTTTCTAAGTCTTCTATCTTTTAGATAATAGTAAGCTATTGCTACAGATAGAGCAAAGATAGCTACTGGTATCTGAACTTTTACTAAATCTATTAATTTTACTTCATAACCTAGTGAATCTAATGTTGATTGAACTAAAAGTCCTCCTGATCCACCTACAAATAATACTTGGAAAAAGAACCAAGTAATATTTTCCATACCTGAAGCCATTCCTTTTAATTCTTCTAAATGTTTCTCATTTATTTTATCTTCTTTTGATTCTACTGCACCTATTGCCATTGGCATTATAATAGGTCTTACAAAACCTGCCACCCCTCCAAAACTTACATTAAATGCAGCAAATATTCCTCTCATAATCCCATACAATCCTATAACCATACCAGAAGAAGCTTTCTTAAATCTCCCAATAAGATTTGCTGCAGCTGATTTTAATCCATTTCTTTCTAAAGTTCCTGTTACAAGCATTATTAATATAAATATGGCCATATTTCTATTATCAACGAAAGAAGAACCTAATGTTTCAAGCAGTCCAATAACTCCTAGATCTCCAACATAGGCTGTCACTATTGAAGCTACTAATATAATTAATATTGAATCTAATTTTAATGCAAAACCAATTATAACTATAAGAATTCCCAATAATTTAATTAGCTCCATATTCTCATCTCCTTATATCATCTATTTAACTATTAACGGTCTATGTCTAATCTTTTTAATTGAAATACTATCTTCTTTTATTTCAAATTTATCTTCAAATAAAAGAGTAGATTCCATTAACATATCTATTACTGCTTGACAATGTTCTACATGAGTTCTTGCACATAGATTTAAATAATCTCCATGAGCTGTTTCATCTGCAACTTCAGATGTATAAGCTACAGTAGTAATCCATGGAAACCGTATTGATGGATATCTATGGGAAGGATCATATTCAAATGGAATCCAATAATTAATCATATCTTTATAATAATCTGCTGGAAATAATTTTGGCATCCAAGCATGAGCATATTTTTCAAATACAGATATCCATTCTTTATTCCATCTAGTAATTTCTTCATTTTTTGAAATCTTATCTGCAATTACTTCTTCAACCTTTTTATTTACAGGATAATTACTCTTATATTCTTCATTATCTATAGTCCAAAAATATCCATATAATAAGGCCCTCGGTAACCAAAATCCTTTATAAGAAGGAGATGTATACCCTGAAAATTGTTGTTCCCATTCATGACTTGGTACACCATGATTATCTACAATTACATCTGGTAACCATTTATACCATAGCCTAGTCATTCCCATAGCTTCTCTATAAATTGTATCTGGATCAAAGTATTCATAATAAAATTCTTTTCCCACAGCATTAAATCTAGCAACATGTAATTTCCAATTTGGATTATCTTTTTGAAGTTCATAATGTATATCTGACCCATCTACATTTTCCATTGGAAGTAAGACTAAATTTAATTTATCTGGAAGTGCTTTATACTTATCATCTGTTAATAGCTTCTTTAAAAGCATAAGAGTTGCATTAGTCCCTGATACCTCATTAGCATGATGTCTAGAATTAATAATCTCTGAAGGAAGATTGGTAATACGTTTTGTTTTTGAAATATAACCTTTTTCCCTTGGTAAAATCTCTATTGCATAAATTTTTCTTCCTAAATAAGATCTTGCTATTTCATAGACTTCAATCCCAGGTACATGTTTTAACTGATTTATAATTTCCAAATACTCTGTATATCCTATCAATCTATCTTCATTTAAATCAATATCTAATATATTTAAATTCTTTCCAACTTTTTCTTCCTTTATAATTGAAGCATTATAACTATTTTCACCATTATCTATTTGTAAAATATCAATATTACTAAATTCATTACTAACTCTTAATACTTTCTGATCTAATAGTTCCATATAAGAACTAATCAATCTACTATCTTTAATATTAGTCTTTAAAATTCCAGTAACCTTACCCTTTTTATATCTTAATTCTTTTAAATAAAGTTCTATTTCTTTTCTACTTAGTTTACTTTCTATAGTCTTATTATTGGCTACTATAACTGGTTTCCTTTCTAACTCATCATATAAACTTACTTTGAAACTTGGCTTACCAGTTCCTTTATTTATAATTGGTAAAATAAGTCCTGGAGCATCTAATACTACATTATTCTTTTTTATACCATAATTTTTAAAATAGTCTATCCCTACAAAATAAATATCTTCATGAAAAGCATTTAAAGATGATATCATATCTTCTCTAAAAGATAAATTATAATCTGGTTCTGATGCACTTACTTCTAATCTTAATTGAGAGAAAAAAGGTTGACCATCTACATCAATATTATCTTTTGTCTTCTCTTCAATAATATCCTTACATTCTGGTAGTACTTCTTTTTGATAGATATCCCAGATATTTTCAAGATCTGTTTTTATATTCTGAATTAGAATTTCTTCTCCATTTACATATACCTTTATGAATCCTGTAGATGGATGTACCTTTCCCATCTTAGGAAAATCATCTAAATAAGGTCTTTCAGAGTATGAAGTCTTATAGCTAGCAGTAAATATATTTTCATTATCTTGACTAATAGCCTTAAATTTATAAGATATATCTTCTTTACCTTCATAAATTCTAAATTTAATTTTATCTCTATGAATTCCAAGATATTCTGAAATAATATCATCTACTGGATACAGTTCTTGTAAATATCTAATTGGTAGGTCTAACCATTTATCCGGATCACATGTATCTATATTGTCATAAGAAGGTACTGATCCATCCTCATCTACCCATTCTTCTTCCCTTTTAGGAAGAAATGGTTTAAATCTAATTTCTATTTCTTTTATACTCTTTCCATATAATTTAGGTAATATTACCTCTTCAATCCAAGATAAACCTTGTTTATATCCATTTATTATTTCTATATTTTTAGACTTAATTCCTAATCCACTAAGTTCTCCTTTAATTTCATTTACTAAACCATTTCTTACATCTAGTTCTTCACTAAGAGCTCCATATATTTCTACATTATCTTCTGGTTTTAAATTATGATAAATCTTTTTATTTAAAATATCTTTAAATACATCTACTTCCCATGGAATATCATAACTTTTCTCATATATCTTTTTTAAAGATTTATGGTTTTTAAAATCTATATTTGGAAACTCTTCTTCAATATTGTCTAATCTTTCTTCAATCTCTGGACTCATATATCCAGTAATAGATCCTTCTAACTCATTTTTATAAGCCTTAAGATATGATAATTGTCCATCTAGATCTCTCATAGCGAAACTATCAGTCATATCTTGTAGCTTATCTATCCAGGTCTTACTATTAGGTAATAAAGGAAAAGTCTCACATACCTTAGCAGAAAAATCTTCAATTTCTTTTCCTTCACCTTTTATCTGAATAATAGTTCTATTATTTTCTTTTATAAGTTTCATTCCACAATTTTTATCTTTATTAAATCTTAATATATTTCCTGCCCAATCTTCTTCTGCTATAATCTGCCCTTCAAAAGCCGTAGTTTCCATTCCATATCTAAAAGCAAAATTACATGCTGCTATTAAGATTGAAATGTCACATTCCTTTGAAATATCTATCTTAAAATTTAATTTATCTGGTAGCTGATCATAATTTTTATCTTCTAAAAATATTCCTTTAGAAAACATTGATTCTAATCCTTTTTTATTTCTCCAATCTGATTCTGAAATTGATTTAGATTCTTTAGTAGACGATACATAATCTTTTGGCCAATCTTCGTCTTCTGATTTATACACTTCTTCTAACTCTTTTAAATCCTTTGGGATCTCTATTCCTTCTTTCATTGATACAATTGGAAATTCTGCTGAAATAGAATAAAATCCTGTTATAAGACTTGTTTCGATGGCCCTTTTCTTCTCTTCCCAATTTAGATCTTTTCTTAATCTAATCTTAGTCAAAATATCCCTCCTACTATCTATATCATGACCCTTTCACCAAAATAAAAAACTTGTGCTAATAAATCAACACAAGTTTCAATTTAAATCTTATTTATTTTATATTTCCAATATACTCTTTATACTTTACTAAGTTAAATCTCTCTTTATATATTTTAATATAATACCATTACATTTTTACTATGTCAACCTATCTTAAATTTTTAAATTATACAAAAATTTAAGATAATAACTTTTTTCTTTGCCTTTAATTTGTTTTAATTATACCATATATATAAGATGATTAAATAATAAAGGAGTGATTACCTTTGAGACGTAAAGATAGAGAAATGAGTAAAAAATTTGGTATAGAAATAATAGATAAGTCAAGATATGGTGTTTTATCTGTAATAGATGAAGAAAATAACCCCTATAATATTCCTCTTTCAATTGTAAGAGATGGCAATACTTTATATTTTCATTCTGCACAAGAAGGTAGAAAGGTTAAAATATTTAAGAACAATCCCCTAGTTAATATAGTATTTGTAGAAGATGTTCAAGTACCAGATAATTATTCTACAGAAGAATTAGATGAGATAGTAAAAGATGAATCAAGAACAGTACTACTTATTAGTAGTGTATTTACTACAGAATTTGCATCCACTATGGTAAGAGGAAAGGTAAATCTAGTAGAAAATAAAAAGAAAAAAATTAAAGCTTTAAGATTAATATGCAAAAAATACACTCCTGACAAAATGGACTATTTCCCTGCTGCTATTAAGGCAGGATTAGAAAGAGTTAATGTCTATTCTATAGAAATAGATAATATAACAGCTAAAAGAAAGAAATATGATGATTCTGGGAAAGAAATGAAATGGGAGAGAATGGAATAATATTAAATTAAAAAAGGACCTACTCAAATAAATTTGGGTAAGTCCTTTTTTCTTTTATTCACCTTCATAAACTAATTTATTCTCACCATCTTGAATTGAAAATACTTTTTCTACTTCATCATCAATTAATTCATCTATACTATCTTCTACTTTAATTTTAGCACTAATACTACAATTAGAAGATAGACTCCTAGATACAGGCATAAGTTCACATTCAATATTATTCTTCTTACATTTTCTTTGAAATTTAATTGCCCCGGAATGTGTAAAAAACAAAACCATATATTCCATACCTATTTCCTAGCCTTTATTATGAATACTTCTCCGTCTTCTTCAATTGATGGATTATATCCTGAGTGATTGAGAAATCTTTCTACATTTTCTCTTGCTGTATTATTATCTACTATAATATCTAAACCATTAGGATCCTTTTCTAGAGCTTTCTTAGTCATTAATACTGGTTGAGGACAAGACATACCAGATGTATCTATTTTATTCATTAAGCCATCTCCTTTGTTTTAGATTTATTTTTAAATAATTCTGATGAATTAAAATAGGAAACAAATCCTACAAATACAAAACATATAATTACCGCTATTCTTCCATTAAAAGTAGTACCTTCTCCACTTGAAGCTAGTCCAAAATTATGAGATATAGCTGCCCCAACCATTAACCCCATTACTGTTATAACAGAATCTATATTACCTTCTCCAGATAGAATAAGTTGCCTTAAAGGACATCCACCTAATAGTACTGAGCCCCAACCTACTAATACCATTCCAAGGAAATTCCACAAACCCTCAGTATGAGCTACAGGTTGATCCACAAATCCTAAATTAAAACTTCCTGTAATTAAATTTCCAATAAAGCTAAACACTAATATAGAAAGAAAACCTATTAAAAGATGTTGATCTTTAAACATAATCATATCTCTAGTTCCACCAACCATACATAATCTAGTTCTCTGTGATAATCCACCTACTATTAAACCTGCTGCAAGAGATATAATTATAGGTGCTGTCATTGAACCAGGTCCTTCTTGACTAAAGAATATAAATGCTGGAGCCACTAAAAGTAATATTAAAAAGCCTACATTTACGGCTGGATAAAGATATCCTTCAAATTGATTCATTTTATAATTTCTTTTAAGATTAAATCCTTTATTTAAAAATTGTACTCCTATAAATGCACCAGCTACAAAACCAACTATTCCAAATATAGCATTTAGATCTCCACCACCAAGTCTTAAAATCATTCTTAAAGGACAACCTAAAAATATTAAAGAACCTATCATAACAACTATTCCTAACATAAATCTAGTAAAAGGTGATGATCCACCTTTAGATTGAAATTCTTTATTTTTTAATGATAGTAAAAATGCTCCAAATACAAGGCCAATAATTTCAGGTCTTATGTATTGTACTACTTCTGCCCTATGTAATCCTATACCACCAGCTGTGTCTCGTAAAAAACAAGCTATACAAAAACCCATATTTCCAGGATTTCCCAAATGTACTAGTAGAACAGATATAATTCCTACTAATCCACCTCCGATTATCATTCCTCTTTTCCCTTTCATAAATCTCTCCTCCTATGTATTTAACTTATCTTTATCTTCAATAATATTTTAACAATATTAGTTTTTAAAGTACAATAGATTATAGTAATAGTATTTGATACACTATAGGTAAAGTCTATACTAATTGTATAAAGCCTTTTAAACTAATATAATGGTTTTATAATCATTATTTTAATATATAGAGGAAGGGATTCTATGGAATATATTTATTTAGACAATGGAGCTACATCATACCCTAAAGCACCAAATGTTGCTGAAAGTATGTCTAATTATATTTTAAATATAGGTACTAATGTAAATCG
The DNA here is from genome assembly GCA_035301545.1 of Tissierellaceae bacterium. GTDB lineage: Bacteria > Bacillota > Clostridia > Tissierellales > Tissierellaceae > DATGUA01. The sequence continues at coordinate 1,842 of DATGUA010000028.1, read as the reverse complement.
CGGAGCTTATGAGTTATCATACGAAACAGAAAATACAGTATTTGAAACTCGAGAACTATTATGCAAATTATTTAATTTTAACAAAGCAGAAAATATAATCTTTACAAAAAGTGTAACTGAAAGTATGAATGTATTAATAAAAGGGTTATTAAAAGAAAAAGATCATGTAATAGTATCTTCAATGGAGCATAATGCAGTCATGCGACCTTTAAACTCTTTTGGAGACAAGGTTGAATACACTAGAATACAATGTAATCAATTAGGAGAACTACATATTGAAGACTTAGAAAAAACAATCAAGCCTAATACAAAAGCTATAATAATGTCTCATGGTTCAAATGTATCTGGTACTATATTAGATTTAGAAGAAGTAGGGAAAATCTGTAAAAAATATAATATATATTTCATAATAGATGGAGCTCAAACAGCTGGATTTTTAGATATGGATATTGAAAAATTAAATGCAGATGCTATAGGTTTTACAGGTCATAAAGGATTATTAGGACCTCAAGGAATAGGTGGATTTGTAATCAATGACAAAATTTCAAAAAAAGTTAAACCACTTATTGAAGGTGGTACTGGTAGTCTATCTGATGCTGAAATACAACCAGAATATATGCCTGATAAATTCGAAGCAGGTACTTTAAATATTCCAGGTATTTATGGATTAAATGCAGCATTAAAATATCTATTTGATTATGGTATTAAAAATATTAGAGAAGAAGAAATGTTTCTTTTGGACAAGTTCTTAGAAGACTTACTTAATATGGACAAGATTAAGCTCATTGGTAAAGAAAATACTATTAATAGAACTGGATTACTATCAATTGATTTCATAGATGGTGATAATGGTATTATTGCCCATGAATTAAGTAAAGAATATGGTATTATGACCCGAAGTGGATTACATTGTGCTCCCTCTGCTCATAAGACTTTAGGTACTTTTCCAAATGGGACTGTCCGATTTTCCTTAAATCATTTTAATACTATAGAAGAAATAAAATACACAATAAATTCTATAAATGATATAATAAAGAAATGACATCCTAAAGGAGGTATTAATATGGAATTTAACCAATTAGAAAGCTTCTTAAAAGTTGTAAAATATAAAAGTTTTTCAAAAGCTGCAAAAGAATTATATTTAACTCAACCTACTGTAAGTAATAATATTAGAAATTTAGAAAAGGAACTAAAAACAACACTTTTAGACCGACGAAGTAAAACTATTACTTTAACTGATGCAGGCCTATCCTTTTATAAATATGCCGCTGAATTACTTGATCTTAGAGAACAAGCTAAATTTAATATTATAGAGCAATCTCAAAGAATAGAAGGTCAAATTGAAATCAACGCTAGTTCTATACCTGAGCAATATATACTACCTTACATAATTAGAGATTTTACAAAAATATATCCTGATGTTTCCTTTTCTGTTATCCATAAAAACTCAAAAGATATTGTTGATGATATTATAGTAGGTAAACAAAATTTTGGAATAGTAGGTGCTAAATATCCATCTCGAATGTTAAAATATATAGACTTTTATGAAGATGAACTTGTATTAGCTGTACCTAATAATATGAACTATCCTACATCTATTAATAATCCTCCAGATTTTGATATTCTACTTTCAGAGAAGTTTATCTTTAGAAAAAAAGGTTCTGGTACAAGAGAATTAATAGAAGGGAAACTTCTAGAAAAAGAAATAAGCTTAGATGATTTAAATATAGTATCTTATATAGACAGTAATGAAATGATTAAAAGAATGATTGAATTAGAATTAGGTATTAGTTTTCTTTCAAAACTATCTATAAAAAATGAAATTGATTTAGAATTAATTAA
>DATGUA010000027.1:0-30558 GCA_035301545.1 Tissierellaceae bacterium | reverse complement strand
ATTTTATTTAAATATATAAAATTAGGGTATCTATAATATGTTTAAAATAAAAAACCTTGCTATAAATTCATAGCAAGATCTATATTAAAATTATCTAATTCTTTTAAAATCATCACCTATTTTAACAAATATAGTAGATTTATCTCCTAAATCCTCTAATACAAAATCAACTGCACCAAATCTACATCCTATATTTTCTCCATCACTATCAAGTAAAATCTCATCTCTTATTTATCTAATATTTCATCTTTACCTATAAAAACCTTTTTGAAACCAAGCCAAGCGAAACAAGATATAGCTGCCATTGTACCTAGTTTTCCCCCAATCCCTACATATGCACTACTTGCTGCTACAAATAATATTCCAGCTATCAAAGATATTATAGCCATTTCCTTAATATTAGGTGCATTCTCAACAGAAATCATTCCAGCATAAGAGGCACAAGCTGCAGCAGTAGCCAATGTACTACCTAATTCGGGAAAGAAATAAGGAAGTATAATTCCTGACGCTAAGGTTACAATAGCAGAACCAAAAACAGCTCCTCTTTTTAAAACATTTGCTATTATATATGTAACAACCCCTGCAATTACCGATATTATTAAAATTATTATTTCATCCATAATATACCTCCTCTAACCAAATAAACTAGTTATTGCTTTTGTAATTATTGTAGATAAAGCTACAGTAGTTCCCCCTTTCCCTCCAATACCTGCATATACTTCCACAGTAGCAATTAATACCAAAGAAACTACTAAACCGACTAATACTGCTACTGTTAATGAGGGAATTATTTCTAAAGAACTCATCCCAACAAAAGAGGATGTATACGCTATCCCTGCTAAATCATTCGGAAGCAGAGCAACAGCCACTACACCTATTAATCCATTAGCTATAACTGCTCCAAATCCTATTTCATGATTTATAAACCATGTTAAACCAGCACTTATTATAGAACATATTATAATGTATGAATTTTTCTTATTAATTTGAATCATCTCCTAATATTAGTTTTCTAAAGTGATCTACTAGACCCACAGCAAAAAAACATCCAATAATTATTACAATCGCTGTTTTATAAAAACTCTCTTCATTAATAGCAGTAGAAATTTTTAATCCTGCTCCTGTTGCAATAAAAGCTATTAATCCTAAAACCTTTCTTAACCTTGTTTTCGATTGTAGTTTCTCCACTAACCCATCCCTCCCCTTTTTTTTAATAATTGAGAAATTTGAAAATTTCATATTATTTAATAAATAGATACCTTGTGTTATTAGAATATTCTTCCCTAATTATTCTCACAAATATATTGAATAGTCTAATAATTTTTTAAATTATATATATTATACCATATCAGTTTATTCTTTTAAATATTGTTATATTATAAACCTTTTACTACTGATAACTATTCAATATATCATTAATTTTATAAAACCATCCTCCTACTTAAAATTTTAAGTAAGAGGATGGTTTATTCTTTTAAATATCAATTTATATACTTCTTATATATATATAATATTTACACCAGAAAAAGTAGATTCTCCATTTAGTATTAATTTATATATTTGCTCATCTGTATTTTTATTATTCTCCTTTACCCCTCCAAATGTAACATCTACATTATTTATCACTTTCCATTCTTTTGGAATATATAATTCAACACCTGAAAATGTAGCTTCTATATCCACTGTTAAATAATCTTCTAAAGGCTTTACATCATCAAAATATATTTTCATCGAACCAAAGGTACTTTCTAATTTTACATTTTTTATATCTTCATCTCTTAAATATCTAATAGATTCTGAAAAAGTAGATTCTATATAAATATTTCCATCTACATTTTCATAAAAATTACTGTCTTTATTAAAACTATCATTTTTATATTTAAAACCTTTATATACCTTGAATTTATTTTTAGGCTTAAATATAATCGATACACCTATACTTATTAATATGGATGACCATACTAGTGTCCACGGATTTAAGCTATTAAGACCTATATAATCCCAATATATTACTCCTATCAAGGATAAAGGAATTAATATTCCAAATATATTTCTTCGTCTTATACTTTTTATTATAAAATATAATAAATAAATTGATGCTAAAAAGCTGAATATACTTATATCTGGTAAGTACCCTAATTTATCTACCACCAATCCAATTCCTGCAATTATAAATAAAACACCTGTAAAAATCTTTTTATTTTTCATAATATCCCCTCACTTCCATTAATCTTCTTTTAAAATCTTTATAGTAATGTCTTGATACATATGTCTTTTTATGTGAACTATGAAATTCAACCATACTAGAAGATAGTATATTCCTATCAATAGATCTAATATGTCTTACATTTAATATTGTAGATTTTGATACTCTAACAAATTCTATAGGTAATATTTCTTCTAATTCATAGAGTCTGTGCTTTATTTCATACATATCAGCTTCCACATGTCCATAAATGCTGTTACTCTCCGTTTCAAAAAATAATACTTTATCTAGGGATAGATAATATTCAGTATTATCTTTATAAAAAATAATCTGTTCTCTCTTTGAAAGGGTTTTGGAGATTATATTTTGGATTTCCTCTATATCTTTATTTAACTCTTTACATTTAATTATTATTTCATCTTCTTTTTTATTTTCATCAATATTAATTGTAATCTTCATTCCATCACCCTTTCATTCATAATTATATACTTTATTTTAGATTTGTAAATTGATTTATCTCAAGTGGTACATTTATTCATATAAGTGGTTAACTTTTCAATATAACTCTTCATTAGTTTTAATCTATCCCTAACTAGATATAGTTTGTCTTAATTAGAGATAAGTGCCTAGTATTTTAACAAAAAACCATTATAAATTGTATTATATGCAATATTAATATCAACCATATTTCTTATTCGTATTTTCTATTGGACGAGGCTATTTTACTATGCTAATCTAATCTTATCATATTATTTAAAGTATTTAATTTAACGATCAATATGATACTTAAAAACGAGGAGGTGTTTTAGTGAATAAAGATCAATCACTTACATTAGACATAACTAAAGAAGAATTATTACAAATGGAGAAAAAAGAAAAATCTACTATGCAGAAAATAATCGATGCAATAATTTCTATTCTCCCTGTTATTTGTGGAATAATAGCTCTTTTAGAATACAAATTTATCCCAAACATTAGAGAAAATGAAAATCCTATAATATATACATATTTCCTAGTGTTTTTTATTGCCATATATGGATTATTCTGGATATACAGTATCCTTCAATTAAGAAAGGGAAAAAATAAATCCTTTGATAAACTTAGGCATAAGGCTCCATTATATTCAGTTATATTTTTATTGTTGGCTATTTATGATTATCTGACCTTAAAAACTGGAAGGCTTCAATATCCATTTTTACCCTGGGTTAACGATATTTTAAATATCATGATTACGGATAGAGTAGTACTAGCTGAAAGTGCAATTTCTACGATAATATTATTATTTTATGGTTATTTTGCAGGAGTTATAACTGGGTTGATTACAGGTGTTGTTTGTGGTTATAGTGACAAAATTAGATATTGGATCGATCCAATAATAAAGATCCTAGGTCCTATACCTACTGCTACCTGGATACCTTTAGTTATGGTATTAGCTTCATCTCTTTTCCACGGTAGTATATTTATAATAGCTCTAGGTGTATGGTTTTCAGTAACTGTTGCTACTATGACAGGAATATCAAATATAGATAAATCATATTTCGATGCTGCTAAAACATTAGGAGCTAATAATAATCAGCTTGTGTTTAATGTAGCAATCCCTCATGCTGTCCCTAATATGATACAAGGAATGATCCAGGGGATGAGCTCTGCATGCACAGCCTTGATGATAGCTGAGATGCTAGGAGTAGAATCTGGATTAGGCTGGTATATAATATGGGCCAAATCATGGGCTATGTATAATAAAATGTTTGCTGCAATTATTATTATTTGTATCATTTTTATAACAGTTACCAAAATATTGAATATTATTAAGAAAAAAGTTTTACGTTGGCAAGAAGGTATGGTGATATAATGGAAAAACATTCTGTAGCCCTTAAGATGAAAAATGTATATAAAAGCTTCCCTAGAATAGAAAGTAATACAATAACACATGCATTAGATAATATTAACTTAGAATTACATAATGATGAATTCATTTGTATCGTTGGTGAATCTGGCTGTGGAAAGTCTACTTTATTAAGACTAATTGCAGGATTAGTAGTACCTACTAAAGGTACTATTACAATAAATGATAAACCTATAACAGGACCTAGCCCTAATCGCGGAATGGTCTTTCAAAAGGCCACATTATTCCCATGGCTAACTGTTAAAGAAAATATTGCTTTTAGTCTAAAACTACAAAAGAAGCAAGATCCGGAAAAGGTTGATCAAATTCTTAGTTTAATACGATTAGAAAAATTTAAAGATGATTATCCTGGTCAATTATCAGGGGGAATGGCACAGAGGGTAGAATTAGCTCGTTCTATAATAAATGAACCTGATATTCTACTACTAGATGAACCTTTAGGTGCTTTAGATGCTTTCACTCGTATGGATATGCAAGATGAAATTTTAAATATGTGGAATGAAAAACAACAATTAGCTTTAATGGTAACTCATGATATAGATGAGGCAATTTATATGGGGACAAAAGTACTAGTTATGGACCCACACCCAGGGAAAATACAAGCTGAAATCCCTATTGAACTTGAGTACCCTCGTGATAGAGGTTCAGACAAATTTTTAAAGTATCGAAATGATATCTTAGATATGCTTAATTACAAAGATAAACAAACAATATAAAAAAGGAGAAGAATAATGAAAAAAAACAAAAAAATATTATGTTTTAGCATTGCTCTTATGTTATTAATAACTTTAATAGGATGTAATACTAGTTCAGAAAAACCTGCTAACAATAATGATTCATCAGTCAATGTAAATTCTGATGATGAAGCAAATAAGGATACAACAAGTGATACAGATGAGGATTGGGAAAAAGAAGAAGCTTATGGTCAAGAACTTAATTATTTCTATGATGGTGGAAACTGTACATCTGCACCTTATTTTGCTGATGCTCTAGGATATTTTAAAGAAGAAGGCCTAAATATGAAAGAATATAAAAGTACATCATATACAGAAGCTTTAGGAAATAATCAAGCCCAGTTAGCAGTAGGACATATTTCTACAATGCTAGTCCCTTCTACTAATGGTGTTGATTTATCTTTTGTGGCAGGAGCACATATAGGCTGTAAAACCTTATATGTTCTAGAGGATAGTGAATATGAAACTACTGATGATTTAAAAGGTTTAAAAATATCAGCGCCGAATGGTATTGGTGCTAGTGACTATAATATACTTGCCCGATTTTTTGATAAAGATGGTATAAATCCACTAACTGAAGTAGATTTAGTACAAGTTGAAACTAGTGCTTGTGTAGCAGCTATGCAAAATGGAGATATAGCTGGCGCACTTTTATCTGATACATTTGCCTATAATTTAGTTGAAGATGGTGTATTAAGACCTGTTCGCTCTTTATTAGATGAAGACTTTACTCATGAGCCTTGTTGTGTAGCTGCAATGAATACTAGCTTCATTGAACAGAATCCTATTACCTCTAAGAAAATTACTCAAGCATTAAAAAAGGCAAGTGATTGGATGAAGGACAATCCAGAGGAAGCTGTTCAAATGTTGTTAGATGATGATCAAATAAGTGGTGACTATGATATGAATGTTAAACTATGGAAAACCCTTGAATTTGGCCTAACAGATGAATTTACTAAAAACGGATTAGAAGAAATTGCAGAAGATTATATTAAATTAGATCTAATAACTGCTTATGATGATCCAGAGGAAGTAATGAAACTAGTTTGGACTCCAACAGCTCCTGAAGAAAATGAATAAAAATTGGAAGTCTAAAATTTTTTTATAGAATAATTGTTTATATGAAGGGGATATTTCATAACTAATTATTAGTTATGAAATATCCCCTTATTTATTATTAATATTTAATTATCTTTTTTTATTAATTCTAATTTGACTATTTCACTCTTATCCCAGTAAAGGATTAAAAGATTATTATCCTTATCCATTCCCTTGTATTTTATAGAATTTGTGTCTATATACTCATTAGTATTTTCAGTAAATCCTGCCTCTTTTATAGAGTCAACATAATCACTTGCATCATCATGACTTATATCTTTAAACTCTAGAAAATATTTATGTGGCCCTTCCTCCTTAGATCTAACTATATCTCCAGCTAACTTAGGAGCTTCTGGCATAAAGTCTTCAGGCCATTCATCTGAAAACTTTTCAGGATCTTCTGAAGTAGTTTCTGATTCCTCTTCCTTCTTTTCCTCCTCTTCTTCGAGATCTTCCCTATTTTCTATTGGTGGGGTATCCTCATCATCTATAGGTTCATCAGTAGAACAAGCAGTTATACTAAGCACTAAAACTAAACCTAATATTAACATTAATTTACCTTTCATAATAACTCTCCTTTCAAAATATTGTCTATATTTAATTATATACCCAATTTTAAATATATCAATTATCAGTATTAAATTATCAGTATATAAAATTAAAATAAGGGTTGACTGTTGGTCACTTTGCTAGTATAATATGAAATTGTAGAAGTGACCAATGGTCATTATAGGTTTTTCAGACATTTAGGAGGTGTAAATTTGACTACTCAAATTGAAATAAACAAAAGAAAAAAAGAAAATTCTCTTTATGATGCAGCTTATGACTTATTTATAACTCAAGGGATAAATAGTACGTCTATAAGTAATATAGCTAAAAAGGCTGGTGTTGCAAAAGGTACCTTTTATCTATACTTTAAAGATAAATATGATCTATTAGATAAAATTGTTTTTAGAAAAAGTTATGGAGTCTTACAACAAGCTATTGATAAAACCAAAAATAAAGAATTTGATGAATTTGAAGATCAGGTTCTCTACTTTATAGATTATATTATTGAATATTTTAAAAAAGATAAGCTTATGTTAAAACTAATCCATAAAAACCTTTCATGGGGAGTTTTAAAAAAGGCTTCATCTGATTATGAAGAACTCCACAAAATATATTCAATGTTTGAAAAAGGTTATGATAATACTTCTTTATCTAGAGAAGATATTGAAAAAACCTTATTCATTATAATAGATTTAACAGGTTCTATATCTTATAGCGCTATTATATTGAATGAACCTGCAAGTATTGATGAAATGAAACCTATTCTCTTTAGTACTATTAGGAAAATAATTTAGGGGTGATTTAATGATAGGATTTGGACATTTAATATCGAAACATAAAAATATAGTATTACTACTTGCAGTATTATTATTAATACCTGCAATTTACGGTACTATAAATACTAAAATTAATTATGATATATTGACTTATTTACCTGAAGATTTAGAATCTGTTAAAGGACAAAATATTCTTGGAGAAGTATTTAATGATTCGGCTACAGGTATGCTTGTTATAGAGGGAATGGAAGATAAAGATATATTAAAAACTAAAGAAAAAGTATTAGAAGTTGACGGAGTCGATAGTGTTACTTGGATAGATGATTTAGCAGACATTAGTATACCTCATGAAATCTTACCTGATTCTATGAGAGAAATATTTTTTAGCGAAGATTCTACATTATTAATGGTAAATTTTGATGGTGACTCTTCTTCGCCTGTTACTCATAAAGCTATCGAAGATCTAAGACTTGTTTTAAATAAGCAATCTTTCCTAAGTGGAATGGCTACTATATTAAGAGATACAAGAAATTTAGCAGATCAACAAACGCCTATATATGTAGGATTAGCAGTAGTATTAGCCACTATAGTACTAATGCTTACATTAGAATCTACCGTAGTTCCCTTTGTAATTATGCTCAGTATAGGTTTTGCAGTCTTGTATAATTTTGGGACCAATATTTTATTTGGTGAAATTTCTTATATAACTAAGTCTCTAGCAGCAGTTTTACAATTAGGTGTTACATTAGATTATTCTATATTTTTGCTTCATAGATATGAAGAAGAAAGTAGAAAACATGATGATAAGGAAGAAGCTATGGCATATGCAATAGCTAATACTGCTTCTTCTATAATAGGTAGTTCTTTAACTACTGTTGCAGGGTTTTTAGCTATTGCAGCTATGGAACTTACTATAGGAAAAGATATTGGATTTGTTATGGCTAAAGGTGTAGTATTTGGAGTTATCTCAGTTCTTACTGTACTACCTGCATTTATTTTAGTCTTTGATAAATTAATAAATAAGTTTAATCACCGTGCTTTGTTACCAGAATTTAGTGGATTAGCTAAATTAGTTACTACCCATTATAAGCTATTTATATTAATTGGAGTTTTAATATTTTTACCAGCATTTTACGGTCAGGCAAATAACGATGTCTACTATAATTTAGATGAATCTTTGCCTAAAGATATGGAATCTGTTGTAGCTTTAAATAAATTGAAAGAAGATTTTAATATGATGACTACTCATATGTTAGTCCTCTCAAAAGATGTACCAAGTTATAGGGTTAAAGAAATGATTAATGAAATAGAAGAAGTTGATGGTATTGAAAATGTACTATCATATCAAACATTTTTAGGATCAAGAATTCCTGAGAATTTTATACCTGATACTATCAAATCAAGATTTGAAAAAGGTGATTATAAACAATTATTAATTAACTCTGGGTATAAAGCAGCTGAAGACGAAGGAAATGAACAGATAGAAAAACTTCAAAAAATAGTTAAAAAATATGATTCAGATGCCTTACTCACTGGTGAAGGAGTTCTAACTAAAGATTTAATAGATATAGCTGATACTGACTTTAAACGAGTGAATACTTTATCTAATATAGCAGTATTTTCTATTATATTATTAGTATTTTCTTCTATCTCAATACCAGTATTACTGATACTTGCAATTACCTTAGCTATATTTATAAATATGAGTATACCATTTTATATGGGAGAATCTATTCCATTTATAGCTAGTATAGTAATTGGTTCTATACAATTAGGGGCTACTGTAGATTATGCAATACTTTTAACTACTAGATTTAAAGAGGAAATTGGTAATGGATATGATAAATTTAAAGCTATGGAAATATCTGTTAGGGAATCCTCAAAGTCTATTACTACTAGTGGATTAGCTTTCTTTGCCTCAACTGTTGGAGTAGCTTTAGTATCAGAGATGGAATTAGTTAAAAGCTTATCTGGCATGATTGCTAAAGGTGCATTAATATCAACAACAGTAATCCTATTTATACTACCTGGTATATTAATCGCCTGTGAAAGCATTATAAAAGTTACTACTCGAAATTGGAATAGAGGAAAATCAAAAAATAAAGAAAATATTAAAAAGGAGCGAATTATATATGACCACAAATAAAAGAAATTTAAAATTATTATCTATTATATTAGCAATTAGCATATTGTCACCAACAATAGCCAATGCTAGCTCTTCTGTTACTAAAGAAGAAACTGTATATATAAACTTAGAAAATGATGGTAAAGAAATTGATAAATTATCTAGTATATGGATCCATTCTGATTCAGACCTAGGTAAAGTGACAGATAAAAGCACATTAAAAGATATAGTAAATATAAAAGATGATATCCAACCTAGTAAAAAAGGTGATAAATTAGTTTGGACTGGAGAAGAATCTGATATCTATTATCAAGGTACACCTGAAAAAGACCTTCCTCTTAAAACTAATATTAAATATTATTTAGATGATAAAGAAGTAGATCCTAAGGATATAGTTGGTGAAAGTGGTAAACTAAAAATTAAAATAAACATCAAAAATACAGACAAAAATTCTGTAAAACTAAAAAATGATGAAACAAAAACTCTATACACACCATATATAGTTGCTGCAGTAGTAGATTTACCTATAGATACATTTTCTAATATTGAGATAAGTTCAGGAAAATTAATGTCTGATGGTAGTAGACAAATTGTTAGCCAGGTTTTCTTACCAGGACTTAAAGATAGTCTTAACATAGAAAAAGATCTAGATATTATAGAAGATAATTTAGAAATTGAAGCTGATGTAGAAAATTTTGAAATGGAATCTATAATGTTCGCAGCTACATCTAAATTTCCAGACATTGATACTTTAGACTCTGCTGAAGATTTAGAAGAATTAATGGATGGTCTAGAGGAAATAGAATCAGCTAGTAAGCAATTAGTAGATGCAACAGAAGAGTTATATGATGGACAAAAAGAATTAGGCACAGGTATTGATAAATTAGTAGATGGTTCTAATGATCTTCATAAAGGATCTAATGAACTACTAGATGGATCTAATCAATTAAAAGAAGGGATTCATGCTGCTCATTCAGGTAGTAAAAAAATAAATGAAGGTGCTAATACTTTATCTAATAGTGCTAATGAATTAGGTCAAGGTTTTATGGATCTAGGCGATGGAACTATAGAATTTAGTAATAAAGCAGCAGAATTTTCCCAAGGGGCCTCTCAACTAGCAGATGGATTAGATAGTATTCCTGAAAATACACAAAAACTTGGAAAAGGTATGGATGATTTAATCTCTAATACAGAAACTATAAGTAATGGTCAATCAGATTTAACAAAAGGATTAAATAAGAGTACTTCAGCTTTAAAAGATATTAAAGCTGGTAAAGAAAAAGAAGCTCAAATCATAGATTCATTATTACAAAGTACAGATGGATTAGATGAGATAATAACCATCTTAGAACAGACTCCAGAAGGAAATGAATTAGCTACAAAGATGAAAGAGATTGTAGGTGGACAAAAAGCAGCTCTAGAAGGAATTCAAGGTTCTAGTAATGAACTTATATCTGGTTTAAGTCAAGTAGAACAAGGACTAGCAGAAGCAAAAACATCATCAAATCAATTAGCTGAAGGGACTAAAGAAGTTAATAAAGGTCAAAAACAAGTAAATAATGGTTTAAATGAATTATCTAAAGGAACATTAGCTTTAAAAGATGCTTCAGAACAATTATCACAAGGTAGTGCTGGGTTAAAAGAAGGAGCTAATAGTATTAAGAAAAATGCTGAAACAGCCAAATCTGGTGCTGATCAATTTACTAGTGGAGCTAAAGACTTAGCTAATGCAACTGAAGAATTAAGTAGTGGATTAAGTGAATTAAATAATGGTTCTAGTCAATTAAATCAAGGTATATCACAATTAAACACAGGAACTAAAGAACTATCAAAAGGTGGAAAAGATCTTCAAGATGGTAGCAATCAATTAGTAGATGGAAGTAAGGAACTAAATAAAGGTATGAATGAATTTAATGATGAAGGAATAGGTAAAATCAGAGAAGAATTAGAAAATAGTGATTTAGATATAGAAGATCTAATAGAAACTAAGGATGAATTAATTAATCTATCTAAAGAAAATGATAATTTTAGCGGCATATCTAAAGATATGGAAGGAGAACTTAAATTTATCATGAAAACTGAAAGTATAGAAAAGGATGAAATAGAAGAAGACGATAAAGTAGAAGACAATACAGAAGAAGTTGAAGAAGATAAAGGATTTATTAATTGGATAAAAGGCATATTTAATATAAAAGATTAATAGATTTCAAAATAAAAGCCCTAGGATTTTGATGTGAACCCTTAAATCCTAGGGCTTTTTTATATCATTTTATTATGTACATCAATTCTTAATTAATTTATAATATAATATATTCATAGATTAAATATAGAATTTAAAATGATAAGGAGGAAATATAATGATAAAACCTAAAAGATTAAAACAAGGAGATACTATAGGTTTAGTTGCTCCAGCTAGTCCTACAAGTAATATCAATATTCAAAAATCATATAATTTCTTAATTGAAATGGGATTTAAGGTTAAAATGAGTAAGATAGATAATACTTATGGATATTTAGCAGGGACTGATGAATTAAGAGCAAAAGAATTAAATAGTATGTTTCAAGATAAAGAAGTAGATGGGATCATATGTTTAAGAGGTGGATATGGAACACCTAGAATATTAAACTTATTAGATTATCAAGTAATAAAAGAAAATCCAAAGGTATTTATAGGCTATAGTGATATAACCGCTTTACATATAGCATTTTCCCAACTATCAAATCTAGTAACATTTCATGGTCCAATGGTAGACTCAGATATGACTAGAAATTTTGATGATTTTTCAAAAAATAGTTTCTATAATTCAATTTATAATAATGAATTTGATCCTATTATAAAAAATCCTCCCAATGAACCAATTATAACTATAAATAAAGGAATTGCTGAAGGAAGTATAATAGGTGGAAATCTAACATTAATTACTGGTAGCTTAGGTAGTAATTATGAAATAGATACAAAAGGAAAAATCTTATTTATTGAAGAAATAAATGAAGAACCATATAAAGTAGATGGTATGTTTAATCAATTAATATTATCTAATAAATTTCAAGAATCAGAAGGCATTATCTTAGGGGATTTTAATAATTGTCTAGCAAAAGAATCAGAATATAATAATCCTTTTACTTTAGACCAAATAATAGATGATCTAATAAAACCACTTAATAAGCCTACTATATATAATTTAAAATCTGGCCATTGTAAACCTATATTAACAATTCCTTTTGGTGTAAATGCTAGATTAGATGCTAATAAAGGCGAATTAACTATATTAGAAAAACCAACTTTATAAATACTTAGTAAATTTAAGTTTTTATACAAATTAGATTTTACATTGATACATATATGAACTAACACATATTATAATATGTATTAGTTCATATATGTTCTCTCTATCTCACTTCTTTCATATACTCCCATGTCCTACCATTATCTTTAGATTCATACATTGCCTTTATCCCACCCTTATAATCTCCATCTTGGCCTTGACCTACTAACATAAATAGTCTTCCATCTTCTAAATATGGCATTTCAGGGAAGTCAAAAGGGTTATAACTTTCTGCCTCATTTAATGGAACTTCAATCTCTGGAATTGATACTTCTTCAAAGGAGGTTCCTCCGTCCTCAGTTCTATATAATTTAGCATAACTTCCTCCATTGTGGGATAAACCAATAAATCCTAATTCTTCATTAATAAATGTAATTCCACTAGATACTCCTGTACTATCTAAAAATGGATTTGGATTAATATTTTCCCATCTACCTCCACCATTTTTACTTTTCAGTAATGCATAAAATCTACTACCTAATGCTGCATCAACTACAGATAATTGATATCCTAGATCCTCATCTAAAAAGTAAGTTTCTTCACCATCTTTACAATTATATCCTATATCCCATTGTTGTGATTTTGCATCTTCTATAGGTTCTACTTTAATTTCATCATGAATATACCGTACAGGAAGTATCCTATCTTCTTTTCCTGGAACATAAACTGATAGAGTATAACCTATTATCTCTTCTTCAGGTTCTTCTAGCTCTTTAGTCTTTCCATCTTTATCTATATAAACTATTCCACCTGTATTGTATCCCCAACTTCTAACTCCTCTATATAAAATTCCATATTGTTCTTCATTCCAATCATTAACTGTTTCTTCTAATGAAATCCAATCTAATATATCCATAAGAGGCTCTATTTTCATATCTTCATCATAATCCTCATCTACATAACCATTTAAATGTAGTATAATATCTTCTGATTTATTTCTATCATAAGAAATTAGGAAACTCTGGGTTTCTCCCTCACTATCTTTTCCATATAAATAAGTATATATATAATTAATTTCCCCTTTATTATCAAATTTTAATTGGAACTCTTCAGAAAGATATAATTCTCCTGGTAAAGTGATCTCCTCTTCAATATCTTTAAAAATTCCTTCTACACCATAATCATAAATATTATTATGAACAAGTTCTATTTTCTTTTTGTTCTTAAGATCATGGATAAACCAAGATAGCTTCCCATTAAAAGAAATTGCACTTTTATATATATTTGCTCCTGTTATTAAAGTAGTTGAAATTATAATAATTATTGTAAGATAATACCATATTCTAAATTTCTTAGAACTCTCATACAGTTTCTCTTTCTTATAATATTTATAAATACAGAATATAAACCAAATAATCAGTATAATTGTACCTGTTAGGATAAAGGGAACTTTTCTCCTAAGACCTCCATATTGGAAAAGGGAATATAAATAGTAACAAACTATTCCATAAATAATTAGTACTATCGGATTTAAAATTAATATTCGTAATTTATAATTCTTATCTTTCTTCAATAGATTATCTCTCCTCTATTCTTCAACTTTTAAATTTATAATATTCATTTACTATTTCTAATATATTTATATTAACATTTTATCATAGAATCTTATCTTTAAAAGTAATCTTATTTGAGATAATAATTAATTGTAATTTTGATCTAGAAGTAGAACTATTGAGAAACCCAGATACAATTCATCTATGTTCAATCCTTCCCCCTTTGATAAATCATTTCAAAAATAAAAACCAAAATACATCTATTATTACTTAATAAATGCATCTTGGCTAAGGATTACTGACTATTAGCTATTTACTTTTATTATCAATATTATTTAATCTAAAAGCTCATCAACAGGTACATCAATATCAGTAAATTTACTCTCATTAATAGGTTTATCTTGATTTAGTAATTTTTCTATATCTCCTCTTTTTTCAAATTCATTAGCAAAAAATATTCCTAGTGGATAGTTATTCTCATCAACATAAGCCACTGCAAACTGTCTATCATCAGTAGAACCACGGATGAAGGTTTTATCCCAAGTTCTTGCATTTCCTAAATATTCAAAGGTTTGATCATATTGATCTGTCCAAAAATATGGGTTCACATTATATTCATTACTTTTTTCATTTAAGATATTCTTGGCAATTGAAATTCCTTGACTCCAAGCATTCTCCCAGTGCTCTATATGGATTAGACGATCTTTATAGGGCCACATGACAATATCTCCACCTGCATAAATATTAGGTAAGGAGCTTTCTCCATATTTGTTAACAGGAATAGTACCACGATCTGTATCCAACGAATCAAGGTTAACAGATAAATTAGGCTCAACCCCTACCGCTACAATAACCATATCACATTTAATTCTTTTACCATTTTTAGTTAGTATAGAAGTTATATTACCATCTTTATCTTTAATAAACTCTTCTGTTTCTTCATTAAACATAAAATTTACTCCATGTGATCGATGCATATTAACAAAATACTTAGATGCTTCTTCCCCAAGTATCTTCTCAAGAGGTTTACCAGACCGTACCAAAACTGAAACATTTTTATCAAGCTGGGAAAAAGTTGAGGCAAATTCTAAACCAATAAATCCACTTCCAATTATTGCAACATTTTCAGCATCTTTAGACCATCCTTTAATCTTCTTTGCATCACTAAATTCACGCATATAGAAGATACCTTTAGCATCGTCTCCAGGTAATTTAAGCTTACGCAATTTAGATCCTGTTGCAATAACTAAATCATCATAAGGAATAGTTTCATTTTGATCAGTTGTTACAGTCTTTTCTTTTTGATCAATGGACTCTACTACTGTATTTAATTTTAGATTAATATTGTGTTTATCGTAGTATTCTTCACTCTTTAAAAGAGGTGGTTTCATATCATCTTTATCCATCATCCATTCCTTTGAAAGTGGATAAGGGTTATAAGGAAGTACATTCTTTTTATCAAGAATTGTTATATCACCATCAAAATTCTCCTTAACTAATCTTCCCATAACATTTACCCCTGTAATAGATGCTCCAATTATGACTACTTTTCTTTTCATTATACCTCTCCTTCCTAAACACTTACAATTATAACCATAAATAGTATATATATGATTAATTTAAGAAAAATATTATACAAGCTTCCTTAATTAACCTACTAATCTCTACTTAAAGTACAGCTAAATTGCTTTCCTATTATTCCTATACCCATCTCACACCCTTGTAAAAACATTCTATTATAAAAGGATGCTCTTTAATATTTAGAAAGGATTATATATGCCTTAAAAAAAATCCCAATTCTTTTCATTAATTGATTCCCTAACAAATTCATTCTTAAACCGAGAAATCAAATACCTTAGATTGATTTTAGAATTAATTCTTCTACCACTACATATATCATAGCTCCAGCTGTAAAAGATAAAAGATATGGTAATAATAGCTCTACATATCTTCTAACTAATATAGTTATTTAAGGTAAGGAAGGTGAAAAAATAAAAAAATTGATTTTGGATTTTATTATCATTACTTGATATTGGAAAATTAATTAAACAATATGATATTATTATAAAAAGAATCTTAATCTAACTTTATTGTACACTTTCCATATCGTCTTTTTCAAAATTCCAAGGATTTTTTGTTATATAACTATTACCAAATGGTGTTAATATAGATATTATCGCAAATACTGCTAAGGCTAATGGATACCACATATATGGTACAATTTGAACTGAACTTAATACTCCATCAGTAAATCCTCCTACTATTAATAGCTGTGCCCCATAAGGTATTATACCTTGAATTACACATGAAAAAGTATCTAAAAGAGATGCTGTTTTTCTTGGATCTATTTTATGACTTTTAGATATTTCTTTAGCTAGCTCTCCATTAACAATTATAGATACTGTATTATTAGCTGTAGCCAAGTTTGTAATAGCTACTAATGAACTTATACCTAAACCTGCTGATTTTGGTCCTTTTATTCTTTTATTTATTCTATATAATAACCAATCTAATCCACCTGCACTAGACACCATATTAGCCAGTCCACCAGTTAATAAAGATAATAAAAATATATCGATCATATCTTCAAATCCTGAATATATTTCTTGAGCTAATCCTAAAATTGTGAAATCACCATAAGATATTCCAATAACCCCTGAGATTATAATTCCACCAGTTAATACGATAAATACATCTATACCGAATAAAGCAGAGACTAATACAAAAATATATGGGATTACTTTAATTATATTGTAACTTTGTTCTTCAATTGTTGGGGTAGTAATTGGTTTTCCAAATACAAATAAAAGAATAAGAGTTACTAAAGCTGCTGGCAATGCATATCCAATATTAGCTCTAAATTTATCTCTCATAGAAACTCCTTGCGTTCTAGTTGCAGCTATTGTTGTATCAGAAATAATAGATAAATTATCTCCAAACATAGCCCCACCTACTAATGCTCCTAAAACTAAAGGTAAATTTAATCCTGCTTTTTCAACTAAACCAACTGCTATAGGTCCCATAGCTAATACTGTTCCTACTGATGATCCTGTTGAAATAGAAATAAATGCAGATATTATAAATATACCAATTGTAATAAAGTTTACTGGTATAAAATTTAAACCTAAACTAACTGTTGAATCAACCCCTCCCATTGCATCTGAAACTGAAGAAAACGCTCCAGCTAACAAATATATTATACACATTATAATTATATTTTCATCTCCACAACCTTCTATAAAGTTAGAAAGATTCTCATTAAAACTACCTTTAATCAATATAAAAGCAAAAATAATACCTATAGAGACTGCAATAGGAGCTGGCAATTGATAAAATGCCATATCTACTCCTTGTATTTGTAATATAATTCCTGAAAATAAATAAATACATACAAAAATTAGAAAAGGTATTAAGGCCATGCCATTACCTTTATTATTATTTGAATTTTCCATTGTACTCCTCCAATATTTTTATTATTCTTCTTGTAATAGACCTAAGTCTATTGGATATTTACCATAATATTTCCCTGCTTCCATAAATAATTCAATATTCTCAATTGGTGTATTCATGGGTATTTGACAACCTGTACTTAAAATATACCCTTTTGGGGAATCATACCCCATTCTAATACATTCCTTAACAGATTTAAAAATAGTTTCTTTGTTTCCTTGATGTATTACATCTACAGGAGGGACATTTCCAGTTATTATTACCCTATCTCCCATTATTTCTTTTGCCTCTTCTAAATTTTCTATATTATCTATACTAAAATTAGATATACCTGCTTCTACAATATCATTCCAAATTTCTTTACTTTCCCCACATACATGTATGCTTGGCCTACTCCCTGTTGTTTCTATTATCTTATCAATATTACTTTTGAGAGCAGGTAATGAAAACTCTCTAAATTGTTCTGAGCTTATAAGGCTAGTAGATGAAACTGGATCAGCAAATCCAATAGAAACACCTAATTTAGCTACTTCTTCTATGTATCTATTGTTAGATTCTGCAACTATTTCCATTAGAGTATAAATCTTATCAGGATATTTCACCATCCATCTTAATAAATTTTCTGTCCCTATAACTGATGCAGCTACACTAAAGGGACCAGACATAGCAGCCCCAACATCTACCTTTTTTATAAGAGCGTCTCTA
Organism: Tissierellaceae bacterium; assembly: GCA_035301545.1. Classification (GTDB taxonomy): domain Bacteria; phylum Bacillota; class Clostridia; order Tissierellales; family Tissierellaceae; genus DATGUA01. Next base: position 12,190 of record DATGUA010000027.1, on the reverse strand, counting down.
GTTAATTTTATGGCCTTTAACAATAAGGGTAGTTTCCCATCCTTTAATGGATCTGCCACTTTTAAAGATTCTATTTCATCTACTGATTGAATAGCTGGCTCTTCCAAAAGTGAAATACCATAATCTGGATATCTCACCTTTGCTCCCATTGCCTCTGCAACACCTCTAAGGCTAGTTGATATACTCACACTATCATGTTTAAGTCTTTCAAATAAAGCTATTTCTAACTCTGCCATAAGTTCTGCTGAGTGATAATAGTCACTAGCTTTAGCACCAATAAATGGCACCATAGTCACTCCCATATCTGGTACACAAATTACACGATCAATATCTTCTCCTTTAGAAAAAGCATCCATTCTTTCTCTTGGTGTCATTTCCTCTTTTATCATTCGAGCACCTCCTTTTAATATTATTCATAATATTTACTTAACAGCTTTAATACCGAATAATAGTATATAATAAAATTTAAAACAAATAAAATTAAATCTTTCTATAAGAGTTTTCTTCCCTATTAGTTTAATTAATAATTAACAATTAATCATTTAATTAGATACAAAAAGAATTTTTATATTTATTAGATAAATTTGTAAAACCTTATTCTCTTTAGGGATCTTAAGCTTTTTTGAAAATATTCATCCTCTATTTCTTCCTATACATCTACAAACTCTACATCATTAATATACTTTTACTACAACCAGATTGACCTAAAATACATACAAAAGATCCAATGTCTGATTCCATACTTAAATCTTTAAATATAGGGTTATCACCATATGAAAAATTAAGATTATTGATTTTTACTCCTCACTTAATATCCCCTTACACTTCTCTTTCTCTTATCCATTCAATAATCATTTTTTTGTCTAAATATTAATATATTGTAATAGGGATTAATCAGCATACAATATATATAAACACTATATTGTAAAATCCTTTAATTCATAGAATTAAAGAATAAACTTGAGATACTTCTAATTTGCTACTAGGAGGTATCATATTAATCCTAGATTTATTTTATTATTATGAAAACCTAAACTGATAATGATTTATCCCTCATCTAACTCTAAAGGTATTTCACCTATCCTAGCATCTTTTCCATAGGTTTTTGCTGCATGAACAAATGCTTCTAAATTCTCCTTTGGCGTTCCTATTGGTATCTGACAACCACTAGATAAAATATATCCTTTTGGTGATGTAGCTCCCTTACGAATACAGTCTTTCACACTTTGTATCACATCATCAACACTACCATTTTTTAAAATATTTACAGGTGGAACATTTCCTACAATAGTAAAAAGGTCTCCTAAGGCTTCTCGTGTTTCTCCAATATCCTCACAATCATCTACACTAAAGGAAGATATCTCCAACTCCCTTAAATCCTCCCAAATTCCCTTAGTATGTCCACAAATATGTAAAGAAGGTTTAAATCCAGTTATCTCCTTTATACCTGAAGTTAACCTTTTCATTTCCGGAAAAGAAAATTCCATAAATTGTTTATGGCTTAAAATATCAGTACAGGTAACAGGATCTGCTATAGATACAGTAGCCTTCCCAAATTCCTTTGTAAAAGCCTCTACCCACCTTAAAGAATTATCTACAACAAGTTCTATCAGTTCTTTTAACTTTTCTGGATTCTTTTTTGTATCCCTAAGTACTTTTTCAACCGGTCTTACTGCAATAGCAGTAGAGAATGGTCCTGTAACTCTTGTTCCTACATTAATATCAGGTAATCTTTCTTTTACCTTTGCTGTTTTTTCCAATAAAGGTGTTAGGATTTCATTATTATAAGGATCGGCATCAATTAACTTATCCCAATCAGCATAATTATGTAATATCTGTTCCTCCAAACGATTAATTCCACGCTCTGGATAATAAAGAGTTGATCCCATAGCCGCACCTAAAGTTCTAAGCCCTAAACCAATGTTAGCACTTTCTAAGCCAAAGTCTTCCTTACCTCGCTTAATAACTTCAGCATATATATCAAACTTCTTATACATATCTATAGTCTTATAACCATATATTTCACTTAAAGCTTCTTCAGGTGAAATCAAATTATATGGAATATGATCTACTAACTCTCCTGCCAAATATTCCTTTAATCTTTCAGATGCTTTCATTAATTCATTCACTCCTTATTTTCTTATCTTAAAGTACTCCAGAAAAATCTATATCCATCCTTATAACAATCTTTCACAACACCTTCTGGAAGCCTACCTATCTGGGCACCTCTTCCTAATATTTTCGATGCTTCTATGAGGGATAATATATTCTGTTTCGGCCTTCCTAAGGAAATTTCACATCCACTGTACAAGATAAAACCATTTGGGCCTTCAGCTGCCTTTAAAATACATCCTTTACACGCCTTATAAATATCCACTCTTCTACCATGAGGTAAATGATCTACAACTTCCCCATTGATGTATTAAACATTCACTATCTAGCATCTCTCTTTTATTATCAGTATTCATTCTTAATCCATACACTTTACTTTAAACTATATCTTTTAATTAATTTACTATTAAATCCATTGGAAATACAAGTACCGCCAGAAATTACTCCTTCTTCATTTTCTCCAATTAAATCCGCCTCTAATAAACTAGATAAAGATTTAGGACAAATATAGATAATAGTATTCCTTTTGGACTCTACTTTATCTAAAACTTTTAAAAAAGAAGTTCCAGCATAACTTTTAAAAACTCTCTTTCCTACAATATCCATGGTACCTGCAGGATCAGCATAGGACAATATATCTATGTCTAGTTCAATAATCTTATTTATATATTCTCTCAGAAAATCTTCTATAATTGAAAATACTTTCCTCATATTTTCAGTATTTTTTACCATCCCACGATATACTTCTTCTGTTGGTAAAATAGATGTAGCTATACTAACTGGACCAGATATATTAAAGGTTATAGGAATATTCTTACTTTTTAAATACTTAATTGCCCCAAAAATCATTTGTATATTTATATCGTTCAAATCTGGCCTTGTAATAAATTGGGGGTAATCTATAATTCTATTACCATTTATATAATCAAATCTAACCTTAGCACCAAAAGCTTGAGCTTCTATAGTATGGCCAAAGGGAAGGGTCGCAGTCTTTCTTCCAAGCTCATAATATATCTTTTCAGCTAACTTTCCCATTTTCAATCCATCTCTATTGGCCAAATCAAAATCTACATTATATTTTTTAATAACCTTTGGAATATCTATAGGTATTCCATGAGAACATTTATATATATTATATTTACTCATAACCATCACCAATCTAAGGCTTTGACACATTAAATCTAGAACAATCTACAAATAACCTTTCATAGCCCTCTGATACACTTAATTCCATATAATCTATCTTTTTCGATAAACTATCCATCTCTTTTACCGCATCTGATGAAACTAAAGATAGGTAAGCTCCTGTTTTTGACGAATTTCCAATATATCTTATCTTCTCTTTAACATCCTTAGGCAAAATTCCAGTACCTACAAGGCTTTCTGCTGATAAATGGGAACCAAATTGTCCTGCAACTATTACCTCATCTAAATCAGACATATCAAGGCCAGCATATCTGACCAATGAAATAAAACCCGATAAAATTGCACTTTTAGCCAGTTGCACCTGCCTTACATCCCCTTGGGTAATTTTAATATTGTTGGCTATCTTTACAGATCTTTTATTATTCTCCACTACAATATATTTTTGTCTATAATCATTTGACTCTATTTCATCAGGCTTAATAATATTTCCTCTCTTATTTATTAAACCATGATTTAACATTTCCCTGACTGCTGCTAATATTCCACTTCCACAAAGACCTATTGGCTTGGTATCTCCAATAACCTGAAGTTTAATCTCTTCCTCCCTAATTTCTACTTCTTCAATTGCACCATCTGAAGCTCTCATACCTGAACTAATATTCATTCCTTCCAGTGCAGGCCCTGCCGCACAGGAACAAGAGACCAGTTTACCTCTATTAGAAAGTACTATCTCACCATTAGTACCAATATCAATAAATAAAACTCTCTTATTAGTATTATGTAAATTTGTCACATAGCAACCAGCCACAATATCTGCACCTATATATGAAGATACAGAGGGTAGGGTATTAACCCTTGCAAATGGCGACATACAATCTAAACCTATATCTATAGAATCAATATTTCTGGCACCAGAAAAAATTTGTGCATAAGGTGATTTACCTAAAGATATAGATTCAATTCCCAATAACATATGCATCATAGTACTATTAGCCCCTATGGTCATATTATAAATTTTATCTTTATTAATATTATTTCTTTTCCCTAAAGTAATTACTAATTTATTTAATAAGGCAACGATAGATTTTTGTAGCTCTTTTATCCCTTTATCCCCATGTTCTATAACATAGGTAATTCTAGTCAATACATCTTGTCCAAAATTCTTCTGTGAATTTATATCAGCTTCATTATCTACAATATCTCCCGTATTTAAATCTACCAAAGAAGCAATTACAGTAGTAGTCCCAATATCTACAGCTATTCCATAAGTTTCATCTGTAGTATCTCCATTTTCTAGGCCAATTAGCCTTTTCTCATTAAATACTGCTGTAAATTCCCCAGATTCCATTTTAATATTCTTAAGTATATTAAACTCTAATCTATCCAATCCTAATTCCCTCTTAAATAATTCTTCATATGTAATAGGTTCTTCCAAAGTAGGTTTTCTAATATTAAACTTTCTCTTCCATATAGATGGGCTTAGATTAAAATCTGGTAAATATCCATCTGTTATGACTCTATGATTTTTCTCCTGATCAAGAATATCAATCTCAATATCTGACTCTGGATAGATTAAGCAGGCCAGTCTAATTCCTTCACATATCTCATCTTTAGAAAGAAACTTCTCCTCATCTTTTGAAGGAGGGGGCAATTTACCAGAAATATGCTTAATCTTACATCTACCACAGGTACCCCTTCCACCACAAGGTCCTTCAACAAACTCATCATTATCTAATAGCATCCTCAGAAGACTCTTTCCTCTTCCAGTCTTTATTACTTTATTTTTTCTAGGTATATTAATATTAATCATTAAACTTCTTCCTTTACAGTGGCTAATATTGCCTGTATATTTTTAAGAGATGATTGGGTCCCTAGCCCACAAGCAGGAGATACTATATCCACTCCATGTTTTACAACATTTCTAGTCATAGCTTGAATTTTTTTCTCATTAGAGAATTCCAATGCAAAAGAGCTAATATTACCCATTACAAGTCGATCTGGCATTTGTTCCTTTATTTCCTTTATACTTACCATAGCGTCAAAACTAAAAGCATCAGCCTTAATTTTATTTAATTCTGCATATACCTTGTGCATTTGACCACATATATGTATTATTACAGGTATGGATTTATCCACCCTATGCAGACCATCTATCAATTTATTCATATATTTTACTACAAACTCATCAAAATATTTTGGCCCTAAAATCTCTCCTGTTCCACTAGGATCAGATATAGTAATCACATCAGCTCCTGCCCTTATTTGGGCCTCTCCAAAAGCTATAATCTGATCTGTAACAAATTCCATATATTTATGGGCATCTTCCTTCCTTCTCCTAAGCTCCTTATAATATATTACTGGCTCCATAAGTGAAGAAGCCACACTAATAGGACCTGAAAGATTTCCTATTACAGGTACCCCATCTTCTTTTGCCTTCAATTTTGTAATTACATCTGTACTTACCTTTGCCCTTCCCTTATTTACATCGATTGGTTTTAAATCTTTATAATCAGATACGGATTCTAATATATAATTTATAACACGAGGTTCAAACTTAGTATCACCTAAATCTACTTCTGCACCCATTCCTTCAACTTCTATAGTCATACAAAAAGGTACACCGTAATTTTCAAACATACCATAATCATATACTGATGATGCTAAATTTGCCATTTTATTCACATCAGTATGGGCATCTGGCCACATAATTCCCGTTTTATGCATTAATTCAGTAATAATCATATTCATCATTCCACCTGGACATATGCAAGGTGTTCTATCTAATTTAGCACCTTTTAATATTCCAAGTAACCTTTCCCTTGGATTCATATTTTTCCTCCTATTTACACCTCTAATCCTACTAAAGATTTTGCAAGTTCTACTGCCGTAATAGCATTTGTAGAATATCCATGAGCACCAATTTGGTCACAATATGCTTGAGATACAGGACCTCCTCCTATCATAACCTTTATTTTCTCATCAAGATTCTCTTCCTTAAGCATATCAACTATTTCCTTCATACCAGGCATGGTAGTCGTCATTAATGTAGATAAACCTATGATATCTGCATCTACCTCCTTAGCTTTATCTATAAAGCTTCTAAGAGGAACATCTCGTCCTAAATCATATATTTCAAAACCAGCTGTTTCTAGCATTATTTTAACTAAGTTTTTTCCTATATCATGTGTATCTCCCTCTACTACACCTATAACACATTTATATACCTTTTCCCCTTCTTCTGTTTTCTCAGGTAAATAAGGTTTTATAATTTCTAGTCCATTATACATAGCATCTGAACAAATTAATAAATCTGTTACAAAATACTCCTCTTCCTCATACATTTTACCTGCCCTATTCATTCCATCTACTAAACCTTCTAAAATCCCAGCAAGAGGATCATGTCCTTCATCTATATACTCTTGAGCAATATCTGCTATATCATCATCCTTCATTTCAAACACATAGTCTGAAAGTAATTGTAATAATTCTTCTTTTGTCCTTTTCATTTTAATATCCCCCATTTATTTTTAATATCTTAAGTTTTTTATTCTTTAATGGAACATTCCTATTATGAATACATATATTTCCAGCTACTGGTACCTTTTCTCCTAATCTTAAATAAGCTTCTTCATAAGTCATTACATCTTCTAGCCCAATCTCTTCCCATTCAGCTAAGTCTAAAGATATTAATTGTAATGTGGTTTTAGGACATATATGTAAAACAGCTCTATTATCTATTATCTTAATTGCATCCTTTACAAAAGGATAGGAAAAGTTCCTGCCCTGAGCCTCAAAATATCTTGGTCCAAGAATATTAAGACTTCCTACAGGGTCCTCAAAAGCTACAATATCTACTCCTGCCTCAATTACTTTCTCTATATATATAAGTAATTGTAATCTTATTTTTTCAATAACATTTGCTATAGTATCCGGATCTTTTCTCCAAGTTCTAAAAATCTTGCTAGTATCCATTAAATTATTCAAAATTGTAATTGGTCCAGCTATATTTACACATACACTCTCCCCTTGAGATTTTAATTCTTCTATAGCTTTAATTACCTCATATAGCCTACCCTTATTAAAATCTAAATCTGGCATATTTAATAAATCCTGACTATTTTTATATGTATAACTTCCACATCTTGGCCCAATCTTTGCACTTCCCAGATTTATATCTCCACCATAATTTTCTGCCTCCACAGTATGACAAAAAGGCAGCAAACAAATATCCATTCCAGCATGTTTACTATTGGCTTTAGCTATTTTAACAATTCCAGCAGCCCTAGTATAAGCCTCTGGAAAGTCCATATCTACTTTCTTGACCACTTCCTCATCAAATCCACCCATGTCAGTCCCTATTTTGCATTTATAGTCGATAAATTTAGACAATTATACTCTCCCCTTTTTTTGTCAATTAAATGTCAATCCCTTGCAGCATTAAAAAACTATCTAATATAAGAGAATTTCTAATCCCATATTTTTTCTATTTCCTTTTTATTTAATTCTTTCCCAATAAGAACAATCTGTCCTATAGTCTGAGGTTTGTTTTTCCTTATTTCTATTTCTCTAGGGAGAAAATCAAAATCTAACCAATCTCCTTTATTATTTGCCAATATACCCTTACCACGAAGGACTATTCCATATTTTTCTTCCTTTAATCTACATAATATTTCTTTTAATTTATTTCTATCATACTTCTTAGCAGTTTCCATTGTCCAATATTCAAATTTATTTTCTTCTTCATAATTACTTTTAAATTTAACATTATGAAAAGGGCCTTTTTTAAATTCTGCTAAACCTAATATTTCCTCGGCCGATAATTCATCCCAAGAGGTTGTAATTATGTTTCCATTAGGATTTATTTCCCTAATAGATTTTACTATTTTATCTACCTTATAATCATCAACCAATTGGGTCTTACTAAGTATAACCGAATTAGCGTACTTAATCTGATCTCTAAAAAAAGCCCCAAATACTTCTATAAAGTCTTCATACTCTAGGGCATCTACAATAGCCATAACCATACTAAGCTCTACATTCCTATGTTTTTTAAGCGTGTTTACAATCTTTATAATATCTGATAACTTACCTACACCAGTAGGCTCTATTACAATTCTGTTCGGCTTATACTCATCTATCAATTCTCTCATAGCCAAATCAAATTCACCAGCTAAAGAACAACAGATACATCCAGAAGAAATTGATTTTATCTCGATTCCACTCTCCTCTATTCTACCTGGATCAATATTAATATCTCCAAATTCATTTTCAATAATAGCAATATCTTTACCTAATACATCTTCTTCTAATAGCTTTTTTATCATAGTGGTTTTCCCTGCTCCTAAAAAACCAGAGATTATATCAACTTTTATAGACAAGTATATATCACCCCAATCCTCCTCCATTCTAAATAAATACTAGCATAGGAATTACAACCTTGTCTAATTATTTATTTCTATCATAAAATATAGACTTATAAATTATATTAATAGTCAATTTTACAGATTATCTATATTTTTTAATAAAAAATCCAACTATTTAAAGTTTCAAAAGTAAATATTTTTTAATATTTTACAAAATAAAAAAGTCCTATCCCCTCTATCTCCAAAGGTTCCAAGACTTTTTCTCCTACTCCGGCAGTAGATCTCATCCATTCCATTACTTCCTTCAGTCTCATGAAAGTAGGAAATCCTTGCAGGAGTAACTCTAGAATTTTACAATTATCCTAATTCTAAATGTGTATTTATCAATACTTATTTTTTCAATTGTTCAACAATACTTAATAAGCCTGTTCCATTACTTGATTTAAACAATACTAAATCTCCAGCTTCAGCTCTTTCTTTAATTGCTTCTAATAAAGCTTCTTTGTCCCCATCAAAATGATACAGTCCTTCTTCATTAGCTTGTTTTTGTAGTTTTTTATATAAATACTTCATGTCATTTCCATATAAATACACTGCCTTATAGTCCGCTAATGAAATTGAAGATGCCAAACTTTCATGAAGTTCCTTTGATAATGAGCCTAATTCTAATACATCACCTAAAACCAGGATCTTTTCACCTGCTGATTTTACTTGCGAAAAATATTGTAAAACTGCCTTGATAGAGGTTGGACTTGCATTGTAGGCATCATTTAAAATACGAATTCCATTCTTCCCTTCTAACCATTCAAGACGATTTTTTGTCAACTTCATCTGGCTTAAGCCAATTTTTGCTTTTTGTAAACTTACACCAAATATTCTACCAATAGTCATAGCCAACAATGCATTTTGAACATTATAACTCCCTGGAACAGGAATCTTTACAGCTAGCTCTTCCCCTTGCCCATCCTGGACCGTAAAGTAGGTTTCTTCTATTCCTTCTATAATATCACTAGAATATAATTCAACCTGAGGAGAATATTTAGATCCAAACATTTTTCTTTCTAAATCTTCTGGTAGCAGTTGGGTGATTAATGCTTGTTCTTCTGGATAAACCAGTAGACCACCTGCTTTCAGCCCTGAAATAATACTTATTTTTTCTTCAGCCAACTTCTCTTCTGACCCGAATGCTTGGATATGGGATTCACCAATCATTGTAATAGCAGCTAAATCTGGTTGAACTAAATCAGATAAAAATTTAATTTCTCCCGGCTCACTCATTCCCATTTCTAATACTAATACCTCTGTATTAGCAGGCATGGATAAAATAGTTAGGGGAACCCCTAGCTCATTATTAAAATTTCCCGACGTTTGATGTGTATGATACTTCATAGCCAAAACTGCTGCTGTCATATCTTTAGAGGTTGTTTTCCCATTACTTCCCGTAATAGCAACCACTTTAGGCCCTACTTTATTTAAATACCATACTGCAAAATCTTGTAAGGCTTTTTCCGTATCAGCAACTTGAATTAGTGGAATATCTCTTGGGGCCTCTTTAGAGTCCCTGCTCCAAAAAGCTGTGGCTGCTCCTTTAGCAATAGCCGATTCAATAAAATCATGTCCATCCCTATCAGCTATTAAAGGGACAAATAAAGACCCTTCCTCAATCTTCCTTGTATCATGATAGATACCAGACACCTGCACTTCTTCTGCTGGTGGATTTAATAACCGTCCACCAACAACTTCTACAATCTCATTTAAATTCCAACTAACCATTTTTTCACTCCATTTATTAAGTTTTTATTTTCTATCTTTCCCATATTTCTCAGTTCTAGTTGAATGACGATGAATTGCTAATTGAATTAATTTTTCAATTAAATCTCCATAAGTAAGACCTGTTTTTTCCCATAGTTTTGGATACATACTAATAGGTGTAAATCCTGGAAAAGTGTTAATTTCATTAATATAGATATTGTCATCTTCTGTTACGAAAAAGTCTACCCTGGCTAAACCACTTCCATCAATTGCCTGAAATGCTCTCATAGCATAGTCACGTATTTGCTTTGATAGCTCTTCCGTCAATTCTGCAGGAATTTGCAAGGAAACTTCTCCATCAATATATTTTGAGTCATAATCATAAAAATGAGTATCTTTTATCAAGGCACCTACTACAGAGCTAGCTATATCTTCATTTCCTAAAACAGCCACCTCTACCTCGGTAGCAGTAATTCCCTCTTCAACCAAGACACGATGATCATATTCTAAGGCCAAGTCAATTCCAGCCTTTAATTCTTCCCTATCATGTACTTCAGTAATTCCCACACTAGAACCTAAGTTAGCAGGTTTGATATAAAGTGGATAAGGCAAGCCTTCCTCCACCCTTTCAATAATTTCCCTAGCATTTTCTTTCCATTTCTTTTGTGTAACAACTTCATAAGGAACAATTGGGATCCCTACATCTTCAAATAAAACCTTACTTACAATCTTATCCATTCCTGCAGAACTTGCTAAAACCCCACAACCAACATAAGGAATATCTAACATTTCAAATAAACCTTGAATTGTCCCATCTTCTCCATTTGGTCCATGAAGCACTGGAAAGGCGATGCTATCAGATGTTAATTCTTCAAAATGAAAGTCTTCTCCTCTTAGTTCTTGTAATTCACTTAGGCTAGGAACTTCTTCCTTTTTAGTAATTAAATCGCCTTTCAGCCATTTTCCCTCTTTTGAAATAAATACAGGGACAACTTGGTAATGCTTATAATAAATCTCTTGCAAAATATGATAGGCAGAAATTACCGAAACATCGTGTTCAGCACTTTTCCCCCCAAAAATTAAAAAAATTTTCATGTAAACACCCCTTAATAAATTAAATGATTTCTATTTTAATAGTTGGATTTTACCACTTATATTCCACTTCATTATATCAAATTATGAAGGTAAGTGTAAGCGTGTTTTTTGAATTTTATAAAACACCTCCACATAGGTTCTTACTTTCTCTTTTATATTAAATCTTTCTGCATATTTATATAATTTTTCAATATCCCTAAATTCAATATTAGCAATATATTCTTTAATTACATCTATAACTATATCTTCTTACCTAATTTCCTATATTTTTTCTTGTTAGTTGCATATAATATAAAAATTATGAACTAAAAAATACCGTATTATTCTTTTGAATAATACGGTACTCTTATTAATTTATATTTGATTTTCTCTTCTTAATATATTAAATTTACTCATAGAAATTTATCTGTTTCTAAATCTAGGTAAAGTAAAATTCCTTATACAAAAGAATAACCATCAAAAGCTTTCAAACCTTCCTCATTTAATAGTTCACCTACAACAATTGTCTGGTGTGGACTTCTTTCAAACACTTCTTTGCATGGAATCATAATATTACTCCCTGCAATTTCTGCTAATTGTTCATGTGAGACACTATATACTAATTTTCCAAGTTTAGACCAAACCATAGCACTTGAACACATAGCACATGGCTCACAACTTGAATATAGTGTATATTCACTTAAATCATTTACTTTGTTTTCTGAACAAAATTTACGAATCAA
>DATGUA010000026.1:0-2998 GCA_035301545.1 Tissierellaceae bacterium | reverse complement strand
TATGTATGCCATATCTTCTGGTTCAGCATTCATATCTTCTGCTGTAATATATCTACCATTTAAACTCTCAACATACTTACCAAAAGCTCTAAGTGATGCTTCACTTTTAACCTTTTCAGGATCTCCAATTATTACTGCCTTACCTCCTCCAAGGTTTAAATCTGCTGCTGAGTTTTTATAGGTCATTCCCTCTGCTAATCTGATTACATCTTCAATAGCTTCTTCTTCTGTCTCATAATCCCATATTCTTAATCCTCCAAGAGCTGGCCCTAAAGTAGTATCATGTATACCTATAATAGCCTTTAATCCAGTACTATTATCATTACAGAATACTAATTGTTCAAAATCGTATTTTTCTAAATAATCAAAAATCTTCATAGAAATTCCTCCCTATTATATTATATAATTAAAAAATAGTAGATCTAGTCTATAGACCTACTACTTTTAGTATAACATACTTCTATCCCTTTTTCATACAGTATGAAAATTTTATTTCTTTAAAAATATAATTTTAAAACTTTTTCCTACTTACCCTTTATCATATTAATCCTTCTATAAACTAAATAAAAAATACTAAAATACCTACTATACTATCAATATATTTTACAACTTATATTATTACATTATAATGGCCACACATATAGAATCAAAGGTGTTCCTATTAATACTACGAGCAGAGATAATGGTAAACCTAAATACCAATAATCTGTATAATTATATCCTCCAGGACCCATTACTAACATATTAGATTGATGAGCAATCGGTGTCAAAAATGCTGATGAAGATGCTACAGCTACTCCCATTAATAAAGGTTCTGGAGAAACTCCCATAAATTCTGATACAGTAAAAGCTATCGGTGCCATTAAAATAGCTGATGCTGTATTACTTATTAAGTTTGTAAGAATCATTGTTATAATTATTAATAATCCTACCATCATAGATGGGGATAGAATAGTTGACATTTTCATCAATACATTTGCAATAGTTTCCGAACCCCCACTACTTTGTAATGCATCTCCTAAAGGTAATAATGATCCTAACATAATTATTGTTGGCCATTCGATAGCATCATAAAACTCTCTTGGCGTAAGTACTTTTGAAATTACTAATACTACTGCTGTAAAGGCAAATGATATTTGTACTGGCAATAGCCCAAGAGTTGTAACTATTATAGCCAGTGTAAAAAGACTTAAAGGAAGTACTTTTTTAAATTGACTCTGTTCTACACTTACTCCTAATTCTCTATGTGCAAGAGGTAAACATCCCAATTTAGAAAATATGTCTTGTGCTATATTAGATGGAACTTGCATTAATAAAACATCTCCTGCATTAAATCTAAAAGACTTTAATCTTCCAAAAGATGATATTCCTTTTCTTGATACAGCAACTAAATTTACATTATATCTATTTCTTAATTTAGTTTCTAAGGCAGTTCTTCCTATTAAAAACGAATCATCTCTTAAGACCACTTCTACTAATGCTATATTGCTAGAATTTAACATAGATGGTGAATCTGATTCTTCAATCTTTGCACCTTTTAAAGATAGCCCTGTTCTTTTAACTAATTCTGTTAATTCTTTTGATTCAGCCTTAACTATTAGAACATCTCCTTCCCACAGATATTCATCTGCATCAGGTGCAATTATTTTTTGCTTATTTCTCAATATACTTAGTATATCTACTCCTAAATTGTAAGTAGTATGAAATTCTCTTAGAGGTTTTCCTCTCATTTTAGAATCTTTCCCTACTACTATTTCAGATAAATAATCTTCTATATCAAATAGACTTTCTTCATCATTCGATTTTCTTTGTGGAATCAGTTTTTTCCCAATAGTTATAGTAAATAGTATTCCAATTGCTACCATAACAAGTCCTACTGGTGCAAAATCAAAGAAAGCAAATTCTTCTTTTCCTGCCTCGATTAGATAACTAGACACTATTAGATTTGGTGGTGTACCTATTGCAGTAACCATACCACCTAATAATGATGCAAAAGCTACCGGCATCAAAAATTGAGATGGTGGAACATTACTGTCTTTTGCAACTCTAATGGCAATAGGCATAATCAATGCTAAAGCCCCTACATTATTCATAAATCCAGATAATAATGCAGTAACTAACATTAAACTTGCTACTTTATAAGTGAGTGATTTAGCACCTTTGTTTAATAACGATACTAAGAGCTCTATAACCCCAGATTTTACAAGAGCTGCACTTATTACTAAGACTGAAGCTACTGTTATTACTGCCGGATGCCCAAATCCTAAAAATGCTTCTTCTGGCGATATTATTCCTGTTATAGTAAGTACTATTAATCCAGCTAAAGATACAAACTCGTATCTAATACTTCCTTCAATAAATAAAATCAAGGTTATTAATATAACTGAAAATACAATAATTTGTGATCCCATACTTAGCCTCCTTATTAATTCATTTTTATATTTGATGTATATCATAAATGCCCTAATAAATAATTTAAAATATTCTTTTGATTCTAATATCATATATTTAAAATATATCTATGTCAAATATTTTGTTCTTGTTTTTTTCCATATTATATCATATAATATATTTGATGGGAATTACTAATTATTCTAAACTATAAGGAGGAATTGATTATGAACCATTTAGAAGAATTACAAGTATATTTATCAAATTTAGCAGTATTTAATATTAAACTACACAATATTCATTGGAATGTAGTTGGACGTAAATTCATGGAAATTCATGAATTCACTGAAGAAGTATATGACCAAATGTTTGAAGACTTTGACGAAGTAGCTGAATTATTAAAGACTAAGGATATTACTCCAATATCAACTATGGCAGGATATCTAGAAAAAGCTACTATTAAAGAAATAGAGCCAGAAAAATTTTCTAGAGAAAATGCTTTAGAAATAGTTAAAGAAGATTTAGAATCTATGAGAGAGTTAGCAACTGATATTAGAAATGCTGCAGACGAAGAGGGAGATTTTGAAACTGTAGCTATGTTTGAAGA